>NZ_JAOVTJ010000003.1:0-197161 GCF_027736965.1 Campylobacter sp. JMF_11 EL3
AATTACCAAAGCCACTGTGATAATCTGCTTTGTAAATGTCGCGATAGGGGCGCCAACAATGCTAATTTTAAATAAATTTAATGAAAAATATGTAAGCGATTTTCCTGTGTATTTTACAAAAAGAAAATCTACAAGCATAAGTAAAATATACACAAAAATTCCCGCACAAGCAACGCCCAAAAGCCATTTTTTGTGTAAAAATTTAGCCAGAAAAAGTGAAATTATAAAGCAAAGCAACGAAGCGTATGTCATTTTAACCTTTTTATGTAAATTCGCGCAAAATATTTAAAACGCCGAATTTTAGCAAATCCTTGTTTAAAATTCTCAAAATTTTATCTTTTTGCGCTACAATTCAAATTTTACAAAATTTCAAAAGGATACAATCATGATCAAGACTTGCTTATTTCCTGCTGCGGGGTATGGCACGCGTTTTTTGCCAGCCACAAAATCGCTACCTAAGGAAATGCTTCCAATCCTTACAAAACCGCTAATTCACTATGGCGTAGATGAGGCATTAGAGGCCGGCATGGATAATATGGCATTTGTCACAGGGCGTGGAAAGCGCGCTTTGGAGGATTATTTCGATAGAAGCTACGAGCTAGAAGACCAAATCAAGGGCACTAGCAAAGAGTATTTGCTAGATGATATTAGAAATTTAATGTCATCTTGTCAGTTTTCATTTACCCGTCAAGAGGATATGAAGGGTCTAGGACATGCGATTTTTACAGGCAAAACTCTCGTTAGAGATGAGCCATTTGGCGTAGTTTTGGCTGATGATTTGTGTATAAATACAGGTGGCGAGGGCGTGCTAGCACAAATGGTTAAAGTTTATGAGAAATATCGTTGCTCAATCGTAGCCGTAATGGAAGTAGAAAAAGAAGATGTCAGCAAATACGGCGTAATCGCGGGCAAAAGCATCAGCGATGATTTGATTATGGTTAGCGATATGGTCGAAAAACCAGCCCCAAAGGACTCCCCGTCAAACCTAGCGATCATTGGCAGATACATACTCACGCCTGATATTTTTGATATCATCGAGCGCACGCCAGCTGGCAAAAACGGCGAAATTCAAATCACTGACGCGCTTTTGGAGCAGGCCAAAAACGGCGTTGTAATGGCGTATAAATTCAAGGGCAAACGCTTTGATTGTGGCTCCGTGGAGGGCTATGTCGAGGCGACGAAGTATTTTTATGAAAAAGAATTTGCAAAGAAAAAAAATGATAAAAAATAAACTTTTTTTCACCAAAGCCAAAAACGACGCGCTAAAAAATGTCGCTTTGGCGCTAAAAGATGAATTCGAAGGTGGCGAGATTGGGTATTATCATCTACCAGATAGCGGCGAGAGCGCGATTGCGCAGGCTAGCGAGTTTTTAGCTGGCAAAAATTTTAGCGCTGTCGTAGTCGTGGGAATCGGCGGTTCGAGCGTGGGTGTAAGGGCGTTTTACGAAATGCTACGCGAAAAAATAGAGCCAAATTTAAGATTTGAAATTTTGGATAATTTAGACGATTTTAGCGTCAAAAACGCCTTAGATGGGCTCAAATTTAGCGATACGCTCTTTATCATCTCGTCCAAATCCGGCACCACAATCGAAACCATTTCGCTATTTAAGGTCGTTTTAGATGAGTTTGGCGCGCAGGATTTGAGCCGTAATTTCATCTTTATCACAGATCCAAATTCGGCGTTAGAAACCTACGCAAAAGCTCAAAACGCCACCGTGATAAATATGCCAGCCAATGTGGGCGGGCGATTTAGCGTGCTTAGCGCAGTTGGTCTCGTGCCAGCTCTCGCTCTCGGGCTTGATGCGCGCGCCTTGCTAGGTGGCGCGAAAATGGCGCAAGAAAGGTTTCTAGGCGAAATCCTAAACGGAAATTTCGAAAATTTAGAAAATAACGAAGTCGTGCAAAAAGCCCGCCACTACGCCACTCACAAAAACGCCACAATCAATGTGATTTTCAGCTATTGCGACAGGCTCAAAGCCTTCAACGACTGGTATGTCCAGCTCTGGGCGGAGAGTATCGGCAAAAAAATCGGCTACACTCGCTATGGTCTAACCCCTGTTGGGCTCGTGGGCTCGCGCGATCAGCACAGCTTCTTGCAGCTTATCATGGACGGCGTGAAGGATAAAACAGTAACATTTATGAAGCTAAAAAACTCCGGCACATCGCGAAAAATCCCAAATTTGAGCTTGGGAAATTTGGCTAGTTGCGACTTTGTAAATGATCTAAGCTTGGAGAGTGTGCTAAATTTCCAGTGCGATGCGACCGCGCAGGCTGTGATAAATGAGGGTGTGAGCGTCGATGTCATCGAAGTAGGCGCGCTAGATGAGGCAAACGCTGGATTTTTGTTTTATTATTTTGAGCTACTAACTAGCGCGGTTGGGGCGATTTTGGGCGTGAATACCTACGACCAGCCGGGCGTTGAAGCAGGCAAACGCATACTAAAATCAATGATTTTAAATAGATAATTTTGTGAAATTTAGCCCATTAAACAGCTCCTTTCGATGACGATAATCTATCATTGCGCTTCGCAAGCTTTAAATACTGCGCCGATACGCTCTTTATTGTCATTGCGAGGAAAGGCAAAGCTTTGACAAAGCAATCCAGAGAAATTCCTTTGCCTCTGATTTGTCATTGCGAGAAACGGCGTAAGCCGTTTCGTGGCAATCTACGAATATAAAATTTCGACGCAGTGTTTTTGCAGAATTTCAAAATTTAAATAGAAATTTGTTTTAAATTTTATTGGATTGCTTCGCTATGCTCGCAATGACAATCAAGTGGCGCGCAGTCGCTGTCTTGGCGAAATTTTGCCCTATCCAAACCCCATATTTCAGCGAAATTTTCGAAATTTATGAGTAAAATTTAGCCCAAATTTGACAAGGAAAATTTATGAGAAATCCATTTCACTCCCTCAAATACCGCAATTTCAGGCTTTATTGGATTGGCATGAATCTCTCATTAATCGGCTCGTGGATGCAAACAATCGCGCTTCCTTGGATTGCGCTCACGCTCACGCACGACCCCTTTAAGGTGGGGCTTGTTAGCCTCGCGCAGTTTTTGCCATCGCTAATATTCACGCTATTCTCGGGCGTTTTGCTCGATCGCTTTGACAAGCTTCGCATACTTTTGTGCGCGCAAATCGGCATGATGATCATAGCGTGCATTTTCGCCTTTTTAGCGTGGTTTGAGGCATTTAGCTTCGCAAACATTTTCACGCTTTCCCTCATAAACGGCGTATTTACGGCGTTTGACTCGCCCTCGCGCCAAGCCCTCGTGCGCTCACTCATCGCTTCTAGCTCCGAGCTTCCAAACGCAGTCGCGCTAAATTCGATCTCTTTCAACCTAGCCCGTATCACAGGACCTGCGCTTGCTGGGCTGATAATGGCGCACTTTGGCGCGAAATGGTGCTTCGTGATAAATACTATTAGCTTTTTAGCCGTCATTATCTCGCTATTTTTTGTCAAAATTTCCGAGCCCGCTAGCAAAGTGTCGCGCTCAAATTTAAGCCCCCTAGCACTCATTAAACAGGGCTTTTCGTATATGCTTTCTAAAAAAATTTTAAGCGAAATTCTGTTCATTGTGCTGATTTTATCGACCTTCATACCTAATTACAATATCACAATTTCAGCCTTTGTGAAATTCGATCTGGCTCAGGGCGAGCGGTATTTTGGGTATTTGATGTCGCTTTTGGGGCTTGGGGCGCTGTGTGGGGCGCTGGGAGTTGCTAGTTTTGGGAATTTGTCGCTGAAATCTATCCGCATTTGCGCCGTGCTTGTGTGCGTGATCTGCGCGCTGGCTGGGGCTGTGGCGAGCTTTGTTTACAATGCCACGCTAATCGCGCTGCTTGGATTTTTTTTCGTTTTGACAAACTCGTCGATGAACTCGACCGTGCAAATGCACACCAGCAACGAATTTCGCGGTAGGATAATGAGTATCTACACTCTATTTTTCTTAGGAAGCACGCCATTTGGCGCGCTTTTTGCGGGGTTTTTCACGGATAAATTTGGCGCGAAATTCGGCTTTTTTATCAGCGGATTTTGCGCACTAATTTTGCTTTTGGCTCTGTTTTATCTGCGTAGAAATAAATCAAAACCTACTTAAATGCTATCTTTAAATTTGCGCTTAAAATTTGGGCAAATTCGTCGAAATTTGGCAGATCGAGTTTGGCTTTTCGCATTTTTTTACCCCACATACTCTCGGGGAAAAAGCTGTCGTTTTTAAACCTAGCTTGCAGGTGGATATGGACTTTGGGCACATAGTTTGCGAAGCTTGCGATATTGATTTTATCGGGGTTGTAGAAGTCTCGCATGCTTCTTTCGCACTCCAAAACAGCCGCCCAAAGGTGTGCGATTTGCTCGCTTGGCAAATCCGTAATCTCCTTTGCCTTAGTTTTGGCGAAAATTTTAATCCACGGGATTTCGCTCTCCTCGCGCTCGATAAAAATTATATCATCTTCGTATATCATATTTTCTCCTTATAAAAATATGGAATTTTAAACAAAATTTAATTAAAATCGCGTAAAAATTTAAAGGAAATCCGTGAAAATCGCCGTTGTAATCTATGATAATTTCTCACTTTTAAACCTAGCCCAAATTTTAACCGCCCTAAGTGCTTGCCAGCACAAAGTGCGAATCTATGCGCTCAAAGAAGCCGTGCAAAGCGCGCAAAAAGCCTGCGTGAGGGCCGATGTCAGCGACGATAGCCTCTATGGAAACGACGCTGTGATCGTCTGCGACGGAGAGTGCGAGGATTTGGTCTATAACTCAATCTTTACCGCGTGGCTTCGCTCCGGCGCAATGGCGCGCAAAATCATCGGCTTTGGGCGCTCTGCTTTGCTTTTAAATGCGGCAAAATTTGAGAATTTCACCATTTTTGACGATTTTAGCAAAGATGAATTTTTGCAAAATTTAGTATAAATTCCGCTGTCGCAAATTTCGGATACTGTGCCGAAATTTTAGATTATGGTGGGCAAGGATGCCCACCCTACTGTGCTTTTGTATTATTTTGGCTAGAATTTGTAGCAATTGTTGATAATAATTCCTCTTTTACGCCAAAAAAACCGTTGGAATTATCCGTGTGATATATTTCATCAATCTCGCATTTATCATAACATTGTAGTTTATAAAAAACTTTGCCTTTTACGATTTCCTTTGTTGCTTCTACTTTCGAAGTATGTTCGACTTCAACATTTCCGAATTTATCCATACTAAATTCAAATTTTGAGTCTATCAAATACTCTTGTGTGCCTAAAATAGGGTCGAAATTCGCACAATCTACCCCTGTTTCATCTATTTCCCAACATTTATCGTATGCATTTTTAAAAGAATTTGTGCCATATTTTTTTAAGGCTTCATCAAAATTTGAAATTGCAACTTCAATAAATTTTTTAACAACATTTATTTTAATATCATCGTTGCTTTGTGCATTTGTCGAACTCTCTATGCTTTTATTTTCTGCACCTTTTCTGCCCCATTGTTGCAAAATATCGCTGTTTTGGGCATGTATCGTAGTGGCACATAAAGTGCTAAGCAAAATTAAATTTAAAATTTTCATAATATCTCCTTTGTTTAATTAGCACAATATTCTTTTTGTAAATTTTGCGGTTCTGCCATTAATTTTTGGATCGATTTTTCTTGATATAGTTTTTTGCAAACTTCATCGCCACTATCTTTTCCTTTTCTTATTCCAAATGGCAAACCATCTTTGTTTTCAATGTAAATTTCAACGCACTCTTTTTCGTTGATTGTATATGTAGCACTCATATCTTTGTCGCTAACCTTAGTCGGCGAAATTTTCACATAGCTCATCTCTTCAAATTTAGAAAGTTTGCATGTGGCTGTATAATACGCACTCACATCACTTACTAGCGTCATAATATCTGTCGTAACCCTTGAAATATCAGCCTTATTTTTTGTTTTTAATGAATAGTCTTTTACAAATACGCTTATGCAAGAAAGGGTTTTTGGCTGTATCCAATAATCCATTATGCTTAATTTCATATTTGCACTTTTGCATGCTTTTGCGTAATATTTAAGTGCATTTTCTTTATCATTATTTTGATCGTAGGTATTAGCTAGGTTAAAGCAACCCAAAGCAAAATTTGCATCGCAGCTTTTTTGTTGCAAAGAAATTTCATCTACAAATCCGCACGCATACATATCGCCATTTTGACACGCATTTTTGTAAGCAGTTTGCATTTTTATTTTATCTTGTTCTGTATTGCCTTTATTTACCGTGCAGCTTTCTGGATTTTTGGTGAGATTGCAGATTTGCCCCAACGCATCTTGCATTTGTGAATTATCTAAATCGTTGTTTTTTGCATTTATTAAGACCATATAATTACAAGCATACACATCGCCTTTTAGCTCTTTGCATTGAGCGGTGGCTTCTTGCTCATCTTTTGCTATTTTATCATTTATATTGTTTTTGATTGTATTTTGTAATATTTCCTCAAAACCACTGCAATAAGTTTCGTTATTAGGAGAAATATCACTTTGGCAATACTCTATAATGTCCATAATCTCGCTTTTTTCTAGCCCAGCGGCATTGCAACTAAGATAAGCACACAGTGCAAATAAAAAAATCTTTCTCATTTTTTATCCTTTTATTTAAATTTATTAAATTTTTCTTTTCCTAATAGCCATAAATACTGGTCTAGCTCTTTGATACTAAGTTTTTCTAACTCGTAGAATTTTCTAAATTCAAATATTGCGTTTTTATATGTTGGATAATTTTTCAAATCGTTTTGACTAAATTTTGAAAATTTGCCTTTTTTGTCGAAATACAACAAGATTTTTGCGACATAAGAATCATAAATAGGAAATTCATCTGGATTGTGAAAAGAGCAGTATTTGCTAGCAAAAGAGTAGAAATTTTTCTCTTTTTCTTTTATCTTAATCTTCGCTATTTTATTTACCAAATTTGCGTCGCCTTTTTGCAAGCTTTCATCGATTTTTAGCTCTTTTATGTGCTTTGCCATTTCATAAATCGAAAATATATTTGTGCTGTAAAAGTCATTTAAAGCAGCCGATTTGAGCAAAATTTTAATCAAATCGGTGTTTTCAGAATAAGCCTGAAAAAGCTGATTAAGTGCCTTTTCTTGCACCCTGTAATGCTCGTTTTCTTTGTCATTATTCCAAGATTTTATGTATTTTTGCGCTTCTGATAAATTTGGTGTGGAAATTTGCAAATTTTGCTTTGTTTTTGACATTTATATCCTTTATAAAAACTTTTACATTATAATACCTCCCTCTTAATCAAAACTAAAATTTGCAATATTGATTTATAAACTATTTTAAAAGAAAATAAGTGTAATCGTAGCAAAAACTATACGCAAAAAACGCCAAAATTTTATTTTTTCGCTATCCCTACGATACGCGGGCGAATTACGATTTCGCTCAAATTTGACTTGGTTTTATACGCCTCATAGGCGAAATTTGCAATCTCGTCTGGGTCGATATAGGCGCGCTCATCACTGCTCGGCTCGAAGCGCAAATCCGCAAAAAAGGGCGTTTGCGTCATATCGGGGCTTATGCAGGTTACGCGCAAATCCTTGCGATACTCTTCAAACAAACATAGCAAAAACGCTCTTAGTCCCGCCTTGGACGCCGAATACAGCGCGCTAAATCGCGAGTGTCTGTGCGCCTCAATCGAAGCAATGCCGATGATATGGGCGTGCGAGCGTTTGAGCGAATTGATTAGCGCATTTAGGATTATCAAATTTGCGCTTAAATTCACGCTTATCACGCGCGAAATCTCATCTGCACTTACCGCCTCGAAAGGGTCGAAATTCCCCACGCCAGCGCATAAAATCACAGCATCGAAGCTCTCTTTGCTCAAATTTACTAGCTCTTTTTTAAGCGAGGCAGTATCCTCAAATCTCGAATTTAAGGTTATAATTTCAAAGCCATTTTGGCTAAATTTTCGCGCTATCGCACTGCCGATCCCGCCACCTGCGCCCGTAATCAACGCTTTTTTCATAGATTTTCCTTTATTTTGCGCATATACGCCTCTTTCATCGCGCGCTCGAATTCGTCGTTGCTGGCAAACTCGCGCCCAAAAACCTCGCCCCAGAGTGCCTCGTCCTCCATGCAAAGATAAAAAAACACTTCCTCGTGCCACGCGCGCAGGCTAGAATAGGCGAATTTAAACATTTCAAGCTTGATATTTTTGGGGTATGAAATTTTGCCGTTTGCCTGCGAAAATGGCATTTGCAAAATTTTGCTCTCTAAGCCTCTGGCGCGCAGTTTTTTGATAACTGGTTTTATAAATGTCAGCGTGCCAAAGGATACAAGTGCTACGCTACTAGGGTCAAATTCGCGCACCAATCGCGCAAAAATCGCGCTGTATTCATCACGCCAACCTTCGAAATAAATCATCGGGTGAAAGTGAAATCCCACCAAAATGCCCTTTTGCGCCAGTTTTTTGGCAGCATTTAAGCGCTCATCTAGGCTAGCGCTGAGATGTTCTTCATTTTCGATAATGATTTGCGGATTTAGCGAAAATGTCACGATGATGTTGCGCGAAATATCGTTTTGCAAAAAAAAGGAAATATTATTCGACTTGCTTTTAAGCTCCAAAATCACATTTTCATGCGCTCTGGCGAAGGAATTTAGCGCGCTTAAAATGCCGAAATTATCGCCCCACATGAGTGAATCCGAGCTCTGACCTGTGCCGATATGATAAATTTTATCACTATCAAGGTGCAGTTTCGCTAGATTTGCGCCGAAATTTTCGTCAAATCCCACGACGCCGTTTTTGTAAAACGAGCCAATCGCGCAATACGAGCAGTCAAAACCGCACGAATTGACCGCATCGAGCGTGAGTAGATTGCAACAGCGCGTCCCCTCGCTAGCGACAGGACAGCGACCAAGGGCTAGCTTTTCGCCCGCAAAACGCGATATTTCGTAGCGTTTGGGCGTGTAGTGCGGAGTGAAATTTTCATACGCAGGCGGGCGCGATTTGATTAGCTCATACGCGGATTTTATGCGCGCGAAAACCTGCTTAGAAGCGTGGTTTGAGGCGGGTTTGGATTGTAAATTTGGCGCTGAATTTACGATAGGATTTTCGCTAAAATTTACGCTAGAATTTTCGGCGAAATTTGTGTTAGAATTTGCGTTAGAATTCCCGCTGAAATTCGAAGCAAAATTTTCGCCACGATTTTCGTCAAATTTCGCTATTTTTAAAATTTCCCCCACATTTTCGCCCCAAGCCTGCAAATCAGCGCAAATTTCGGCGATTTGCTTGCGCTCTTGAAAGCTAAAATGCCCCGATAGAAAAAATTCGCGCAAAAGCTCGCTATTTTCGGCGTTTAGTGCGAGTTTGAACTCGCCATTTATTTCACTCATAACTCTCCTATTTTTTCCGCATGCGCCCTAAGTAGCGCACAAGTGCTGGCTTTGTCGATTTTAGCGTCGATTAAATGGTCGCTTACGACCTTGTAAATTTTAAATTTCACGCCAAATTTAGCGCAAATTTCTTTGAATTTCGCGCTTTCCATATCGTATAAACTTATCGTGGGCGCCGAAATTTTCGTAGTTTGCGGGGTGCTAACGCAGATTAAGCTCGCCCCTTTTGGCGCACTGTTTTCGTCCCACAAAAATCCCTCGCCGACATCGATTTCATCGCTATTACAACCACAAATTCCAAAATTTATGGCTGTTTTGGGGCTAAATTTAGCCAAAATTTCGCCAAAAATTTGCGTGTTTTCGCCGTTTTTGCCAAAGCCCACACCGCAGATAAAAAGCAAAATTCCCTCGCCTAGCCACACATTGACACTTTTTTCGCCAAAACTTGCGCCACTCTCGCCGAATTTAGCCTCTTTTTCGCCAAATTTAACGCTACTTTTTTTTAGTCTAAATCTCTCCACCAGACCCTGCGCCTCGGACTTCGTGGCGCACACGAATACTCTCATAAACTCTCCTAAACCTCGCATTTTAGCAAGCCAAGGCTAGAAAAAAGCTAAATTTGATGAAATTTTGCGTGCATTTTGTTTATTAAAACTACATAAATTTTAGCTATAATCTACGGATTAGATTTTTTAAAAGGGGCGATGATGAGCGAAACTCAATTTTCCAACTCCGTTACCTTGCGCGACAACCGCAATGGCGCGACATACGACTTCCCAATCCTTGATGGCACAATGGGTCCTAGCGTAATTGACATTTCGAATTTTTACAAAGACACTGGAATGTTTACCCTAGATAGGGGATATACCTCCACAGCCATGTGCAAAAGCTCGATTACATACATTGACGGCGAAAAGGGCGAGCTTATGCACCGTGGATACGATATCGCGTGGCTAGCGCAAAACAAACGCTACCTTGATGTCGTGTATCTACTGCTAAATAAAAAACTGCCTAGCAAGGACGAATACAACGCATTTTTATACGAGCTAAAAACCCGCTCATTTATCAACGAAAAAATCCTAAAACTTTTCGACGCATTTCCAGATCGCGCCCACCCTATGGCGGTTTTGCAGGCATGTATTGCGACACTTAGCGCGTATTACTCTAAGGATATGAGCTTTGACGATCCTAGCGAATACATGGAAATGGCAAAACGATTAGTAGCCAAAATGCCTACCCTTGCGGCGTTTTATTATCGCCACTCCAAAGGCTATCCTATCATTTACCCTGATTTGGCGCGTGGATTTACGGAAAATTTCTTGTATATGATGCGAAGCTTCCCGCACTCGCATGTCGATCTCAAACCAATCGAAGTCAAAGCCCTAGATAGCGTGCTTATGCTCCACGCTGACCACGAGCAAAACGCCTCAACGACGACGGTGCGCACGGTAGGTTCTACTCACGCTCACCCTTATGCGTGCATAAGCGCAGGTATCGGCGCGCTATGGGGACACGCGCATGGCGGGGCGAACGAAAGCGTAATTCGCCAGCTAGAAATGATAGGCACACCAGAAAATGTCGATAAATACATCGCCAAAGCCAAGGACAAATCCGATCCGTTCCGCCTAATGGGCTTTGGACACCGCGTTTATAAAAACTACGATCCGCGCGCCAAGGTGCTAAAAGGTCTGCGAAATCAGCTAATCGAAGAGATCGGAATCGATACAAATTTAATCCGTGTGGCAAATAGATTAGAAGAAATCGTGCTAAATGACGAATATTTCGTATCTCGCAACCTCTATCCAAATGTCGATTTCAACTCAGGTCTAATCCTAAAAGCGCTCGGAATTCCGACAGAAATGTTTGCCGTAATCTTCGTAATGGGCAGAAGCCCTGGCTGGATGGCGCAATGGATAGAGCTCAAAGAGCAAGAAACTATCAAAATCGTCCGCCCTCGCCAACTCTACATTGGCCCAGAGCGCATAAACGAATAGCCCAAATTTAGGGCAAAATTTGGGTTAAATTTAAATGCAAAATTTAACCCAAAATTTTTGAAATAATTTAAAATTTATTAAAATTTTACGCTATAATCCTATGTTTTTATGAAAGGGGTAAAAATGAAAAGAAAATTGTTTTTAATATCTTGCGCGGTATTTTGTTTGGGCTCTTTGTCTTACGGGGCACCAGAGCTCACGGTAGAAACCATGCCAGACGCGGCGAATTTGGATTTAGGCGCATATATGACTCCTGCTAATGCAAGCGAAACAAACGCTAATAGCGAGGTCGCAGCCGAGGCAAACGCGACTGCTGCCCAGCCAAGTGCAGAGGCGAGTGCTACTGAGGCAAACGCTACTGATGCGGCTGAAACCACAGCTGATACGAACGCAACCGCAGCCGCTCCTGCGCCTAGCATAAGCCCAGAAGTGGCAGAACAAGGCGCATTGCTGTATAAAACCTGCGTAGCTTGCCACGGCGCAAAAGGCGAGAAAACCTACACAAAAGTCCCACCTATCGTAAATTTATCTAGCGAAGAGAGATTAGAGAAGCTCCACGCCCTAAAAGACGGCACCGCAAACGACGGCAAGGGATATTATGGTATGGGCGCAGTGATGAGAGGCCAACTTCGCATAAGCGACGATCAAATCGGCGTTTTAAACGCATATATCGAATCGTTTAAAAACTAATTTAACTCAAAAATTTTGCTAAATTTGGCTTTTGGCTAAATTTAGCAATCCTAAATTCCTTCAAATTTTAAAATTCGGAGTATTTATGCAAATACGAAGCGCGAAAACCGCAGATTTGGACGCTATCAAAGCCATAGAGGACATTTCATTTCCGCCAAATCAAAGGGTCAGCAAAGAGGCTTTTGGCGAGTTTTTGGCGAAATTCGCTGATGATATTTTCGTAGCCTGCGAAAATAATCAAATCATAGGCGAGATTGTGTCGCTATGCACAAATGAGCGAGATTTCGATGATGATATGTTTTTTGGTGCTAAATTTTACGACAAAGACGGCGCGTGGCTAATGGGGCTAAGCCTTGGCGTGGTGCCAGAATTTAGGGGTCGTGAGATCGGCTCTGCGCTGATTCACGCCCTACAAACACACGCAAAAGCAAACGCAAAAAGTGGAATCGTGCTAACCTGCAAAGAGCGTTTGGTGAAATTTTACGAAAAATTTGGCTTTGTAAATGAGGGAATTTGCAAATCAAAATTCGGCGATAAAAGCTGGTATCAAATGCGCTGGGAAATTTAAAAAGGGCTAAATTTTAGCAGAAATTTGGAAGAGAACATAAAATTTATCTAAATTTAACCCTGAATTCGCGCTAAATCGCGCGTTTTTTACTTTTTACTAACGCTATAATGCCAAAAAGTCCAAAAATAATGCCAATCACGCTAAGTAGGCCTTGATATTTTGCAAAGGCCAGCTCATCGTATTTGCTAACGCCGAAATTCTCATCAATATCCACGCTAAATTCGCTTCTGTGCTCGCCATGATCACTCTGCGCGCTTATTTCGACGCGGTATTTCCCAGGCGCAGGTGGCAAAAAGGCTAGTTTGCCGTTTTCGTCCGTCTGCGCGATTTGCATAGCGAGCGCACTATCTCCTTGATAAATGCGCACTTTGGCGTGTTTGGCTGGGATAGAAGTGGCAAAATTTGCATTGATTATCACGGCTTTATCATGCGTGATATTGTAGCTAATCCCATGCGCAAACGCCAAAATAGCGCAAAACAAAACGCTGATTAAAACTCTCATTTTCGCTCAAATGTGATTGAGGTTTGGATTAAGAGTTTGTTGGCATTAGGGTCTGAATACTCGCTCCTGGCGCTTTTAGCAGCGATTACATTTAGCCCTTTTTCAACTGGAATTAGCGCGATACCAAACTCGTTTGTGCTAAATTCCCAGTCCTCATGCACGCCGACTTCAAATTTTGTTTTTGGTGATGGTTTGCCGTTTTTGAGCACCAAAACAGGGAGTTTGTCGCCGTCTTTTAGTGAAAATGGATCTGCAAGGGCGATGATTTCGAAATCAAGTCCTATCGGGCTTAGCATTGCTTCGTTCCACGAAAAATAAGTTTTACCGATTTTAAGGCTTCTTGAATTTGCAAAAACCACGCCTTTGACGCTCTTTAATCCGCCTTTGACAAAGCTTCCGCCCTCATCTGTTTCTATCCAATACCCAGCGTCGTAAATTCCGCTCATCAAAGCTGGTTTGCTGGCTGTCAGCACGACAGGCGCGGCGTTTGCGTCGTCAAATTTATAATCAATTCCTGTTTTGATAGGTTTTAAATTTTCATCGTAGCCGTTAGCTGCGATTAACTGCTCGCTTTCGTATTTTTCATACTCGCCATGAGCCCAAAATTTGACTTCATATTTGTTCGTGTCGATGTTTTGGATAACGATTTGGTGGGCATTTACACACATGCACAATGCAACGAATAAAAGTGCTTTTTTAAACATAAAATTCTCCTTAAATATTATTAAAAATAGATTAGTATTATAGCGACTAAATTTTAATATTAATTGAATTTTGGTATTACTAATATAAATTTTTTCTTTTATTGCAATATATACGAATTTTAAGCCCCTTTGTGCTAAACTAATAGGCTATTTCACACAAAAGGATATATTATGTTTCACGAATACAGAGATTTAATCACTGAACTTAAAGGCAAAAATGCACGCTTTGATGCGTTGTTTGAAAAACACGATGATTTAGATCATCAAATCGCAGCCGCAGTCGAGGGCAGAGTGCATATGAGCGATTTAGAAGTCGATACTCTAAAAAGAGAGAAACTTCGCGTAAAAGATGAAATCGGTATGTTTTTGGCTAAGATTAAAGCTGAAAAAGAGGGCAAATAAAAAGGTTGCGCACTCCGCGCAACCACAAATTTAATATCAAATTTATAAAATTACAAAAATAATTTATCTTCCAAACTGTGTAAGCGTTGTAATCCGATATCTATGTATTCCATTAATTTTTCGTTGTTTTTGACCAAATCGTCGTAGTAAGCTTTGGCTTTTTCCTTCGCTACGAAGTCAGGTTCGACATATTTTATGCCTGATTTGAACAGACCCTTTGTCTCGACAAAATATGTGCCCCAAATCTTATCACAATGCTCAATGCTAGATTCTGTAAAGCTCACAATCGAATCATACGCGACATTTCCAAGTAACTCTTGCAATTTATTAGCAGGATTTTTCAAAAACGAGTAAAAATCCTTAAACGGAGCAAATACCTGCTCTAAATTTTGCGCTGAGTCCTGATAAATCCCCTTTTTGACGCGAAACATCATCATTTCTTGCGAATTTACAAATCTCTCAACGGCTTTTATAGTATCCGCTTTATTCACTGGAAATTTCCTTTGGTTGAATTAATATAAATCGCTATTATAACACAAATTTATAAAATTTATGTTAAAATACCAGAACAAAAAGGAAAATATATACAAAAATAGGAGGTAAGTATGGAAAGACCTGTTCCCATAGATGAACAAATCGAGTTGGATTTCAGCAAAATCATCATCTCAAAGACGGATCCTCGCGGTATCATTACCTATGTCAATGATTATTTTTTGGAGGTTAGCGGATATAGCGAGGGCGAACTCATCGGCAAACCACACTCTATCGTCAGGCATCCAGATATGCCAAAAATCGCATTTAAGCTAATGTGGGATAGCATTTCTAAGGGCAGACCATTTACGGCTGCGGTGAAAAATCTAGCCAAAGACGGCAGATATTACTGGGTCATCGCCAAGCTCGATCAAGTCATCGACCCGCATACCAAAAAGGTCGTCGGACACACGGCAATATCGGAGCATACGGCATTTCGCACGCCAGCACCAGCCGAGATAATCCAGCAAATCGAGCCGATTTACAAAAAACTAGTCGAGATCGAAAATAGCTCGGGCATAAAGGCTAGCTATGAGTATTTGGAGGGCTTTTTGCACGCCAACAATACGACTTATGACGAATTTATCGAAGGGCTTGTTACAAAAAAGGGATTTTTAGACAAACTCCAAGCCAAATTTGGCAAAATTTTTGGAAGATGAATTTGGGTAGAATTTAGTGTGCCGAATTTTATTTATAGAATTCGGCACTGTTTTTTGTAATATTAAATCTAAACAAAATAGGGTTTTGTTACCAGGAATAATTCACTATAAAACAAGCTTCTGGATATTCTGTAATCGTATGTAAGCGAGTTTTTATTTCGCGAAGTGGTTCGCCTGTGCATTTCATAGCATCGTAGGCTTCATCGGAAAATTGAAAATTTCCGTTTGGTGTATAGTAAATACCATCTTCTTTTCTAAAACTTCCACCATGAAAATATTTTCCATCAAATCCATAAAATGGATAATTCCAATCTGATGACCAAAAATAATTTCTACCTAGTCTAGATGTAACTAAAATTGGTATTATAGGATAATTTCGCGATGCGTTTATAGTGACAGGAGCGAAGCGAATAGGGGTATTTTTTATCCATATTCTATATTTGCCTTCAAGTGGCGCAAGGCGATTTAAGTCGTTTTGCATGGCACTCATCCGTTGATAATTGTAGTTATATTGAGCTTCTAAGGCATTTGCGTAAGCAGATGATTGTATGATTAAAAAATAAGCAGTAAAAATTACGCAAGCATTTATCGCTGCTTTTATTGGTTTTATGCCACGATTTATGCAACCTAGGAAAATAATAGAAACAATAACTCCAAAACCCATAAAGACTCTTGGGTCAAAAGTAGGGTTTGATAAGACTAAATAAGTCCCTGTTTGCAACACAAAACTAACTACTATGCAAATAATAGTTAAAAATAGGGCTAGAATTTTGTTTATTTTGCTTTTATAAACCATAAATATGATAAATGCTATGAGTAGATATCTAAGTGAAAATTTTAAAAATATTTCATTTACATTTTGAGAGCCGTTTAAAGCTAATGTCGGCACAGATAAGGTATATAAAATATTTATAGAAATGGAATCTAATAAACTATCAGATATTGCTGTGCCAGCGTAACCTGCTGCAACTGTTTTAAGAAGAGCGATTTTATAAAATAGTAGTGGCAAAATAAAACATACAAGTGCTACAAAGCAAAATTTAAAAATTTTATTCCATTTTTTACCTTCAAGAGCCATTTTTAGAGCCAAAAATATACTTATGATTATAAAAACACTATTTGCTGCTTGATATGTCATAGACATAATCAAAACAGAAAATAGCGAAATAATGGCAAAAAGCGGCAATCTTTTGACAAATAAAAATGGAAAAATCATCAACGCTAATGCTATCGCCATAAACGGTGAATCAAATTTAAAGCTCATATTTTCTAAATAAAATGGACTTAGTCCAACAGGCACAGTTGCCAAAACTGTCATAAAATTTAGTTTATTAGTAAAAATTTTGCAAAGTGCTAATGAAGCTAGGCTAACTATGCCTAATGTTACTAGTTGCGGAATCGGTGAAATGTCTGTGTTAAAAGTAAAATCCATGTGGATGATTTTGTAAAAAATTCGCTTCCATAACGGCTATACCCATAAACAGGATCTAAAAAGCCCGGAACGCCGTCTATCGCTCTGCGCATATCGTCTTTATAGCTAATGTTTGCTCTAAAAAGTGCAAAATAACCAACTAGATAAATTCCGTAAATAATAGCAAAATATTTTTTAAAATTTTTGTCAAAAAAATCTCTGCAAATCGCAAAAAAGCCTTGATTTCAAAATTTAAGTTATGTGCTTGTTGCATCTGTCTTCTAATTTGCAGATTTTATTTTAAGCAAATTTGATAAAATTTATTGTGTAGAAAGTGGTGCGCCCGAAGGAATTCGAATCCCTGACCTTTTGAACCGCAATCAAATGCTCTATCCAGCTGAGCTACGAGCGCACAATGAAAAAGAATTTTGATTATACATTTTTATAGCTTAAATTTAGCAAAAAATAAGTAAAAATTGTGCATTTATGCTAGACATTTGACATTGTTAAAAAATTATTCACTACCATATTTTTTTATTAAATTTTGTACTATTTTTTTATTTACTTTAATTACGCTACCATGTCTAATGCCATCGGGTAAAGATAGTTTGTCTGTTCTATCCTGCCACGAAATTCCGCCGTCATTGCTTACAACTAAATTGAATTTTTTATTTCTATAATTATCAAAATAGACAAATAATTCCTTGCCTATAAATATTGCAGCTGGTCCTTCTACCCAATCGGAACCGAAATTTATAGGATTTGATACATCAACAGGAAATCCTTTTTGCATAGAATTTGAAAAGGTTACTCGTATATTTTTTTCAGCAGGATTGGAATTTTCATTTTTAACAAACATTATAAGCATATTATTTTTTGGATTTTTTATCACAGTGGCATCTATTGGCATAAAATTTGGATCAAAGTATAATTTTGAAATGGAAAAATCTTGAAAATTTTTTGTAGTAGTAACATAAATTCTATGATTATATTTTCTTTCTTTTTGACTTGTAGGCATTTGTTTATGGCGCCCTAATATGGTTGTGGAATATAGTATATAAAAGGTCGATGTTGTTTCATCGAAAAATAAATCTGGCGCCCAAACATTTTGAGCTTTGCTTTCGTGTAACATAACTGGGATTGCTTCTTGTTTTTCGAAATTAATCATATCTTTTGAGGATGTATATCCTATGATACGATCATTCCATGAAGTCGTCCATACTAAATGAAAAGTTTTATCAACATAAATTAAAGATGGATCGCGCATAAGTTTATCTTTTCCAATGTTAGGTTTTAAAATGGATTTATTATTATTTAGTGCAATCCATTTATAACCATCATACGAATATGCTAAATGAAGTCCGTCTTTTTCCTTAACAAAATATGCAAACAAATACACATCCTTATAATTAAAAATGATTTTGCATAATAAAGATATAAGAATAAGTCTCAACAGAACTTAATCGGATTTTCTCTTATCAGTTTTAGTAAAATTTGATATAAGTTTCCATTTGTTATTTTGGTAGGGTCTAGCCTAGCAACTCTTTCTTTTTAAGTAATTTTAAAAGTATATTATACATTAATTTTCCATCCTTCTTCCACCTAAACTCACACTCTTTTAAATGAAGCTCAAAATTTGCCTTAATGCCATTAAATTTAGCAAGTCTGTGTTTGGTAACACTCCACAACAAGCAAAGCAGTGCCACGCAGTGGTAGGTTTCTTGCGTAGCGTTAGCGAAGCAGAGCAAACACTGGCTGTTTGCTTGTGCCTCTACCTCGTTTTAATTTTACTTTATTTCCTTTTATACGACTAGCGCCGAAATAGCTTTCATCAAGCTCGACACTGCCAATAATTTTATCAAATTTAGCCATTTGATATTCGTAAATTTCTTGCCTAAAAATCATAAAATACTTGTTTATTGTGTTGCGATTTATGCCTAATAATTTGTTTGTCAAAGTGGCGTTTGCATCGCAGAGAAAGTGAAAAATAATTTTTTTGATTTTATAAGTGCTTAAAGTACGATTATTTGGTGTTTTCATAAGCATCATTATACCATAATGCTAGTCTAGTCCTTTTAAAATTACCTAAAACTTGACATCTATAATTGAAAAATTTTAAAATTGGTTCAATAAATTTTTAACCAAATTTTCAGATTTATATTTTTCTATTTTTTCTAAATTTGGTAGAAAATCTTTATTATTCATTATATCAGATAAATCAAAATCACTATCTGTATAATAATCTACATATCTGTAAACATCTACCGATTTTAGAAAATCAACAGTAGCGCCATTAGAAGATACATTAAGTATTCTGCAACCAAATTTTAAATAATCTACAACTTTTGATGATAAAAATAGATTGATTTTCATTGGAGCATCTATATTTACAAGTATATCTATATTTTTATCTATAAATTTAAATAAATCATCTTTGCTCATGAATGGTAGAATTTCAACTTTTTTTTCTAGCGAATATTTGGAAATTAAATTTTTTAATTTGTTTAAATCTTTATTTTTTAAAATTTGTCCTATTTTACCAAATCTACCTTGTTCGTAATAGGCATTTCTAACAGCTCCTATTAAATAAACTTTAAAATTATCATTTTTTTGATTTTTTAAATATTGAAAGAATTTCTCTGGTGTTCTTATGCCATAAAACGAACCAGTGTATGCCAAATTAATTATTTCGCTATTTTTTTGCAAAATAGATTGTTTTATTTTATTTTCTATATTTAAAGGGTTTGGAAAGATATAAAATTTTTCTTTATCAAAACCATTTGCGATATACAAATCAATAACATATTGATTTGTATGAGTTACAATGTCGCATTTTTTAAATACTTGTTTTTCAATAATTTTAGATATTGTTTTTTTTAATATATATTTTTTACTATAATACGGACTTAGAAAGCCGACATCGCTAAACATTGCTATTTTTTTGATACTATTTGGCAAAAATAAATTTACGATATGTAGCGATATTGGTTCAGAGCGAGTTATTACCAAGTCGTATTCATTTAAATTTATTTTTTTGAGAAATAATATAGTTTTTATCACAAATAAAATTTTTTCTAATCCAAAAATATTTTTAAAAATTTTTTCTAATATTTCAGGCATAGAAGAATTAACAACCGTCTTGTTTGTATAATCAAATTCTTTATTTGTAATAACATGAACTTGATGATTTTCTTTTATAAAACCTTGTAAAATACTATTAGCAACTATACCTTCTGGATTAAATTTTGACCAAATTTCGGTTGATATAAATAAAATTTTCATATTTCATTTCTCCTGTTTGTTAATAATATACCAATTAAAATAAACATTAGTATTGGAAAACTAAATCTATTGGTCATAGCAGCAACTAAATCTATTGCGCATGCCGATATAACAAGCGATTTAATCAAAAAATTTAAATTTTTTTCGAAAATAATCAATAAAAATGACAGGTAATATAGAAAGGTTCCTATGATACCAAATCTAAATAAATTTGAGAAAAAGGCAACCTCTATGTAACTATGCTCAAATTCTCTAAAAGAAGTATAACCAAACAATGTATTTAAATCAAAACTGAATATTAAAGGTAAGATAGTTTCTATTTGTTGAGTTCTATTACCTACTGATGCATCGCTATTATCGAGATTATATATTGCTTGAAAACCAGATATTAGTTTAATGTCGCCATAATTAATATATAATAATATGCCAAATGCTAATATGCAAATCACAACTATAAAATATATTAGATTTTTAAATTTGAAAAATATTATTTTATAATTAAATAGTACAACCATTGATGTAAAAATAAAAAATAATAAAATTGAAGCTTTGGAGGTACTAAATATAATTCCAATCAATATAAAAAGTATATAAAAAATATATTTCTTAGCTTTTAAATTGATATATCTTTCTATACAGATACTTACAGAAATTAATTGCATAATTCCAAATTCCGCAAAATCGTAATATATAGAACTGGTTCTATTATATAAAGCATGATTAGCATCTGAATATAATTTATAAAAAATATCGAGACCAATTTTTTCCAATATTGAAACACTTCCCGCAATTAAACCTAAAAAAATGATAAAATTTGATATTTTGTTTTTATTGAATCCTTGTTTGGAAATGCAAATTCCAAATAATATAGAAATAATTACTGTTAAAGGTCTAATTAAATCTACAAAATCTTTAAATGTAATTTTTTGATTAGCCGAAGCAAGTAATAAACTAATCAAAATCGAAACAAAAAACAAATATGATACTACTAAATATTTATATATTTGTTTGTTTATTTTTATGTTATTTAAATTAAATATTAAGTACAACGCCATAATCAAAATTGTAGTAAAATCTGTAAGTCTGGCTATACCGTATGAATAATAATAAAAATTCGGTGTAAGAAATAGCAAAGATAATAAAAAGAAGATAAAATGATTTTTTTTTACCACCACAGAAAACCTTTTACTTCTTTTATGTAAGCATAAAAATTTTCATCAAATAGACTATTTTGATTTCTATTTGGAAATTCTTGTTTTAAGTCAATAAATGTTTGTTTTATATATTTATAATTTCTAGTTTTAAATAGCATAAATAAACCTCTAACTACAATACATGAAACAACATACGGTATTTTAAAATATCTAATAGCTATTTTACACCTATTTATGTATGATAAATAATAAATATAGCTATTATTATGTCTACCACTCGGTGATCTTTTATGATAAATAACATTGTTTGTTAAAAATTTTATGCTATGACCAGCTCCTAAAATTTTAAAAGCCAAATCTATTTCTTCCATACCATATAATCCAAAATCTGTCGGATAGCCGCCTATTTTATCGATAATTTTTTTACTAACGGCATGCCCGGCTCCAATGAATATGTAAGTAAAAAAATCATTAGAAAGATTTATATTTTTATTCTTATGTGGTATTTCAAATCGATTTGCTTTTTTGCTATTATTGTCTTTTATATGAAAAGCGATTCCTCCAATATGTTTATTGCTACTAAAAGTATAGACGCAATTTTCTATTATGTTGTTAATATCTGGTATAACCACATCATCATCAAAAATAATCATATAATCAGTATGTAAATTTTCTATTATTTTGTTCCTGCCGATAGCGACTCCATAATTCATTTTATCCCAAATATATATTAAATTAATTTTTTTATTTTGTTTTATAAATTCAATTTCGTTAAAAACATCAATATTTTCATTATTATTAACAACTACCAAATTTATTTTATATTTAGATTTTATAATATCTTTTAGTGTTTCTACTAGCAAATCAGTTCTTTGATATGTTAAAATCCCAATCGTAACTAGATTATCCATTTAAATTTCCTAAAAATTTTAAAATTTTTTCACACGCTTTTCCGTCGCCGTATGGATTATGACAACTTGACATTTCATCATATTTATCTTTGTCATTTAATAAATTTTGCGCTTCGTTAAATATTATAGCCCTATCTGTCCCGACCAACTTTACAGTTCCTGCCTTTATGGCTTCTGGTCGTTCGGTGGTATCTCTCATAACCAAAACTGGTTTTCCAAGGCTTGGAGCTTCTTCTTGAATTCCGCCGCTATCTGTAATAATAAAATATGATTTTTCCATCAAATAAACAAAATTTTCGTAACTCAAAGGTTTTATCAAATATACATTTTGCAAATTTGATAAAATTTCATTTACAGGTTTTTGCACATTTGGATTTAAATGAACAGGATAAACTATGTCTATATTAGGATTTTTTAAGGCTATATCTTTTAAAGCATTGCATATATTTAAAAATCCTTCTCCAAAATTTTCCCTTCTATGACCTGTTACAAGGATAAATTTTCGATTATCAATCACTTTGTATTCTAAACTTTTTATTATATTATTTGCTATATCTTTATCGTTTTTTATTTTTTTAACAGCTAGGTGCAAAGCATCGATAACCGTATTTCCTGTAACTATGATATTTTCTTGTTTTTTATTTTCTTGCAATAAATTTTGCATAGCTTGATTTGTCGGAGCAAAATGATAATCTGCTAAAATTCCGACTATTTGCCTATTTGCTTCTTCTGGAAATGGCGAATACATATTATGTGTTCTAAGACCAGCTTCAATGTGAGCGATTTTTATTTTAGAATAAAACGCAGATAGTGCAACCATAGAAGCTGTCGTAGTATCACCATGCACAAAAACAATATCGGGCTTAAAATCATTTAAAATTTGACGCATATCTACCAAAATTTTTGCACTAATATCATACAGGGTTTGGTTTGGCTTCATTAAATTTAAATCATAATCAGCTTTTATATCAAAAAAATTTAGAACCTGATCAAGCATTTCGCGATGTTGTGCTGTAACACATACTTTTGTTTCAAACAAATCTTTATACTTGTCAAATTCTTTAACAAGCGGAGTCATTTTTATGGCTTCTGGACGAGTGCCAAATACTATTAGAATTTTTCTATTCTTTTTCATTTTCTATCCATTCAAACATATTTTTGCAAGATAACCCATTTTCGATAAAACCATATTTTTCTTGAAAATTCTGGATTTTTATTTTATATAAATTTTCCTGAAAATTTTTAATATTTTTTAGGAGTTCGGAGTTGTTTTCAGCCAAATCAAATGGCAATTCATCAATATTTATATAAAAATCTCTGTCGTTTTTGGTGTAATCTTGTAAATCTGTACAAAATAAAAACACGGGACGATTTAAAAGAAAATAGTCAAAAACTATGCTTGAATAATCGCTTATTACAGTTTCGCTAGCACAAAGCAATTCTTGACTATCCATATAAAAACTTGCATTAATTACATCTTTTGAAATATTTAATTTATCCATGTAAAAAGCTAGATTTGGGTGAAGCCTTACCAATATAATCCATTTGCCACCAAATTCATTTTGGATAGTTTTTAATAGAGCGCTATAATCTAACAAGTATGGCTCTAAGCTATTTGTTTTTCTAAAAGTTGGAGCATACAGTAAAATTTTTGTATTTTCATCTATACCATAAAAATCGTAAATTTTCTTTTTTGCATTTTTTATTTTTGCTTTATCAAAAAATATATCTGTTCTTGGGGTTCCAAATTCTGCTACTTCTCCATCATACCAAAAACTATTTTGGAAAATTTTAGTTTTAAATTTGCAACCACTTAAAATCAAATCGATATTCGCTGAATCTAATTTAGCTTTTTTTATGTAGCTTTCTGGCAAACTAGTTGCATCTTTTTCTATCATTTTAAGAGCAAAAAGTCCGTGCCAAGTTTGGATATAAATTTGTTCTTTTTTCTTTTTTGGATAAAAAATTTTTCTCGTATTATCAATCCAAATTTTAGCAGATGATAGCTCTTGTAATGCCGAAAAAGAAATTGATTCTACTATTTTGATTTCTTTTGGAAACATTGATTTATCAATATTTTTATTTTTATCCACAAGCCATACTAATTCATAATCTAAATTATTAGAAATTATATATTCAGCGATATATTTTGGATTATCGCTATAACCAGAACCATCAAAATTTGATAATACTATTTTATTATTTTTTATGGTTTTGGATTTTAATAAATTGAAAAATTTGGGCAAAAACAATATAAATAATCTTCGTTTTAGTCTTACAAATAAAGTTCCATCTATCAAATATTGAAAAATTTTTTTAAGCAACACTTTTAATTCCTTGTTTATTTGCTACAATATGATTATTGCTTTTAAAAATTCTATATCCAAGCACAATTATTTCCGTTACCAAAACCATATATGCTACCGAATATAGTGTTATATTGTTAAAAATCGCTAGTATAGTTAAACCTACAACATGTATAATCGAGCCATAAATCACGCTCAAATTTGCATACTTGGCATATCCAAGAGCTCCTAAAAACGGATAACCAAGCAAAATGCTAGGCACGACGAATATTGCTACTACCAAAAATATATTAAATACTTTTATGGATTCTGCTCCAATTTTGTTTGTAAATAGCAAATTAAAAATTTCGGTCCCTATGAAATATAAAATACAAATTCCAATTATGTTAAAAATAGTGGCAAATTTAAAAATTTTTTTAAATAACGCTATATTTCTTTCTTTTGCAATATATGGATATAACACTTGTGTTAATGGATAATAAAAAGCTTGTAATGCTTTGTATAGTTGCTCGGCAACAGCATAATATCCCACAATCGTATTTGTCGTAAAAAGACCCAAAACAAAAGCATTTGCGGAAGTATATAAGCTAACCGAAAGTCTCGATAAAAAGAAAGAAAAACTCTCTTTAAAATATCCCCAAAGAGTTGCAAAATTTTGAAATTTAAAATTTTGCCCAAAATCTATGTGAATTATTTTTAAAGAGATTAACGAGCCGATAATCAGCCCAAGTCCATTAAATAATGGTACTAAGAGATAATCACTATTTTGCTTAACAAAAACAAAAATACAAATCGTAAAAATAAGTTGAGCCGTAACTTTGACAATTGTAATATACTTCATTTTTTCGATACCTTGAAAGTACCACACAGGAAACAACGCCTGTCCTACTATCCATAAAAATGATAAATAATAAACGCTTTTATCACCTGAAAATTTTGGCACGAAAAAAACTAAAATAGTTAAAATAAGCAAAAAAATAAAAATAAAAGCTATCTTTATACTCATCACTGAGCTATAAATTTCGGTTAGTTTTGTCTCATTTTCTCGATTTATCGAAACATCTCTTGTTGCTGAAAGATTAAACCCCCAATCTACAAAAATATTTAAAAATATTATAAAAGATTGAGCAAACATAACCAAGCCATAAGTTTCTATATTTAGCACTCTTACCAAATATGGCAGAGTTAATAACGGCAAGACATAGCTGAAAATTTGAAGCACTGTTAGCGAAGCAAAATTTCCGATTAGTCTTTTTTTGTGGCTATGATTTATGGTTTGAGTGCTCATAATTTATGCTAAATTCGTCTTTTTTCTCGCTGCAATTTCGCTTTTTAGCAAAACCCAAAACACACCCAAAATACCACCTAAAAATGTCGCAATCGCTACGATTAAAAGCTTTTTAGGTTTTACGGGAGCTTCGTTTGTTACGATTAAATCATCTTTTATGATAACATTGCTTAGATTTAGCGGACTTTGAGCGGCTTTTAGCATCTCTATATTGTTTTTAAATTCAGTAATTTTTGAGTTAAGATTGTTTGATTTGGCGACTAGTTCATTTTTTTCACTTTGGGCTACCGCTATTTTTACAAATTCATCATCATGCAAATCATACTCAATTTGGCGTTTGGTAGTGATAGTGGTAGCATATTGTTCTCTTAAATCTGCAAGTCGTTCTTTTAGAGTGATTAGCGAATTGTTGCTAACAGAACTAGTTTTTAACTCTTCTTCTGTGTTTTTTATCTCATTTTCTAAATTTGGAATTACTATTTCCACTAAATTTTTATAATCTTCTTGTCGTTTGGGGATCACGACACTTTTGAGATTTGCGATTTCTTTGTCCTTATTTGGCAATAAAACAGTTTCGTATTGTTTGATTTGGTCTGTTAAATTCGCGATGTCGTTTTCTGCTTTGGCGATATTATTTTTTATATTTTGTCGTTGCAACTCGATTTCGCTTTTGTAAATATCTTGTTCTTCCTTCACTATTTTGTTTATCAAAGCGACGGCTTCGTCGTTGCTTTTACCCATAACTTCGATGTCAAAAAAGTCGTTTAGGTTGTTTTTTGTGCCACTTATTTTAGCTGAGATTACTTTTTCTACAAACGCACTCTCTTTTGGCTGACCTTTTAGAGCGTCGATATATTTGCTTTGGATTTTATTTATTATCATATCGGCTTCGACTAAAAGCTCTTTTTTATTTTCTTCTAAATTTTTATAGTAAGGTACCGAAATCCTAGCCTTTGCGCTATACCACGGCGTGGCGATTATGGTGTATAAAACGCCCAAAGCAAAAAACGCTAATACAAACATAGCAATGCTAAATTTACCTTTCCAAATTTTGCCTAGTAACTCGAAAATATCGATTTCATCGTTTTGTGAATTGGCTGAATTCATTAAATTTTCGCTCATTTGTTTTCCTTATCTTTTAAATCTTTTTTTATCTGTGTTGTTGAAATCTCCGGCGTTCGTTTTAGATAGACCACTTCGCAGCCCTCGTCTTTTAAGAAGTCAAATTTGCCTTCCCAGTCATCGCCGATGACGAAAGTATCGACATGATACAAATGCACATCTTCTTTTTTTTGCTCCCATGAATTTTCGGGGATTACGAGATCCACATAGCGAATCGCTTCAAGCAGGTGTTTGCGTTTTTCGTATGAAAAATAGCATTTTTTTTGCTTTGAATTCCAGTTAAACTCATCGGTCGAAAGTGCCACGATAAGGTAATCGCCAAGTGCTTTTGCACGGCGAAGCAAATTTATATGTCCATAATGAAGCATATCAAATGTGCCGTAAGTTATAACGCGTTTTATAGTCTTCAAAATTTTTATCCTCAAACTCAAAATTTTGCCCTAAAATGGGCTTTGAATTTCGTTTTTTCTTTTTTAAAAATTCAATCATTTCAAAATCTTAAAAAGTTCTAATTTTATCAAAATTAAACTAAAATTTGGCTACAATGTCGCAAATTTATTTTTGGAAAATTTAATTATGAAAAAATTTTATGCTATGGCTATACTTTTAGTAGCTGATGTTTTGTGCATTTTGATATCATTTTTCATCGCTGTGAGCGTGAGAAATCTCATAGAATTCGATTTTGCGGGCAATACACCGCAGCATTACAGCACCTATATTGGATCATTTTTTATATATGTTTTGATTATCGGCACATTAGCGTATCGCAAAATTTACACCAAACGCTATGATTTTTGGCATGAAAGTTATATTGTGTTTTCATCGTGTATGTTTGCGCTGGTGATGATTTTTTTCTTGCTTGCGATTAACAAAAATGTCTCGCACTCGCGATTTGTGATATTTTTGGCGTTTGGGCTGTGCGCGGTTTTGATACCGATGTGCAAATTTTTTCTTAAAAAATACCTTTACCGTGTGGGAATTTGGCAAAAAAACGCTAGGGTTATCAATGGCGATAAAGAATTCCGCCGCGAAATCTTTAAAAACCACTATTTGGGCTATAAATTTACCCGTGGCGACGACTACGAGACCGTTTTTATCGCAAATAAAAATTTAAAGAGTATTGACGAGCTAAACAGGTTGGTCGAAGAAAATGTCATCAAAAACCGCGAGGTGATTTTCACCCCTGCTTTGCAAGGATATGATTTTGCTGGCGGGGAAATTTTCAGCCTTTTTAACTCTCGCACGAATTTATTTATGCTAGAAAATTCGCTGTTAAAGCCGATGAATTATTTTATGAAGGGTTTGGTTGATTACATTGTCGTGCTTTTGGCTTTACCATTTTTGGTTGTGGCTTTTTTTGTGATTTTTGTTTTAATGAAAATCGAAGAACCAAAGGGAAAAATTTTATTTTCGCAACCACGAGCAGGCAGAAATAACAGACCTTTTAATTGCTTTAAATTTCGCTCTATGAGAGAAAACGGCGATGAAATTTTGCGAGATTATTTGCAAAAAAACCCAGACGAAGTCGAATTTTTCGATAAATACCATAAATATAAAAACGATCCACGCATTACAAAAATCGGAAATTTTATGCGTAAAACTTCGCTTGATGAGCTTCCGCAACTCATAAATGTCCTAAAAGGTGATATGAGTATCGTAGGTCCCCGCCCGTTTGTGGTCGGAGAGCGAGAAAACGGCGGAATAAGCCAAGCTGATATGAAAATTTTACTTCATGTAAAGCCCGGCGTCACGGGACTAGCACAGGTTATGGGTAGAGGCGATACTGATTTTAAAATTAGAGCTAAAATGGATATTTGGTATGTCAAAAACTGGACGCTTTATGTCGATTTTGTAATTATTTTAAAAACTATAAAAGCAGTTTTATTCCGTGAGGGCGCAAGCTAAAATTTGGAATTTTAAAATTCCAAATTTCCCCCAAATTTGCTATAATCCCCCTTTAAATTTCACATTTTACAAGGACACACATGAAAGCAATCGTAACAGTAGTCGGCAAGGACAAGGTCGGCATCGTAGCTGGCGTAGCTACCAAGCTAGCCGCGCTTGGGCTTAATATCGACGATATCACACAGACCGTTTTGGACGAGTTTTTCACAATGATGGCTGTGGTCAGTAGCGATGATAAAAAGGACTTCACGGCCCTTCGTAGCGAGCTTGAAGAGTTCGGCGCTAGTCTAAATGTCAAAATTAATATCCAAAGTTCGGCGATTTTTGACGCCATGCACAATATCTAAGGCGCGCAAATGAATATCAAGCAAGTAACCGAAACAATCTCGATGATCGAGGAGCAAAATTTCGATATCCGCACCATTACAATGGGCATTTCGCTTCTTGATTGTATCGACGCAAACCCCGAAAAAGCCTGCGAGAAAATTTACGCCAAAATCACAAAAAAAGCCGAAAATTTGGTAGCTGTTGGCGATGAAATTTCAGCCGAGCTTGGTATCCCAATCGTCAATAAACGCATCTGTGTAACGCCGATTTCGCTCATCGGTGCGGCCACAGATTTAGATGATTACACGATTTTTGCGCGCACGCTAGACGAGGCCGCGCACGCTGTGGGTGTGAATTTTATCGGCGGATTTAGCGCACTTGTACAAAAAGGCTATCAAAAGGGCGATGAAATCCTAATCCGCTCAATCCCGCGCGCCCTAGCTAAAACTGAGCGCGTCTGTGCTAGCGTAAATGTTGGCTCGACCAAAACCGGCATAAACATGTCTGCTGTGCGCGATATGGGCGAGATCATCAAACAAACCGCGAATTTAAGCAAATTTGGCTGCGCTAAGCTTGTAGTTTTCGCAAACGCTGTCGAGGACAATCCCTTTATGGCGGGCGCATTTCACGGAGTAGGCGAGGCTGATGTCGTCATAAATGTCGGCGTATCGGGTCCTGGCGTGGTCAAACGCGCCTTAGAAAAGGTGCGCGGAGAGAGCTTTGATATACTCGCTGAAACCGTCAAAAAAACCGCCTTTAAAATCACCCGCATAGGCCAGTTGGTCGGCTCAATGGCTAGCGAGAGGCTGGGCGTGAAATTTGGCATTGTGGATTTATCGCTAGCGCCGACGCCTGCTGTGGGGGATTCTGTGGCGAGAGTGCTCGAAGAAATGGGCTTGGAGCGCGTGGGCGCGCACGGCACGACGGCTGCGCTTGCGCTTTTAAACGACGCAGTCAAAAAAGGTGGTGTCATGGCGTGCAACCAAGTAGGAGGGCTATCTGGGGCGTTTATACCGGTTTCTGAGGACGAGGGCATGATAGAGGCGGTCAAGGCTGGCGCGCTAAATTTGGAAAAATTAGAGGCGATGACGGCGATTTGCTCCGTGGGGCTCGATATGATTGCGATCCCGTCCGATACGCCCGCAGCTACGATTTCAGCGATGATAGCCGACGAAGCCGCAATCGGCGTGATAAACCAAAAAACCACCGCCGTGCGCATTATCCCGTTAGGCCAAAAGGGCGATATGATCGAGTTTGGCGGATTGCTAGGCTCTGCGCCAGTGATGAGTGTAAATTCAGCCTCGTCGGCTGAATTTATCGCCAGAGGCGGGCAAATACCTGCGCCGATTCATAGTTTTAGAAATTAAAATTTTAAATTTTAGTTTTGGCTTAAATTTACAAATTCTCGCAGTGGTGCAAAATTTACCATTGCGAGAATTTTGTGTTAGCAAAATTCGTGGAAATTTATGAATTTAAATTTTCGACCTTCAAAATTGAGTTAAATTGCATTTGGGGCTTGCGAATTTTGCTCGCAAGCCTTTTTTTATTTGCGTTAAAATTTGGGTAAATTTGGCTAAATTCGTGTGAAATTTATGCAAAATTTGCGCTAAATTTTGCCCAAATTTAGAGTTTTTTCATTTTCGCTATTTCATCTCTTAACGCAGCGGCTTTTTCGAATTCCAGCGCAGCAGCGGCTTCTAGCATTTGCTTTCTTAGCTCTTTTATGATTTTGGCTCTCTCGGCGGCTGGCATTTTTTCTAATTTTTTCGCTTTGGTTAAAATTTCTGCGTTATCTTCGATTTTTAGGCTTTCTTCTATGTTTCTGGTTGCTGAGTGTGGCGTTATGCCGTGAGCGCGGTTGTATTCATCTTGGAATTTGCGTCTAGCCGTGGTTATATCGATAGCACTTTGCATTGAGCGGGTGATTTTTTTGCAAAACATCACAACTTGCCCGTTTAAATTCCTAGCAGCCCGTCCCATAGTCTGAATAAGGCTAGTTTCCGAGCGCAAAAATCCCTCTTTATCGGCATCAAAAATCGCAATCAAACTAACTTCTGGCAAATCTAGCCCTTCGCGCAATAAATTTATACCGATTAGCATATCAAATTCGCCTGACCTTAGCCCTCTGATTAGCTCATTTCGCTCTATTGCGTCGATGTCTGAGTGCATATATTTGACCTTGATACCGAGTTCGAGATAGTATTTACTAAGCTCTTCTGCCATTTTTTTTGTTAGCACGGTTACTAAAATTCGCTCATTTCTAGCTATGACCTTTTTTGCCATGTCGTGCAGAATTTCGACTTGATTGTCGCTATCTTTTATGAGAATTTCGGGGTCTAAAAGCCCCGTCGGACGCAAAATTTGCTCCACAACCTTTCCGCCGCTTAAATTCACTTCGTATTCATTTGGCGTGGCTGAAACGAATAAAAATTTGCCCTTTTTGCTGATAAATTCATCAAACATCAAAGGGCGGTTATCAAGCGCAGAAGGCAGGCGAAAGCCGTATTCTACGAGCGTCTCTTTGCGACTTCGATCGCCTGCGAACATACCGCGAAACTGCGGCAAGCTCACATGGCTTTCATCGACGATGACTAGGTAGTCTTGCCCCTTGCTCTCGTAGTAATCAAACAGCGAATACGGCGTTTCTCCGGCGTTTTGCCCTGTTAAATATCTCGCATAATTTTCGATTCCTTTGCAAATGCCCGTTGCACTCATCATTTCAAGGTCAAATTCGACACGCTGTTTTAGGCGCTGGGCTTCGACGAGTTTATTTTCATTTTCAAAAAATTTTAATCTCTCGCCAAGCTCTTCTTCAATGCCTTTAATCGCCGTTTTTAGGCGGTTTTCGCCGACGATAAACTGACTTGTGGGATAAAGGATAAATTTAGCCACGCTTTTTGTTTTTTTATTTTCCAAAACATCGAAATGATACATCGCTTCAAGCTCGTCGCCAAAAAATTCCAAGCGAATCGCTTCGTCGTTAAAATACGCTGGGTAAATGTCGATCGTATCGCCGTTAGCGCGGAAATCGCCACGATCAAAAAAATTGTCGTTGCGTTTGTAACCCATATCGACGAGTTTGCGAAGTAAAAATTTGCTAGAAAAACTTTGCCCAAGTTCTAAATGAAGCACCATGCCTTTGTATTCGGCAGGGTCACCCAAGCCGTAGTTTGCCGAAACCGAAGCTATCGTAATGACATCGTCAAAACTAAGCAAACTAGCTGTGGCTGAGAGGCGAAGGCGTTCTAACTCGTCATTTATGGAGCTATCTTTTTCGATAAAAAGGTCTTGGCGCGGTATATAGGCTTCTGGTTGATAATAATCATAATAGCTGATAAAATACTCGACATGATTTTGCGGGAAAAAGCCCTTAAATTCGCTATAAAGTTGCGCTGCAAGGGATTTGTTGTGTGTCATTATGAGAGTTGGAATTTGCAACTTTGCGATGATATTTGCCATGGTAAAGGTTTTTCCGCTTCCGGTAACTCCGAGTAGCGTTTGATATTTTTCGCCGTTTTTAATTCCTTGCACGATTTTTTCTATCGCGTTTTTTTGATCGTCGCTTGGGGTAAATTTTGATGATATTTTAAAATTTTGCAAATTTTTCCTTTATTTTAAAGCTAAATTTGGTTAGAATAAAAACTTTAAATTATATCTAAAAAAGGACAAATATGGAATCAATCTTTGACGAAGAAAAAAAAGTCGAGAGTTTGGGTCAAAAGGTCGAGGAGCTTATCAGAAGATATAGCGAGGCTAGGGAAGAAAACGCGAGATTGCGCGCAGAGCTAGTTAGTATCAAAGCGCAAAATGAGGCGATTAGTATGCAGCTTGGCACGCTAGAAGAGGACGCCGAGTATCGCAAACTAAGCGACGAGGAGCTTAGCAAAAAACTAGATGAAATTTTTGCAAAAGATGAATTTGACAACTAAAAATGAGAGAAATTTCAGTTAAATTTACAAGCAAATCTTTGAGCAAAGAGTATTCTATCAGCCTAGAAGATGAGTTTGCGCTCAGCTTCGAGCGGGACTGGCGCGAGATTGCAAAAGATGGTTTGCATGTAGATGTGGGCGAGCTTTTGAAGGCATATATTCAAAAGAGTTATGAAAATTATATGTTTTCTAGCAAAATAGAGGCTATTTCAAAAAACATCGATGAAGGAGTGAAAAGATGAGCAAAGGCGGAGCAGGCGGTAGCGGACTAGGTAGTCTGATTTTAATCATAGTTGTGATTTTTTTCGGCGTTAAGGTTGTGTGGCCAAAAATTACATCTCTTACAGACGGACCATTGGCGGCTTCTGCTGTTACGGATTTGGATAGGTTTTTTAAGGATATTAAAAGCGATTATGACGCTAAGGGCGAATTTAGAGAGCTTAAAAACATGACGAGCGTGCGCCAGTTTAGCGACGAGGATTTAAACGCGAAAGTCGTAGTCGGCAAGCCTATCAAATACGGCGTGGGTGTCAAATCTAAGGGAAATATGGAAATGTGCGCAGATATCACGCTCAAACACGACGGAAATTTATACTTTATGGAGCTTTATCCTATAAACAAAAAAAGTAATCTTTGCAAAATTTTCCATAATTTAGAGACATTTAAAAAATATTCTCGCTTTAATGTAGGTAGAGGCTGATTAAAAAATCAGCCCTCCAAGTCCAAATTTAATCATCAACGAAAAAATAATCAAAACCCCAAGCCCAGCGAAAAATCCAGCCAAAATATCATCGCTCATCACGCCCAGACCGCCCTTGATATCGCGATCGGCGCGCCCTATGATAGATGGCTTCCATATATCAAAAACCCTAAATAGCACAAGGGATAAAATCATCGCAAGCCACGAAAGGCGGCTAGCTTCAAAGCCAGAAATAATTTGCGCGAAATCTATCCCATACACCTCGCCCACGCTAGCACCGATGCTCATAGCAATCCACACGCCCACGACCTCGTCGATTACGATTTCGCTATTATCGTGCGAGCTGACCTGCTTTTCGTATTCGTCGATTATTTTTAGCGAGATTACAAAAACCAGAGCAGCGCACAAAAACAGCGTCGTTCCTCCTGCAAGTGCCAAAATCACAAGCCCTACAATCCAGCCTGCCACGCTTCCCCAAGTCCCAGGCGCAGGTCGCAAAAGCCCACTTCCAAAAAATGTAACAAATAGCTTATTCAAATTTTCTCCTTTTTAAATTTCAAATTTCAAATTTCAAGTTTTTAGCGCGCTGGTTTGATACAGCCTCATTAACTCTTCGTAAAATTCACTCTCGCTTCTAGGCTCGATAAGCCCGTCGTTAGGGAACAAATCATCGTAAAGGGCTTGCAAATCAGCGAAGCGATTAGGAAAAAGCTCGGCCAAAATCATCGCCGAAATCTCCTTTCGCATGAAAAGCGCGGGCGGCAAAATCCCAGCATAGAGCATGGCTTTGAGGTTGCGCGTGTGATAATGCACATGGTGGTGCGAGCCGTGCGGGCAGTTTTTCACGCTAGAAAGGACCTTGCATTTGTTGCAATACACATACTCTGGCATGAGCCAAATTTCGAAATTTTCGTAATCGCAAAAATCCAGCACAGAGTGCATATCGCCGTGGTCGAAATACCCCGCCACATGCTTGTGTTTTTGCCCAAAGACGACCTTATTTATGCCAAGATTGTGCGCTATGGCGCATTCAAGCGTGGGGTCGGAGTGGTTATTTAGCGCGCTAAAATCGTTTAAATCTATGAGCAAAACCCGCTCTTTTACAAGGAAATTTTCGCACAAAAACTCCAAGGTTTTTTTGCGCAAATTTGCGCTAAATGCGTCGCTTCTGCTCGAACCTACCAAAAAAATCACCACAAAATCAGCCTTGTCTATCATCAGGCGAAGTAACCTTTCATGCACCCTGTGCAAGGGATCTGCCATGGTGAAAAAGGCTGAAATTCTGGGGTTTTTGAAGCTTGATTTTCGCGCGAAAAATTCCGCAAACTCATCACCAATTATACGCGAATTTAGGCTAAGCTCGCCCCTAATCGCCTCATTTCCTGGGCGTTTGTTTTCAAAAACAGAGTTTTGTTTTTCTTCGTCCGTGATTTTTTGCGATGAAATAATTTTTAATTTTCCGCAAATTTCGCCTTCACAGATCAAATTCACTTCCGCGCCAGTTCTAAATTTCCCCGCTACAAAGGCGAAATTTTTGCCGTTTTTTAGCCTATCTTCGCCCCCAAATGCCCCAAATTTCAAAAGGTGCAGGGCGCAAAGCTCGCTTTTTGAGATTTCAATGCTATTTTTTTCGCGTGATACCATATTTTTTTCTCTTTTCCCAAAGCGATTTTCGCGAAATCCCCAAAATCGAGGCGAGTTCAGAGTCGAAATATTCGCCCTGATGCGCTAAAATCGCAAATTTCAAATATTCTTCCATGCTTAAAATTTTGTTTTTCGTGCAGTATGGAGAGAGTAAAATTTGATTTGAGTTTTCGCTAAATTCCATAGAGCAAACCTCCAAAACTAGCCGTTTTTCGGCAAAATTTGATAAAATTTGCGCTCTTTTGGCAGGCGATGTTTTATCAAATTTTTGCACGAATAAAATTTCATCTTTTATCTTTAAGTTTTCGCAATCCTCGCCATTAGCGATTATGAGTTTTGTGCCGAAATTTTGGGCGATTTGATGAGCGCACAAAAGGCGCGAAATTTCATCATAACCCTTTAAAAAAAGCGGAAATTTGAGCTTTTGCGCGTTTATTTTTGGCGTGTCGTAAATTTCTTTTAGCGCGCGCAAGAGTTCGTCGTTTCGCTCTTTTTCATGCAAAATTTGCTTAAAATACGCGTAGTGATCGAGCTTTTTGATGAGATCTTCTATCATAAACGGCTTTAAAATATAATCCGTCGCACCCGCATTTATGGGCGCTGTGACCGTGTCGTTGCTGATGTATGAGACTAGCATTATCACGATTGCGTTTTTGTGGCGCGCAATCACGCTTAGCAAATCGCCACTCCCCCACGATGATGAGAGCAAAACAGCGTCGAACTCCCCGGCGTTCAGGGCTAGTGGCAGGGTGGAAACCACGGTGCATTGGTGGTTTAGCGCGCTTAGTTTTAGGCTAAGTGAGTTTGCCAGATAGCTTTCCTTTTCGGCGATTAAGATTTTCAAAACTAATCCTTGATAAGTAGTTTTTTCCAGTCAAAATATTTTAAATTCACACTCGCAATCACCGCAATCCCCTCGCTTCGGCCCACAAAGCCTAGTTTTTCGGTGGTGGTGGCTTTGACATTTACCTTGCGCGTGGCTAAAATTTCGCACAAAGCTTTTCGCATTTGCTCTTTGTATGGGCTTAGTTTGGGCTTTTGCGCCATTATGGTAATGTCAGCATTTACGATTTCAAAGCCATAGCGGTGAATTTTATCTGTTACTTTTCGTAACAAAATTTTCGAATCAATCCCTTTGTAAGCCTCGTCTGTATCAGGGAAAAGCTCGCCAATATCGCCAATCCCAGCTGCGCCGCACATTGCATCGATTAGCGCGTGAATCGCCACATCGCCGTCGCTGTGAGCGATGAGCGAATACTCGCAAGGTATTTTTACGCCACAAAGCGTGATAAACGAGCCAGCTTCTAGCGCATGCACATCAAAGCCGTTTCCGCAAAATATCTCCGTGCAAACGCTAGGAAAATCAAAATTTTCTAAATCTGAAATTCGCGTGATTTTTCTAGCCGAAATTTCGCCCTTTACAAAGCCCAAAGTCCCGCCTACGCTTTTTATCGCAAGGCTATCGTCTGTGAAAATTTGCTCGCTTTGCAAGGCTTTTTTTAACAAATTTGTGCGTGAGAGTTGTGGGGTTTGGATTAGTTTGATTTCGTCGCGCGCTATCTCGCACTCGCCCAAATACGCCGTGTCATTTACGCCTAAATATGGGCTTACGCAGTCAAATTTGCCTAAATTTTCAAGTAGTGAGTTTATGAGATTTTGAGAAATACTAGCCCGCGCCACATCGCTTACTAAAACAAACTCGCTTTGCACCATTTCAAGGGCGTTTTTAAGCGATTTTTGGCGCATATCGCCACCAGCTATAAATTCGAATTCATCGCAAAATGAGCGCATGTATTTTAAATCTTGCGGATTAGCTACGATTATAATTTTTGCGAAATTTGCCTTTTTTGCGAGATCTTTGGCGACATGTAGCCACAGCGGATCATCACCTATGCGAAGCCACTGCTTTTTTACGGGGCTAGCAAAGCGCGTGGAATCCCCAGCGGCGAGTAAAACGAGTGATATTTCAGACATTTGATTTCCTAAAAATTTTAAAAATGTTACGAAATTATACATATTAAATTTAAAAAATAGTGAAATTTTGGCTAAATTTTGCAAATTTTACCAAGTAATGTTACGAATTTAAACACGCAAAAAAGATTTAAATTTTGCTTTTTTGTAGTAAAATTCTATCAAATTTCACAAATTTTCGCACGAAAGGTCAAAAATGCAAACCCCAAATTTAAAAGACTGCGCAACCCCAACTCAACTTTTTTACGCTAAAAATGGTGTTATCACCCCACAAATGGAGGCTGTCGCAAAAACAGAGTGTTTGGAAGCCGAATTTATCAGAGCGCAAATCGCACAGGGAAAACTCATAATCCCTGCAAATATAAACCACGCCAATCTTACTCCTATGGGAATCGGACGAGCATTAAAGTGCAAAATCAACTCAAATATCGGCTCTTCTAGCCTTAGCAGCGGCATAGATGAAGAGATCGAAAAATTGCGTCTTTCGATAAAATACGGCGCAGACACCGTTATGGATCTAAGCACTGGTGGGGATTTGGACGAAATTCGCCGTGCAATTATCGCTAATTCTACCGTTCCTATTGGCACGGTTCCGATTTATCAGATTATCCATGACATTGGGGATTTAGATAATCTAACTCCACAAATTATGCTTGATTGTATCGAAAAACAGGCAAAGCAAGGCGTTGATTATTTCACTATTCACGCTGGATTTTTGCTTAAATTTATGCCACTTGTTGCCAAACGCAAAATGGGAATCGTAAGCCGTGGTGGCTCATTAATGGCTAGTTGGATGATGAAACACCACAAAGAAAATCCGTTTTACGAAGCATTTGATGAAATTTGCGATATTTGCGCTAAATACGATGTTTCGCTTTCCTTAGGCGATAGTTTAAGGCCCGGCTGTCTATACGACGCCACAGATGAAGCCCAAATGAGCGAACTTGCCGAGCTTGGCAAACTTGCAATTAGAGCAAACGCAAAAAATGTTCAAGTTATGATTGAGGGACCTGGTCATGTGCCTTTTAATCAGATTGAATTTAATATGAAGGAAGAGCAGCGCCTTTGTAACGACGCTCCGTTTTATATACTTGGCCCACTTCCCACAGACATCGGCGCAGGGTATGATCATATCACAAGTGCGATTGGCGGGACAATGGCGGCGTTTCACGGGGCTAGTATGCTTTGCTATGTTACGCCAAAAGAGCATTTGGGTTTGCCAAACGCAAAAGATGTCAGAGAGGGCATAATAGCCCATAAAATCGCAGCTCATGCAGCAGATGTCGCACTTGGCAAAAAAGGAGCTATCGAGCGAGATCACGCTATGAGCGACGCTAGGTATAAATTTGACTGGAACAAGCAGTTTGAACTCGCGCTTGATCCTGAGCGCGCGCGCGAATACCACGACGAAAGCTTGCCTGATGAGGGCTTTAAAAATGCGGAGTTTTGTTCGATGTGTGGACCGAAATTTTGCGCGTATAAAATTTCGCGCCAAATCGCAGAGCAAAATTGCGAACACTTCCCAAAAGATGAGCGATGAATAAAACTGCCTTAATCACGGGAGCTAGTAGCGGTTTGGGGCGCGAGTTTGCGCGAATTTGTGCTGGGAACGGATATGATTTGGTTATCACAGCGCGAAATACTGACGCGCTAAACGCCTTAAAAAACGAGCTTGAAGCTAAATTTGGCGTGAGAGTTTTTGTTTTTGGGGCGGATTTATCGCAAATTACTAGCGTGGATAAAATTTGCGAATTTGTTCGCGAAAACTCCCTGAAAATCGACATTTTGATAAATAACGCAGGTTTTGGAGATCACGGCGAATTTGCTAAAAGCGATCTAAAAAAACAGCTCGAAATGGTGCAAGTAAATATCGCTAGTTTGCTAAATTTAACGCATTATTTTGCAAATTTGATGATTGAGCGAGGTGGCGGAAAAATCCTAAATATCGCTTCGGCTGCCTCTCTTACGGCTGGTCCAAAAATGAGCGTGTATTACGCAAGTAAGGCGTTTGTGCGAAATTTCAGCCTAGCACTCGCCGAAGAACTAAAAGATAAAAATATCAGCGTAACGGCGTTTTGCCCGGGTCCTGTGGCTACAAATTTTGGCGAGCGAGCTGGCGTAAAAAACGCCAAAATTTTCGCGCGAAGCGATGACGCTGGCGCCGTGGCAAGGCGAGGGTTTGAGGCGATGATGAGTGGCAAAACGCTAGTGTATGACGGCAGGTTTATTGGGCTAGCGAACCTTTTGACCCGCATTTTCCCGCTTAAATTTTGCGCCAAAGTAACAGGCTTTTTAAACGGCTAAATTTAAAAAAAATTTCAAACTTTTTAAATATAATGCGCCTTTTATCAAATTTCAAAGAAAGAGGAAAAATGAGTAAAGACGAAATTTTAAACGCGCTTCGAGGCGTGATTTATCCGGGGTTTTCGAAATCTATCGTTGATTTTGGCTTTGTAAAAAGCGTGAGTGAGGGCGAAAATCCTGTGATAGATATCGAAATCCCAAGCCAAAAAAGCGAAATTTCAATGCAGATTAAGGCTGAAATTTTAAATTTAATCCCAACTGCACAAATTTCGATCAAAACACCAAAACTAGCCCCCGAGCAGAGCAATTCGCGCTCTGGTAAAAATATCGCCCCACAAATCAAACATTTTGTGATGATTAGCTCAGGCAAAGGTGGCGTTGGAAAATCCACAACTACCCTAAATTTGGCGATTTCGCTAGCCAAACTTGGTAAAAAAGTAGGCGTGCTAGACGCTGATATTTATGGTCCAAACATGCCACGCATGCTAGGCGAAGAAAACACCCAAGCTAGCGTAATTGGACAGAGATTAAAACCGATCGAAAGCCACGGAATCGAAATGATGAGTATGGGCGTGCTAATCGAAGCAGGTCAGGGGCTAATGTGGCGTGGGGCAATGATAATGAAGGCAATCGAACAGCTTCTAAAAGATGTCGCGTGGAGTGATTTAGATGTGCTTTTCATAGATATGCCACCTGGAACTGGCGATGCGCAAATCACACTTGCCCAAAGCGTGCCAGTAACAGCCGGTGTGTGCGTAACCACGCCTCAAACCGTAGCCTTAGATGACGGCGCTAGGGGACTTGATATGTTTGAGAAGCTCCATATCCCAGTGGCTGGAATTATTGAGAATATGAGCGGATTTATCTGCCCTGATAATGGCAAAGAATACGATATTTTCGGCCGTGGCGGTGCGCAAAAGCTAGCTAGTGCTTACAATACCAAAGTCATCGGCGAAATCCCAATCGAAATCGCAATCCGCGAGGGTGGCGATAATGGCAAGCCAATTAGCTTTTATGCGCCCAAATCTGTGAGTGCGAAACGCTACGAGCAGGCTGCGCGCGCGCTGTGGGAAAAAATCGAAGAGGTCGATAGGGAGAATTTGGCTGATAATTCAGCGATTCAACCACAGGCTTAAATTTCAAATTTTACCTGCCAAACGGCGAATTTTTGCCGTTTGGTATATAAATTTTATATATCACAAATCGTTATTTTATATTTGACTTTAAATCGTTTTTATTGATACAATCTCGCAAAAATCCAAATTTAAGAAAATATATGAAATTTAACGATATTAAAATTTTACTAGCAGGAATTTGCGCATTTATCGTGGCTATCGGCACGGCGCGATTTGCTTTTACGGCACTTTTGCCACCAATGCTAGGTGATTTTTTAAGCGTAGAACGGGCTGGAATTCTAGCCTTTGCAAACTACACTGGATACTTCGTTGGCTCCTTTGCCACGGTCTTTGTGCGCGAGAGAGAGTTTAAAATTTTGCTTTTTAAACTAGCACTTTTTCTAAGCATTTTTACGACAATTATTTTAGCATTTAGCGAAAATTACTACCTTTGGTTTGGCGCGAGAGTGGCCGCAGGAGTGGGTTCGGCGCTGGTTATGGGCGTGGGTTCGTCATTTGTCTTTGACCTGCTATCTCACAACAAACAGGCCATGGCGTTTTATTTTAGCGCGGCTGGTATTTCTATCGTGCTAACCTCGCTTGTGGGAAATTTAGCGCTTGTGTTTTTTAGCTGGAAAATCGCGTGGGTTTTTTTGATAGTTTTTTCGCTTCCACTGAGCATTTTCGCGCTAAATACACTCACACCAAAGCGTGGTAAAAACGCCAAATTTTTGGTCGCAAAAAGCGAAAAATTGCCAAATTTGCTAATTTTGAAAATTTTAATCTTCGCATATTTTTTGGAGGGCATGGGATTTGTGGTGCAGGCTAGCTTTTTGCCTGATATTATAAACCGCGTAAAAGGGCTAGAAAATATGGGCACTTATGCGTGGTATTTGGTGGGCGTTTTCGCGATGTTTGGGCCGTTTGTCTGGGTGAATTTGGGGCGGAGATTTGGCGGGGTAGAGATGATGATAGTCTCACTTTTGTTACAAATTTTAGGGATTTTAATCCCAGTGTTTAGCCAAAATTTAATCTTAAATTTATTAAGTGGTGCTATATATGGAAACACGATGATGGGGCTAACTGCGCTATTTATGAGCTATGGGGCGAGCCTAGCGCCCAAATCATCGGCACCGATTATGAGTGCGCTAACGGCTGCGTATGCCATAGGAACGATAATCGCGCCGCTGTATTGTGCTAAAATCTTTAATATCTATCAAAGCTACGATAGGGCGCTAGTTTTAACCGCGATTTTTGTGGGACTTAGCGCACTTAGTCTAGGTGTGATAAAATTTTTCAAAAAGGAGCAAAAATGCCACTTATCAATGTCAAAATGACTATCGAGGACGGCGGTTTGAGCGTGGAGCAAAAGCAAAATTTAGCTAGGGAATTAACAAACGCTTTTGTGAAAGTCGTCGGCCGTGGCGAGAAAACCTGTGTCGTCATCATAGATGAGCTTAGCACCGATAACTACGCAATCGGAGGCGAGACGATAACGGCTATCAGAGCAAAGCAAAAATCATAAATTTCATAAAATTTCTTAAATTTGGAGATAAAAATGGATTCAAATTTATTAAAAGTTTTTGTCGCAGTCGCTGGTGAGCGAAGCGTAACGCTGGGCGCAAAAAAGCTAAAACAGGCTCAATCAAACATCACAGCTCGTATCAAACAGCTAGAAAACGATCTTGGCTTTAAGCTTTTTCACAGAGTTCCGCAAGGCGTTTTGCTTACCAAAGAGGGCGAAATGCTCTATCCTAGGGCGTGTGAGATTGTAAGCAAAATCGAGCGGTTAAACAAGGAGATTAAAAAATCCAAAGAATTAAGCCTGCGCGTAGTCTCCACAGAAGCAAACGCTGCGGTGCGCGTGGTGCCTTTTGCTAAGGCTTTATAATGACTTTAAGGGTGCTTCGTTAGAGCTTACCACAAATACGACTGCTGGGTGCCTTAAATGGCTACTTGATTACAAGGCTGATATTGCCTTTGTAAGCGGGATAGTCGAGCATAAAGATTTAATGACGCTAAATATTTTCGATGAGACAATGGTTATCGCAAGTCCAAAGCAAAAGTGCGAAAATGCGGTGTTTCTGGCATACCGTAAGGGGTGCGCTTATAATGATTTTGCGATGAAATATCTGCAATCTCGCAAAATAGAGGCTAAAATTTTCGAATTTGCTAGTTATGAGACGATTTTAGGCTGTGTGGAGGCTGGGATCGGGCAGACGATATTGCCACTGAGCATAATCGAAAAGCTTGGATACGATAAAAAGCTAAATTTGAAAATTCTTTCCAAAAAACAGGCAAATATCCCAACTACAATGATTTGCAGGAAGGATAATGTCCCAAATATCGAGCAGTATCTACGCGATATGAAATTATAAATTCCATATCGTTTTTTTATATGCACTCTATCGTTAGTTGATATTTGATTTCATTTTATCAAAGTTGTATAATTTTTGAAATTCCAAAATTTCTAACGATAGGGGGCAAGTATGAAAGATCAAATTTCAACTTCTAGGCGCAAATTTTTGCAATCATCGGCTGTGGTAGCTAGCATGGCTGCTACGGCGTCTTTTGGTGCAGAGACAAAACCTGCCAAAAGCGTCGCTCACGCTAGTGGGTATGGCGCGTTTTATGCGGATTTAGACGAGAGTGGCAAGGTCATAGCAATCCGTCCGCAAGAATCAAACAAAGATCCTAAATTCCCGGGTATCGAGGGCTTAATCGATAGAAATATGAAAAACCGCGTGAAGTATCCTTGCGTGCGAAAAAGCTTTTTGGAGGGCAAAAACACTCCCGAGCTTCGTGGCAAAGAGGAATTTGTGCGAGTTAGCTGGGAGAAGGCTTACGAGCTTGTGCTAGAAAAATTAAAAGCCGTAAAACCAGAAGAAATTTTTAATGCTAGTTATGACGGGTGGAGCCACCCAGGTATTTTGCACAATACCGTTCCGCTTCCTGGCAGGTTTTTTAATATCGCTTTTGGCGGTGCGGCGATTACGAGTGGGGATTATAGCGTGGGTGCTGCAAGTAGGGTAAATGGCTCGATTACAGGCGATTTGGAAGTTTTTGCATTGCAAACTACGCACGAAGTAATTTTAGAAAATACCAAAACTTATGTGCTTTGGGGTGCGGATATTTTAAAATGCAATCAAATCGATTATCGTATCGCAAACCACGCAAATGTGGTGTGGTATGAAAAATACGCCAAATCAGGCATTAAATTTATCGCGATTGATCCGCAATACACACAAATCGCGCAAAAATTCGGCGCACAGTGGATTAAAATCCGCCCAAATACCGATGTCGCGCTAATGCTTGGTATGATGCACTATCTATACACTAGTGGAAAATATGATAAAGAATTTATTGAAAAATATACTTATGGATTTGATAAATTTCTCCCTTACCTGCTAGGCAAAAGCGAAGACAAAATCGAAAAAACCCCTGCTTGGGCGGCTGGTATTACAGGCGTGATCGAAGAAAATATAAAAAGATTAGCAGATTTATTTGTAAGCGATAGAACGCTACTAGCTGGAAGCTGGTCGCTTCAAAGGGCGCAGCATGGCGAACAAATGCAATGGGCGATGATAGTTTTGGCTTGTATGATAGGTCAAGTCGGGCTTCCTGGTGGCGGATTTGGTTTTGCATTGCATTACAACGGCAACTCACAAGCTAGAAGTGGCGTGAAAATGCCCGGCGGAATTTCACAAGGCAAAAACAAAGTCGATTTGATAATCCCTGCTTCAAGGGTAAATGAAGCGCTTTTAAACCCAGGAAAAGAGATAAATTTTAGGGGCGAAAAGATCACACTTCCGCATGTCAAAGTCCTTTATGCAGTAGGAACAAATATCCTAGGTCATCACCCAGATACAAACGAAGTTTTAAAAGCCCTAGCTAAGGTTGAGACTATCATTTCCCAAGAGCCGTTTTGGACGCCGATGAGCAAGTGGGCCGATATTGTTTTGCCGACAACCACTCAGCTTGAAAGAGATGATATAGCTTATGGCGGATCGTATTCACAAGACTATGTTTATGCACTCAAAAAGGTCTTTGAGCCGCCATTTGAAGCTAGAAACGACTATGACATTTTCGCCGATATGGCAAAGCTAGTTTCTGAAAAAGCGTGGCGACAATTTACCGGTGGCAAGGATAAAATGGAGCAAATAAGGGGACTTTATGAGCGTAGCGATTGTCCAAATTATATGAGTTTTGACGAGTTCTGGGAAAAAGGATTTGTGCATTTCGAGCCTGGTGAAGAGGCGCGAAAATTCGTGCGACTTGGCGCATTTAGAGCAGATCCGGTAAAAAACAAACTCTCTACCGAAACAGGCAAAATTCAAATTTATTCAGATAAATTTGCAAGTTATAATCTACCTGATTTTAAGGCGCACCCTATGTGGTTTGAGCCTAGTGAGTGGCTTGGAAACAAAGAGCTTGTAGCCAAATTTCCATTTCATATTTTAAGTCCGCCCCCAGCGTATAGAATTCACTCAAATTTGGATAATTCTGATTTTATACGCAAAATTTGCAAAGTCGGCAACAGAGAGCCTGTAACCATAAACGACGAAGACGCGAGCGCACTTGGTGTCAAAGACGGCGATACGGTTGAGATTTACAACGATCGTGGCAGAGTGCTAGCTGGCGTAATCGTAAGCAAATCCATAATGAAAGGCGTAGTAGCACTTTGCGAGGGCGCGTGGTATGATCCAGACGAAGATGGCAGAGACCAAGCAGGACACATAAATGTGCTGACAACCTCAATTCCTACTTCGCAAATGGCACAGGCTACTTCTGCAAATACCTGCCTTGTAGCGATTAAAAAAGTAGATGTCGCCCCATACAAAGGCATAAGCGAACCAAAAGTAATCGAGGGCTAAAATGAAAAAAATAGTTGTATTTATGGCGATTTTGCTAAATTTGGCGTTTGGCGAGACGAAATTTATCGCGGATATCAAAACCGATTTGATTGATCCAAACACTAAAAGCGTGGTTGGCGAAATTTTAGAAGGTACGCCAGTAAAAATCATCAAAGATGACGGAAAATTCGCCCTTGTCGAAATTAGTGGCGAAGTAAGCGAGAATGATGATAAAATTTTGGCTCTTAAAAAAGATCCGCTTGTGGTATTTTTCAAAATGAAGGAGCAAAAGGCTACACCAAAGGCGCAGTTTTTGGTAGATAGCACGAAGCTTGGCTCAGATCCGCTTGAAGCGTGGGAAGAGGTAGAAATGCTCTATTACGATACTTGCAGTTCGTGCCATGCCGCACACAAGCCAAAAGAGCATTTAATGATTGAGTGGGACGCGCTGATTACAGCAATGCAGCTGTTTGCTAAAATCGATGATGACGAAAAAGCAAGGCTTCTTCGCTATGTCCAAGCCTACGCAAAAGACGGCATAGTCAAGGAATAAAAACTTTCTTTCAAACACTTTCGCGCTAAATTTTACTTCAAATTTGGCGCGATAAATTTTCTCCTTTATTATCAAATTAAGCTTTATTTTGATAAAATCGCGCCTTTTAAATTACAAAAAGGAAATCTATGCAAATCCCAGAAAAGGTCGTTCCGCGCGATAAAATCATCGTTCGCACAGGGCTCGTTGGAATCATCACAAATGTGGTTTTGGCGCTGTTTAAGGGGGCGATCGGGTTTTTCACAAACTCCATAGCTATTGTAATCGATGCTATAAACAATCTAAGCGATGTGTTAAGCTCGGTCATTACGATTGTGGGGCTTAAACTTGCTGGCAAAAAGCCTGATCGTGAGCACCCTTACGGGCATGGCAGGATCGAGTATCTCACGGCTCTAAGTATCGGCGTGATTATCCTATATGCGGGGTTTGCGGCGCTTATTAGCTGTGTGCGCAAGATTTTTGCTCCGCTCACGCCAGATTACGACGGCGTTTCGCTATTTTTGATTGCAGTTGCGGTCGTAGTAAAAATCGTGCTTGGCTCATATACCCATAAAATGGGTGTTAGGGCGAATTCTGACTCGCTAATCGCAAGTGGGATTGACGCGAAATTTGACGCGCTAGTGTCGTTTTCGACGCTAGTGGCAGCGTTTATTTTTATATTTTTCGGTGTGGCTTTGGAGGCGTATTTGGGCGTGATTATTTCGCTACTACTTATCAAAACAGCTGCCGAAATTTTAAAAGACACTATCAATAAAATTTTAGGAAGCCCCCTAAATATCGAGATTGCAAAGCAAATTTATACCGAAATCAAGAAAATCGACGGCGTGCTTGGCGCGTATGATTTGATGTTTCACGACTACGGCCCTGATAAAATGCTGGGCTCCGTGCATATCGAAGTTAGCGAGGATATGAGCGCGGCTAGTATAGATACACTCACGCGAAAAATTCAGAGTGAAATTTTTGCCAAATTTAGCGTGGTTATCGATACTGTGGGCATTTATGCGCTAAATTTAAAAGATGAGCAAACCGCTAAAATTTATAGTGAAATTCAAAAAATTGTTTTTAGCGATGAAAAAATTTTGCAAATACACGGATTTCACGCAAATTTGATCGAAAAAATCATCAGTTTTGATGTGATTATTGATTTTGACGCGATTAACCGCGAGCAAATACATCAAAATATCATCAAAGAAGTCAGCGCGAAATTTAGCGATTATGAAATTTTAATCGCCCTTGATAGCGATTATAGTGCCTAAATTTTGGCTAAATTTAGCCTTTTTTTGTATAATCGCAAAATTTTAAATTCCAAGGATAAAAAATGATAGAAATCAAAGATTTAGTAATGCGTTTTGGCAAACAGCTGCTGTTTGAAAATGTAAATTTGACACTTCTAAAAGGCCATAGATACGGACTAATCGGCGCAAACGGCGCAGGTAAATCGACGCTGCTTAAAATTTTAAGTGGCGAGGTCGAGCATAGTAGTGGCGAAATCGTCGTTGAAAACGGCCGCAAAATAGGCGTGCTCGGGCAAAATCAATTTGCGTTTGAGGAATTTTTGGTAAAAGACGCTGTTTTGTATGGCAACAAACGCCTATATGAGGCCGTCAAAGAAAAAGAAAAACTCTACGAAAGCCCCGAATTTACCGATGAAATCAACGACCGCTTGGCTGAGTTTGAAATCATCTGCGCCGAAGAGGATCCAAACTACGAGTATGAGACGAGAATCGAGAAAATTTTAAGTTCGCTGGGTTTTAGCGAAGATGAATTTGGCAAAAAAATGAGCGAAATCGAGGCCAGCGACAAGGTCAAAATCCTCCTAGCTCAGGTGCTGTTTCCTAAGCCCGATATTTTGTTTTTAGACGAGCCGACAAACAACCTTGACATCGACGCGATTGCGTGGTTGGAGTTCGAGCTAAACCGCCACGAAGGCACTATGGTCGTCATCAGCCACGATAGACATTTCCTAAACCGCGTCTGCACGGACATTTTGGATGTGGATTTCAAAAAGGTGCGCGAGTTTAGCGGGAATTACGATGATTGGTTTATCGCGGCAAATTTGATAAAAAAACAGGCTGAATTCGAGCGCGACAAAAAGGTCAAAGAAAAGGCAGAACTTGAAAAATTTATCGCCCGTTTTAGCGCAAACGCTAGCAAGGCCAAACAAGCCACAAGCCGTCAAAAACTGCTCGATAAAATCGACATTAGCGAGATTGCGACATCTTCTCGCAGGGAACCAAGCATACTTTTTAAACTAGGGCGCGAGATTGGAAATGAGATTTTAGAACTTAGCGAGATTGATAAGAGTTTTGGCGAGATTAAAATTTTGCAAAATTTCAATTTAAAGCTTTTAAAGGGCGATAAAATCGCCGTTATCGGGCGAAACGGCGTGGGTAAATCGACGCTGTGCAAGATCATCGTGGGCGAAATGGCGCCAGATAAAGGCAAGGTGCATGTGGGCGCGACTATCGAGCAAGGATACTTCGCGCAGGATACGAGCTCGGCGGTGAGTGGCGAAGCGAAGCTGTATGATTATCTCAGAGATGAGAAAAACAAGGATTTAGACGAAATTCGCAAGTGCCTTGGGCGAATGCTTTTTAGTGGCGCTGAGCAAGAAAAAAGCGTGGGTGCGTTAAGCGGTGGCGAAAAACACCGCGTAATGCTAAGCAAACTAATGCTAACTAAGCCAAATTTTTTGGTGCTTGATGAGCCAAACAATCACCTTGATTTGGAGGCGATTATCGCTCTTGGCGAGGCGCTGTATAGTTTCGCTGGGTGCGTGATTTGCGTCAGCCACGACCGCGAACTCATAGACGCTTTTGCAAATCGAATTTTGCATTTAAAGGGAAATGGCGAGATTGTGGATTTTCGTGGGACTTACGAAGAGTATCGTGCGAGTTTGGGAGAAGAGTGATGATAAAAGTGCGTGTAAATGGGCGTGAGTGCGAGTTTGATGCCGATATGAGCGTGGAAGAATTTTTGCGCTTACAAGGGTTTGATTTGCGCTATATCGCCGTGGAAGCCGACGGAGAGATTTTGAAAAAAGATTTATGGAAAAGTTCGCAAATTTCAGATTTTAAAATTTATGAAATAGTTGAATTTGTGGGTGGCGGGTGAAATGCTGAATTTAAAAAACGAGAGCGAATTTAGGGCTGAAATTTTCGCGCGAAATCCGCGTGGCGTGAGTGAAATTTTATCACGCGCCAGGGTTTGCATACTAGGAGCAGGTGGGCTTGGCTCAAATGTCGCTATAATGCTTGCTCGCGCTGGTGTGGGTGAGTTTTTTATCATCGATTTTGACATTGTCGAGCCGTCGAATTTAAATCGCCAACACTACGCCTTAAAGCATTTAGGAAGCCCTAAAATAGAAGCTTTAAAAGAGCAAATTTTGGGTATTAACCCTTATGCGAAAGTGCAAATTTGTGGCGAAAAAATCACTAGCGAAAATGTGCGTGAAATTTTGCGGGACGAAAAAATCATCTGCGAGTGCTTCGACGGAGCCGAAAATAAGGCGATGATAGCGAATTTATCGGCTGAGTATAGGGATAAAATTTTCGTTTGCGCTTCGGGTATGGCTGGTCTTGGGGGAGCAAATTCTATCCAAACTCGCAAATTTGGGGCAAATTTATATCTTTGTGGCGATAGCACGAGTGGGGCAGGGCTCGAAAATGGATTAATTTCTGCGCGAGTAATGCTATGCGCCGCCCACCAAGCAAACGCTGTGGTAAATTTGATATTGAACCGAGCCTAATTTTATGGCTATATTTCGTTAATTTTCGCCTTTTGCTTGAAATCTTAAAATTAATTCAGATTTTCTTTGTATAATCTCACAAATCACAAAATTTAAAGGAAATTTCAAATGGATAAATTAGTTTTAGGTGGCAAGGAATTTTCGTCTCGCTTCATAATGGGTTCTGGTAAATTCGACCATGAGATGATAGAAGCCTGTGTCCATAATGCTGGGTGCGAGATCGTAACACTAGCACTTCGCAGGGTAAGCGAGAGCAAAGATAGAAATATTTTAAATTTCATACCAAAAAGCGTTACGCTTTTGCCAAATACAAGTGGCGCCAGAAACGCCGATGAAGCCGTGCGTATCGCAAAACTCGCCCGTGAGCTAGGCTGTGGGGACTTCGTCAAAATCGAGATTATCACAGATAGCAAATTTTTATTCCCCGATAATTACGAAACCATTAAAGCAACCGAAATTCTAGCAAATGACGGATTTATCGTGCTTCCGTATATGCACGCTGATTTAAATGTGGCTAGAAGCCTAAAAAACGCAGGAGCAGCCGCTGTGATGCCGCTTGGTGCGCCCATTGGCTCAAATCGTGGGCTTATGATGAGAGATATGATTGAAATTTTAGTCGGCGAAGTGGATTTGCCAATCATCGTTGATGCAGGTATCGGTCGTCCGTCTCAGGCGTGTGAAGCCATGGAAATGGGGTGTGCCGCGGTCATGGTAAATACCGCAATCGCCACTTCTAGCGATTTAGTCCAAATGGCAAAAGCCTTTGCAAATGCGATAAATGCAGGGCGAGACGCCTATAATGCCAAATTTGGCGCCGTGCGAAATACTGCCGCGGCAAGTTCGCCGCTAACAGGCTTTTTAAGGGACTAAAATGGAAAAACCAGATCACATGAAATACCTAGCACACATGCAAGAAATCGATGATGGCTTAATGCAAAAAGTGCTAAATTTAAGGCAAAATTACGACCCAAACGCTTATAATGAAGCCGATGTTTTAAGGGCGATAGAGAAAAAAAATAGAAATTTAGACGATTTTGGCGCACTTCTAAGCGTGGTCGGGGCTAAATTTTTAGAAGAGTTAGCAAGGGCGAGTATGAGTGAAACTAGGGCGAAATTTGGCAATAATATCTCGCTTTTTACGCCGATTTACATTTCAAATTATTGCGATAATAACTGCGTGTATTGCGGATTTAGCAAAAAAAATCAAATTAAAAGAGCCAAGCTTAACGATGATGAGCTAATAGCCGAATACGAAGCGATAAAAAAGAGCGGACTTGAAGAGCTTTTGGTGCTAACAGGCGAGAGCAGGGTTGATAGCGATGTGAGCTATATCGCTCATGCGTGTGAAATCGCCAAAAAATATTTCAAGGTCGTAGGCGTGGAGATTTATCCATTAAATTCCGATGAATACGCCATTTTGCATAACTCAGGCGTGGATTTTGTAACCGTTTTCCAAGAGACATACAACACAGAAAAATACGCAAAACTGCATTTAGAAGGCAATAAGCGAATTTTCCCGTATCGCTTCAATGCCCAAGAAAGGGCGATAATGGGCGGTATGCGTGGAGTGGGCTTTGCGGCACTTTTGGGGCTTGATGATTTTCGCAAAGACGCCTTTGCTACGGGCGCGCACGCGTATTTGTTACAACAAAAATACCCGCACGCCGAAATCGCCTTTTCAGTCCCAAGACTTCGCCCGATAATAAATAATAACAAAATCAACCCGCGAGATGTCCATGAAAAGGAGCTTTTGCAGGTGATTACCGCGTATAGATTGCTAATTCCTAGTGCGAATATTACGATTTCGACGCGCGAAAGGGCTGGTTTTAGAGACGAAGCGATTAAAATCGCCACAAATAAAATTTCAGCAGGAGTAAGTGTGGGTATCGGCGGACACAGCCAAAAAAAGGGCGACGAGCAGTTTGAGATAGATGACGCCAGAAGCGTGGCTGAGGTTTGTGCTGCGATTAGGGGTGCGGGGTTAGCGCCACTGATGAGCGAGTATATTTATCTGTAAATTTGCGAAATTTGGGGCGAAAAAAGTTGAAAATCACGGCGATTTCGAATTTAGAGCTTTGTGGTAGCAAAGAGGCGTTGAAAGAGAAAATTTCACGGCTTTGCGAAGCGGGGATTAGCGAAATAATCTTGCGTGAGAAAAATTTGAGCGTGAGCGAATACTGCGCGCTTTTTTGCGAAGTTTTGCAAATTTGCGAACGCTTTGGCGTTCGCCTTTTTTTGCATAATTTTTTGGATTTAGCTTACGAGTTAAATTATAAATTTGTGTGGTTGCCTTTGCAAATTTTAGAGCAAAAATCTAATCGAAATTTAGCCAAATTTGAAAAAATTGTAGTTTCAGCTCACAGCATAAATGAAGCGGGGCTTGCCCTAAATTTGGGTGCAAATGCACTTTGTTTAAGCCATATTTTTCCGACTTCTTGTAAGGAAAATTTAGAGCCAAAGGGGCTAGATTTGATTAAGAAAGTGCGTGAATTTTGGAGTGGCGAAATTTATGCCCTTGGCGGGATAAATTCTAGTAATTTTCGCTCCACACTAGACGCAGGAACCGATAATATCGCCATAATGAGCTCTGCCATGACATGCGAAAACGAAAAAGAATTTGTGAAAAAATTTAAAATTTAATTCCATTATTAATTCGAACATATAAAACAAAAATTTTTTATTTAAGTATATATACATATATATATCGGTAAAATCCTGAGATTATTTTAGAAATTTTAGGATTGTAATGGAAAAATCAGAAGAAGGAACGTATTCAAAATTTAAGGGTTTGGATTATAAGAAAGGTGATACATTTTGTGATTTTGTTGTAAAAAATCGCTATTTTGTAGAAATTTTAGAAAATTCCGCTCTTTATGCTTCAAATTTTACCGAAATGAACGATATTGATGAGTTTAGATATAGTTTTTGCTATGATAAAAATATAACAAAGCAAAATAAAAAGAAATTGTTAGAAAAAATACAAAATCTTTATTCAGCAAAAGAAAAATTTTATTTCACATCATTTTCAGAATTCAGCGAAAAAGCACAAGACTATCTTATGTGGGCTCATTATGCAAATCGTTCTCTTGGTGTAAGAATTGATTTTAAAGTCTCGGATCAAGATGAAAAGAATTATGTCGTGCCGATAAAATACAGCAACAATTTTCCTGAAATTTCAAATATAGAAAATATACAAGCAAAAAAATTGCTCGAAATAATGAGCACAAAAAATAGCTGTTGGAGATACGAAAGAGAGCATAGGGCTATTTTTAGCGAAAATGATTTTAGCGAACTTTGCGATAATGGCAAACATTATTTTCCTATACAAATTCAAAGTATAACTTTGGGTAGAAAATTTTGTATGTCGGAAAATTCTAGGGTTTATGACCTAGATTTAGAAAAAAGTAGAAAATTTGATAAAAATGTCATAGAAGTAGCAAAATTTATATATCAAATTTTGAAAAACAATAAAAAATATTCATTAAAAATGCCTGAAATTCGTGCTTACAAAACAAAATATTCGCCAAAAACTTCTAAGATTACGGAAGATTTATTAGTAAATTTTACTTTTTTAATCGAAATTTTTAAGATAGAAAGGAAAGGTTAGTATGGTAACTGATGCTGTTGTGCCTTGTCAATATAAAGAAATTAAAGAAATTGACAATAATCTTTTTTTGGTAGGAATAGTAAGTCAAAATGGAATTGGAACTCAATATGGAATTTTTGATAAAACAGGCAGAGAGATAATTCCTTGTCAATATAAAGAAATTAAAGAATTTGATGATAATTTTTATTTTGTAGCAAAAGAAGGATATGATGGACTTTTTAATAATATACCTTTTATTTCAATATGCGGACTTATCGACAAAGCAGGTAAAGAGATAATTCCTTGTAATTACAGAGAAATTAAAAAAATTGATGATAATTTTTTTGTAGTAAGAAGTGTAGATGAATATGGACTTTTTAATAAAACAGGTAAAGAGATACTTTTTTGTATTTACAAAGAAATTAAAAAAATTGATGATAATCTTTTTTTGGTAAAAAATGGAACTCAATATGGACTTTTTGATAAAACAGGTAAAGAGATACTTTTTTGTATTTACAATGAAATTAAAGAAATTGATGATAATCTTTTTTTGGTAAAAAATGGAACTCAATATGGAATTTTTGATAAAACAGGTAAAGAGGTATTGCCTTGTATTTACAATGAAATTAAAGAAATTGATGATAATCTTTTTCTAGTATGTAGTGGAAGAAATTACGAGTTTTTTGACAAAACAGGCAAAAAGATAATTCCGTGTAAATACGATGAAATTAAAGAAATTGATGATAATCTTTTTTTGGTAAAAAATGGAACTCAATATGGAATTTTTGATAAAACAGGTAAAGAGGTATTGCCTTGTATTTACAAAGAAATTAAAAAATTTGATGATAATCTTTTTTTGGTAGAAAAAGTAACTGATGAAGGTTTCTGTCAATATGGACTTTTTGATAAAACAGGTAAAGAGATATTGCCTCGTAAATATAATGAAATTAAAAAATTTGATGATAATTCTTATTATGTTCAGAATTTTTACTATCAATGGGGGCTTGTTGATAAAACAGGCAAAGAGATAATTCCTTGTAAATACAAAGAGATTAAAAAATTTGATGATAATCTTTTTTTGGCAAAAAATGGAACTCAATATGGAATTTTGGATAAAACATATAAAGAGATATTGCCTTGCAAATACAATGAAATTAAAGAATTTGATGATAATCTTTTTTTGGTAAAAAATGGAACTCAATATGGAATTTTGGATAAAACATATAAAGAGATAATTCCTTGTAAATACAAGGAAATTAAAAAATTTGATGATAATTCTTATTATGTTAATGATATTCGCTATAAATGGGGGCTTGTTGATAAAATAGGTAAAGAGATAATTCCTTGTAAATACGAAGAAATTAAAAAAATTGATGATAATTCTTATTTGGTAAAAGTAGAATATGATCAATACGAATCTGTCTATAAATACGAACTTGTCGATAAAACAGGCAAAGAGTTTCATAATTACGATAAAATTTATTTTATCGATGGCTATGTTATAGGAAGAAAAGGTGGTTATGCTTCTACCTTTGAATATGAAAAAATAACAGTACCTCACAGAGAAAAATACGGATTTGTAAATGTTGCAAGTGGAGAGATTATGCTAGAAGCAGTTTTTTATTCACGACCAGAACTTATAAGACCCATCGCTGATAATATATTCCATATTAAAGTTGGTTACCAAGAAATGTTGGTAGATAAAAAAGGAAATTTATTGAAAGTAATAGAAAATAGAGAAATAATAGTAAATATAAACAAAAAAGATTTGCAAAGCTAAATTTATACTCTCTGTATTGCCACTATTTTAACATTTATTTTAGTTTCGTATGGTGGGCGTCCTTGCCACCGAAAATAATGCAAATTTCTTTTTGTTATCCTGCTATGCTTATCGTTGCAAAAGAGCAAAGCCGTTATGGCGATCTACAAGCCAAAATTTACAAACAAATTCTAAAAATAGAATTTAATCAAATTTTGGAATTTGGCTAAATTTAAAATTGTTCAATGCTAAATTTATGTTGAATTTTGCTTTAAATTTCTCTGGATTGCTTCGCTTTCTGCGAAAGCTCGCAATGACAGATTAGAGTAAATTTTGCATTGACGCAAATCAAGCTCTAAATAATAAAATTTATCGCAAAAATAAGCAACAATCAAGTTTTTTTAGAATAAAATTACAGGTTTTGTAATCTAAGTATAAATAAATTTGAGGGAAAAAATGTCGGCAGTTATTTCAAATTTTATTTTCACCCTTGCTTTGGGATTTTACGCGCTTACTTGTTTGCAGTGGTTTTCGTATCGTGTGGAGCGCGTAATGCATCATTTCACCAAGCCTATGTGGCATTTGTATTTTTTCATAATTCCAGTTTTGGCTCAAATCGCGGCTATGTTTTGCCCGTTTTATTACGCAGCCTTGGGCGTGGTAACGGCTAGCTATATCGCTGTTTTGGCGCTTTGGCACAGGGGGCTGGACAAAAAGCTAGTTTTTACCGATCGCATAAAAAGGGCGTTTGCATACATAGCCTCGTTTGCGGTGATTGTGGGGATTGTGGAGATTTTGATTGATATTAAATTTTCAACCGATATTAAAATTCCAGCCGTTGTTGCGCTATTTGTGGGATTGTTTTTTCATTTCAGATACGAAAAAACGCTTTTTAACCGCTTCAAAGCTAGCGCATTATCCAAGCTAAATACGATGAATAATCTAATCATCGTCCAAATCACGGCAAGTTACGGCAAGACGAGTATCAAAAACTTCCTTTATGATATCCTTAGCCCGCACTTTGTCTGCTACAAGACCCCGCGCTCGGTAAATACGCTAGCTGGGATTGTAAAGGACATAAACGATGATTTGCCAAAAAATACTCAGGTCTATATCGCAGAAGCAGGTGCCAGACTGCCTGGCGATATCGCCGAAATCACCGAGTTTTTGCGCCCGCAAATCGTAGTTGTAGGCGAGATTGGCGCGCAACATTTGGAGTATTTCAAAAGCGTAGAAAATATCCGCGCTACCAAGCTTGAAGCGCTAAATTCACCGCGTCTAAAACACGCATTTGTGCATTCTAGCACGCTTTGCCACAACAGCGCCACGATTAGCACCTATGATATCGGCACGAAGGTGATTAGCTCGACACTAGACGGGATTAAATTTAGCCTTAAAATCAATGACGAAAATTTCAGGCTCTCTGCGCCGGTGCTAGGCGAGTTTAACGCGCAAAATCTCAGCGCATGTGTCATGGTAGCGAGGTTTTTGGGCGTAAATGATGTCTATATCCACAACGCAGTAGAAAAAGTCAGAAGCGTCGAACACCGCCTCCAAAAGATCGAAAACGGCGGCAAAATCATCATTGATGACGCATTTAACGGCAATCTAGCCGGTATGCTAGCCAGCTACGAACTATGCAAAACTTACAAAGGAAATAAAGTCATCGTAACCCCTGGAATCGTCGAATCGACCAAGGAAGATAATGAAGTGCTGGCCAAAAAAATCGATGAGGTTTTTGATCTCGTGATAATAACTGGCGAGTTAAATTTAAAAACGCTCAAAGACAATATAAACCCCGGCAAAGTTTATGTGCTAAAAGATAAATCGAAAATGGTTGAAATTTTGGCTAAATATACCAAAGCAGGGGATTTGGTGCTGTTTTCTAACGACGCGCCAAATTTCATATAAATTTTAAATTTTGATTATTTTAAAATTTGCGAATTTTAAAAATTCGCAAATTTGAAAGAATTCTCACAGACCGCCAAAGAGCGCTTCGAGATTTTTTAATCCCTCTTCGTTTGATACTTTTTCGCTTGATGCGCCTGTTTCGATTAGCTCGATTTCATAGCCACTTAGCATTGAGGCTAGGCGGATATTTAGGCCGTTTTTGCCGATAGCTTTGGATTTTTGGTCAGGGTTGATATAGACGATTGCTTTGTTTTCATCTGTGATTTTGACCGAATTTACAATCGCAGGCGCCATTGCGCGCGAGATTAAAATTTCAGGCGAGGCAGAGTATTCAAACGCGTCTATGCTCTCTCCGCCAGCTTTTTTGTCCTCTTCGCTTAAATTTTTGCTCAAAAACTTACTCACAGCGTCGATTCTAGTGCCGCCTTTGCCCACTGTCGCGCCCACTGGATCGATATTTGGCGAAACTGAGCTAAGGGCTATTTTCGTGCGTTTGCCAGGAATCCTAGCGCATGCTTGGATTATGACGCTTCCGTCTTTGATCTCAGGGACTTCCGTGCGCAAAATCGCCTCCAAAAACTTCGGACTTGTGCGTGAAAGTTCTAATTTTATGCCTTGATTTTTGTCGATATAGGCGTTTTTGATGACGGCTTGGACGACATCGCCCACTTTGAAACTCTCGCCTTTTATGCGGTTTTTTTGTGGCATGTAGGCTTTGATATCGTCGATTTCGACAAATGTCGTTTCGCTAGCGTCGATTTTGGTGACGGTGCCGTGGGCTAGGGTGCCGATTTTGTTTTTATAGCTTTCGAAAATTTTCTCTTCGAGTAGGCGTTGGATATGGTAATTTAGCTCTTTTGCCAAAACCTGCGAAGCTGTGCGGCCGAGATTTTCGATATTTATATCATAGCTTAGCTCGTCGCCAATCTCAGCGTCCCCGTGTTTTTTGGCTTCGCTAATTGCGATGAAATTATCCTGTCCTGCGCGCTCGTCATTATCGGCTACGACCTGGACTTTTTGGTAGAGTTTGACCTTTTTTGTAACGGGATCTACCTCGCTGTCGTAGATAAACTGCTCGCCAAATAGCCTTTTTGCGGTTTGGATAAAGGCTGTTTTGACCCGTGCGCCCACATCTGAGGGATCAAGTCCCTTTTCGTTTGCGATAGACTCGATTATGTCTGTGATTTTTTCCATAATTTTCCTTTTCTTACACTGCTAAATTTTGGGATTTTTAAAATTTTCGAGTTCGGTATTATATTAAATTTAGACTTTATTTTTATTTAAACGAATTATTATATTAATTTTGCTAAACTCATCAGTTTAAAATTTGAAATACGAAAGGATGAAGCAATGCAAGTAAAACTCGCTAGAACTAGCCTAGAAGCGAAGCCAAAGAGTGCAAAAGTCGAAGATTTGGAAGCTCAAATCGCAAAAAGTGGTCAAAAAATTTTCTATTTAGATAGAGAAAATTCGCATAAAGATATCATTGCGCTGATAGAATTTTTTGAAAAAAAGGGATTTTCGGTCTATCAAAGAAGCGTGTATTATGGCCTAAATGAAAACGAATATATGTATGAGGTGCATATAGTTTGAAAAAATTTCTCTACATACAAACCCTCGGTTGTGCGATGAATGTGCGTGATAGCGAGCACATCATCGCCGAACTAAAAAACCAAAATTACGAACTCACAAACGATATTAACATTGCTGATTTAATCCTTATAAACACCTGCTCTGTGCGTGAAAAGCCCGTGCATAAGCTTTTTAGCGAGATTGGCGCATTTGACAAAGTCCGCAAGGCTGGCTCAAAAATCGGAGTTTGCGGTTGCACTGCTTCGCATTTGGGAAATGAGATTTTTAAGCGTGCCCCTTATGTGGATTTTGTGCTAGGAGCACGAAATGTGTCTAAAATTTCGCAAGCTGTGCGGACGCCAAAATTTATTAGCACCGATATAAACTACGATGAGAGCGAGTTTGCCTTTGGCGAATTTCGGGGCAGTCCTTACAAATCATACATAAATATTATGATTGGTTGCGACAAAAAATGTTCGTATTGTATCGTGCCACAAACCAGAGGCGACGAGCTTTCAATACCGGCTAAAATCATACTTGATGAGGCGCGCAGAAGTGCTGCGCGCGGGGCAAAAGAGATATTTTTGCTCGGTCAAAATGTCAATAACTATGGCAAAAGATTTTCCAATGCGCACGAAAAAATCGATTTTAGCGACCTTTTAGTAAGGCTAAGCGAGATTGAGGGGATCGAGAGGATTCGCTTTACTAGCCCGCACCCGCTTCACATGGACGATAAATTTTTAGAAGTTTTTAGCTCAAATTCTAAAATTTGCAAATCCATGCACATGCCACTACAAAGTGGTTCGACTAAGGTTTTGCGCGATATGAGGCGTGGATATAGCAAGGAGTGGTTTTTAGACCGCGCGCTAAAACTGCGAGATTTATGCCCAGATGTGAGCATTAGCACCGATATCATCGTGGCTTATCCGACGGAGAGCGAGGCGGATTTCGCCGATACAATTGATGTGCTAAAACAGGTGAAATTTGAGCAGGTTTTTAGCTTTAAATTTAGCCCGCGTCCGCACACGCCGGCGCAGAATTTGGCGCTAATCGACGATAAAGTCGCAAGTGCGCGCCTTAGCTATTTGCAGGGCTTGCATAATGAAATTTTAGATGAGATTATGAGCGCGCAGGTAGGTAGAGGGCACGAGGTGTATTTCGAGGAACTGCGCGAAAACAATCAAGTAGCTGGCAGAAGTTTTTCGAATTTTTTGGTTTGCGTAAATGGTAGCGAGGAACTGCTTGGGCGCACACTAAATGTAAAAATCGAAAAAGCCGCTAGAATGGCACTTTATGGAAAAGTTACCCTTTAAAAAACGCATTATCTTTTTTTGTGTAGAATATATTGGGACTTTTTTGATACGCTTGATTTATCTTACTTGTAGGGTTAAATTTAGCGATACAAAATTATCAGATGAAACTTGTGTGGTGGTGTTTTGGCACGGCAGACTTGCAATGATGCCTTTTGCCTATCTTCGCTACTGGAAGCGGTATTATGGCGAAAAAAGAAAGGTAAAGGTCATCATCTCGGACCACAAAGACGGCGAGATTATCACGAGAGTGATTTCGCATTTTGGTATTGGCGCGATTAGAGGGTCAAGCTCCAAAGGCGCAGTTAGGGCGCTGATGAACGCATTTAGCGAAATCAAAAGCGGCGTAGATGTCATCATTACCCCAGATGGCCCCAGAGGCCCAAGACACAGCGTCGCAGACGGAGCCGTGACAATCGCGCAGAAAAAAAATCTCAAAATTTACGCGCTAAACTACGAAGCGAGCCGTTTTTGGGAGTTTAGAAGCTGGGATAAAATGGTCTTGCCAAAGCCCTTTTCGCGCATAAATTACAGCCTAAGCGAGCCACTAGATATCGCTGGACTAGGTCTTGAAGAGGCGAAAGAGAAAATAGCAAATTTGCTTTTTGCTCAGGCCGAAAAAGATAAAAATTTCGATTTTTAGTTTTGCATAAACGATTTTTGGTATAATTAGCATTTTTTAGGAGAAAAAATGGGACTTTTCAAGGCTAAATCTTTTCTAAGCGTAGCGCAAAATGATAGCGAGTGCGAATTTGTTTTTAGAAAACTTGGATTTAGTAAAAAAATCGTAGATGAAAAGACGCTCAAATTCAGCGTCGATAGTGCAACTGATTTTGCGGCGCAAATGGCGGAATTTAGGCAAGGGATTGCCAAGAGTTTGCACGCAAATATACTAATCGACGATCCAGCTCAAAGGGTGATTTTTTCTAGCGAGCCAGATAGGGCGGACGAGTGCTTTTATCAAAGCGTCGATAGCGATTTTACCGTGGAATTCCCGCGCAGTGCGACTACTAAAAGCGACGAGAAATTCGGCGCGAGCTTCAACTCTTATGAAAGCCTTTTTAAGGTGCTTTATTTTTTATACAAAAATCAGCATGAAATCGATAGTGTCGCGATGTTTGTGCTTAAATTTAACGACCGCGTGGCGTTTTTGGTGGCAAACAAAAAACGCGCCCTCTATGCCGATATGATTCTCATAGATGACGAAATAAAGGGCATGATGAGCGATAGCGATGAGTTGTTTTATGAGATTTTAAATTTCCAAATCGACAATTTTTACCAGTCAAAAAACAGCGAGTTTTTGACAAATGTTTTCATTTACTCAGACGGCACGCTCAGCAATGAAATCGGCTATGTGATTTTTACACGAATCCATATCAAAACAAATCTTATTAACCTAAATTTCGCCGATTTTATCAACAAAATCGCTATGGTTGAGGCCAGAAATTAGCCCTTCGCACTCTGCTAAAATTTCGCTTCTAGCGAAAATATAGGGGCGAATTAGTGGCGGGATTTTTAGAATTCGGCATTTTTCTTTGAATTTTTTATCCATTTTTGTTTTCTCAAATGGTGCGACGAAGTAGAATTTTTCGTTTTTGCAAACGCAAATTTTACCACTTATTACGCAATCTGTTTTTTGGATTTCTTTTCGTTGATTTTGGCTAAGAACGACGCCCAAAATTTTACACGCTTTATCTATTAAATTTAGGCTTTTTTGCGAATTTTCTAGCACAAAAAATTTATCTTTTTGATATATAAATTCGCCCATTAAATTTGCTTTGTCGAGCGATAAAAACTCAAAACTTTTAGCTAAATTTAAAGCGTATTTTTCTACGAATTTATCGCTAAATTCAGCCCTTACGGCATTCCTTGCAAATTTGGTATTTTCGTTTGAAATGTCGTTAAAAAATTTGATTTTATTTTCGCTTAAAAACTCTAAAATTTGCGTTTTGCTAATGTCGTAAAAAGGTCGCACGAGTGTGAAATTTGTGCGATTTTCGATTTTTTCAAAGCCAAGCAGATTTGCTAGACCCGCACCTCGTCCAAGTTGCATTAAAAACCACTCAAATTTATCATTTAGCTGATGAGCGGTGATAAGCGTATTAAAGCCAAATTTAACGGCAATTTCATCAAAAAATTCATAGCGAATCTTCCTGGCTTGATTTTCAAAATTTGAACTATTTTGTAAATCAAGCGAAGCGGTTTTGATAAATAAATTCACGCCGAATTTCTCGCAAAGCTTTTTTGCACTTGCTTCTTCTTCATTGCTTTGTTTTCTAGTTTTATAATTCACAAAAGCACAATCAAATTTAACGCCCAAATTTAAAAGCGTGTAAAAAAGTGCCGTGCTGTCGCTACCGTGCGAAAAGGCAAGTAAATTTTTCCTACCACGCAAAAAGTCCAAAATCTCGATGTCAATGTTTAAGGTTTTCAAAATCTTTCTTTCTAAAAATATCTGTAATGATAGCTAAAAAGTGATTAATTTTGAATTTTTTGTCATTGCGAGACTTTGTGAAAGCAAAGTCGTGGCAATCCAGCAAACGGCAAAGCCGTTTTTGTAGGGTTGGCATTTGCCATACAATTTTGATTTGCCAAATTTTTCTGTGGTAAGGATTTGCTCATCCTATGCCTAACAAATCTAGCCGTTTATTTACCGTTATTATCAAATTTTTCTTTTAATTCTATCAATAAATTTTTAAAATGGTTATCTTGTAAATATTCTGCAAATTCTATCAAAATGTCAAATTCGTCATTTTTTTTGATATTTTGTAGTACTGCTTTATTGTTATTGTTGCCACGCAAAAAATCTTTAAAAGCCGACATAGTATTTTCTATTGTCTCATAATTATGAAATGGAATAACTCTTTCATTGTCCTCTGCATAAAAATAAAACCAACGAATATATGCTTCATAAGCTAATTCATTATATGTTATCTTACCGTCTCGATATCTAATGACAGCTATATCTTCCTTTCTGTCTTTATCTTTTGAATTTTTAATCTTTTCTATAACTTCATTAAATTTAGCTTTTGCCTTGTCGCTAAATTTTTTCTCAACCAAAAAATCAGACCATTTACCCACAATATTATTTTTTGCAGTATGTTCTTTTATTTTTTCTAAGCATAATTCTAGATCTTTCATATATTGCCTTTATTGATATTGAGTAATTTTTACTTTTAAGGTTTTTCCGTCATCTGTATAACGAGCAGAGTAATTTAAAGATAAATCAAGAAATTTGGCTTCACAACGCGATTCTCTATCTTGTTGTTCAATAGTATCGATTTCAGTTAGCTTTGCTTGTTTTAGTTCCTCTATATCTTTAAGCAATTTTTCTTTGTTAATATCCTTGCACACATAAAATTGCATCACTTCTTCGACTGACAGCTTCTTTTCTAAGGCAGCGCAAGCACAATACCTACCGCCTCCGTTGCAAATACCGTTTGAAAATATTATTTTTTTCACGGTTTCTTTTACATCGGTATCGCCACAACTTGGGGCTTTTGGTTTTGCTCCTATTCCGTCATCGCCACAACCAGAAAACAATATTGCACCAAAAATCATACAAATCAAATGTTTTTTCATTTTTACACCTTTAATAAAAAATCTTACTATTATACCAAGCTTTTACTTAAATCTTATAAAATTTAAGGAATATATCCCTTTAAAATTAAAAATACAAGTATTATTTCCTTTGTTAGATACAAAAACTTTTATCCGTATAATTTCTGCAAAATTCAAGGATAAAAAATGCCAAAAAAATTAACGAAACGGGATATTTGTGGGATTTTGGGGATTGATACAAAAACGCTGTATAATTGGCGCAAAAACAAGCCCGAACTTTATCGCATTGTTATGCTTGGATTTAAATTTGATGAACTTCTGAAAGCCCACGAAGAAATTTACACTGAACTTTTAAAAATAGCCGAAGAAAATAAGGAATTTAGGTTGAAATAGTTTTTGTCATTGCGAGAATTTGCGTAGCAAATTCGAAGCAATCCAGCAACGGCAAAATCGTTTAATCAAATGTTGTTTAAATTTACTGGATTGCCACGAATTTTTGCTTTCGCAAAAATTCTCGCAATGACATTAAATTTGTTTTGTGATTTTCCCTATGAGTTTTCCGCCGACGAATTCGCCAATCTCGCACTCATATAGCTGTCCGATTTGCAAATTTTGTATCTCGCTTTCGTTGATTAAAATCTCTCCGTCGATGTCTTTGTCCCAAAGAGCTAGTTTTGCGCCGTAAAAAAACTCACCTTCACTGCTAATGCCTGTGATTTCCACGATTTGCGTGGTGCCTACAAGCCCGGCAAAACTCTCACAAATCGCTTTATCCACGATTTTTTCGATTTTATTTAGCCGTTTTGTGATAACGCGAGTTGGAATTTGCTCCATTTCACAACTTGCTGTGTCTTCTTCTTTGGAGTAAGCAAAGGCTGAAATTCTATCAAATTTAAACTCGCTTAAAAACTCGCAAAGCTCGTTAAACTCGCTCTCGCTCTCACCCGGGTGTCCGATTATCACGCCGGTTCGCAAAAACGAATTTGGTGCCAAACGCATTAAATTTAGCAAATTTAAAATTTCATTTTTAGCATTTCCACGCTTCATAATTTTTAACATTTCGTCATTTATGTGCTGGATCGGCATATCGAAATAATTCACAAAAACGGGTGAGCCTATGATAGTTTTAATCAAATTTTCGCTCGTCGTGGTCGGATAAAGATAAAGAATTCGCGCAAATTTAACGCCTTTGATTTTTTCTATGCGTTTAATCAGTGCGATTAGCCCGTCTTTTTCGCCCCTATCTCGCCCATAGCTGCTCGTATCTTGCGCGATAAAGCTAAAATCATAAAATCCCTGTGCGACCAAATCCCTGACTTCGGCTTCGATGTCATCTAAATTTCTGCTTTTTAAACGCCCCTTAAAAGTGGGAATTGCACAAAAACTGCATTTTTGGTTGCACCCTTCGGCGATTTTAATGTAAGCGTGAAAATTTGAACCAGTGATTACCCTTTTTTGCGTGGTTTGCAAGTAAGTATTAGGCGAAAATAGATTTTGTTTTTTAAGTATCATCTCATCGATTTTGTCATAATCCCCGACACCGCTGAAAATATCGACTTCGGGAAGCTCACGCATAAGCTCGTCTTTGTAGCGCTCCATAAGACAGCCAGTTACAACCAAAACGCCGTTTTTTTTCTTAAATTCGGCGAGTTCGAGTATGGTTCGGATACTTTCTTGCTTCGCCGAAGCGATAAATCCACAGGTATTTACTATCATAACATCGGCGTTTTGGGGCTCGGAGACGATTTCGTAGTTTTGTAACCTACCTAGCATAATCTCGCTATCGACGAGATTTTTATTACAACCAAGGCTTACTAAATAAAGTTTTGGCATTTTTACAACCAAATATTATCGATTAGGCGTGTTTTGCCGACCTTTGCGGCGACAAGGATAATGGTGTTTTTAGGCTCGATTTGGTCTAAAATTTCGAAATTTCTATTTACAAACGCGATATAATCGACCTCTAATGGCTCTAAAATCGAAAGCATTTTATCCTTTAAAATGCTCGTGCTAATCTCGCCTTTGGCGATTAGATTGCTAGCATTTAAAAGTGAGCGTGAAATTTTAAGCGCTAGCATTTTTTCCTCTTCGTCCAAATACGCATTGCGCGAGCTTAGAGCCAGTCCGTCGCTCTCTCTGACGATTTCGCATGGCACGATATTAATATCCATTAAAAAGCTTTTTACCATATTTTGCACGATAAAGAGCTGTTGGGCGTCCTTTTTGCCCATATAGACATTGTTTGGGCGAACGATATTGAAAAATTTATTCAGCACCATACACACGCCGTCAAAGTGCCCTGGGCGGGTTTTGCCCTCCAAAATTTCAGATGTCGGGCGCACCGCTATGATTGTTGGTTCATTATCTGTGTAAATTTCGCTAACTTCTGGGATAAACATAGCGTTTATGTCTAAATTTTCGCAAATTTTAATATCTGCTTCTTCGTTTTTTGGATATTTTTCGTAATCCTCGCCTGGTAAAAACTGCGTAGGATTTACGAAGGTCGATACGATTACGATGTCGTTTTCGTTTCTGGCTTGTTTGATTAGGCTTATGTGTCCAGCGTGCAAAGCCCCCATTGTAGGGACGAAACCCACATTACCACAGGCATTGGCACGAAATGCTCGTAACTCTTCTACTGTTCTTATGATTTGCATATTTACTTCCAAATTTTGAAATTTAAAGGGCGATTATAACTCAAAAAAATTAAAATTTAACTCTGGGTTAAAAGGGTTAAAAGCTTTAAGCTGTTATAATCTCGCAAAAAATTTAAAGGCAAAACTTGGATAATTACGAATATAGCGAACTTTTGAAAAACCTTGACATAAAAATCAATAATATTAGCTCGATTATCAAACCAGATGAAATTAGCGCGCGCTTAGAGGAAATTTCAAAAATCGAAGCGGACGAGAAATTTTGGAGCGATGTGAAGCTAGCAACTCAAATCGGACGCGAAAAGACCAAAATCAGCTCGGTTTTGGCGAAATTTAAAAAGGCAAATTCTGCGCTTGATGATGCGCGTGAAATTTACGAATTAGCCCTTAGCGAAAATGATGATGATACGATAAACGACCTTTTCGAGGGCGCAGGCGAGCTAGAAGAGGAAATTTCAAATTTAGAGTTAGCGATGATGCTCGGTGGCGATGACGATGACAAAAACGCGATTATCACTATCCACCCAGGAGCTGGTGGGACAGAGAGTTGCGACTGGGCGGGCATGCTGTATCGTATGTATAGTAGGTTTTGCGAGAGAGAGGGCTTTAAGGTAGAGGTTTTGGATTTCCAAGAGGGCGATGAAGCGGGGATTAAAGATGTGAGCTTTATCGTGCGTGGCGAAAACGCCTATGGGTATTTAAAGGCCGAAAACGGAATCCACCGCCTAGTGCGAACAAGCCCATTTGATAGTGCAGGGCGTAGGCACACGAGCTTTTCAAGCGTCATGGTAAGCCCTGAGCTAAACGATGATATTGAGATAAATATCGAGGATAAGGACATTAAAATCGATGTTTTTCGCGCTAGTGGGGCAGGTGGTCAGCATATCAACAAAACAGAAAGCGCTGTTCGCATAACTCACTTAGCCACTGGGATTGTGGTGAATTGTCAAAACGATAGAAGCCAACACAAAAATAAAGAAACGGCAATGAAGGTGCTAAAATCGCGACTTTACGAGCTTGAACTTATGAAAAAACGAGAAGCAAGCGATAGTATCGAAAAAAGCGATATTGGCTGGGGACATCAGATTCGCTCTTATGTGCTTTTCCCGTATCAGCAGGTCAAGGACAACCGCTCAGGCGAGGCGTTTAGCCAGACTGATGCGATACTTGATGGCGATATAAAAAAGCTAATCGAGGGCGTTTTAATTTCGCAAGCAAACAAACAATAAATTTCATTAGAAAGGATTAATATGAGTGAAGAGGGAATTCTTCTAGCATTAGGTTATACTTCAAGCGAGGCGGTGATAGCGCAACTTCGCGGTATTTTGTCAAAATGTGATTTCACAGACACAGAGTTGGAGCACATCGTTACACTAAACGATAAGCTTAAAATTTATGATGCTTACATCGCTATGTCAAATACAAATCCGTATTTTAAAATCAAAAATGAGGCCGCTACAAAAGAGCGCAAAGAGGCTGTTGTAGATATGATCAAGGCTTGGTCGGATAAATTTAATATAGCCTTAGAAAAAGTGCCGAACAAAGACACTTACTATATCTTAGGCAGATAAAGGATAGCTTATGAAAAATTTAATCGCTGTGATGATTGCAGGATTATTTTTAGCAGGTTGTGTCAGCAATGCACCAAAAAGCGCAGTAAGCGCGCCAAAGGCTGGAAAATACAGCTATAACGAGATCCAAGACGGAATTCGCCCAGCCAAAATCGAGGGCAATATCGTCCAAAGCGACGCTTGCAGAAGCGGAAATGGTCCGTTGTGTTTTAGTTTTGCTGAATCAATGTATGCCAAAGGCGATTTCGGCTCAGCTGCAAATGCCTATAATATGGCGTGCGTAGGCACTCAAAACTTCCCAGCTTGCATGAAATTAGCTGAGATGTTCGAGCGCGGACAAGGCGTGCAACAAAACACATTTAATGCAATCGATCTTTACCGCGTAACTTGCTACCACGGATACAAAAACGCTTGCGCAAATATGAGGCGCTTGGGTTATAACGGCTAAATTTAGCCAAATTTGGGGCGAAATTTTAAAATTTATCAAATTTCGCCCTAGCTTTCAAATTTAAATTTCATAAACAAAAAATTTAATCACGCAAATGTAAAATTCGCTCCGATTTTATAAAGGAGATACAAAATGAAAATTTTAAAATTCGCAATTCTTGGCGCGATTGTCGGTCTGTTTTTCACAGGCTGTGCGCACACGAGAGCCTCAGGTAGCGTGGTGTATGATAGCGGAAGTCCGTATTATAGGGGGTATTACGAGAGCGATTATTACTATGACAGAGGATATCGCCGTCGTCCTGTGATTTATGATAGACGCCCAGTTATCGTGGATAGGCGTCCTGTCGTGGTAGATAGACGCCCAGTCGTGGTTAGGGGCAATCGCCACAGCCATATAAATACTCGCCCGCACACTCGCCCAGCCATCTCTCCGCGTCCGCACACTCATCGCCCAAGCGATAAATCAATCCGCCACGAGCGCGAAATCCGCAAAATTCATGCTAACAACGGCGAACGCGAAATGACCTTGCATCGGGCTAGAAGGGAAGCGGAAGTTATCAAAGCAAGCTCTCGTTACAAAGAAATCAAAAGGCGCGAACGCGAGGCTAGGAGCTTTGATAATGACAACGGCGAACGCCACAGAAGCGCGCACAGAGATATAAAACGCAGAACAAGATAGATGAAATTTGGCTAAATTCATTGAAATTTAGCCAAATTTGGCTGTTAAATTTAGCCAAATTCTCACAAAATTTTAAAATTTAAAATTCCCTATTTGCATTTGAAAGCATTAATTTTATGCGGTTTTCTTGATTTACTGCACTTGCGCCCGGGTCGTAGTCGATTGCGGCGATGTTGGCGTCTGGGTAGTTTTGCTTGATTTTGCGTATCATGCCACGCGCGATGATGTGATTTGGCAGACAGCCAAATGGCTGGGCGCAGACGACATTTTGCACGCCTTGCTTCATAAACTCGACCATTTCAGCTGTGAGTAGCCACCCTTCGCCCATTTTCACGCCGTGGCTGATGTATCCCTCAGCGGCTGCGCGCACCTCTTTAAATGGCGTTGGCGGACGAAATCCATGTTTTTTCATAGCGCGAATTAATTTTTTTTGGCAAAATTCTAAAATTTTAGCGACCCCAAGGCTACCCCAATACGCCGCACCGCCCTTGCCATAGAGCTTTTTGTCATACACAGCATCATAAATGCAAGTCAGCACGAAATCCATTAGTCCGGTATTTACTGGCTCTGCGTTTTCTTTGATGAGGTAAGCATTTAAGCCGTTGTTGCCGATAGGGGAGTATTTCAGATAGATTTCGCCCACGATACCAACCCTGATTTTTGGCTCGTCAGAACGCTCTATTTTGGCGAAATTTTGCAAGATATGGCTAAAATTTTTATTTAGTTTGAAAAATGACTTTTGATTTGTCAAATTTGCGATAAATTCGACCATTTTTTCGTAAATTTCGTTCGTTTGATTAGGAATTTTTTCGTATGGTTTGCATTGATTATATAGATTCATCATCAAATCGCCGTAAAAAATCGCCACAAACAGCTTGATTAGCGCCATTTTGCTCAGCGCAAATCCATTTTCATCTAGCGAGCCAAAATTTAGCGAGATCACCGGTACATAGCCAAAACCGCTCTCATTTAGGGCTTTGCGAAGCAAATTTATATAGTTGCTCGCCCTGCACCCGCCACCTGTTTGGCTTATGAGAAGTGCGACCTTGTGCGTGTCAAATTCGCCACTTTTTAGTGCATCGATAAACTGCCCGATTACGAGCAGGGCAGGGTAGCACATATCGTTATGGACATTTCGCAAGCCCTCCTCGACGATGTTTGCGCGGTTGTCCCGTAAAAGCACGCTTTTATACCCCTCATCAGCCAAAACGCTTTTCATAAAGCGAAAATGCGGATCGATCATCGTAGGGATTAAAATCGTGTGAGTGCTTTTCATATTTTTTGTAAATTTCGCAAACATCATTAGCCTTTTTGTATAAATTGAGCTTTTTCGCGCTCTAACATTGTCGCTTTTAGCGAGCGTAGGCGGATTTTAACAGCCCCTAGATTTGTAACTTCGTCGATTTTAAGCTGAGTGTAAATTTTGCCATTTGCGCGTAGCAGATCGCGCACTTCATCGCCTGTAATCGCGTCTATCCCGCACCCAAAGCTTACGAGTTGCACGAGTTGCATTTTAGGGTATTTGCAGATAAATCTAGCCGCGCTATACAGCCTGGCGTGGTATGTCCATTGATTTAGCGATTTGGTTTGCACCTGCATTAGCGGCAGGCTATCCTCGCTTAGCACGATAAATCCGAGAGAATTTAAGTAGCGATCAATCCCGTGATTTACGCTTTTGTCGATATGATATGGTCTGCCAGCAAGCACGATTGCGCTCAAATTTTGCTCGCGGATTAAATTTAGCGTTTCTTCGCCTTTGATTAAAACCGTGTTTTTGTAGTTTTCTAGCTCTTTTTTGCCCTGAAATACGGCGTTTTTGATGACATCAAGCTTAAATTTAAACCCTAAATTTGCTAGCTCTTTTCGCATAGTTTTGGCAAAAAATTCAGGCGCATTTAAATCTAGGTGCGGGTATATAAACGCCCGCTCGTCTAGCGCGCTGACATTTGCCTTGATTAGCTCTGGGTAGTATGCCACCACAGGGCAGTTGTAGCAGTTTTCGCTGATATTTTCGTCTAGGTTGTAGCTCATACACGGATAAAATATAAAATCGACATTTTGCGCTAGCAAGTCGTAGATGTGGCCATGCACGCTTTTGGCTGGGTAGCAGACTGTGTCGCTTGGTATGCTTTGATTGGCCAAAAACAGCGTCTCTTTGCGTGGTTTGCGAGATAGAGCGACGCTCATGCCTAAATTTTCAAAAAACGCACTCCAAAACGGGATCATCTCATACATATTCAAAACAAGCGGAATTCCGACCTTTGGCGCGCCGTCTTTTGGGAGTTTTTTGTATTTTTTCAAAAGCTCGTTTTTAAACTCGAACAAATTCGTAATATCGTTTTTGATAGCCTTACCTGCGCCTCTTTCACATTTATTTCCGGTGATAAATTTCGAATTTTCAAAATGCGTGATTGTAAGCGGGCATTTGTTTGTGCAAAGCTTGCAGGTATCAAATTCGCTTTTGTGCGTAAAAAGTGCAAGTTTTTCGCTCGTGATTAAATTTGAGCTCTCCGGCGCATTATCGCGCGCAAAAAGCGCAGCCCCATACGCGCCCATAAGCTCGCTGATATCGAGCCTGATGACATTTTTGCCAAGCTCTTTTTCAAAGGCTCTTAGCACGGCATTGTTTAAAAATGTCCCGCCCTGAACCACGATATTTTGCCCTAAATCGTCGGAATTTCGCACACGAATTACCTTGTAAATCGCGTTTTTAATCACACTAATTGCTAGTCCTGCGCTGATATCTTCCACACTCGCGCCGTCTTTTTGGGCCTGTTTGACAGATGAGTTCATAAAGACCGTGCAACGGCTACCAAGCTTGGCTGGGTGCGAGGCGAAAAGCCCCATTTTGGCGAAATTTTTGATTTCATGGCCTAGCGAATTCGAAAATGTTTGCAAAAACGATCCGCACCCTGAACTGCACGCCTCATTTAGCACGATAGAATCGATATTGCCGTCTTTTATCGAAAAGCATTTGATATCTTGACCGCCGATATCGATGATGAAATCGACCTTGGGGTTGAAGTGGCGCGCCGCGCTGTAATGCGCGATGGTCTCAACTATGCCGTAATCAAAGCCAAATGCGGTTTTGATTAGCTCCTCGCCATACCCCGTAACGCCTGAGCTTTTGATTTTTATGCGCGAGCCACAAAGGGCGTAAATTTCGGCTAGTTTTTCTTGTAAGATATTTATCGGATCGCCCTTGTTTGATGAGTAAAATTTGTATAAAAGCTCGTAATTTTCGCCGATTAAAACGACCTTAATCGTCGTGCTGCCACAATCCACGCCCAAATACGCGCTCCCAGAGTATGAGGCGATGTCGGCTTTGGGGACACTCGCTTTTTCGTGGCGGGCGATAAATTCGTCAAATTCGGCCTGCGAGCTAAACAGAGGCTCCTCTGATTCTAAAAGCTCTTTGTTTGGGCTTTTTTGCAAAAGTTCTATGATTTTGTCTAAATTTAGCGCAGTGCCTGTTTTTTTGGCATAAATCGCTGAGCCATACGCCACGAAAAACGGCCCGATATCAGGGAAGGTGGCGTTTTCGTCGCTTAAATTTAGCGCCTCTTTGAAGCGTTTTTGCAAACCTTTTAAGAAAAATAGCGGTCCGCCTAGAAACAAAATATTGCCCTTAACCTCGCGCCCTTGGGCAAGTCCGGCGATTGTCTGCTCGACTACGGCTGCGTAAATGCTCGCACTTATGTCTTCTTTGCGCACGCCTTGATTTAAAAGAGGCTGGATATCGCTTTTGGCAAAAACCCCGCACCGAGAGGCGATAGGGTAAATTTTGCTCGCGTTGAAGCTTAATCTGTCTAGTTCAGCGATATCTAAATTTAGCAAATTTGTCATTTGATCGATAAACGCGCCAGTTCCGCCAGCGCACGAGCCGTTCATACGCTCCTCGACCCCGCCTGTGAGAAATATAATTTTCGCGTCCTCGCCACCTAGTTCGATGACGATATCGGTTTTAGGAAACATCTGCCTAACTCCTAGCGAAGTGGCATAAACCTCTTGGACAAAGGGAATTTCGCAGTTTTTGGCGATACCCATACCGGCTGAACCTGCTATGGAAAGGCTGAAATTTTCGTTTGGATATCTTTTTTGGATTTCTAAAATTCGCTGTAAAACTAGCTCTTTTGGTTTGGCTAAATGTCTTTGGTAGGTTTTTTCTAAAATTTCATTATTTTCATTTAAAATTACTGTTTTTACGGTCGTGGAACCAACATCAATGCCTAGATATATCATAATTCATCACTCTTGAAAATTTTATTGAAATTTTACAAAATTTATTAAAAAAATAAGCTATGTAAAATTTAAATTTCGTGATTTTATACATTGTTTTTAAACGAAAATAAAATAATGATAGATTTTATCTCATTAGCGAGATAAAATCCTATTTTGCGCAAATTCGCGCTGAATTTTGGGCTAAAATTATTTTCTAAGTTCTTTAATTTTAGCAGCTTTGCCTTGTCTGTTGCGTAGATAAAATAGTTTTGATCTGCGGACACGACCACGGCGTAATACTTCGATATTTTCGATACTTTCGCTGTAAATTGGGAAAATTCTCTCTACGCCAACGCTGTTAGCACCGATTTTGCGGATGATAAATGTCTCGCTTACGCCTTCACCGCGTCTAGCGATACATACGCCCTCGAAATTTTGAACACGGCTTTTGTCGCCTTCTTTGATTCTGATAGCGACTTTTAGTGTATCGCCAGCACGAAAATCAGGCACAACTTTGTTTGCAATTTGAGCATCTTCAAATGCTTGAATATACTTGTTTTTCATAAAATGTCCTTTATTTTTTGGCGATTTTTCGGTACATATCCACCCGAAAGTACCTAGTTTTCATTAGCGCCATTTGATTTTTTAAACTGTGCATTTTAGCGTGATTACCCTTTAAAAACTCTGAAATTATAGATAAATTTTTAAAAATATCAGGTTTTGTGAAAGAGGGTGCCTCTAAAAGCCCATCTTCGAAGCTCTCTTCATCAAGCGAGGCAGTATTTCCCAAAACACCGGCTAAATTTCGGCTTATAGCATCGCTCATACACAGCGCGCCAAGCTCGCCACCAGTTAAGACAAAATCCCCTATGCAAAAAACTTCGCTGACATACTCTTCGATTATGCGCTCGTCGATCCCTTCGTATCTGCCACAAATAAAGCAAATTTCGCTCTGCCCAGCTAGGCGTTTTGCGTCGTTTTGGGTAAATTTTTTGCCAACTGGGGTTAGGTAGATGATTTTTGCGTTTGGGGAAGTTTTTTTAAACTCATCAAGCGTCCTAGCTAGGGGTTCGGTGCCGATTAAAAGACCTGCGCCTCCGCCTATCATATAATCATCGACCTTTTTGTATTTGTTGGCAGTAAATTCTCTGGGATTTAAAAAATTTAGCTCGATAATGCCCTTATCAACGGCTCGTTTTAAAATCGAGTCCTCAAAATATGGCTGGATTAAATTTGGAAAAAGGCTTACGAAGGTAAATTTCATGAATTTTCTAAAATCGCCTTAGCGTTTTTGGTTAAAATTTTGCGCTCATCAAGTGAAATTTGAACTACAAAATTATCTAGGTATGGCACAAAAAATGTGCTAGCAAGCCCCAAATTTACAAGCTCGCTCGCTGTTTTTACCTCGAAAAGATACGCGCTACCACTCTCCATTATATCGCTTACTTCGCCCAAAATTTCGCCATCTTCGCAAACGCTAAGCCCCAAAATATCAAAATAGAAAAATTCGCCTTTTTTTAGCGGACAATTTTTTCTGGTGTTTTCGATAGTTTGATAAAGGGTTTTATTTACTAAATTTTGGGCTAGTTCAATGCTCTCAAAACCTACGAATTTCACAGTGGAATTTGATTGTAAAAATGTAGAAATTTCCAAAATGGTGCCATCTTGTAAGTAAAATTTGGCACCTTTTTTAAATTGTTTTGGGAAATCGCTTTTATCGTGAAGTCGCAATGCGCCTTTTAGGCCGACTGTTTTGCCGAGCTTAGCGACTTCGAGCAGGTTTTTAGGCATCTTTGGCTTTAACCGTGATTTTGTAGTTACTCGGATCCTTGGCCTTATAGCCCATGATGACCGTTTTTATGGCGTTAATCATTTTGCCGTCTTTGCCGATAAGTTTGCCAGTATCGGCCTTATCAGCGTAGATGATAATCTCTGTGAAATTATCGCCAGATTTTAGCTCGGTAGAAATCGAGTCTGGGTGATCTACGATTAGCTTTGCGTATTCTTTTATAAAGTTTTCAACCATGATTATTTGCTTGTGATTTGAGCAACTCTATCGCTTAGTTTAGCGCCTACGCTTTTCCAGTAAGCTAGTCTTTCGCTATCTACTTTGACATTGTTTTCGTCTTTTAGAGGGTTATAATAACCGATAGTCTCGATAAAACCGCCGTCGCGTCTTTTTCTGCTATCTGTTACAACTATACGATAAAAAGGTTTTTTCTTTCTACCTAATCTTGTTAGTCTAACAACTGTTGCCATTTTTTCTCCTTGAAATTTTTAAAGTTTTAGAACTTGTAAATACCCAAAATTTGGGCATTGATAAGCTCTAAAACCGAGAATTATCTCGGTTTTTGCACAATCGAGGCTAGCCCTTGCATACCGCCTTTTGACGAGAATTTTTTAGCAAGTTTTGCCGCGTTTGTGAATTGTTTCAAAAATCTATTGACCTCGACCTGCGACAAACCTGCGCCTTGGGCAAGTCTGCGTTTGCGAGAATTGTTCAATAAATCTGGATTTTCGCGCTCTTTTGGCGTCATAGAATCAATCATTGCCTTGATATGTCTAATCTCTTTTGAATTTTCCAAGTCGATATCTTGGATTTTGTTTGCCATGCCAGAAAGTCCAGGAATCATACCGATTAAATTTTTCATATTTCCTAGCTTTTTGACGCTCTCTAACTGCGAAATAAAGTCGTTGAAATTAAATTCGCCTTTTTTGATTTTTTTGTTTAATTTTTTTGCCTCTTTTTCGTCGAAAACAGCGGCTGTTTTCTCGACCAATGTCGCTAAATCGCCCTCTCCCATGATACGGCTAGTGATACGATCTGGTATGAAACCCTCTAAATCAGCGACCTTTTCGCCTGTTCCGATAAATCTAAGTGGAATTCCTAACTGATGTGCGATTCCAAGGGCGATTCCGCCTTTTGTATCGGCGTCAAATTTGCTCAAAATCACACCGCTGATTTCAAGTACTTCGTTAAATTTAGCCGCTGTTTTCACGCCGTCTTGACCGCTCATCGCATCAGCGACATAGAAAATTTCATGCGGGTTAATCTCTTTTTTGATATTTGAAATTTGCTCCATTAGCGCTTCGTCGATTGCGAGGCGTCCAGCAGTATCGACTAAAAGCACATCATATAATCCAGCTTTTGCCTTTGCAAGGGCCTCTTTTGCGACTTTGATAGGGTTTGTTTCGTTATCTAGGGCAAAGAGATCGATCTCGTTTGCTTCGCAAAGTTGTTTTAGTTGCTCGACGGCTGCTAGGCGTTGCAAGTCGCAAGCTGCGATTAGCACCTTCTTTTTTCTAAGTTTTAAGAAATTTGCGAGTTTTACTGTCGTGGTTGATTTACCGCTACCTTGCAAACCTGCCATAAGCACGATTGTAGGGTTCGTATCAGCAAAAACAAAGCCCTGATTGCTGCCTTTTGGCGCTGTTAAAATCATGGTTAGGTTGTTTTTGATTGAATCTAAAAATTGCTTTTGACCGATTCCGTTGATTTTGACATCGGCTTCTACTAATGCTATGAAATCTTTGGTTACTTTGTGATGAACATCTGCCTTCAAAAGTGCCTTTTTTAGGGTGTCAAGCGCATTTTTGAGCGCTTTTTCATCATCGATTGTTTTTAGCTTATTAACCGCATTTTTAAATGATTCACTGATTATCTCAAACACTATCGTTCCCTTATAAAATTATTAAACCTACGATATTACCAAAATTTAACTTAAATAGCTGTTAATATTGCATATTTTTTGGTATATTAAAGCCAAATTCGTTAAATTCGCCCTTTAATGGAGCGATAAATTTAAGCCCTAAAATTTCGGTTTGGTATGAGTGCAAAAACATACGCTTTGATTTGCTTTTGGCGTATTTTTCATCGCCGATTATGCCGTGAGCGAGGCTGGCTAAATGCACCCTGATTTGGTGTGTGCGACCAGTTTCGATTGTGATTTTGACAAAGGATTTTTTACCGCTTACCATGAGCGGAAAAACATTTGTAATCGCCTCTTTGCCGTTTGGCGAAATTTTCGAAATCGCGCCGGATTTGCCCTTGATTGTGAGGATTGGGTCGGTGATTTTGATCTCTTCGCTGACTATGCCATTTACGAGCGCGAGGTATGTTTTTTTCACGCGCATGGCTTTGAATTCGTTTATCGCTTTTTGGCGAAATTCTTCGTTCTTCGCTAGCATTATCACGCCACTTGTCCCCTTATCAAGGCGATTTAAGAGAGTTGCGTGATAAATTTTTTCTAAATTTTCGCACTCCAAAAACGCAGGTTTATCCACGGCGATGATGTTTTCGTCCTCATAAATTAGCTTTGGTTTTTCTATTTTTGCGACGCTAAAAATGGTTTTTTCGCTCATCATTTCGCGCGCGACGCTAAGCTTTTTGCCGTGCGCGCTCACAAGTCCAGCATCGATTAGCGCCTTGGCTTCGTTGTTTGAAATTTTTTCTTGGATTGCTAGAAGTTTATAGGCTTTTTCTTGCATTGATTTCGTCCTTTATGATTTTTATAATGCGCCCTAAATCGCAAATTTGCAAAATTTCACTCTTTTGGGGTGGGTTTTTTAGCGCGTTACCAAGCTCGCTAGCTTCGCAAATTTTGATATTTTTTACTAGATTATACAGCGCGTTTTGGTTGTGAAAATACCTGCCGCTGATGATTTTAGCGCCAAAGTGTGCTGGCTCGATTGGATTGTGTCCGCCGATATTTGGTACGAAACTGCCACCAAGGATTACAATATCGCTAATGGCGTAGAAATTTATCAGTTCGCCGATTGTATCAAGCAAAATAAAATCGCTTTTGAAATTTTTGTTTTCGCTAAATTTTTCAAAACTCAAATTTAGCTCATCTGCCCAAATTTTCGCGATTTTGGCGCAGTGTTCGAAACGAGCAGGGTGGCGCGGGGCAAGGATAAATTTGAAATTTTTGTTATTTTGCGCGAAATTTTTTAACCCGGCTAAAATCAGCTCTTCCTCGCCCTCGTGCGTGCTAGCAATCGTGATAGTGGTGCAGTTTTGAAATTTTGGCAAAATTTTGCTTGGAGAGCTAGAATTTGCGCTTTTGATATTTCCAGCTACGATTATGTTTTTTGCGCCAAGTTCCATTAGGCGGGCTTTATCGCGTTCGCTTTGGGCTAAGACCAAATCAATATTTTCAAAAATTTTATTGTAGTAAAATTTAAAGCGCAGATAGTTTTTGTAGCTTTTATCTGAAATTCGGGCGTTTAAAAGCACGACAAAAGAGCCGTTTTTTTTCGCGCTTCGCACTAAATTTAGCCACAACTCAGCCTCGAAAATCACGGTAACTTTGGCCTTTTCTAACCAAAATGGAAGCAGGTTTTCAAACGGCAAAAAGCGCGAGTTTTGCGTGATTTGCTTCGCTGCTGCAAAGCCCGTGTCTGTGGTCGTGGTAAGGGCGATATTTTCAAAATTTGAGATTAAGTTTTTAAGCGCATTTACCTCGCCAAGACTGCAAGCGTGAAAATGCACATCACAGGGGTTGAATTTCGGATTTTTAAATAGCAAAAACCTAGCAGGAAGGCTTTTGTGATATTTTTTTTTGAGGGCTAGCACCGCCAAAAACGGCAGTGCAAGTAGCCAGATAAGAAAAGAAAAAAGTGTATAAATCACTCTGCTTCTTTGTATAAAATTCTGCCACAATATGGGCAAGTTACGATATCATCGCTTTTGATAACTGCGCTATAAACTCTGTCATTTAATCTCATAAAACAACCATAGCAGGCTTGTTTGCGCACTGGAACGACAGCTGTGTTACTAGCCCATTTGCGGATTTTTTCGTAGAAGGATACGGTTTTTGGATCCATTGATTTGATTAGTTTTTCGCGAACTGAATAAATTTTTGATCTGCTCTCCTCGACCTCGCCCATTTGGGTGCTAACCTCTGCTTTGATCTCTTCGAGTTCGGCTTCAAATGCGCTTTTTTGCGTCTCTAAATCAGCGATTAGGGCTTTTTTGGTTTCGACATGTTTTTCTAATCTATCAATTTGCTCGTTTGCAGCACTTAACTGCTCTTTTGTGATATCGACCTCGACGCTAAGGGCTTTGATCTCTTTTTCTGTTTTTAGTGAGGCTGATTTTTTCGCGCTACTTTTTGATTTAGCGTTTAGCTCTGCAATTTGAGCGTTTGTGAGTGAAATTTGCTCACTTAACTCCTCAATTTCACCGTTTAGCACATCGATTTCGTTTTTGGCTTTGTCGATTTGATTAACTTTCGAATTTAGTCTTGCTTGGGCTGCTTCGATTTTTGGCTTGAAGCTGTCTAGTTCTTTGTCGTGTTCGCACAGCTCGACTAACTGATTTAGATATTTGTTCATGATTTTCCTTTTAGTAATATTTAAATGGATTTTTTTGTTCGTTTATTATAACTTTTATTTTATCTTTTGGCAAGTGTGGAGCAAGGCAAGCCCCAAAGTAGCGCTCACTTTCAAAGTGATTGATATCTATCAAACAGACCTTGTTTTCTAAATTTTGTATCGCACTATGATATTTGATATCACCTGTGATGAAACAATCCACGCCTAAATTTTCATTTAATTCGCTTCCACTTCCTGTGCAAAGCGCGATCGTTTTGATATGCGCTTTGGCATTTACAGCCCTGATTATAGGCATGTTAAATTTGGCTTTTATGTCGCTTACAAGCTCATAAAAGCTCATATCCACGCGCATGAATTCCAAAAATTCTCTGCTTTCATAAATTTCATAGCCCAAAATTTCACGCGCGACATATTTATTTAGCAGATGTTTGTCGAAATTCGTGTGCATGGCAATGACGCTGATGTTTTTTTGGATCAGTTTGTAAATCAAATTTGAGGGATAAATTAGCGGATTTAGCGATTTTAATCCCTTGAAAATCAGCGGGTGATGAACGATGAGAAGCGAGCCTGGCCAGGCTTTTTCCACTAATTCGCTTGTAACATCTAGACTTAAATAAATATCGCTAATCTCGCTTCCTGCTTCGCCTAGTAAAATTCCGCTATTATCCCAACTCTCGGCGTCTTCGAAAGGCGCGAGAGTATTTAGAATTTCATAAATTTCGCCAAGTTTCACGAATTTTCCTCGGCTAAGCTTTTTAGGTATTTTTCTGAATCAGCGTAGCAAAGTGCGCAGTTTTTCGCCATATCACGGATTTTTAGGATATAGTCTTGTCTTTGGGTTACGCTGATTGCGCCTCTGGCATCAAGGACATTGAAGGTATGCGCTGCTAGCATGCAGTAATCATACGCTGGTAGAGCCAGTCCCTGCGCTAGGATAGATTTGCACTCGGCTGAGGCGTTTTCAAACTGCGCAAAAAGCCTTCCTGCGTCTGCGACTTCGAAATTGTATTTAGAAAACTCAAATTCGCTTCTTTTATGCACATCGCCATAAGTTACATTTTCGTCCCACGCTATGTCATAGACATTGTCCTTGTTTTGTAGATACATGGCAAGTCTTTCAAGCCCATAAGTGATCTCGCCACTGATTAGCTCGCAAGGGATTCCGCCTACTTGTTGAAAATATGTGAATTGCGTAACTTCCATGCCATCTAGCCAAACCTCCCAGCCTAGCCCCCAAGCGCCAAGAGTTGGGCTCTCCCAGTTATCCTCGATGAAGCGAATATCGTGTTCTTTGAGATTTAGCCCCAAACGCTCCAAGCTTTTTAAATACAGCTCTTGGATATTATCTGGGCTTGGTTTTAAAATCACTTGAAATTGATAATATGCGCCAAGACGGTTTGGGTTTTCGCCATAACGCCCGTCAGTTGGGCGACGGCTCGGTGCTACATAGGCTACATTCCACGGCTTATTTCCGATAGCGCGCAAAAATGTCGCTTGGTGGTATGTGCCAGCTCCACTTGGCATGTCATAAGGCTGGACAAGTAAGCAACCTTGCTCGTGCCAGTAGTTTTGAAGTGTTAAGATGATTTGTGAAAATGTCATAGCTTTCCTTTATAAAATTATTTCGATACTTTGCGAATCTTTTTGCAATGCTTCTGCCTGCTGCGCTCTGTTTGCAAGCAGTTTTGCAGCTAAGCTCTCATCGCTTAGGGCTAGGATTTGCACGGCTAAAAACGCTGCGTTTTTGGCTCCTGCCTTGCCGATAGCTAGGGTCGCTACTGGGATACCGCCGGGCATTTGCACTGTGGCATATAGCGCGTCCATGCCCCCTAGCGCGCTTCCACCAAGAGGGATTCCAAGCACAGGTTTGGTTGTGTTTGCCGCCACAGCTCCTGCTAAATGAGCTGCCATGCCAGCAGCGCAGATAAATACCTGCGCGCCCTTTTTCTCGGCGTTTGCGACATACTCGGCGGTGCGTTTTGGTGAGCGGTGAGCGGAGCTGATTATCATTTCATAAGCCACGCCAAATTCTTTTAGGATTTTCGCGCACTCATTTACGATTTCGTAATCGCTTTTTGAACCCATTATTATCGATACAAATTTCACTTTATTTCCTTTCTTAAAAAGCTAAATTCTGGCAAATTTGCAGGAAGTTTGATTTCGTTTAAATTCCCGCTGTGAATTTCGCTAAATTCTTTATTATTTCTGGCAATCAAACGGCTAAATTTGATAAATTTTTTGCCCCCATTTTCAAAAATTTCGCCAAATTCGTTTTGGCAAGGCTTAATTTGCGCCCCGTGTGGCGCGAAAATTTCATAAATTTCGCCTAGCGCGATTTTATCTTTGACGCTGATAAACTCGCCGTCATTTGAAATAGCGCAGACTTGGTGCGTGCCTTCCTCGATACTGGTGTTTAAATTTTGCGTATCGTTGCGCTCATAAGGGCGTTTGATGAGGTATCCGTCGCTAAAACCGCGATTTTTCAGCGTCGCTAGCTCGCTTTCGTAAATTTCAGGCTCAAATTTACCGCTGGCTGCGTCATCGATCGCGCGTCTGTAAGCGTTCGTGGCGCATGCGACATAATATTCACTTTTGGTGCGCCCCTCGATTTTGAAGCTATCAATCGCGCCTGTTTGGAGGATTTTTTCGGCGTGGCTAGCTAGTTTGAGATCTTTGGCGTTCATTATGTAAGTGCCCTCTCCCTCGCACTCTTGCAGGCGAAATAGGGCGTTATTGTCGTTACTTTTGGCGTAAATTTCGTATTTGAAACGGCAATCGTTCGCGCAACTGCCTCTGTTGCTAAATCGCCCGCTTTGAACCGCGCTGATTAGGCAACGCCCGCTGTAAGCAAAGCACATCGAGCCATGCACGAAAATTTCGATTTCTAAATTTGGCAAATGCTCTTTGATTAGCACGGCGTCTTTTAGCGTCATTTCGCGCGCTGCTACTATGCGCGTAGCCCCTAGCTCGCTCCAAACCTGCGCGTCAAGCCAGTTTAGGACATTTGCTTGGGTCGAGATATGTAGCGGAATATCTGGGGCGAATTTTTTTGCCAAACGCGCTACGCCAAGGGTCGCGACCAAAATCCCATCTACGCGCAAATCTTGCAAGTATTCAAGGTGGCGCGAGAGAGTGTCGATTTGGACATTTGTGGGAAATCCATTTACCGTGGCGTAGATTTTTTTGCCCATTTTATGGGTAAAACAGACGCCCTCTTCAAAGCTAGTTTTATCAAATTCCTTTGCGCTTCTTTGGCGAAGCGAAAACGCCCCCGTGCTCGCATATACAGCGTCTGCGCCATAAGATAGGGCGATTTTTAGTTTAGTTAAATTTCCTGCTGGACTTAGAAGTTCTGGTTTTTTCAAAAATAATCCTATAAAATTTTTTAAAGCGTGATTTTACTACAATTTAGCAAAAAAATATTTTAAGGAAGCAAAATGAAGGTCGATTTACATAACCACACAACCCTTTGCAACCACGCTAGCGGAAGCGTTTGCGAGTATGTGCAAAGAGCGTGCGAGCTGGGGTTTGATATCTATGGATTTGCTGATCATACGCCGATGAATTTCGACGAAAAATATCGTATGAGCTTTTCGCAGATGAGCGAATATGAGCGTATGATAAATGAAGCAAGGTCGAAATTTGGGGATAAAATCGAAATTTTAACCGGCTATGAAGTGGATTTTATGCGAAATCGCGCGCTTATTGATGAGCGAGTTTTGAGGCGCAAATGCGATTACTTAATCGGTTCGGTGCATTTTTTGGATAATTGGGGCTTTGATAATGAGGAATTTATCGCGCAGTGGAGCGAGCGCGATATAGACGATATTTACGCTGAATATTTCGCGCTGATTTGCGCTCTGTGTGATAGCGGTAAATTCGATATTTTGGGGCATTTTGATTTGATTAAAATTTTTAAATTTACCCCTAAAAAGGATATTAGGATACTAGCGCGCGAAGCTGTGAGGGCTGTGAAAAAAAGCGGTATCACGCTAGAATTAAACGCTGCTGGACTTCGCAAAATGGTAGGCGAGATTTACCCAAGCGACGCGCTTTTGGCTGAGTTTGCGAGTGCGGGTGTGGATATTAGCTTTGGCTGCGATGCGCACGCTGTGGCACAAGTGGGCTTTGGATACGATGAGCTGACGCGCAAGGCTAGGGCGTTTGGCTGGGATACGGTGGCTGTATTTCGCTCACGAGATAAAGAGCTAGTGAAATTTTAAATTTAAGGCAAGAATTTGGATATTTACGAACTAGAAAATTTAAGAAAAAATACTTTAAAGGAAATTGATAATTTAAAGCCTTTTGTTATTTTGGGGACTTTTATAATTCCGTTACTAGTTTTTTTATTACATTTATCATTTAACGATGTTGAGCGTTGGGCTTTTTTCTCGTGTTATATTATGTTATTTTTTATATTGTTATCATTTTTTAATATTATAAATTTGATGAAACAAAAATATGATAAAGTCTTATTAATATCGTATGTTTTGCCTATTGTATTAGGAATTTTTATAGCAAATTTTGTGAATAATGCTCCACATTTTTTTGTAATTACTCTTATGATATTTTCTATGTTTTACTTTTATACTTCAATTATGCACAACATAAGAATAAATAAGTCTAAGATATATAGACGCTCATTTAAAATGAAATATTTATATCATTATTTAAAAAATATTGGTTGCAAATACATACCAGAAGGTGGAATTAATTTAACAGCGATTAAAAGTAGTAATTTATTTGAAGCAATTACTTTAATAAATGAAAACGATAAGATTATAGGTCAATTTGATAGTGTTAAATTTGAAATGTGCGATGTGGTATTGCGAGATGATAGCAAAAATAACAATGCCAATGAGCTTTGGGGCATATTTTTTTATGCAGAATTTAATAAGCAAACAAATTCGGAGCTTTTTGTAGTATCTAAAAATACAGAAGCACTAAATATCAAAAAATTCAAAAAAATCACAATGGACGACACCAAATTTAACGCTACTTTTAGCGTTTATTGCGATGATATGCAAAATGCAATGTATATTTTAAGTCCTGCGTTTATGAAGCGACTTTTGGATTTGAAAAGACGGCTAAATTTCCCAATCAGCGTTAGTTTTGCGGGAGATAAAATTTATATATTTTTAGATACGGGCAAGGATAATTTTGAGCCAGACATCGATAAAAGCGTCTTGCACGCAAATCCAGCTTTTACCATAAAACGCGAACTTTCGCACTTTTTATCTATCGTAAAAACTCTAAATTTAAATACAAGAATTTGGAAAGTGTGAAATTTGGCTAAATTTAGCGTGGAATTTCGTAGAATTTTGCCATTTTGGTGGCTATGAATTTAAAATTTGTAGATTGCCACGCTCGTTTCACTCGCTCGCAATGACACTTAGAAGCGAAATTTCGGCGCAGTATCTTAAAATTTGCGAAGCGGAATTTAAAATTTCACTAAATTTTAGTGTTTTTTCAGCAAATCTTGCAGGCTCTCTTTGACATTTTTTCCGTCTAAAATTTTGCCTACTTCGCTTGAAATCGGCGTGTAAATCCCATGCTCTTTGGCGATTTTTTCGACTGCGCGCGCAGTATATACCCCCTCTGCGACCTCGCCAAGCTCGCTTAAAATTTGCTCCAAGCTTTTGTTTTTAGCTAAGCCTAGCCCCACGCGGTAGTTGCGCGAAAGCTCGCTAGAAGCGGTCAAAAACAGATCGCCAACCCCGCTAAGACCCAAAAATGTGTCGTCCTGCGCGCCAAAAAACTTGCCAAATCGTGCGATTTCGACGATTCCGCGCGCGATGAGGCTGGCTCTGGCGTTATTTCCTAGCCCCAGCCCGTCGCAAATCCCGCTGGCTATGGCGATGACATTTTTATACGCGCCACAGATTTCTGCGCCGATGACATCGGTGCTGGCGTAGGTTTTCATGTATGGTGGGAAAAGCTCTGCGATCGCTTCGGCGAGGGCGAGGGTTGTCGAGCTTACCACGAGGGCGCAAGGCAGTTTGCGCGTAACTTCGCTCGCAAATGAGGGGCCTGAGAGGTAGGCGAGGTTTTGCGCGCTCGTGTGGCGCTCGAAAATCTCGTTTAAAAACCTGCCGCTGCTGGCCTCGATGCCCTTTGAGGCGACTAGGATTTTTTGGTTTTTGTTTGTGAAATTATGGGCCAAAAACTCCGCCGTGTGCTGAGCGGCGATGACAAATACTAGCATTTCGCAATCCAAGGCTTCTTCGATACTGACGAAATTTGGCAAATTTCGCGGTGTGCGCGAGGTTATGACGCACTCGTTTTTTTCGCTTAACGCGCCACAAAGCGCACTTCCCCATTTACCTGCCCCGATGATTGCTATTTTCATAAAATTCACTTCCAAATTTAAAATAAACATGCGAATTTACCCAAAATTTGATAAAAAAATAATCAAAATTTGGATTTTTTGTGAAAAATAAAGATTGAGAGTAATATTTATATTTGTGTGATAATTAAAGCTAAATTTTCCAAATTTTGGTGTTTAAATTTAGTATTTTTACTATCGATAAAAAATTTGCAAATTCTTTTATTATAGTTGTTGCTGTTTGAGTGGCGCTTATATCGATATTTGGCTCAAAACTATCTTTTTTGGTGTCAATAAAAATATAAATTTTGCTTTTGAAAAAACTTACTATGATAGGAGAATTAAAAATTTGTCTTAATTGTGTAAGTCGCTGCATAAAAGCGGGACTTAGAATATACATTGCATTTTGCACATCATTTGAATATACATCAAAGAATTTATTAAATTCTGTATCGTCCATAGTGATTTTATCGCTTACAAAACCATAATCTTGCAATTTATATTTTTTTGTTGTTATAAAAGTCGTGAATTTAACTTTTTTGTTAAATTCAGCATAAAAAAATACGCCAAAAGTAGAAAAATTTATACTATTATGCACCATTATATCGGATAGTTCAAATTCTATATTATCGATTTTCCCGCTGATTTTATCATCGCCACCCGAAATTTCTTTCGTGCCAAAAATTAGACTATTTCTTATAAATTTTAAATTGATATTTCCTTTGGTTTCATACTCATACCCTTCTTTTAAAAACATAGGCTTTAAATGTTTTAATTTAAATGCTTTTTTGTATTCTGCTATCTTATCGTTTTTTGCTAGGTTAAAAAACGCCAAATACGACACAAACATAGCAAATAAAGTAAGATATATCGCAGTAATATATGGAAAATCTACTTTGGTATATTGTGCTAACCCAAAAAATAATATATAAGGTAAAAATAAAAAAAACATTTCCTTCATTATTATAAATTTTCTTTCATCTCTTAGATATATATAAGTAAGAAATATTGCAAAAACTATGACAGAAATAACATCTATTGTAGGATTTATAGCAACGGTAATGTCAAATTTTTGATTTTGCTTATAAGCTAAGTTAAAAAATCCAAGCGCAAGCTGATTATAAGAAATAAGTATAATAGGGATTAACAATGTATATAAAAAATATTTTATTTTTAATTTATGAATTTCTTTTAAAATTTTTATTCTTAAATTTTCTAGTTCGTTAATATCCAAATTTTCTCACTTTGGTTTCAATTTAAAAAATTTCACGCTTTTAAGAGTGCTGCATTTATCGTGCGTGAGCGAAAAAGCGTGAAATTTTTAATTTAATCTGTTTAAGTCTGGGAATTTAGAGTTTCGCCTTCAAAAGCTCATTAACCTTTGCTGGATTAAACGCTCCCTTGCCTTCCTTCATAACCTGCCCTACAAAAAAGCCAAATAGCTTATCTTTTCCGCTTTTGTATTCTGCGACTTTGTCCGCGTTTGCGTTTAAAACTGCGTCGATTATAGCTATGATTGCGCCGTCATCGCTAACTTGTTTTAAGCCAAGTTTTTCGATTACGCTATCGACACTTTCATCATTTTCCATTAAGAAATCAAGCACCTCTTTTGCCGCTTTTTGGCTGATTGTGCCGTCTTCAATGCGGGTTAAAAGCTCGTTCATTTTCGCGCTATCAACAGGGCTGTTTTCGATAGTTACGCCGTTTTTAAGGCGGCCGTTGAGCTCGACATTTAGCCATGTTACGCATAGTTTTGGTTCGCGCCCTGCGTTAATCAAATCCTCGAAATACTTCGCATTTTCATAGGTTGAGATGATGACTTCCGCGTCCTTTGGTTTGATACCAAGCTTTTCGACATAGCGAACTTTTTTCTCATCAGGCAGTTCAGGGATATTTTGCCCCTCTTTCATCATCTCATCATTGACTATCACAGTTAGCAAATCAGGATCAGGGAAATAGCGATATTCTGCGCTATCTTCCTTGCTTCTCATTGATTTGGTTACAAATTTATTCGTATCAAAAAGTCTAGTTTCTTGATAAACTAGCTCGTCGTATTTGCCATCTTCCCAAGCTGAAATTTGGCGTCCAACTTCATATTCTATGGCTTTTTGGATAAATTTAAATGAATTTAAATTTTTAATTTCAACGCGAGTGTAGAGCTTATCATCGCCCTTTGGTCGAATGCTGACATTGACATCGCAGCGGAAAGAGCCCTCTTGCATATTTGCGTCGCTGATATTTAAAAAGCGCAAAATCGAGTGCAGTTTTTTCAGGTAAGCCACAGCCTCATCGCTAGAACGCATATCAGGCTCGCTTACGATTTCTAGTAGCGGCGTGCCAGTGCGGTTTAGATCGACTAGGCTTCTGCCGTTTTCGTGGCTGTTTTTACCCGCGTCCTCTTCTAGGTGCGCACGCGTGATACCTATGCGCTTTTGCGCTCCGTCGATATTGATAAAAAGCTCGCCGTTTTCGACGATAGGGATTGTAAATTGTGAAATTTGATACGCTTTTGGCAAATCAGGGTAGAAATAGTTTTTTCTATCGAAAATCGACTTGCGATTTATGGTCGCATTGACCGCGGTGCCAAAGCTTATGGCCTTGATAACAGCTGCTTTATTTAGCACAGGAAGTGCGCCCGGCAAGGCTAGGCAAGTAGGGCAAACATGGGTGTTTGCCTTATCTCCGAAGCTAGTGGCGCATGAGCAAAAAATCTTGGTTTTTGTATTTAATTGACAATGAACTTCAAGTCCGATTATGGTTTCAAACATAAATTTTACCTTTAAAACAAAATTCTGTGATTTTACTACTAATTAAATTTGAAATCGGTTAAATTTTGAAATTTCAGCCCAAAATTTGGCAAAATTTGAGGCTAAATTTTACTTTTTGTTTTCTAATTGCTCTTTTAGATCGAGCAAATCGACTAAAAGGCAGGTGATGATGACACACACGACCCCAGGAGCTGTGCAAAGTAGCAGAAATTTAAGACCTAAAAAATAAAATGCAGGATATGAAAAAAAGATAAACGCACCGACGAAAATCAGTCCGAACGATGCGCCTACCAAAAAGTATAAGAGATTTCGTTTAAAATTAATGCTCATCAACTACTACGGCGCCAGCTAGATAAACATAGCTAAGAACCATAAAAATGAAAGTTTGCAAAATCGCCATAAAGGTTAGTAGCGCATAAGGCACCATAGGCACGAGTGCAGGGAATAGCGTAAGCATAACCAAAAGGAACATATCATCACCCTTGATATTTCCGAAAAGACGGAAAGATAACGACACAACGCGTGCGAAGTGCGAGATAAGCTCGACGATAAACATAAATGGCGCAAGAGCCTTAACTGGACCCATGAAGTGTTTGAAATATCCCACGACGCCGTGCTCTCTAATACCCTCGAAATGGTAATAAAACCACACACAAAGTGTCAAAGAAAGTGTCAAATTTAGGCTAGAAGTAGGGGATTCAAAACCAGGAATTAGACCGATAATATTGCTTAAAAATACAACCAAACCAAGAGTTGCTACAAGTGGGAGATATTTTTTGGCTCTTTCTTCGCTACCCATTGTGTCCTTTCCGATAGATAAAACACCGCCGACATAAGCCTCGGCGATATTTTGCATACCGTGTGGGACGAGTTGAAGTGAGCGAGTAGAAAAAATCGCAATAGCTATAATGATAGCAACTACTAAAAAGAAATAAAATAGATAAATAAAAGTGTGGTCGTAAGTAAATAAACTACCAGCGAACAAGAATATGTCTTTTAACATAAATTACCTTTTGGGATTAAAATTTTGCGCACATTTTACCTTTTTAATCGTTAAATTTGGTTTAAAATTTGAGCGAATTTAAGCAATTTGTTGCGCATTTTGCACTTCTTCTTCCATAATCGCAATATGCTTTGCGTGCTTGATTTTAGCGTCATCTTTGAAGGTCGCTCTGACCTTATCCATGCCGGTGTAGAACTCCTTCATCAAAATCACGCAAAGATATTTTCCAAACTGCGTCGTGGTGATTTTACCGCCTTCCACGCGGATTGCGTTTGACAGCCTAAGTAGCGAGATTTCGCGCCCTAGCTCTTTGCGTAAATTTATGCCGTTTGCGCTCCGGAATTTTGCTATGTCAATCTCGCCGTTAAAAAGCTCGGTCAAAAATATATATTTTGCTCTCTCACTCTCGCTAAAATCGCATGTGGCAATCACTGTGCTTTTGCCCTCTTTGATACGAGCTGAATAATCGCTTAGGTTGAAAGCGTTTATCAAAAGTCTGCCGTCCAAAAAGCTAAACGCACCGCTTCCAATACCCAAATATTCGTGGTTTGCGCCCACATACTCATCAGCGATATTTGAGCTTTCTCTCGCAAACGCCCATGAGTTGTTTTTGTGCCACGAGCTAAATTCATCGCAGATTATTTTGTAAAATTCCTCTTCGTTATCCACACTGCTTATGCCTAAATTTCGTGCGATTTGATCGCGCATTAGAGGCGATTTCATCAGCGGATACATGGTGATTTGCTCTGGATTTACGGATTTTGCCATAGCGATGTCGTGGAGTAAATTCTCTTTTGTTTGAAATGGGAAATTAAAAATCAAATCAAGGCTTAAAATCGGCAACACCCCAACCGCCTTGCTTAGTTTTTCGCGCAAAACCTCGCCACTGCCGAATTTCTCATATCTCGCAGCCTTGCGCAAAATTTCATCATCGAAGCTCTGCACGCCCACGCTTAATCTATCGATTAGCCCACGAAACCTTGCTAGCGAGGCAGGGTCGATGTGGTTAGGGTCGCTTTCGCATGAAATTTCCTCGATATTAAAAAGTGATTTTGCAAGCTCCAATGTGCGTAAAAGCTCGTCCTCGTCGATTAAGGTTGTGCCGCCTCCGACATAAAGTGTTTTGAAATCATATCCTGCCTCTTTCGTGCGACGCATTTCTGTTCTAAGTGCGCTAAAATAGGCTTTGCAGGCGTCTTTGTCATAGGCGTATTTGTGAAAAGAGCAATATGGACAAAATGTGTGGCAAAACGGCACATGCATGTAGAGCATGTAGCTTTTATCTGGGTTTGGCTTTTTTTCTATATTTTGATCAGAAATGTCGATTCTAAGGGAATTATAAAGTGAATTTTGCATTGTTTTACTAGCATATTTTTTGGCAAAATTTTGGATAAAATTTGTGATTATTTGCATAAAGCTTAAACCTTCTTTAAAATAAAAAATTAACTTTTAAATTTAGCGAAATTTATCTTAAAATTCATATAAATCGCAGAAAAATCGTGTATAAAAGCGTCGGAACTGCGATTGTAATCAGCGAATTTCTAAATTTAGCGTGCGCCAAAAACGAGAGCGCCAAGCAAAACACAAGCCCGCAAATAGTGGCGAAAAATGCGGTATTTTCGCCATTTTCGCTAAATTTTGGAATCATAGTTTTTAGCGCATAAATCATAAGTACTATCATAATCACAAGCCCAGAGTTTTTTTGCAGATACACGAGCGTAGGGTTTTTGCTCTTTTTTTTAAAGAGCCAAAACGGCAAAAACCTCGTAAGCACGGTAGCTATGCTAGCCATTGCGATATATGCGAAAATCTCCATTGCTAGCCTCGCTCAAAAAATTTGCGAAATGCTAAAAGCGCAAAAATCGCGCAAAGCAGTGTGCCAAAAAGATAGTATTTCACAGGGAATACAAACAGCCCCGCAAACGCGCAAATAAGGCTAAAAATCAAAATTTTATGCTGTGGGTTTGATTTAAACATTTCGTAACTTAGCATCGCAAAAAGTGCCACAAGGCTAAATTCAACCCCGCTAAAATCGACATTTAAACTAGCTCCAAGGATCGATCCAATCGCTACACCGCTAATCCAATACGAGTGGTTAAAAACAGCCGTGAGATTATAAATCAGCCCCAGCTCGCGCGCTCTTTGCTCGCTAATGCCATTTTTGCGCTCATCATCGCTTAAAAAAACGCGAGTTTTAAGCAGGGCAAATGTCTCATCAGTAAGCGCATAAATGGGATAAATTTTGCGTGGGATTGCGCGCAGTTCGTCGATGAGCGACATTGTGTAGAAAAAATGGCGAAAATTTAGCAAAAACGAGATGATAAAGGTATCTATCAGCGAGGCGCCAGTTACGATAAACGCCACCAGCACGAACTCCACGCTCCCTGCATAGACTAGCACGCTAGTTATCATCATCACCCAAAACTCCAATCCCTGCGAAATGCCGTAAATTCCAAACGCGATTCCAAGCGGAATATAGCCTAACATAACCGGTATTGTGGATTTGAAAATTTCGAATTTGCTCATAAGACGGGGTAAAATTTCGCCCAAAAAGGGCGAAATTTAAATTTTAAGATTCAATGTAGGTTTTGAGTTTGCGACCGATTTTTGGGTGTTTTAACTTTTTGATCGCAGAACTTTCGATTTGGCGCACGCGCTCTCTGGTGATATTTAGCTCTTTGCCGATTTCTTCTAAGGTGCGGTCGCTCTCATCGTCTAATAACCCAAATCTCATGCGAATCACCGTGCGCTCGCGATCGTTTAACTGCTCTAAAATATCGTCGATTTGCTCTTTTAAATCTGATTTTAGGATTTGCTCGATTGGCGAGATTGAGTTTTTATCCTCGACAAAATCGCCGAATTTGCCGTCGTCTTCGTTGCCGATTGGCGCTTCTAGGCTGATTGGCTCTTTTGTGATTTTGATGACTTGCTTGACCTTATCCACGCTAAGTCCCACTTCCTCGGCGATGACATTGATATCTGGTTCTTTGCCACCTTCTTGGATATATTTGCGTGTGATTTTGTTTATGCGATTGATAGTTTCAATCATGTGGATTGGGATACGGATTGTGCGGGCTTGATCGGCGATTGCGCGCGATATGGCTTGGCGTATCCACCATGTGGCGTATGTAGAAAATTTGTATCCTCTGCGATATTCGAATTTATCCACAGCCTTCATAAGTCCGATATTTCCCTCTTGGATTAGATCCAAAAACGGCAATCCACGGTTTGTGTAGCGTTTGGCGATACTCACAACTAGGCGTAAATTTGACTTTGCCATGCGCGCTTTTGCGTTGTCGCTTATGCGTTTGCCACGCTTGATTTGCTCTAAAATTTCTTTTAGTCTCTCAGGCTCTAAGTTGAAGCTTTTTTTGCTTGCCTCTTTTGTCAAAAATAGCTTTTTGATATCCACATAAGTCGATACCATGGTTGCTTCTGGCACACGGGCGATGATATCTTCTTTGCTTAGTTTTGTTATGTCTTTTAGGATTTTTTCGTGGTTTTCACGAAGCTCTTGGCTAAACATTGGAAGCTTGTATTCTAGGCGTTTTAGCTCTTTGTCAAACCCTGCGTCGCTTTTAAGGGCTGTTTCCATTGATTTTACGATTTCGGTAATTAGCTTGCTAGTTGGACCCAAATCCATAAGCTTTTCTTTTAAAATTTTCTTTTTAAATGCCAAATTTAGCTTAGATAGTGTGTCGTTGCTATCTTTGATTTGTTCGGCGTTTTTTTCGGCAAATCTCATCCACTCTCTTTTGGCTTTGTCTAGGGCTTTGAAGCTTTCGATGACTTTTAGAGTGCGTTTGTCGTTTTTCTTAGGGGCTTTTTTGACCTCTTTTTCCTCATCTTCGCCCTCGCTCTCATCATCGCTAAAATCATCGTCGATGTCCTCGTCCTCAGCTCCCTCTTCGTCGCTATCATCAAAGCTTTTGAAAAGCTCTTTTACGCGGCGTTCGCGGTTGATTAAAGGCTCTTTGTAATCCAAAATAAAGTCGATTAGGTATGGCACAGAGCAAAACGCGTCGATGATGATATCCTCGCCAAGCTCGATTTTTTTGCTGATTTCTATTTCGCCGTCTTTGGTTAGAAGCGGGATTTGCCCCATTTCGCGCAGATACATACGCACTGGGCTATCAGAACGCGACCACTCCAAAAGCTCGACATCATTTGAGATATCAAAATCATCGTCCCAGCCCTCGTCAAGTAGCCTTTTTTGGGTAGCTTCTTTTAATTTTGCGTCCTCGATATTTCGGATTTTTGAAATTTCAGCAGCCGAAATAAGCTCCACATCGTATTTTTTGATAAGAGTTTCGATTTTTTTTACGACAGCTGTCTTTGGAGCTATATCGAAAAATTTAATCAATCTTTCAAAGGTTATGTAGCTTTTTTGGTTTTCTTCAAAAAATTGTTCAAGCGTAGAGTTAAGTTCTTTTGCTGATACTGCCATCAAATCTCCTTGTCTGCAAAAATAACCTTTAATTATACCCAAATTTTATAAAACAAAACTTAAACTTATAAAAAATTCCCAAATTTAGGGCAAAATTCCAAAATTTAAAATTTGGCTGAATTTTTAAAATTTTGCAAAATTCATACGCTGTTTTTTGGCTAAATTGATTTAAATTTAATCTAAGTTTTGCTAAAATCAAAAGTTTATTTTAAAACTGAAAAGGTGAAAATTATGGCAAAAGTATGGAAGTTTGCAGACAATATCGACACGGACATCATCATCGCGGCTAGATATTTGAATACATCTGATGCAGATGTGCTTGCAAAGCACATTATGGAGGACGCTGACAAGGATTTTTATAACAAAATTTCGCAAGGCGACATCATCGTAGCTGGTAAAAATTTTGGTTGCGGCAGCAGTAGAGAGCACGCTCCAATGGCGCTAAAAGCGGCAGGTATTTCGTGCGTAATCGCGAAAAATTTCGCTAGGATTTTTTATCGCAACAGCTTCAATATGGGGCTTTTGATTTTAGAGTGCGACCAAACTGATGAAATTGGCGAAGGCGATGAGCTAAAAATCGATTTGGATAAGGGAATAATCCAAAATTTGACCCAAAATACGCAGTATAAATTCGGCGCAATTCCACCATTTATGCAAAAACTGCTAAATGCAGGTGGCGCGATAAATTATGCGAAATCTCAAATGAAATAATTAAGGAAATTTATGAAAACTTATAATGTTTGCGTCATAAAAGGCGATGGAATCGGCCCTGAAATCGTGGAAGAAGCGGTTAAGGTTTTAGATAGTGTGAGCCATAAATTTGGCTTTGAGTTAAATTTCGACTACCATTTAATGGGCGGTTGCGCTGTCGATATTTTCGGCGTTCCGCTCCCTGATGAGACACTAAATGCCGCCAAAGCAAGCGACGCTGTGCTTTTTGGTGCGATTGGCGGGGCTAAATGGGACAATTTAGCGCGACATTTGCGCCCTGAAAGCGGACTTTTAAAACTTAGAAAAGAGCTTGGTGCGTTTGCAAACCTGCGCCCGGCAATCATTTTTGATGAATTAATCAACGCTTCCACTCTTAAACCAGAAACTGTCAAAGGCGTGGATATCTTGGTCGTGCGCGAGCTAACGGGCGGAATTTACTTCGGACAACCACGCGAAAAACACGAAAAAAGCGCATTTAACACTATGGTTTATAGCTACGAAGAGATCGAGCGAGTATCGAAAATCGCCTTTGAAGCGGCGATGAAACGGGGCAAAAAAATCACACTAGTCGATAAGGCGAATGTGCTAGAAACTAGCCAGCTTTGGCGCGAAGTAGTCGCGGAGGTGGCAAAATCATACCCAGAAGTCTCAATCGAGCAAATGTATGTCGATAACGCTGCAATGCAACTCGTGCGCGATCCTAAGCAGTTCGATGTGCTACTAACCGAGAATTTATTCGGCGATATTTTAAGTGATGAGGCGAGTATGATTTGTGGCTCGATTGGGTTGCTTCCGAGTGCTAGTATCGGTGGCAAGGTAGGAATCTACGAGCCGATTCACGGCTCTGCGCCTGATATCGCAGGTCAAGGAATTGCAAATCCGATCGCAACCATAATGAGTGCTGCGATGATGCTACGATACGCATTTAATGAGGCCGAAGCGGCGCAGTGTATCGAAAACGCCGTGAAATCGGTCTTGCGTGATGGATACCGCACCAAAGATATAGCGAAATTTGACGCCAAAGAGATCTGCTCAACAAGCGAAATTGGCTCTATTATCAGCGATTATACGCATAAATTTTAATCTGGGCGCAAAATGGGCGAAGCGATAGAAGAAATCCTAAAAATGGAGTGCGAGGGCGATTTTTACGGCGCTTTGGCGCTTGCGCGCACGCTCTTGCGCGTAGATCCAAACGATAGCGACGCTAGGGTGGCATTTGCCAGAGTGAGATTAAATCACAGGATAAAAAGCGGTGTAAATATGCAAATGAGCGAGATTTTCCTAAGTCCTGGTGGGCATAAAAATCGTGAGCTTAAAAGGTGGCTAATAAATGGATTATGAGAACGAATTTAACGATATCATTAACGCTGTAAAAAGCGAAATTAAGGCGCAAAAACAGGTGCAAAATTCGCAAAATTCTACCAGCGCGGTGAGTTTTGCTGAGTTTATCGAGCACTCAAACGATGAATTGAGTGCTGATTTAGACAGCGACGAGATTGCGCAAAATTTAGGCGATGATGATAGCTTGAATTTTAGCGAGATGAATTTTAATGCGCCTAAAAGCAAGGCTGGCGCAAATAGCGATGAGGTGGCGTTTTTAAGCGCGGTTAGAGAGCGGATATTGGTGCTTTTTGAGGGGCTAAATTCCTTCGATAGCGCAGATATCGAGGCTAGGGTCGAGCTGAATTTGAAATTTATGGAATTTTTACTTGCGAGTATCGAAAACAGACTTGAAAATCTATCAAAATAGCGATTTTATCGCTATTTTCGACCTTCTTAAAAAACATACAAAAAGAGCGTATTTCGTCGGCGGTTTCGTGCGCGATTTTTTCTTGGGGCGCGAAAGCGGCGACATCGACATCGAAGTTTATGATATAAATCCGCAAAAATTTAGCGAAATTATGGGCGAGCTTGGCGCACTTGGGACTGGAAAGCAGTTTTTCGTCTATAAATTTCACAATTTCGACATCGCTCTGCCTCGCACCGAAAACAAGGTCGGAGTGGGGCACAAAGCCTTTGAAGTAGCCCTTGCAAATGACGAAAAAATCGGTGCTAGGCGCAGGGATTTTACGATAAATTCGATGATGATAAATATTTTTAGTGGCGAGGTGCTGGATTTTTACGGCGGTTTAAATGATTTAAGGGCCCGAATTTTGCGCGTTGTCGATGAAAAAAGCTTCGTCGAAGATAGCCTAAGAGTGTATCGCGGGGTGCAGTTTGCGGCGCGGTTTGGCTTCGATATCGAGCCAAAAAGCTTGGAATTAATGCGCCAGATTGATACTTCTGATTTGAGTGTGGAGCGGATTTGCGCTGAGCTAATCAAGCTTTTTAGGGCTAAATTTCAGGGTTTGGGGCTTAAAATTTTACACGATTTGGGGCTGTTTGAGAAAATTTTTGGCGTGCAAATTTCGCGGGAGCGGTGCGCAAAAATCGCAAATTTTATCGATAATGGGCGAAAATTTGTAAGCGACGAGGCGTTTTTTTTATACGCTGTTTTAAATTTGTTAAGCTTAGACAAAAAGCAAATTTTAGAAAATTTAAAGCTAAATTCGCATTTTAAGCGCATTTTAATCGAGCCTTTTTATAAAAAAATTGATAATGAAAAATTAATGCAAATTTCACTGCAAATGCCGATAAATTCGTGGCTGGGTGCGTATAACCAAACTCGCGTAAATAGTGCTAAAAAACTTGGAATTTATGAGAAAAAATTTATTTCAAAAATAAAAAGCGAAGCCGTCATAAATGACGGATTTAAAGGCAAAGAAATCGCAAATGAAATCAAACGCCGTCAAAAAGATGAAATTAAAAAATATTTGGCAAATTTGAATTTGTAAATTTTATAAATTTGGGTTAAGTAAGGTATAGAAAATGATAAATTTGATAAAACAAAAATATGTGCAATTACTCACTATATATTAGCTTGGAAAGGTTTTAAATGAAAACAAAATATTTATTAAGCGTAGTTTTATGCTTATCTACCCCTATATTGACAATGGCAGAAAATGCTTCTACAAATAACCCATTAGAAGCCAAAGTAGTAAGTTATAAGCATGAAAAAGACTATGATGTCGAATTTGTGCAAACCAATCTACCCGCACTAAATAAAGAGTTAGAAAATTTATTTTGTAATTACGCTTTTGGTAACGAAAGCGATATGGAAGACTGCGAAAAAGAAGATATTCATCAGTCGATTGCATACGATTACAAATATAAAGATAACTATCGCTATTATTTCAGTCAAAATTACAAATATTTTAGTAAAAACAACAAACAATATTTCCAAGTTTGCGTTATGGAAGATGGAAATATGGTTGATTATTGCAAAATTTATGATATTACCAATCCAAAAAAAGCGGTTTTATTAGACCGAGAAAATATACCAATTATTGAAGGTATGGGAATTGATTCAAGATATTTTAATCACGGTGATGACAAATACTTTTTATCTTGTCTTAAAGGTTACGGAATTAATGATTGCGCTTTATATGATGTTAAAAATTCACAAAAACCTATTTTGCTAGGAAGCAATTTAACCGCTTATTTTTTAAATGAAGAACAAATCAATAAAATTGTAAGCTATTATTTGGCTTATGGCAATTATTTTAATTATGAACCGCCATTATCATGCAAAGAAGCGATTGCAAAATACGGCATTAGAGTAAATACAGGCAAAGACCGCTTTCCGGAAGAGGTTAAAAAACAATGCTCACCAGAAATAATTAAAGAGATAGATGAAATAGATAGACATACCCCTATATATGCAATAACTCTTTCCAAAAATGTCAAAACAGCCAAATTTCCTTATACGATCAATATTCTAACTTGGGAAACATGGCGTGGGCGTTGGGGACATGTTGATGTGCCGGATGAAAAAACGCTAGGAGAACTTATTCCGCAAGATTTGTGGGAAATATTTATGATGGAAAGATAAAAAAGTATTGTAGAGTGATATCCTTGCTGCCATAATGATTAATTATATGAGCGCAAATTCGCTTCAAAAGTAGGAAGCGAAGCCGTTATAAATGACGGATTTAAGGGCAAAGAAATCGCAAATGAAATCTGGCGCTGTCAAAAAGATGAGATAAGAGAAATTTTGAAGGCAAAATTTGATTAAATTTCGCGCTAAATTCAAAGAAAATTCCCGCAAAAAAGCGTAAATTTAGAGAGTTTTTAGTAAAATCATCGGTTTGAATTAATAAGGAAGGCTTGATGTTTAATATCGTTTTAGTAAATCCCGAAATCCACACAAACACAGGCTCGATTGGGCGCATGTGCGTGAATTGTGGCAGTAGATTGCACCTAATCAAACCGCTTGGTTTTGTCATTGATGATAAGCATTTGCGTAGAGCCGGGCTTGATTACTGGGCGAATTTGGATTTGAGAGTTTGGGAGAGCTGGGACGAATTTTACGCGGCAAACGAGGCGCACAAAGAGCGATTTTTCTTCGCTACAACCAAGACAAACAAGCTGTATTACGAGGCAAAATTTCAAAAAAATGATTTTATATTTTTTGGCGCAGAGGGTCACGGCTTGCCACTAGAAATCATGCGTATAAACCGAGATAATTGTATCACAATCCCTATGACTGCGCTTGGGCGAAGTCTAAATTTGGCCACGAGCGTGGGCATTATCACATACGAGGCGATTCGCCAAAATTTGGGCGAATTTGATTTTAGGAGCGAGATTTGCGAATTTTAGCCCTACTTTTTGTCGCACTCGCACTCTTTGGCGCAGAGCTGAAAATCGCCACTTACAATGTCGAAAACCTCTTTGACGGCGAAAACAACGGCAACGAATACGAGGATTTCCGCCTAGAATCAGGCAAATGGAACAAGACAAAATATAAAGAAAAATTAAATAAAATTGCGGGCGAAATTTTAGAGATAAACGCCGATATAATCGCACTTCAAGAGATTGAAAACGAAGGCGTTTTAAAGGCTTTGGCAAATAAAACGCAGTATAAATTTTATAAATTTTCAAACCCCAAATCAGCCCCAGCTGGCGTGGCGGTGCTATCAAAAATCCCGATAATTTCGAGCGAGTATTACCGCATGAGTAGTGTCAAAACTCGTGATATATTAAGAGCGGATTTTGAGTTTGAGGGGGCGAAATTTAGCGTGTATGCCCTGCACATGCTTTCTGCACGCAATCCTATCGGGGATAGAAAAAAGAGTTTTGATTTTTTAGCAAAAATTATAAAAAACAAAAAAAACAGCGTGATTTTGGGTGATTTTAACACCGGCATTGGCAAAAATTCGCTTTTAAACGAAATTTTGGGCGAGGGCAAATTTGTCGATTTGTGGAGCGATAATGTCTGCTTTGCAAATAAACTAATCGCGTGCAAATCCCATGATAGCGGGGCTTTGCTAGATCATATTTTACTTAGCGATGATTTTTTTGGCAAGGCAAAATTTGGCTATAAAAAAGGCTCGTTTAAGGCCGAAAGCGTGGCACAAAGCTCCGATCATATCGCGCTTAGCTTTATTTTAAGCAGTGAAAAAATTTCGCCAAACAAACCCAAAAGTTTAGCCGTGCAAAGCCCAAATTTAGAGTTAAAAGAGGCGCAAATTTCTGAAATTTACGGCGATGTAAATTCTGCCCCATTTATCCTAAAAAACGCAGTCATAACCTACACCGACAAGCACGGAAGCGCGATTTCGCAAGGTAGCAAGGGCGTGTTTGTGTATGGGCTAAGTGGCGTTAGCGTGGGCGATAGGCTAGATCTTGCCGTGCAAAAAGCCAAAATTTATAGGAAAAAATTCGAGCTTAGCGAGGCAAAAATCCTCAAAAACCACGGAAATATCGGCAGTATCGAAAAATACACGCTAAAAGAGATTAACTATCACACCCTCTCTCCGGGCGATGTCGTAGCGCAAATTTGGGGCGATGTGACGGACGGGCAAATCGTGGTAAATGGGCGAAAATATAAAATTTATTCCAAAAAAGGCAAAATCAAAAATCAAAAAAACGCAAAATTTAACAACGCGTATTTTACGATTTATGATGAGCAAAAGGAGTTTATAGTTCAATGATACATCTGCTTATGATGACCGCATTTGTGCTGTTTATGGCGTTTTTGGTCATCGGCTTTAACAAACAAATGATAGAAAAAAATAATAAACGAAATCAAAAAAAGGAAGAAAAAAATGAAATTACTTATTGAAATTGGAGTCGAAGAACTCCCAGCGATCCCGTTTTTGAAGGAATACAAAAACATTGCGCCAAAATGGAGTGCGGTTTTGGAAAAATACCGATTGCAAAGCGAATTTAGCTTCGAATTTACCCCTCGCAGATTTGTCATCTGCCACGAAAATTTCGCTAGCACACAAAGCGACAGCCTCATCGTCCAAACCGGCGCGCCAAAATCAGTCGCCCTAAAAGACGGCGCATGGAGTAAGGCTGCGCTAAGCTTTGCTAGCAAATGTGGAATTAGCGAGAGTGAATTGAAATTCAAAGAAATTGATGGCAAAGAGGTGCTGTATTTCGAGAGCGTGCAAAAAGGCGAGCCTAGCAAAAGCGTGCTAGGTGCGATGATTGAGGAGTTTTTGGGTAGTTTAAATTTCGGTAGAGCTATGCGCTGGGGCGAGGGCAAATTCGAGTTTATCCGCCCACTTCGAAGTGTGGCTTGCTTGCTAGGAAATGATAGCGTGGAGTTTGAAATTTACGGCGTAAAAAGCGAGCTAGCGTTTTTCCCACACAGAAGCTTTGGGTATGAAAAGGTCAAATTTACTAGCGCAGAGGAATACTTTGCGCTTTTGGAAAAACACGGCGTGATTTTAAGCGCACAAAAACGCAAAGAAAAAATCCTAGCCGAATTTAAAGAAATCGAGAGCGCAAATGGCGTTACAATCGAAATCGACGAGGATTTGCTAAGCGAGGTTGTCGCCATTACCGAGCACCCAACCGCGCTACTTGGCAGTTTCGAGGCTGAGTTTTTGGCAGTGCCAAAAGAGGTAATCATCACTTCGATGAAGGAAAATCAACGCTATTTCCCAGTTTTCAAAAATGGCAAGCTAAGTAATCATTTCGTCGTCGCAAGCAACGCAATCACCGATGATAACAGCCTAATCGTGCGTGGAAACGAGAAAGTTTTGCGAGCAAGACTGAGCGATGCGATGTTTTTTTGGCAAAGCGATCTAAAATCGGGGCTAAATCCAGAAAAACTAAAAAGCGTTTCGTATCTAAGCGGGCTTGGCTCGATTTATGATAAGCAAGTCCGCGAAATCTCTGTCGCAAAAGAGATTGCTAAATTTTGGGATAAAGAGTTAAAAGCCGAGTTTGGTGGGGATTATACTAGCGCGCTAGAAGAGGCGATAATGCTTAGCAAGGCGGATTTACTTAGCACTATGGTGGGCGAATTCAGCGAGCTTCAAGGCATTATGGGAAGCTACTACGCTGCGCATGCGGGCAAAGACAAGCTAATCTCGCGCGCGATTTATGAGCAATACCTGCCAAATTCCGAGGACAGTGAGCTTCCTGCTGGCGTGTTTTCGTCGCTCGTGGCGGTTGCTACGAAATTTGAAAGCCTAGCAGGTCTATTTAGCATAAATAAAATTCCAAGCGGAAACAAAGACCCTTACGCACTGCGTCGCGCGGCCGCTGGAATTATCAAAATCGTGCAAAATTTGGGGCTAAATTTGGATTTGGGGGCGCTAGTTAAAAATGTAGCGGTGCAATATTCTGGGCTTGATAGCGATAAATTGTTGGATTTTATCAAAGATAGACTTTATGCTATTTACGATGTCAATCCATCTATTATAAAAGCGTGCCTAAACAGCGGCGAAGATGATATAAAGGCTCTTGGTAGCGCGATTATGGCGCTGGATAAAATTTCAAAAGATGATAAATTTAAGGATAATTTCGACACCTTCAAACGCCTATCAAATATCATAAAAGATGAAAAAATCGGTGCTGTCGATGAAGCGCTTTTCCAAAATGAAGCTGAGAGCGAGCTAAATTCGGCGTTTAAGGCGATTAGCGTGAGCCAAAACGAGCCTGAGAGCTACCTAAATGCGCTTTTTGGCTTGAAAGATAAAATCGATATGTTTTTTGAAAAAGTAATGATAAATGTAGATGACAAGGCTATCAGGGCAAACCGCATTGCAAATGTAGGTCAAATCTACAATGCGTTCAAAAAAATCGCCGATATTAAAGAAATCAGTTTTTAAGGAGAGAGTATGAAAAGGTTAATTTTAGCGTTTTTTGCTATGTTTTTTCTAATCGGTTGTGGTGGCGGTAGTGTCGATGATACGGTAAAGGGCTTTTTGGAAGCAGGGTATGCTGGCGATACAAAAACAGCCGCAAGCCTTATTTATCTTAGCAAAGAAGATATGCAAGATGAAAGTGTCAAGCCTGCATTAGAGGGCAAAGTGGGTATGTTGGTAGGCGAGGCTATGCAAGTAGCCAAAAAACATAACGGTCTAAAATCGATTGAAATCGTAGATAAAAATCTCGGCGAGGATGTCGGCACGGTGAAAGTGCGGATAGTTTTTAAAGATGGCAAAACGATAGATGATATGATGAAAGTGCGCAAAAATCACAAAGGCGAGTGGAAGGTGAATATTTTCTAAATTTTAAGGAGTAGCGATGAAAAGGTTATTTTCAGCGATTATAATGTTAGTTTTTGTGGGTTGTGGCGAAGGTCCTGAGGAAGTGGTGAAAAGCTATGTCGATTCGGTAGGGTGCAAAGGAGATATCGAAAAAGGCGCGAGCCTAGTGTATCTAAGCGAAAGCCAAATGAAAGACGAGGCCACAAAGCGCAAGGTAGAGAGCAAGCTAGACTCGATGTCAGGCACCACCACAAGAGACGCTATGAGGCGCGGAGGGTGCAAAACAATCGAAATCACCGATAAAAATATCGGCAAAGACGCTGGCAGAATGAAGGTCAAAATCACCTTTGGCGACGGCACTACCGAAGAACTTGACGCCAGGGTGCGCAAAAATCATCAAGGCGATTGGAAGGTAGTATGGCGATAGTTTATGAAATTTAAAATTTCGTTTTTTATTTTTTTGGGATTTGCGCTTTTTTTGGCGGTGCAAATCCCGCAAATCCGCCAAAATTTACCGCAATTTTTCCAAGATAAAAGCTTAAAATTTCAAACCCTAAATTTGCAAAATTTAACAAATTTGCCAAATTTAGCGCCCGGCGATCTGGTTTTTCGCCTAGGCGATGAGTTTGATAGCTTGCTAATCGCGCAAATGAGCGAGTGGAAGTATTCGCATGTGGGGGTAGTGATAGATACTGCGCCGACACAAATCCTGCACGCAATCAGCGATGAGCGATACGCTCAAAACAGCGTCGTGATAAGCTCGCTAGATGAGTTTGTATCTCGTGCGCGTAAATTTGGCGTAGCAAGGATAAATTTTTTAAGCGCACAAGAGAAGCGAAATTTGATAAATTCGCTAAATTTGCGCGTTGGCGAGGAGTTTGTTTTGGCAAAATCGACTGAGCCAAATTTGTATTGCACCACGCTAATCGAGCATGAAATCGCGCAAATTTATCCAAATTTCACCCCCGCTTACACCTATATTGACGCGCCGTTTTTTCGTGGCGAGTATCTATTCCCGCGCGCACTTGCTGAATTTAATGGCACCCAGATGATTTACGAGAGCGAGTGAAAATTCGCCATGAATTTCGCTGTGAAATTTAGTGAGAAAATTCGGGCATAAAAAAAGCTTGCCAAATTTGGCAAGCTTTGTGTGTCCGACGAGAATTTATAAAACCTTAGTAATCTAACTCTGGTTTTGGAGTAGCATCTGTTCTAGCTGGCAATACTGGGTATTTTAGAGCTGCATCAGGTAGTTTTCCGCTTAGAGCGTTGAAGAAAGTAACGATTTTGTTTGCTTCATCATCGCTGATTTCGATACCAAGTTGAACGCTACCCATTGCTTTAACAGCGTCTTTTAGTGACCAGATTGCGCCATTGTGGAAATATGGTGCAGTATCTACGATATTTCTTAGAACTGGTGCTTTAACCATACCGTTAGCATCGCCTTTGAAATCGCCAACATTAGCGAATTCGTATTTGCCTGCTACTTCGAACGGTTGCATTGTGCCGCCTAGGTTGATTCCGTTGTGGCAAGATACACAACCTTTATCGATAAATGTTTTTAGACCCTCTTTTTCGGCGTCAGTTAGGGCTTTTGAGTCGCCGTTTAAGAACTCATCATATCTTGATGGAGTTACAAGTGTTCTTTCGAAAATTCCCACTGTTGTAGCGAATAGATCGAAAGTGATTTTTGTATCTTTGCCATAAGCATCTTGGAATTCTTTAACATAGCCTGGGATTGAGTTAAGTAGTTTTTCTACGCTCTCAGGAGTTGCAGCCATTTCAGGAGCAGCTGTTGCTGGACCTGCTGCTTGCTCAGCTAGGTGAGCTGCACGACCATCCCAGAATTGCGCTGAGTTGAACACTGAGTTTAGTGTTGTAGGCGCATTGATATGGTGTGGGTTTGGAGTCCATTTGTGACCTGTTGAAGCTGGAACGCCGTCAGTTCCGCCGATTGCTAGGTTGTGGCAGGTATTACAGCTGATGATTCCACTTCTTGAAATTCTTGGGTCAAAATATAATTTTTTACCAAGTTCAACTCTTTTGTCAGTTGTTGGGAAATCTTTTGCATCTGGTGCTGCACTCTCTGCAAGTTTTGCGATTTCAGCAGCAGTTTTAGGTAGTGCTTGTAGGCCACTATCTTTTGCAAGTTTTGCCAAATCGTCAGCTGCGAATACTGAGCTAGCAACAACCACTGAACTAAGTAATAAAAACTTAACTTTCATTTTCCTCTCCTTTAAAAAAATGTAAATGGATTTTAAAATTTATTAAATAAAAAGTTACTTAAAAATTTAAGCGAAATAATAAAAATTCTTAAAAAAAAAAAAGATATAATTTATCGCAAAAAGGTGCTAGAACATAAAAAAATTACAAAATTTTATTAATTTAAGTTTTTTTTAAATTTAAAGCCGAATTTCTTCGATTTCTTGATAAATCACCCGAAATTTATCATCGATTTTAAAATCCTCGTGAAAATGCCCAAAATACCACTTTTTGAACTCTATTTTGTCGTAAAAATCCTGCAAAATTTTCGAATTTATATCATCAATTTTCGCCGCCATTGATAGTTTTATCACACGCGGTATGACAAATCTAGGACAGGTGTGCGTGATAATGATATCGACATTAAAGCTGTGTTTTGCGAGGTTTGCGTTCGCTTCGCAGATATCAGCCTGGCTTATCATTTCGTCCTCCCACCACGAAACCCCAAGCTCTCGCATATCTCTATCGATACTAAGCGCGCCACCCATGGTGAAAATTTTGCGCCCTGCGATTTCATAGACTTGCCCCCTCATTAAATGATACACGCTCTGGCTGATTTTATGCACTTTGCCACCAGCAAATTCGCTGATTTCATAGGCGTTTAATCGGTCGAAATTTTCATGGTTGCCGTCGATGAAAAGCGTGGTAAATTTACGCTCATTGAAGTATTTTAGCCACTGCTCCTCGCGCGCGTCGCTTTGAAACATATTCCAAACAAAGCCAAAATCCCCAGCGATGATTAAAAAATCATCTTTGCAAAGCGCACTTTCGAATTTTTCGAACTTCTTAAATCGTGCCATTTCGCCGCTAAATCCACGCCAGCCGCCGTGTGTATCGCCTGTGATAAAAATTCTATTCATTGCCTGCCTTTTTAAATTTTTGTTTGATTTTTTGCTTTTGCGATATTTATTTTATGCGCAAAATCCAAAATTTATGGAATTTTCGTTATGTTTTAAATTTTGTATTTACCAAAATACTGACCCAAAAAACGATTACAACTATAAAATTGAAATTTTTGTATTTTATCGGAAACGAAATAAAGCTCAAAGGAAAATTTGGTGGTGTCCCGTGCAGGCTTCGAACCTGCGGCCCTCTGATTAAGAGTCAGATGCTCTACCAACTGAGCTAACGAGACACGAACTTGTATTTTATTCATATATATATAAAAAATAGGTTAAATTTGGCAGAATTTTCGAAAATTTGATTAAATTTAAACGATTTGTTGTTTAGTGTGAAATTTCATAGATAAATTTAATGGATAAATTTTAGGCTCCCTTAGCGAGAGCCTAAATTTGAGAAATTATTTTTTTGTTTGAGTTTTGCTTGCTTTTGCGCCTTTTTTGTAAGGGCGGTCAGAAACGATTGGTTTGCCATCAGCGTATTTTTTCTCGATTTTTGCAAACTCATAATTTGCGCCTACATTTTTACCTGAGGCAACATTGCCCATTGTTAGGTATTTATAAAGAACATCTTTTAGGTTTTTAGTGTGTTCTGTATTGCGTGGAGAATCGTTTAAAATATCCTCGTAAGCGTAAATTCTCTCATAATAATCGTTTGTTAGTTGATCATCGATTGTGATGCGACCGCTATCGATTGTTACGCCAGCATACAAGCCTGTTTGCTCGCCTGGGGTTGCAATCCATGCTGAAATATCAGGTAAATCAGTAGCGCGACCAGCTTTCGCACCGTGTCCGCCAAATGCTGCACCAGCGCTTACTTCTAGTGTATCAGCACCTGTGAATACATCTTGGTAAGATTTAGTTGTGTGGAAAAGTAGCACAACATCGCTTGTCTCGTATCCTGCTTGGATACCTACGCCAAAGCCTTTGTATTTGATGAAAATCGGAGCACTCCATGTGCCATCAGCATTTTTTACGCTAAAAATTCCATCGCCGTATTGGATAGAAGCGCCAGCTGCTAGGCGTTTGACATCTGTTAGAATTGCTACTGCTTTTGCGCCTTGTAGATATTTTTGATCTACATGGAAACCGCTAGATGCGCCAAATGATCTCATAACATTAGTCGCTGCGATGACTTCTTGATTTGCTACGACATCAGCGTGCAAAAAACTAGAAACTACAAATGAAGCAATTAATAAAAATTTTTTCATATGTTTAATCCTTTTAAAATAGAAATTTAGTTATTATAACAGCAATTTCATTTTTTTTAGCTAATTTTTAACAAAAAATTGATGAAAAATAACAAATTTTTGGGAAAATAATGAAAATTTTGGCGATTTTAGCATTATGTGCGGTTAAAATTTTTGCTTTATCGATAGTAAATGGTGAAGCAATTGTTTTGAAATTTAACAAAAACACGAGTGAAATTTTAGCAAATGGCAAAAAAATTCCCCTCGTAAATTCACTGGGTAGTGATGAAAAAATTGCAATCATCGCTGCAAATTACAGAGCCAAAAACGATATCAAACTCAAAATCACCCAAGATGGCAAAACCACAACCGAGATTATAAATTTAATCAAAGGCGATTACAAAAGCGAGGCATTTTCCGTCGCTCCGTCTAAGGTAAAACCGCCAAAAGAGGCCAAAGCTCGCATAGAGCGCGAACTAGCCGAAGCAAACAAAATTTACGCTAAAACTACGCCAAAAATTTTATTACAAAAACCTTTTTTATTACCTTCAAATGCTAAAATTACATCCGCATTTGGCAATGCGCGCACCTTTAATGGCGAGCTGAAAAGCTACCACTCGGGCACGGATTACCGCGCTGCTATGGGCACAGATGTGCATAGCGTGGGCGAAGGCGTGGTCGTGATAGCAAAGGACAGATATTACGCTGGTGGTTCCGTGGTGATAGACCATGGTGCTGGCGTGTATTCGCAGTATTATCATTTAAGTAAAATTTTGGTAAAAGTAGGTGATAAAATAGGCGGTGGCGATAAGCTAGGGCTAAGCGGTGCTAGCGGGCGCGTGAGTGGGCCACATTTGCACTTTGGGATTGCTATAAATGGTGTGAGTGTGAATCCTTTGGATTTTATAAATAAATTTAATAAAGTGGTGTTTGAAAATGAGTGAAAACAAAAAATTAACCCCAAAAGAGTTGATAAAAGAGTTGATCGAAGGTAGCGAATATACGCTCAAAGACTCGGTAAAAGGGCGCGTGCGCATAGTAGGGCGAGATAAAAAAATCATAAATTTCCTCCCAAGACAATTTGGCGTAGAGAGCCTCAATGACAAAATGAGCCTAAGCCCAGAGCAAATCGAAAAAATCAAGGCAAATTTCTTATCTATTTTGCGCGAGGGGGCAAAACCAGCCACGAGTGCCGGAATCACTGGCGAGGCTAGCATGGAGCAGGATTTGCAAAGTGCTACAAAAAAATCGGTCAAAAGCAAGCCGAAATTTAACCTAGCGTCTAAAAATAAAACCTTGCAAGAAATTTACGAGGGCTCGAAAACTGCTGCTGCTAAGTCGCAGAGCAAAAGCGCGCAGTATTTCACGCCAGTAGCCGTGCGCAAGAAAAACACAAAAATCCCGTGCAAGGTGAGAATTTCGTTTTTGCGCAAAAGTTGCAGTGACGAAAAATTAGGAATCTTAGCTAGGGTGAAAATTCCGCTTTTAATGGAAAATTTCGGACTAAATGATGTCATAAACTCATCTGAACACGCGCAAATGGCGAAAAAAATGGTTCGCACAATCGCGAATTTGTATGTCGCCAAAGATTTGCGTGGCGTGCGTATAGAGGGCCCTGTGTGCCTATCTATGGGCTTTAAAAGTCAAATGGCAGATATCAGCAACCACGCCTTTGTTTTCAAACTCATCGAGGATACTTTGGTAAATAATCGCGTCATCACAGACGATAACGCTAGCGTCGTCAAAGAGATAAAAATGTATAAACAAGACGAATTTGATGGCGTTTTGGTCGATATTTTAAAGACAGATAGATAACCGCTTCAAAATTTAATCGCTTAAATTTAAGCGATTAAATTTTTCACCACTCCCCAAAGAAGTTTTGCAGCATAAAACACCAAAATCGCCGTAGAAATGTAAGCAAACGCTCTAGCCACGCTATCTGGCAGGCGCGCTCTGTTTTTATAAACCACAAGCGGAAAAAGCGTAATCCACGATAAAATCGCTACAAAAAGCCCCAGCAGCGAGAGAGCGAAATTTTCGCTACTTACGCTAGCAGAGACACTGAGCCAAAACATAATCACATAAGGATTTAGCAAATTTAAAAAAAAGCCTTTTGAGTAAATTTTGGCGTGAGAGCCAAGCTCGACGCTTTTGATTTCAGGTGTGTTGCGCGCGCTTTTGTAAATTCCATACGCAATGTATAGCAAAAAACACGCCCCAAACACCGAAATAATCGCAAATATAAGCGGAATTTTGGCAAGTTGCGAAATCCCAAATGCGCTAAGTGCTAGATAAACCATATCCGCACTCATCGCGCCAAGCCCCAAGCAAAGGGCTTTTGTGTAGCTTTGCAGGGCGTAAGACATAATCAAAACATTAATCGGACCGATTGGCACACTCACGCCAAAGCCCATTAAAATGCCGTTTATAAAGGCGTTCATCAAATTCCTTTAAATTTTTAGTGTGAAATAAAATTTAAAATTCAAAATCGCCAGTGCTACCTTTGGACATGCTCTCAAACACGGCCTTGACATACTTATCGCGCGTTTGGCAGTCTAGGATTTTTTCGCACTGGCTACAACTTTGCAAGCCATTTTGCGCTTGGCAATCTTGCAAAATGGCTAAATTTTTGTCTAAAATTTGCTCGAAAATATCGCGTTCTTGGTTATTTTCTGACATTATTTTTCGCTTTGATAAATTTCGTGCATTTTGGAAATTTCATATTTCGAGCCGAAAAAACACGGTGTGGTTTGGTGAATTTTTGAAATTTCAAGCTCTAAAAGCGAATTGTTTTTTCCGTCGCTAGTAGCACCGCCAGCACGCTCGTAGATATAGGCAAACGGCAACACTTCAAACGCCATGCGAAGCTTGCCTGCTGGGTGATCGCTCGTGGCTGGGTAGCTAAATAGCCCACCGCCTTTTAGCAAAATTTGGTGCAGGTCGCTGACCATGGCACCTGAGTATCTGAGGCGATAACCCTCGTCAAATAGCGTTCTTACGAGCACTCTGTGCGTATCGCTCCAACCTTTTTGCGTCGCTCCCGTGGCGTTTAGTTTGCCTTTTTCGTTTAAAACTAGCTCTTTTGCGAAGGCAAATTTGCCGTCCCTGCTAAGCCTGTATAGCTTCGGAGTGTCGCCTAAACATACGCAAAGCTCGATTCTAGGGCCATACACGCTATATACTGCCCCGCGCAATGAGCTTGGTGAAATTTCGCCCTCATAAATCGCAAAAATCGAGCCCACGGCGAAATTTACATCTACTAGGCTAGATCCGTCGAGCGGATCGTAAGCTACTATAAATTTGCCGTTTTCATTAATGCTTAGCATTTCCTCTTTTTCTTCGCTAATTAGCGCCTTTACGCACTCTACGCCGCGAAATTCGCGCTCGATTATCATATCGCTTAGCACATCGAGTTTAAGCTGTGTGTCGCCGGTGGAATTTTGTGTGCTAGCGTAGCCGAAATCAGCGTATTTTAGCTCTTCGCTGATTAAAACGGCGATTTTTTTTATTGTTTTTACGATTTCTTGCATACTCTCTCCTTTTTAAACTTTTTTAGCATTATCAAGTATCCATTTTGCGATACTTTGCGCGTCGTTTATGTCGAAATTTACAGGGCAGGCTTTATCCATTTGCGCTCTTGGCAAATTTGTCGCAATGGCTTGCGAAAACGGCAAATACGCCTCGTCGATTTTGTCCCTAAATAGGCTGATTCGTGGCAGGGGCAGTGTTTTTAGACCCTCCACAATCAAAATATCAAAATCACCAAATCCAGCGATAATCTCGTCGATTTGGCGCATTTGTTTTAAAAAATATGTCGTGCGAGTGGGGCTTACGACAGCCACATCTGCGCCAACCTCGCTAAATTTTGCGCTATCTTTGCCCTCGGTGTCAAATTTGGCCTTGTCTTTGGGGTCGTGTTTGACGATAGCGACCTTTAAATTTTGCTCGATAAAAATTTGCGCTACCTTGCAAATTAGCGTTGTTTTGCCAGTGTTTGACGGACCTGAAAACGCAATGGCTAATCTTTTCATCTATCTCCCTTAAAAAATAATGATTGTATCAAATTTAGCCTTTTAAAAAGCAAAATTTGATAATATACGCCAAAATTTAAAGGAAGAAAAATGCAAAATTTAACTATTTCAAAATTTGCGCGCACTCTGATTTTAGGGCTGTTTGCGCTAGGAATTTGCTCGTGTGCTAACAAAGAAAAAGTCCCTCATGACCCGGTCAAAAACGAGTTTATGGCATATACGCAAAAATTCGAAAGCGTCAAAGAGGGCGATAGATACCTGGGCGTGGCGACCTATCTAAACCCCACAATGCCTGAGATTCGCAACGAAAGAGAAGATGAGTTTTTCTTGCTAACCTCGTATCCAAAAGAGATCGAGATTAAAAATGTGCGCGTAAATGGAAGCGACGAAAATGTCAGCGTGGAGCTAATTGCCGATGAGAGCCCGCTAGCTAGCAAAGAGGTTTTTAAAATCGCGTGGTCTAATCGCTACAAAATCAGCGCGCCAAAAACGCAAAAAGATGATCTCGTGCTTAGCTTTACGACCTCAAACGACCTAAATGCGAGCGTGAAATTTCGCAAGGTTTCAAAGTCGATGTATTGGCACCCTAAGCTCAAACTCGATGATTAGAGCGGGCGCAAATTTTGCTAGAAATAAAATTTGTGATAAAATTTCAGAAATTCAAATTTGAAGGATAAAAAATGAAATGGCGTGGCGGAAATAAAAGCTCAAATATCGACGATATGAGAGCTAGTAGCGGTGGTGGCGGAGGCGGAGTAAATCTCGCGCTTTTGATTCCTGTGGTGAAATTTTTGGTAAAAACGAAATTTGGCAGAATCGTCCTAGCCCTTGGCGTGGTGGCGGCGTTTATGGGTTATAATCCGCTAAATTTGCTAAATTTCACCTCTGCTGGCGGTGGAGCTGCGGCTAGTAAATTCGAAAACAACGAAGCAGCGCAGGAAGCCAAGGATTTTGTTTCTACCGTGCTAAGGCAAACCGAAGATGTTTGGGGCGCGATTTTTGCGAAATACGGCGCGAAATACTCTGAGCCAAGACTACTTTTATTCCACGGCGCGACAAGAAGTGGGTGCGGGTATGCTAGCTCGCAAGTTGGGCCGTTTTACTGCCCGGCTGATACTAGGATTTATTTGGATACGGATTTTTTCTCTGATTTGGCGAAAAAACATCACGCAGCGGGCGATTTCGCGCAAGGCTATGTCATCGCGCACGAAGTGGGACACCATGTGCAAAACCTGCTAGGAATTTTATCTAACGCCGATAAATTAAAGGCCAGAACAAACGAAGCTGGGGCAAACGCGATTCAGGTTAGAGTGGAGCTTCAAGCCGATTGTTTGGCGGGTATTTGGGGACATCATCAATACAAAATTTTAGAAGATGGCGACTTGGAAGAGGCGCTAAATGCCGCTACGATGATAGGCGATGATACCTTGCAAAAAAAGGCGCGTGGGTATGTGGTGCCGGATTCTTTCACGCATGGAAGTGGCGCACAAAGAAAAGAGTGGTTTTACAAAGGCTTTAAAAGCGGTTCGCTAGAAGCGTGCAAAAGCGGATTGGAAAGTTAGTGAATTTGGCGAAATTTAAAATTTCGCCAAATTTTGAATTTTAATAAATCCGCTAAATTTGGTTAAATTTAGCGAATTTTATCACTCTTGCTTGGGATTAAGAGCTTATCTAGCTCCTCACGCACGCTTACTTTTGAATTTGGGTTTAAAATATGCGAGTAAATCACATAATTTGCCAAAACCTTTTTGCCATAATCCCTGCTCTCAGCAAATGTTACTAGCTCCATTGACAAAAACGGCTCGTATTTTCCCCTCTTAAACAAATCTGCGCGTTTTAAAAGCTTGCTCGTAAATCCAAGTCCGCCATTGTATGCGTATGCGATAAAAACGGGGCTAAGTAGCTTGGTTTCGAGTGTGTCGATATGGATATTGGCGAATTTATAGGCGATTTTTGGATCAAACATCATATCTTGATCCCAGCCCTCGATACTAACCTGCTTTTTGGCGATATCGTTTGCCACAAATGGCATAAACTGCATCATACCAAGCGCATACGAGGTCGAAACGGCGCTTGGGATAAAGCGTGATTCTTGGCGGCCAAGGGCTAAAATCAGCGCTTGGCGGTGCAAATCAGTAGTGCCGATATGCTCCATAAATGGCGTTAGATAATAGTTATCGCGCCCGCCATTAGCCTTATTCATTATATACGCCCACTCGCCAAGACTCTCTTTTGTGTCGAATTTCTTCGCAAACTCCAAAAGCTCTGCTTTGCCCATTTTATCGGCTTTGGCCTTGGTACGAACCCAGTTAAATGGGTTTTTGATATCATAGTTTGAAATTTTATCGCGCGCTGGGGTTGGATTTATGATATTTAGGCTTTTATCGCCCAAAATTTCCTTTGCGTAGAGCGAATAGAGGCTATAATAGTTGCTTTTGGCAAGCTCGCGCAAGATATTTTCGTCTTTGCTTAGCAAATATACCCAAAATTTCGCATTGTGCGAGTTATGCACGCTCTCTATCGTAGCTGCTGCGCGCCTAAAATACGCCAAAGCCTGCGCCTCATCGCCATAAGTTACGGCATTTACGCCGAGCAAAAACGCGATTTCTTTATCCACTTTTTGCGGATTAATTCCTAGCATGGATTGGCGCAAATTTGGATATTTGCGCTTGATTACAGCATCTTCTACGACCGTTTTAAAGCCAGAGAGTTGCGCCATATCTGTGATAAAAGCGGGGCTTGCGTTTATGTTTAGTAAGCTCTCGTCGCCCTTAAATTGGTAGTATGAAAAATAATTTTGCGCATTACCGCTCTCTTTAAAATACTGCGCCGGCGAGCCTGAATTAAAGCCTTTTAGCAAATTTATCGCACTCATCGCGCCCAAATTTCCACTATTTTCAAATTTGCTAATTAACGCCGAGCGAGTTTTGGGGCTTAGCTTTGCCACAAATGCTGGATAACTTCTAGCCTTTTGGCAGGTTAAATTTGCGTCTAGTATATTCGCGCTCGTTACCCCTGCGCACTTATCTGGCTTTGGCAGAGCTTTAAACGCGCCTAAAATTTTATCAAGTTCCTTTTTTATCTTGCCACGATAACGGTAAATTCCAGCCTTTCTAAGGGCTTTTAGCTCGTTTTTGTCGTATTTGGTTTCTGTGGCTAGGCGGTAAATATAATAATCTTTCGCCAAAGATTTTGGCTCGTTTTTTATCTCTTCGTAGCTTTTGACATTTGCTGCGGCAAAACTCGCGCAAAGTGCCACCGCTAGGCTAAATTTAAATAAAATTTTCAAAAAACACTCCTTTGTAAGGCATAAATTATCGCATTATCAATCACGCTAAGGCCGATTAAAATCACAAGCGGGGCGAAATCAAACCCGCCAAGCGTGGTTGGGATATACCTGCGCACGAGCTTGAAAGCCGGGGTTGTAAGCTTATAAATCGCTTGGACAAATTTATTAAACGGATTTGGGCGTATGAAGCTAAGCACACACGCGACAAATACAAGCAAAATGTAGGCTTGTATGGCGTAGTGCAGAGTGATTAAAACGCCGTAAATTAGGCTATTTGCTAGCATTTAGGATTTCCTTGATTGATGATTTTATGAGCGGGTAAAGTTCATTTAGTTCTGGTCCGTGATGCGCGCCTGTAAGAAGCAATCTAAGTGGCATAAAAAACGCCTTACCTTTGAGAGCGGTTTTTTCCATAAGGATTGTTTTTAACTCGTTAAATTCGGCTGGAATTTGGGCTAAATTTAAAATTTCATTTCGCAAAATTTCAGCGTTTTGGCTAAATTCGCTTGGAATTTCTTTTTGGCTAAAAATTGCGCTTATTTTTGCTTTGATTTCTGGGATTAGGCTGGATTCTTGGGTGTAAAATTTCACTAACTCTACCTTGCTCTCATCTACGCCAAAAAGCTCGCAAATGCGCTTAGCGCTTGCCCTTTTGATATGTTCGCGGTTGATAAATGCAAGCTTGTCGATGTCAAATTTCGCCGGAGCCTTTGAAATTTTAGCGATATCGAAAAACTCCACCGCTTCTTCGATACTAAAAACCTCGCACGGGGTTTTATTTCCAAGCAAAACCAAATAATTCGCAATCGCCTCAGGCAAAAATCCAGTATCTAGCATCCATTTTACGCTACTTGCGTCGTCGCGTTTGGACATTTTCTTGCCATCAGGCCCCAAAATAATCGGCAAATGCGCGTATGAAATCTCGTCTGTGTATCCCAAACACTCCCTAATCCAGTTTTGTTTCGGGGTGTTGCTGACATGATCCTCGCCCCTGATCACAAATGTTACACCCTCTAACATATCATCAGTGGCGCACGCAAAATTATATGTCGGGGTTTTATCCGCGCGCATAATGACGAAACTATCGATATTTTCTGGTTCGAAGCTAATCTCGCCTTTGATAGCGTCTGTGAATTTCAAAACTCTGGTTGGTTTTTTAAGTCTAATTGTAAATGGCTTTGGATTGTCTATGACCTCAGCGTCACTTAAATGCTCACAAGTCCCGTCATAGCGATACGCTACGCCTTTTTCTTTGGCTTTTTCTTTTTTGGCAGCAAGCTCTTCTTCGCTACAAAAGCAGCAAAACGCCTTACCCTCTTGCAGAAGCTTAGCGGCGAATTCTTGGTGAAATTTTAAATTTTTGCTTTGATAATATAGCGTTTGCCATTTGATACCAAAAAGGGTTAAAATTTCCATTATATCTTTGTCTTTGCCCTCGATATTGCGGGCAGTATCGGTATCCTCGATACGCAAAATAAATCCACTTTTATCTTGAAGCGAGCGGATATAGTTAAAAATCGCGGCGCGTAAATTTCCAATGTGCATATCGCCTGTGGGTGATGGCGCAAATCTATACATAAATTTTCCTTTTCTTTATTAAATTTCAAAATTTGCCATTATACTTTTTTCTACCTAATAAAAAGCAAAAAGTAAGCAAAATTAGGTTATTATCTATCCTTTTATTTCCCAAAGGAGGCTTTTAATGAGCTTTATTCAAGAATTCAAAGAATTCGCAATGAAAGGCAATGTCATCGATATGGCAGTGGGTGTGGTCATCGGTGGAGCCTTTGGCAAGATCGTAACTTCACTAGTAGGCGATGTCATTATGCCAATCGTCGGAGTTATCACAGGTGGTATGAATTTTACCGATTTAAAAATCGTTTTAAAAGAGGCTGTGGGTGAAACACCAGCCGTGACGATAAATTACGGCTCGTTTATCCAAACAGCGGTTGATTTTATCATTATCGCATTTTGTATTTTTTGCGCGATTAAGGCGATTAACAAGCTTAAAAAAGAAAAACCAGCCGAGCCCGAGGCCCCAGCTGAGCCAAGTGAAGATATCAAACTTCTAAGCGAAATCAGGGATTTACTAAAAAAATAATATGGAAATTTTGAAATTTATCCCTTTTTTTAAGGGGCTTGATGAGGCCAAAATCGAGCGATTAGCGCAGATTAGTAGCAAAAAGGCTTTTAAAAAGGGAGAAATTTTATTTTATGAGGGCGATACAAGCTCTCATTTAATCATCTTGCTTAAAGGCACAATCGAGATTTACAAAACAGCCCCTAGTGGCAAGGAAATCTATATCCACGAAATCCGCCCGATGTCTTTCGTGGCTGAGGCTGTAAATTTCGAAAATATCCCCTATCCAGCCAGCGCGCGCTTTGCTAGCGGTGGCGAGGTTTTAAAAATAGATTATGAAAAATTTGTCGAAGAGTTTTTGAGTGAGCCTGAGATTTGCATTAGCATTATAAAATCAATTTCGGCGAAGCTTAGGGCACTAGAATTTGCGTTTGAAAACAGCGTCGTGCTACCTAGCGAGGCAAAAATATCAAAGTTTATCATCGAAAATTTTGATATTTTTACCAGCTCAAAACACATTAAAATCGCCAAAATTTCAAATATCACCCCAGAGACATTTTCTCGCACGATTACGAAATTTAAAAAATCTGGCGCGCTTTTGGTCGATAAAGACGGCGAAATTTCGGGCTTTGATAGAGAAAAATTAGAAAAATTTATCTGATTTGGAGTAAGAGTGAAAATCCCATATATTTTTCCGATTGTAGCCACGACGCTCTTTGTTTTTTTGAATTTATACATTTACAAATCAATCTCAGCTAGATTTGAAATTTACGATAAATTCAAAAAAATAAAGCCGTTTTTGATAGTTTTTTGCCTATTTTTGGTGATTTTCGAGGGTATGTTTTTTACTAGAAGTGTTTTTGCTGGCGCGCTAAAAGATGAAATTTTATACAAAATTTGCGTCGTTTGCGTGGCTAGCAGCTTTTCGCTTTTCTTTTTGTGCCTAGCCTATGATATTTTAAATGTGAGCGCAAAATTTGCCAAATTTAGCGAGAGCAGGCGCAAATTTATTAAAATTTGCGTAGATGTAACCTTTGTAATAATGGCGTTTAGCTACCTTTTTAAGGGCTTTTACAATGCGCTTAAAATTCCAAAAATAAATGAAGTGGATATAAAAATCAAAAATTTGAGCCAAAATTTAAATTTAGCCGTGGTGAGCGACATACACTTGGGCGAGTTTTTAAAAAAAGATTTTTTAGAAGTCATAGTGGCGCAAATAAACGCCACTAACCACGATGCTGTGTGTATCGTGGGCGATATGTTTGATTTGCGTTCTCACGAGCTTGGCGATATTTTAGAGCCTTTGCGCGAACTAAAAAAGCCTGTGTTTTTTGTGACAGGAAATCACGAGTATTACAGAGGCGCAAAGGGGCTAATCGAAGCTTTGGAGCGCGAGGGCGTGAGGGTTTTGCAAAACGAGAGCGTGGAGTTTATGGGGGTAAATCTGCTTGGCACGCACGATTTAAGCGGTGTGAGATTTAATGAATTAGAGCCGAATTTCAGGGCAGCCCTAAAAATGGCAGATCCAAATAAACCTAAAATTTTGCTCGCTCATCAGCCAAAATTTATAAATTTACATGTAAAAGATGAGGTGGATTTGTGTATTTGCGGGCACACGCACGGCGGGCAAATTTTCCCATTTAGCCTGCTTGTAGCACTCGATCAAAAATATGTCCATGGGCTATATAATGACGGAGCGAAGCAAATTTATGTGAGCAGTGGGGTTGGATTTTGGGGGCCTCCGATGAGGATTTTTGCCGACGCAGAAATCGCGCTACTAAGACTAAGGAGAGAGTGATGAAAAAGCTAATTTCACGCTGTTTTGGGGCTGTGGCTGGGGTAAAATTTCCGCGCCCTGTGCAGAAGTTTATAAATCAAAAATATATCGACGCTTTTGAGATTGATATGAGCGAATTTTTAGGCGCAGGTGATTACGATAGCCTAAATGCGCTATTTACGAGGCGTTTGGTGAGGGAGCGTGAAATTTGCGCCGAGCCTAGCGCGTTTTTGAGCCCGAGCGATGGGGTGATTTTTGAGTGCGGACGCACGAGTGATTTTAGCGCGTTTAGCATAAAGGGGCATAAATACGATATTTGGGAGCTTTTGGGGCTTAAATCTTGGGCTGGGGATTTGCAAAAGCAAAATTCCGAAATTTTTATTAGTTTGCTAAATTTAGATGATATGAAAACTTCCAGAGATTTTAAAATGTCGGCGGATTTGACATACACAAATATCTATCTAAGTCCAAAAGACTATCATCACTATCACGCTCCATGCGATCTTAGCGTCATTGGCGCGCTATATATCCCGGGCGAACTTCACAGCGTGGCAAAAAAATATCTGCTAAAAGTGCCAAATCTCTATGCTAAAAATGAGCGCGTGGTTTTGCTCTGTAAAATGAGCAATGGCGGGCTTTTGTGGCTGGTTTTTGTAGGGGCGCTAAATGTAGGTAAGATGAAATTTGACTTTGATAGCAGGATTCAAACTAACGCTAAGGCTAGGGAAATTTTGAATTTTGATTATAATAAATTCGATTATGGCGAGGGCGTGAGCTTTAAAAAGGGCGAACATATCGGAAATTTCGAGCTTGGCTCTACGATAGTGATGATTGCCGAGAAGGATTTTTTGGAGTTTGAAATTTCGCAGGGGCAAAGGGTAAAATTTGCGCAAAAAATCGCTAGCTTAAAATAATTTAAAGCTAGCTTAATTTAATTTTAGCTATACTTAAATCTATTTTAAATCAAAGGATTTAATATGAAAAACGCATTTACTATGATTGAGTTGATTTTTGTTATCGTTGTGCTTGGCATTTTAGCAGGTGTTGCTGTGCCTAGACTAGCTATGACCAGAGATGATGCTACGGTCGCAAAAATGAGAGGCGATTTGGCTTCGATTAGAAGCGGAATTTCGCTAAAAAGAGGCGAAGAGCAATTAAAAGGCAAGAGCGCATGGCCTGATTTAAACAGCAGTGGCTCTGATATGTTTGGCAATGTTTTGCAAAATGACTTAACTGCAAGCACTGGCAAAAACGGCTGGAAAGTTAAAACACGAAATAAAACTTATGAAGCGTGTGTAGCTGGAAAGTGCGTAGATTTTACATATTATCAAGTAGCAGATAAAGCTAAAAATATAAAAGCTGGCACATTTGATTGTGATCATTCAAAACCAACTTGTCAAGCATTAGCAGAATAAGCTTGTATTACTATGAAATCGCGGTTTTAGGGGCAAGACTAAAACCGCTTACCTATTTTTCAAATTCACAAATTTCACCATACCAAATAGTCCAAATTTCCGTAAAAAACGCCCAAAAACGCGGTGTAGTTTTGCGCGAAGTGCCAAAACCTGAGTTTTGCACGAAAGAAATCAGCGAAATTTTGCCCCTAAATTTCACGCCGTTTCAGGTGGAGTTGGCGCAGTTTATTTCGCATTTTTATATCTGCGAAATCGGCGTGGCATTTGGGGTTTTTGAGCCAAATTTGGGCATAAATTGCGCGCCTTGCGAAAAGCCAAATTTCACAAAAACGCCAAATTTGACCCTAGAGCAGACAAAAGCTCTAAATTTTGCCAAGCAAAATGCCGTTTCGCTGATTTTTGGCGATACGGGAAGTGGCAAAAGCGAGGTTTATATCTCGCTCATAGCAGAAATTTTAAACTCTGGCAAACAAGCACTATTTTTAATGCCAGAAATCTCGCTCACACCGCAAATGACGAAGCGCTTGCAAGGGTATTTCGGCGAGGCTCTTGGCGTGTGGCACTCCAAAATCACCCCCGCTAAAAAACGCCAAATTTTAGCCGATTTTTTCGCAGGCAAAATTCGCCTTATCGCAGGCGCGCGCTCGGCGCTGTTTTTGCCGTTTCATAATCTTGGCGCAATCATTGTCGATGAGGAGCACGATGATAGCTACAAATCAGCCTCCGCTCCACGCATAAATGCCCGAGATCTCGCGATTTTCGCCGCGCACAAATGTGGCGTTAAAACCGTGCTTGGCTCAGCCACGCCCTCTCTTACGAGCTTTGCGAAACAGCCAAATTTCAGGCTCAAAGGCACCTATCACGCCACGCACAAACGCTACATTTACGACGAGAGCGAAACTTCCCTCACGCCAAAAATAAAAAAAGAAATCAGCGCAAGTCTAGGCGCAAATCGCCAAATAGTGGTGTTTTTGCCCACACGCGCAAATTTCAAATATATGGTTTGCAAGAGTTGTGGCGAGATTATCAAATGCCCGTTTTGCTCGGTGGGTATGAGCTATCACGAAAAGGAAAAGGCGCTAAAATGCCATTATTGCGGATACAGCGCATTTTACAAACAGCCTTGCGCTAAATGTGGCAAAAGCGTAAGCGAGGCCAAAAAAATGGGCACTAGCGAGCTTTTAAAGGAGCTAAAAGCAAATTTCCCTGAGGCAAAAATCGCTAAATTTGACCGCGATGAGATTACAACCCAAAGAAAGCTAGAAACCCTACTAAACGACTTTAACGCCCATAAAATCGACATTTTGGTAGGCACGCAAATGCTTAGCAAGGGGCATGATTACCATGGCGTGGATTTGGCGGTGATTATGGGGATTGATGAGCATTTGAACTACCCTGATTTTAGGGCGCGCGAAAAGACCCTAGCCCTTGGCATGCAAGTAGCAGGTAGAGCCGGCAGGAAGGGCGAAGGCAGGGTCGTGATACAGACTCTGCAAAGGGCGTTTTTCGAGGATTTTTTGCAGGATTATGACGCGTTTTTAGAAGAAGAAAGCGAGGATCGAGATCCGCTATATCCGCCATACACTAGGCTTTTGCGCGTTTTAATCTCACATAAAAACGAGGTAGAGGCGGCTAAAATTTGCGCTAGCGGGCTTGAAATTTTACACAGCGCGCTAAAAGCCAAAAAACTAAATGGTTTGCAAATCATAGGGCACGGCAAAGCTGGAATTGCGCTGATTGCGGGCAAATTTCGCTACGAAATACTGCTTCGTGCCGCCACGCACACACCACTTTTAAAGGCTGGCGCACTTTTAGCGCATTTGCCCGTTGAGATCGATATGGATCCGATTAATTTTTCTTAAATTTCATCTGTGCGCACGATTAGGCTTTTTGGAAGGTTAAATTTAGCGATGATTTCGCACTCTTTTTCGCGCATTTGCCCGTTATCGATTTCGTGATCAAAGCCTAAGATATGAAGCAGTCCGTGCGTAAATAAAAGCGCGATTTCATCGCTATTTGAGTGCGAAAATTCTAACGCTTTTTGCTCTACTAAATCCAAATTTATCACAACAGAGCCTATCGGGGCAGTATTCGCACCACCTGGCACAATTTCGAGCGGAAAACTAAGCACATCGGTGGTTTTATCGACCCCCCGCGCGCTTTTGTTGATTTCGCGCATTTCCTCGCTTCGCACGAAGACTAGTTCGACCGCACCCGCGCTAAGCGTAGTTAAAATTTCGTCCAAAATTTTTGGGTAATTTTCTTCACAAAGTATCAATTTCAAGCCCTTTAAATCAAAATTTGCCTATAATTCTACCAAAAAAGGATTAAATTTGAAAAAAGCTTTATGTATCATCAGTGGCGGTATGGATAGCGCGACTTGCGCGTATATCGCTAAAAATTCAGGCTATGAGGTCATTGGAGTGCATTTTGATTATGCTCAGCGCACGCAAGATAAAGAGCGCGAGTGTTTCGAGAGAATTTGCGATGATTTAGGCGCACAGAGGCGATACACGCTGGATGCTAGATTTATCGCACAAATCGGCGCAAACTCGCTAACTGATACGAGCCTTAGTGTGCGAAAGGGCGCAAACATCGACAAAAACGAGATCCCAAACACCTATGTGCCGTTTCGAAACGGCGTGTTTTTGAGTATCGCGGGCGCGCTTGCTGAGCGTGAGGGGTGTGAGGCGATTTTCATCGGCGTGGTGCAGGAGGATAGTAGCGGATATCCTGATTGTAGCGCAGAATTTATTGCAAAAATGCAAAGCGCGATAAATGCGGGCACTTCGCCAAATTTTAGCGTGGAGATTAAAACGCCTTTGGTGCATTTAAACAAGGGTGAGATTGTGGCGCGTGCGCTTGAAAACGGCGTAAATTTGGGGCTTACTTGGAGCTGTTACACAAACTCGCACAAGGCTTGTGGCGTGTGCGATAGCTGTCAATTGCGTCTAAATGGCTTTGCAAAAGCTGGCGTAAAAGATCCAATCGAGTATGAAATCGAAATTTAAAATTCCTTGCGCTAAATTTGCTGTCATTGCGAGCAAAGTGAAGCAATCCAGTAAAATTTAGAGCAAAATTCTACTTAAATTTAGGATTGAACGATTTTTAAAATTTAATTTTTACTCAAATGCGGAGTTTAAATTTAGGCTTGGGATAATTTGCAAATTTTGCGGTGCGATAAAGCTTTGTTTGCGGTATTTCTCCAAACCTGCGCGCGCTATCATCGCAGCATTATCCGAGCAAAATTTCAGTGGCGCAAATAAAAGTTCGCACTCGTGCGCGTCGCCTAAATTTGCCAAATTTTGCCTCAAATGCGTATTCGCACTAGCCCCACCCACGACGCCAAAACGCCTAAATTTGCGCTCATTAAAAACCCGAGAGAGTTTATCCATGATATGCTCGCAAGCACTTTTTTGAAAGGCGTAGGCGATATCGCACTTATCTTGTCCCGCTAGTTCGCCATTTTGGGATAGTTTTTCGATTTGCACTCGAACTGCATTTTTAAGGCCTGAGAAGCTGTATTGTAGGCGTTTATCGCCCTTTAAAGGCACTGGAAAGCTAAATTTTGGCTTGCCATTTTTGGCTAAATTTTCGATTATCGCACCACCCGGATAGCCAAGTCCTAGCATTTTGGCGCATTTGTCAAATGTCTCACCAAAGCTATCATCGCTGGTGCTTGCAAGCACGCTGATTGCGCCTCTGGCGTCAATATCAAGAATCATCGTGTGCCCGCCACTTACCAGCAAAACTCCAAGCGGAAATTCTGCTTCTTTGTCCAAAAATAGCGAATAAATATGCCCGATTAGGTGATTTACGCCAATTAGTGGCAAATTTAGCGCAAGGCTAAGCGTTTTTGCCATATTCACGCCCCCTATCAAACTCACGCTAAGGCCCGGTGCGTGCGTTACGGCGACGGCTTTAAGAGAGCCAAAAAAGGGCTTTGCGCGCTCTAAAATGCTAGGAAGGGCCTGCGTATGAAGCCTAGCGGCGAGTTCTGGCACGACACCGCCGTATTTGGAGTGTTCGAGTTCTTGGGAGATTTTTTCGTAAAACTCTAATGCGAAATTCGAGCTGTTTAACACAGCAATCGAGCTGTCATCACAGCTACTTTCAATGGCTAAAATCATTATTTTCCTTTAAATTTTTTCTAAATTTACCATTTTTGGGCTAAGTTTTGGGTAAAAATAAAACAGACTAATTAAATCTTTAAAATTTTAATAATTTTTACCATTTATAAATAAATTTTGATTATAATCAAAGGTTGTAAAATTTAACACAAAGGAAAAAAATGATAAATGTTTATGATGTAGTTGTCATCGGTGGCGGTCCTTGCGGAATCGCGGCCGTGGTCGAGGCCAAAAGAAAAGGCGTAGCCAAGGTGCTTTTGCTAGAAAAAGGCGATAATCACTCTCAAACAATCAGACAATTTTACAAAGATAAAAAACGCGTAGATAAAGAATACAAGGGCATGGATAGCGAAACAAAAGGCACGATTAGCTTCGAGACTGGCACGAAAGAGAGCGTGCTAGATTATTTCGATAGCTTGCTAGATCATGGCGATATCGATATTTACTTCAACAGCGAGGTCGAAAAGGTCGAGAAAAAAGAAGGCGGGCTATTTTGTATAACCACAGCCTCAGCTGGCTTTGTAGCGCGCAATGTCATCATCTCAATCGGCCGTATGGGCAAACCAAACAAACCAAGCTACAAAATCCCGCCTTCAATCACACAAAGGGTAAATTTCAACCTCGATAAATGTAGCGTCAATGAAAAAGTCCTAGTCGTGGGCGGTGGCAACTCAGCCGCTGAATACGCACTCTCGCTATGCAAAACAAACACCGTTACCCTATGCTACCGCAAAGAGAGCTTTACAAGGCTAAATGAAATCAACGAAGAAGATATCAAAAAAGAGGCCAGAAACGGCGACATTATCCTGCGCCTTGGCCTTGATATCGAAGCGCTAGAAAACGAAAGTGGCAAGGTGCTAGTGAAATTCACAAACGGCATGGAGTTAGTTTATGATCGCATAATCTATGCAATCGGTGGCACGAGCCCTGTGGATTTCCTTAAAAAATGTGGCGTAGAATTCGACGAAAACGGCGTGCCAAGCGTCGATGAGAGGTGCGAAACAGCCACAAAAGGGCTTTTTGTGGGTGGAGATTTGATCACTAGAAACGGCGGTTCGATCGTCGTAGCCTTCAACCACGCTCACACAATCGTAGAAAATCTGCATTTATGAGACTTTTCCAGCTAAAAAGTGGGTATCGCTACACTAGCGATACCATTTTTTTATGGAATTTTATCTGCGAAAACTGGCTTAACTCTCGCGCCACAAATTCTCTTAAAATTTTAGATGTTGGGGCAGGATGCGGGATTTTGGGGCTGATGTTGAAGCGGGATTTTCCAAATTTAGATTTAAGCTTGCTTGAAATCCAAGAGCAAAATTTAGAAATTTTGCGTAAAAATTGCGAGCAAAATTCATTGCAAGCTCAAATTTTACACGACAATTTCGCAAATTTTAAAAGCGAGCAAAGATTTGATTTAATCGTTTCAAATCCGCCATTTTATAGGGAAAAAATCCTAACCAGCCAAAATTCGCACATCGCGCTAAGCAAAAGTGCCACAAGCCTAAGCCTTAGCGATTTCGTGCGTGTTAGCAACACTCATTTAAAGCCAAAAGGCGCGCTGATTTTTTGCTACGAGGCGGGCAAAATCGCGCAAATTTGCGAAATTTTGCAAAATTACAAGCTAAATTTGACAAAGCTTGCTTTCATCTATCCTAACGAAAACAAGCCCGCCAAACTCGCGCTTTTTTTGGCGCAAAAAAGTTCGCGCTCACTTTGTGAAATTTGTGCGCCGATTTATACATTTCTTAATGGTGAAAAAAGTAAAATAACGGCTAAAATTTATGAAAAAGCTGATTTAGAAAGTGTCGATATTGAGTGAGTTTGACTATACCTTCGATAGTAGCGCCTGCGAAAGCTGCGGCGGCAAGTGTTGCACGGGCGAGAGCGGATATATTTGGATAAATGACGCAGAAATCGAGAAACTCAGCGAATTTATGGGGATAGATAAGGCAAATTTTATCCGCGTATTTTTGCAGCGCGTTGGGAATAAATTTAGCATAAAAGAAAAACCATACCTTGACGGTATGGCGTGTGTGTTTTTCGACGAAAAGCACCGAAACTGCGGGATTTATGAATACAGACCAAATCAGTGTCGAACCTTTCCATTTTGGGAATATTTCAAAGAGCATAAAGATGAATTGGAGAAAGAATGTATTGGGGTAAAATTTTAACCGCTTTTTTGGCTCTTGGTGCCCTAAATTTGGGCGCTAGTGAAACCAAAAGCGACGCGATAAAAGATATGAATAAAAGCTCGGTTATCACAAATACTGCGCCGGTACCCGAGCAAAACGCTAGCGAAAATGTAGCGCAAAAGGCCACTACACCGCAAAAGCTAAAAGAGGCGATGAAGGCTTACGATGAGGCTGAGCTAAATTTCGATCTACTAACTGCGCTAGAACTAGCCAATAAAGATCCGCAAAGCGCGATGAAGCTTTACGAAAAGGCCTTTTTAAAGACAAATTCGCAGGTGTATTTGCTAGAAGCCTTAAAGCTTGCGTTTTTCTTAAAAGATAGCAAAGCAACGGCGCGCTACCTAGCTTTGGGCGATAAAATTTTGGCTGATGATAGCGAGTATTTGCGCGTAAAAGTGGGGTATTATATGGGGCAGGGAGAGATACTCAAAGCCAACACTACCGCGCTTCATTTAGCAAATTTAGAGGTAAATTCGAGAAATTATTCGATTTTGGGCGCGACATATTATGCTATGGATAATTTCGCCCTAGCCAAGCAGTATTTCGAAAAGGCCTACGAGCTGGAAAAATCAGAGGAAAATTTAATCCGCCTTAGCGATGTTCTTTTAAATAGGCTTGATAGTAGCGACGCTGCGGTGCGTATCATGGAGACGCATAGGCGAATTTACGGGTGCGCTAGCGGTATGGTGTGCGAGGTTTTGGCCGATGTGTATCGTATGCAAAAAAAATACTTCGAGGTCGCCAAACTCGATGAGGCGCTGTATGAGAGCAAAAAAAATACAAAATTCCTAGACGATATGATTGGGATTTATTATTATATGAAGGAATTTGATAAAATCATCGAAATTTTGCAAAAATACGATTATAAAAAAGATCTCATAATGGACGCTTACGCCCAGAAAAAGGACTTCGCCACAGCTATGAGATTAGCGCGCGAGGAGTTTTTGAAAACCGAAAATTACGATTATTTGGCGAACGAGGCGATTTATCTGTATGAATCTTTTGGCGATAAAAAAACAGCCGCTCAGATCAACGAAGTCGTGGCGAAATTTGAAAACATAGCTAGCAAGCTAAAAGATCCGGTGCATTTGAATTACTACGGATATATTTTAATCGATCATGATTTGGATATCAAAAAGGGCATTGATTATGTCGAGCGCGCCCTAAAAGACGAGCCAAATTCGGTTTATTATATAGACTCGCTAGCATGGGGGTTTTACAAGCTTGGCGAGTGCGAAAAAGCCAAAGAGTGGATGGATAAGATAAAAGACGATGAGTTTTACACCAGCGACGAGGGCAAGGGGCATGTAAGCGCGATAGAGAGATGCGTGATAGACAAAAATATCCAAAAAATAGGCGAAATCGCAGGCGGAATAAAGGCGCAAAAATGATTTTAGATGAAATTTTAGAAAAAACGCGCAAGGATTTGGCTAGGCGCAAAGAAAAATTTAGCTTTGATATGCTTGGTCGCACGCTAAGTGCTAATCCCATGATACCGCGCGACGCAAAAAACGCGCTAAAAAGCACCCCGGATAATCCACTCCGCATAATCGCTGAGGTGAAAAAAGCAAGCCCTAGCAAGGGCGTCATCAGAGAGGATTTTGATCCGCTTAAAATCGCTATGGAGTATGAAAAATCAGGCGCGAGCGCATTTTCTATTTTGACTGAGCCGCACTATTTTAAGGGCGATATTAGCTACATTTCGCAAATCAGGCGCTACACAAACACGCCGATTTTGCGCAAAGATTTTATAATCGATGAGTATCAAATCCTAGAAGCGCTCGTGTATGGGGCGGATTTTGTGCTATTAATCGCAAAGGCTTTGGAGCAAAAAGAGCTTAAAAGACTTTTGGAATTTGCTAGGCATTTGGGGCTTGAAGCGCTTTTTGAAATTCACGATAAAGATGATTTAAAAAAGGCGATTTTTGCAGGGGCTGATATAATCGGCATAAATCATCGAAATTTGCAGACTTTCGAGGTTGATTTGAGCTTATCGGCAAATTTAATCCCGCTTATCCCAAATGGCAAAATCATAGTGGCTGAAAGTGGGCTAGGCTCGCACGAACAGCTACTCGAATTAAGCGCACGCGGGGTCGATGCGTTTTTAATCGGCGAGAGTTTTATGCGTCAAGATGATGTCGGCGCGGCGCTTAGAGCAGTGAAATTTGGCGAAAAATAGGGGGGAAAATATGGATTATATTTGCGCGCCGTGGAGAAGTGATTATTTCACCGAAAAACGCAGCGGTTGCCCATTTTGCGCAGCCGCGAAAGCCAAAGAAGGAACAGAGTGCGTAGGCGTGGTATTTCGCGCTAAATTTTGCTTCGGGCTTATGAATTTATATCCATACAATCCTGGGGCTTTTATGGTGATTCCTTACGAGCATACTGATAATATCGAGAATTTACCGCTAGAAGCGTGGTTGGAGATGAGCGAATATGTCCAAAAGGGCGTGCGAGTGCTAAAAACCGCTCTTGGCGCAAAGGGGGTGAATATCGGTATGAATCTAGGCTCCGCTGCTGGGGCTGGGATAGCCGAGCATGTGCATTATCATCTAGTTCCGCGCTGGGAGAGAGATACGAATTTTATAACAACTATCGCAAATGTGCGCGTAAATGGCGTCAGCTTCGCCCCGCTTTATGAAAAGATAAAAGCTGGATTTGAAAATTTGAATAAGGATTAAAAATGGTAAGTGTAGAACAAGCTATACAAGATATGAAAAATGGCAAGATGATTGTCATGGTCGATGATGTTGATCGCGAAAATGAGGGCGATTTGATTTTCCCTGCGACTTTTACGAGCGCAGAGAAGGTAAATTTCGCTATCACGCACGCTCGTGGCGTGGTTTGCGTCGCACTGGACGAGGAAATCGCCAAAAGGCTAGATTTGCCCCTAATGGTCGATAAAAACACATCCTCGCACGAGACAGCCTTTACTATCACAATCGACGCAAAAGACGCAACCACGGGCGTTAGTGCGTATGAGCGAAATATGACAATCGAGCTTATGGCGCGCCCAAACTCCACCCCAAGCGACTTCGTGCGCCCTGGCCACATAAATCCGCTCATCGCTAAAAAAGGCGGAGTGCTCGTGCGCACAGGCCACACCGAGGGCTCTGTGGATTTGTGCAAGCTCGCTGGAATCGCGCCAAGTGCGGTGATTTGCGAGATTGTAAAAGAAGACGGCACAATGGCAAGGCGCGATGATTTGGAGAAATTCTGCGAAAAATTTGGCATAAATATGATTTCAATCGCCCAAATCGTCGAATACAGATTAAAACACGAAACTTTGGTTAAATTTGGCGAGTTTAGCGAGGGCAAAATTTGCGGTAAATCGTGCAAAGTTTGCGAAATCACAGACCACGATGACAACGCTCACAAAGTCTTTATTTTCGGCGAAATTGGCGAAATTTGCAATGTAAAATTTCATAAAATTTCAACCGATTTAGAATTTATGCAAGATGAAAATTATGATGATTTTATGCAAAATTTAGAAATTTTAAGCACGAGCGGTGGTGTGATTGTGGCGCTAAATTCGGCTTCGCACAAGGGCGATTTTAAAAGCTATGGTATCGGAGCGCAGATTTTAGCGCACCTTGGGATTAAAAAAATCAAAATTCTGTCAAATTCCAGCCCGAAAGAATACGCTGGACTTAGTGGATTTGGGATAGATATAGTTTGATAGCGCATATCGATTTAGACTGCTTTTTCGTATCTGTCGCAAGGCTGATAAATCCCGCTCTTAGCGGAGTTCCCGTCGCAGTTATCGGCGGAAATAATGAGGAAATTTTCGCTAATAAAGACGAGGGCTTTGGGGCGAAATTTCACTTCGATGAGAGCGCGCAAAATTTTAAAATTCAAGCCCAAAAAGAGCAAAATTTGCAAAATTTTGCCGATGAGCAAAAAAGGCTAAAATCTTTGCAAAAAGGGGTGGTTTTAAGCGCTAGTTACGAGGCTAGAAAATTTGGCGTGCATTCAGCCCAACCCCTAAAAATGGCGCTTCTAGCCTGTCCAGAGCTAGTGCTGGACGCGGCAAAGCACGGCGTGTATGGCAAGATTTCAAACCAAATTCACAAATTTTTGCTAAATTTCACGCCAGAAATCGAAAAATTTAGCGTTGATGAGTTTTTTTTGGATTTGCGTGGCACGAAATACAACGAAAACGCGCGCGAGTTTGCGCTCTTTTTGCAAAGCGAAATCAAGGCGAAATTCGGGCTTCCTAGCAGTGTGGGGTTAAGCGAGGCGAAATTTATCGCCAAGCTTGCCACCGATTTAGCCAAGCCTTTTGGGGTGCGCGAAATACCCATTTCGTGCCTTAAAACCGAGCTTAGAGATGTCGAAATTTCAAAATTTCCAGGCGTGGGAAAATCTATGCAAAAAACGCTCGCAAAATACGGCATTAAAAGTATCGGCGACGCGTGGGGACATAGGGAAATTTTCGAAAAAATGGGCAAAAACGGCGAGCAAATTTTCGCTCAAATCAGTGGCGATACGAGCGAGCGGGTGCAGGTTAGCAGGGAGCGCAAAAGTATCGGTCTTGGGCGCAGTTTCGAGCCGTGCTTCGATAGGGACGAGATCAAAAGGCGCATTAAAATCCTCTCTCGCCACCTAGCTAGCGAGGTTTTAGAGGGTGGGCTAAATCCACTTACTTACGAGGTCAAAATCCGCTACAAATCGCGCGATGAGAGCTCTAAAAGGCTTAGTCAGCACAGGCCTTTTAGCCTAGATTTGCTCGATGAGACGGCGCTTTTGCTTTTCGAGGCTATTGATGTGCATAGGGGCGATGCGATAATTCATGTGTCGCTAAATTTGTCAAATTTTGGCGCAAATAGCGCAGAGTGTGCGACTCTGCTTTTCGATGAAATCGATAAAAAACGCCAAAGTTTGGATAAATCAATGAATCAAATTTGGTCAAAATTTGGTGTGGAAAAAATTAAAAAAGCTAGTGAAATTTAAGGAGAAAAGATGAAAGTAGGGGAACTTTATTCGGTTATGTGTATAATTTTCGCGACGAATTTTAAGGGCGCGATAAGCAAGGAAAATTTCGAAAAACTTGCTAGCAAATGGATTATAATCAACGAAAATGAGGAAAACAAAAAAGGTCAAGAGCTTTGGGCTAGGGTTAAAAATAGCGATTATGAGGCTATTTGCGCTGATTTTGAAAATCTCAAAGAGGCCTTTGATATGAGCTATTTTAAGCTAATAAGTGCGAGTGAAGTGAGTATTTTTTACGAAAGATGTCGCTTCAAAAAGCCATTTGCGGATTTGCCAGATACACACGCTGCAAACATGCTAGGGCTGTTGGCGATGATTTTCAAGCAAGATACAAACGAGAAATCACACAATATTTTGGGCGAGTATTTGACGAATTTTATCATGCCAAGCCTGCGTGGGCTAGCTGGACATTTGCAAATCAATGCTAAAAGCGATTATTACAAGGCGTTTGGGTATTTTTTGGCGGATTTTTGCGTGGTTGTGAAAAATAGCTTGGGGCTTAAAATTTAGCCAAATTTACAAATTTAATTAGGGGCGAGAGTTGGAGTTTTGGAACCACATTTACGAAAAATTTGACCCAGTTGCGTTTAGCGTCGCCGGTTTTAGCGTGCATTGGTATGGCATAATGTATGTTTTGGCGCTGCTAATCGCACTCTTTATGGCCAAATGGATTGCTAAGCGCGACGGGCTGAAATTTAGCAGTGCGGTGCTAGATAATTATTTCATCTGGGTCGAAATCGGCGTGATTTTGGGCGCTAGACTCGGATATATCGCGATTTATTCAGGCGAGGCGCTGTGGTATTTCACTCACCCGTGGCAAATTTTCAACCCCTTTTATAATGGCGAATTTATCGGAATTCGCGGTATGAGTTACCATGGGGCGGTGGTTGGATTTATCATCGCCACAATAGTGTTTTGTCGCCGCCACGCCCAAAACCAGTGGGCACTACTCGATCTTGTCGCGCTCAGCGTGCCGCTTGGGTATTTTTTCGGGCGGATTGGGAATTTTTTAAACCAAGAGCTAATCGGGCGCGCAACCGATGTGAGCTGGGGGATTTTCGTAGATGGTGTGCTTCGCCACCCTAGCCAAATTTACGAAGGTTTGCTCGAAGGAATTTTGATTTTTGTGATTTTATTTTTTAGCAGGAAATTTAAGAAATTCGACGGCGAACTGATTTGCAACTACGCTATTTTATACACATTTATGCGCTTTGTGAGTGAATTTTTCAGAGAACCAGACGCTGGGATTGGGTTTGTAATCGCTGGGTTTTCAATGGGGCAAATTTTATCGCTCGTTATGTTTTTGGCGGGCGTTATATTAAAAATTTCTTTGAAATTTCAACTAATAGGGCGTAATTAACTTTACTTAAAGTTAAAAAATACTATAATGTCCTGTTAAAGTTAAATTTACAAATTGTTAGTAATTTAACTAACTAATTTTCTATAAGGAGAGCTCATGAGCGAGCAAATTGAAGGCTTCTTAGGTATCCGCACGGATCGCACAAAAAGCCGTATGCCAGCGCGCCTAGACTTAATCCAAAGTATCAGTGGTGGAATTTTGGGTCTATTTATGTGGGTGCATATGATGTTTGTTTCTACTGTATTGTTCGGTGGAGACTTTTTTACCAAAGTTGTTGAATTCTTAGAATTAAGATTTTTGAGCGACAGCCCTTCTATGAGCTATATTACATCTTTCTTAGCTCTTGCTGTATTTATCATTTTCTTTATTCACGCTGCGCTAGGTATGAGAAAAATGCCAATCAATTTCCGCCAATGGCAATCATATCGTGCTCACATGAAACGCTTCAAACACGAAGATACTTCACTTTGGTGGGTTCAAGCAATCACTGGCTTTATTATGTTCTTCTTGGGTGCTGCACACCTTATTTTCATCATCACAAACTCTGATAAAATTTCAGGTGATATGTCAGGTGCTCGTGTAGTAAGCCATTTTATGTGGTTGTTCTACCTAGTATTGCTTTTCGCTGTTGAACTTCACGGTAGCATTGGTTTATACAGACTATGCGTTAAATGGGGTATTTTCGAAGGTCCTGATGCAAAAGAAAGTCGTAAAAAACTTAAAAAATTAAAATGGATTGTTTCAGCTTTCTTCTTAATTTTAGGTCTTTTATCTTTGGCTGCATTTATCAAAATCGGTGTAAATTTATAAAATAGGGAATTGAAATATGAATGTTAAATATTATGATGCATTAGTTATCGGTGGTGGGCTTGCAGGCCTACGCGCTGCGGTAGCTGCTGGCGAAAAAGGGCTTAGCACAGTAGTTTTAAGCCTTATTCCTGTTAAACGCTCGCACTCAGCAGCAGCACAAGGTGGTATGCAAGCAAGTCTTGGTAATTCTAAAATGAGTGAAGGCGATAATGAAGATGTGCATTTCGCTGATACCGTAAAAGGTAGCGACTGGGGTTGCGATCAAGATGTAGCTAGAATGTTTGCTCAAACAGCTCCAAAAGCTATTCGTGAGCTAGCTGCGTGGGGCGTTCCATGGACTCGTATCACAAAAGGTAAAAGAAGCGCGATTATCAACGCTCAAAAAACAACAATCGAAGAAAAAGAAGAAGTTCATGGTCTAATTCACAGCCGTGACTTTGGTGGAACAAAAAAATGGAGAACTTGCTACACAGCTGACGCTACTGGTCACACTATGCTTTTTGCTGTTGCAAACGAGGCATTAAAACACAATGTCGATATCCACGATAGAAAAGAAGCAATCGCTCTAATCCACGAAAACAACCGCTGTTATGGCGCGATTGTTCGCGATTTAGTAACTGGCGAGCTTACAGCTTATGTTGCAAAAGGCACACTAATCGCAACTGGTGGTTATGGTCGTGTATATCGCCACACAACAAACGCTGTTGTTTGTGAGGGAACTGGTGCCGCTATCGCACTAGAAACAGGCGTAGCTCAATTAGGAAATATGGAAGCAGTTCAATTCCACCCAACTCCAATCGTTCCAAGTGGTATCTTGCTAACTGAGGGTTGCCGTGGTGATGGTGGTATCTTGCGTGATGTCGATGGATATCGCTTTATGCCTGATTATGAACCAGAGAAAAAAGAACTAGCTAGCCGCGATGTTGTTTCACGCCGTATTATGGAACACATCAGAAATGGTAAAGGCGTTCCTAGCCCTTATGGATACCATGTTTGGCTTGATATTTCTATCTTGGGTCGCGAGCATATCGAGAAAAACCTTCGCGATGTTCAAGAAATTTGCCAAATTTTCAACGGTATCGATCCTGCTGATACAGAGACTTACACAGATGAAAATGGTCGCAAAAGAGGCAAAGGTTGGGCTCCAATCCTTCCAATGCAACACTACTCAATGGGTGGAATCAAAACAAAAGCAACAGGCGAAAGTCCAACACTAGCAGGTCTATTCTCAGCTGGTGAGGCTGCATGCTGGGATATGCACGGATTCAACCGCTTGGGTGGAAACTCAGTTTCTGAGACAGTTGTCGCTGGTATGATTGTAGGTGATTACTTCGCAGATTTCTGCGCAAGCCACGAAATCGATATCAAAACAACTTCAATTGAAAAATTTGTAAATAAATCACAAGTTTACCTACAAAGCCTACTTGATAAAGATGGCAAATACAATGTATTTGAGATCAAAAACAAAATGAAAGATATCATGTGGGAACATGTTGCGATTTTCCGCACAGGCGAGGGCTTGGCAAAAGCTGTAAAAGAGCTAGAAGAGCTTTACAAAGAATCAACAAATGTTAAAATTTCAAACAAAGAGCTATTTGGAAACCCAGAGCTAGAAGAGGCTTATCGTGTTCCTATGATGCTTAAACTTGCACTTTGCGTTGCAAAAGGCGCACTAGATCGCACAGAGAGCCGTGGCGCTCACTACCGCGAAGACTTCACAAAACGCGATGACGCAAACTGGCTAAAACGCACACTAGCGACTTGGAAAGACGGCGATACATTGCCAACTCTAACTTACGAGCCACTAGATATTATGAAAATGGAAATCCCACCAGCGTTCCGTGGTTATGGCGCTAAGGGTAATATTATCGAGCACCCAGATAGTGCTAAACGCCAAAAAGAAGTTGATGACATTAGAGCAAAAATGGAATCAGAAGGCAGAGGACGCTATGAAATCCAAGAAGCACTAATGCATTATGAGTTGCAACCAAAATATAAAGCACCAAATGAAAGAGCAGGTATAGGATATGAGTAGAAAAATCACAATTAAAGCGTTTAAATTTAATCCGCTAAGCAAGGTTTCTAAACCTCACTTTGCGACTTATGAGCTTGAAGAAACAGATGGTATGACACTATTTATCGCACTTAATGTCATCCGCGAAAAATTTGACCCAGAGCTAAGCTTCGACTTCGTATGTCGTGCTGGTATTTGCGGTAGCTGCGGTATGTTAGTCAATGGTAAGCCAGCACTTGCTTGCCGCACACTGACAAAAGACTATCCAGAGGGCGTTATCGAGCTTATGCCACTTCCTGTATTCAAATTACTAAAAGATTTGAGCGTAGATACAGGTAACTGGATGAACGCGATGAGTAAGAGAGTCGAGAGCTGGATCCACACTGACCATGTAACTGACATCTCTAAATTAGAGGAAAAAGTCGAACCAGAAGTAGCACAAGAGGTTTTCGAGCTAGATCGTTGTATCGAGTGCGGTATCTGCGTGGCAGCATGCGGAACTGCGATTATGAGAGAGGATTTTATCGGTGCTGTTGGTATCAACCGCGTAGCTAGATTTAAAATCGACGCTCTTGATAACAGAACAGACGATGATTTCTACGAGTTAATCGGCGATGATGACGGCGTGTTTGGTTGTATGAGTTTGCTAGGTTGCGAAGACAACTGCCCTAAACACCTTCCATTACAATCTCGCATTGCTTATATGCGTAGAAAACTTGCTGCAAAAGGCAAATAATCCTATGACGCTTGCAAAATTTTTGCAGGCGTCTTTCTACTTTTATAAAATTTTGAAATTTTATTGCAAAACTTATCAAATTTCTAACCATTTCAACCCAAAAAAGGTAGTTTATGAATAATTTTATGAGTAAAATTTGGGGTTCAAAGAGGCTTTTTATCGATGAGAGCCTAACTCGCACTATGCCTAGTGATATCGCTGCGCTTATGCTATGCACAAATTCGCAAAATTTCGAAAAATTTAAATCGTTGCAAAGTTTTAGAGAAATTTTAAAAGAGCTTGGTGAAGAGATTGGAATCTATGCGATTCAGTCCCTGCAAATCGGCGCAATCAACGCGATTTGCAAGCTTAAAATTTCCAAATTAAGCGTTTTGATGATGGTTGAAAATTTAAGCAAAGAAGGAATTATTAGCAAAAGCGAGTATGATGAAATTTCAAAATTTTTGCTTCAACTTCAAAGCGATTTGAGCGAAAACGAAGCCTCAAATTCGCCCACAAATTTCGCATTTTACGGCAAATTAGAGAGTTTGGATATTATTAGCGATGAGCTAAAAGCACTTTTGAGCGCCAAAAGCGAAGATGAACTTGCAAATTTGGTTTCAGGCACAGACACTGGCACGGGTGCAAATTTAGGCGCAAATTTGAGTGCGAGTTCGGATACTAGCGCGAGCGAAAATGCGAGCGAAAATGCGAGCGAAAATGCGAGCGAAAATGCGAGCGAAAATGCGAGCGAAAATGCGAGCGAAAATGCGAGCGAAAATGCGAGCGAAAATTCAGATACAAACCCAGGCGCAGGTTTTCTCGTTTGCGCGAGCGAATTTGAAAATTCACTCTTTGAGCGCACAAACGCCGCCAAATCAAACGCCAAAGATGCGAATTTCACACTCTCGGTTACTGGCGTAATCAACGCTGGGAAATCCAGCATGCTAAATCGCCTTTTGGGATTTGATATTTTAGGGACTTCAAATATCCCTGAAACGGCGAATTTAACGCTTCTTAAAGGTAGCGATAAGCCTTATGCTAAGGTCAAATTCTACGATGATGAGGAGCTTGAAATTTTGGGTTTTGCGCAGGAATTTCGCTCGAAATTTCAAAACCAAAGCGAAGCCATAATCGAGCCAGAAAAACTGCAAGAATTCACCTCTGCCAAGTATGAAATTTCAAAATTTATCAAATTTATCGAACTTGGTATAAAAAGCGATTTTCTAAGCGATAAAATCACCGTCGTCGATACCCCAGGTCTGGACGATAGCGTGGTTTTGCGCGAGGAGCTGACGAAAAACTTTATGTTTTCAAGCGACGCGATAATCCACCTAATGAACGCCTCTCAAAGCTCGACCAAAAAGGATATGAGCTTTATCGCAAGCACCCTAAAAAGCTCGAAAAATAACTCGCTAATTGTCGTCTTAACTCACGCTGATTTGCTTAGCCAGACCGAGCTAATCGACGCACTTAGATACGCTAGGGCTAGCATTTGCGAGGAGCTTGGGGCGTTTGGGTTCGATGAGGGGCTGATAGAAAATGTGAGCTATTTTTGCATAGACAGCCACAGCGGACGGGGCATTGGCGAGTTGAAATCTCATCTTTTCGAGCGATTTTTCGGCGAAAATTCAGCCAAAGCAGATGAAATTTTATCCTCATACAAAAAAGAGTTATCACTGATTTGCGAGGCGTATTTGGCTGATTTGCAGGAGCAAAACGCCGATTTTAGCGCGAATAAAAGCGAACTAACCCAAAAATGCGAGAATATAAACGCCGAAATTAGCGCGCTAAATGCAAATTTAGCTAAGCTAAAAAACGATTTAACCGGCGCGATTAGCAAGCTTAGCTACGATGATAGCACGCTTTTTGCGCCGCTAAAATCAGCGATTTTGACGATTAAAGACAGGGTTTTAACCGACATAAATTACTCGAAAAAAAATAAAAAACAGATCGATTTTTCTAGGCTAGAAGTCATCGCAAACTCTGGCGTCAAAGATGTCATCACGGACATTTTCCGCTCGTTTTCGCAAAAGATTTCGCGCGATATTTCTGATATCAAAGAGCTTTTAGGAAGCGATTTTAGCGAGGTAAATTCGCTTAAATTTGACACGAAAAAATACATGGACGAAAATTTCGCCCAGCCAAATTTCGCTAAATTTAACGAAAGCCTGCGTGAAATCGTGCGCAAAAACAGCGATTTTGGCGCATTATCAGCGAGTTTTGACGCGCTATTTAGCGAGTTTTTCGCCAAGCTAAATTTAAAATCTAGCTTCGAAAATATCGCCAAAACCTGCACCGCAGAGTTTAAAGAAAATATCCTAGCCCTTTTTGCTAGCAAAAAATCTAGCCTAGATTTGCGCCAAAGCGAGCTTGAAAGCGCGCTTAAAGCAGGCGATGAAAACGCTGAGCAAATCGCCAAAAACGCGCGATTGGTGCGAGAAAAAATAAATTTGGTAAATGGATTAATTAAAAGGATCGAGCAATGCTAAGGGAATTTATCAGCGAGTATAGGGCGAAATTTTTACCCAGCACGAAGCAGGGATTTTGGGGCGATATGAGCAGGGCTGTGAGCGAGCTAAAAGACCCGAGTCTGCACCCTAGCGCGCATTTAAGCAAGGTTTTAGATGAAATTTTGCTCGTCGAGTCTGAGCCTCTTAAAATCGCGGTTGTAGGGCAGTTTAGCAGCGGTAAATCGACATTTTTAAACACCTTGCTTTCTAGCGAAGTTTTGCCAACTGGCGTCGTGCCGGTTACTGCCAAGGCCACTCACATTAAATACGCCCCTTATGAAATGATGAGCGTAGCGTATAAAAACGGCTACACCCAAACCTTAGAAAGCTCGCAAATTTCGGATTTCGTCGATCAAAGGCGGGAGCTAAAAGATATCAAAAACATAAATATGTTTTTGCCGCACGAGCTTTTGAAAAAGATAAATTTCATCGACACCCCAGGGTTAAATTCGCGCTCGAACGCCGATACTAGGGAGACATTGGAGATTTTCGACGAGGTTTTTGGTGTGCTTTGGATTTCACTCATCGACAACGCCGCTAGAAAGAGCGAAACAGCTCAAATTTCGCTTTTGCCAAAATTTTTAAGCAAAAACTCCATTGCGATTTTAAGCCAAAAAGATAGGCTTGGCGCCGAAGAAATCGAGCGTGTGCATAATTACGCCAAAACGATTTTTGGTGCAAATTTCGCTTCTATCGTGCCAATCTCATCAAAGCTAGAAAAAGCTGGCGATAGCCAAAACAGCGGGTTTAGCGAGGTTAGAGAGTTTTTAGACGGGCTTGATAAAAACCGCATTAGCTTTGCAAAATCTAGGCTAAATTTCATACTTGCCGAGCTTAAAAACGAGCGGGCAGGGTATTTGGAAATACATAAAATTTTAGAAAATATTATCGCTTCAAACAAAGATAAAATCGCCGAATTTTGCGCCAGCGAGCGCGAAATTTACAAAGAGGAATTTAGCAAAATTTACGCTTCGATTAAAGAGACCTCGAAATTTATCGCTAAAACCATGCAAGAAGCCCTAAGCTCGAAGCAAAACGAGTATTTCGTGAGCGCGACGCAGACGAAAAAGAGCTTTTTTGGCACGCAAACCTCGAAGGGATACGAAAAGGTAGCCTACGAGGCGCCGTATTTCAACACCGACGCCGCGCTTTCGAAGCTGATTTACAACGACGATAGGCTAAATGTGATTTTTCGCCGTTTCAAAGGCGAGCTAGTCAAAACGCAAAACGCCATGAGCGAGGCGATAGAGCGCATTTATGCGGGGTTTGAGAGGGAAATTTTGCTATTTAAAGGTAGGTTTGAAAACTACGAGCGCCAAAGCGATTTAGCCTCTATCATAGAGGCTTCAAACATCGCTAAAATCGCAAGCGAAGTCTATGGGCTGTTTTTAAAAGACGGCGAGAGAGCTGTTTTTCAAATCTGTCAAAAAATCGCGCTGTTTTTCGAGCAAATTATGATAAAAATCGCCTCAAACTACACAAACGCCGTAACCCTAAGCGCGAATTTCATCGCAAACAAAATCGCGAAATCAATCAGCGATTACGAGGAAGAACCGGGACTTTATCAGCTTTTTTATCCATCTTATGAGGACTTTGAAAAGGCGGTTTTAGGGGGACTTCATTACTATGAGTTCGAAAATGACTTCGTAGGGTCTAGCTCGTTTGTGGATAAAATTTACTCAGATTTTAGCGCGCAGATTGCGCAAATTTTCGAGGAAAATTTAGCCAAAATCGCGGATTTTAAAGCCACGCAAGAAAATGCGCTTGCGATTTTTAGCGCACTTGAAAATTTGCAAAGTCAAAATTAGTCTAAATTTCTAAATTTAGACTAATTTCGCAAACTCACTTCCTAGTTTTTCGCGCCAATTATCGGCGATTTTTTCGCCATCTTTGGCGTATTTTAAAATCACACCCTCGCATTTTTGCAAAAATTTAAAGAGCTTTTCCTCCCAAATTTCGGGGCTTTGATTATTTTTGTGCATGGTTTGGATAAAGACTAATTCCTTGCTAAGATTTGCGATTTCATCGAGTGCTTCGTCCCTTTGGCTCTCGTCTTTTAGCTCTAAATTTTGCAAAGCTAAAATTTCGCTATCAAGTATGTCGCAAAAGCTCAGATATTTGGCGTTATTTGGCACTTCCTCTATCATATCGGCGCGTGAGGCTACGCGCATTACCTGCGAATAAACGATAAAACCTACTATCAAAAAAACCGCCAAAATCAGCGTTATATTAACCATTTTTCCTCCTTTTTAAGCTATCAAATCCCACTATCGCAAGCCCTAGCCAAATGAGCGAAAAGCTGAAAATTTTGTAAAAACTAAGCTCCTCGCCGTATAAAAACACAGCGATTAGCATGCTCATCGAGGGGCTAAGATACTGCATAAATCCGATTGTAGAAAGTGGCAGATACACAGTCGAAATCGCAAAAGTAATTAGTGGTAAAACCGTGATAACTCCGCTAAATGCGAGCAGTGCGCTGGTGCTATGCGCCCCAAATGCGCTAGTGCCAGAATACGCACAAAACCCCAAATACGCGCACGCAAGCGGGAGCATGAGCGTGGTCTCGCAAAACAGCCCCTCGAAGCTAGGTACGGCGATTTTTTTGCGAATTAATCCGTAAAATGCGAAACTTGTCGGCAAAATTAGCGATACAAATGGCAGTCTGCCAAGTGCGTAAATTTGCACGCAGATCGCCAAAAACGCCAAAAATAGCGAAATCCTTCCTGCTAGGCTTAGCCGTTCTTTTAGAAAAATTGCGCCTAAAAGCACCGATAATAGGGGATTTATGAAATACCCTAGACTCGTGGATAAAATATCGCCCAAATTTACCGCCCAGATAAAAATGCCCCAATTTATGCTAATCAAACAGCCTGTGCAAAGAAGTGCTAATGCCTTTTTGCGATCTGATAACAAAAGCGAGATATTTTTTAGCTTTTTTGTAAAAAACAAAAATAAAAAAAGCAAAACAAAGGACCAAAAAATTCTGTGCGCTAAAATTTGTGTGGCATCTACATCTTGGATAAATTTGAAATAAATCGGAAAAACACCCCACATAAAAAAGGTCAAAAACGCAATTATTAGCCCTTTTGTGCGGTCGTCTTTCATAAAATTCCTTAAATTTGTGATTGATTTAAAAGGCTTGCATTTTAAAATTTAATTGATTAATAACTGCTTATTTTTGGCGTGAAATTTAGGAGTAAATTTATATTTTTGAAATGAAATTTAGTCATATTTAGGTATAATGGCAAAATTTTTAAAACCAAAAAAAGGAGAATTTATGAGTTGGGATAGATCGTCTTGGAAAAATTTCAATATCTTACAGCAGCCCACATACCCTGATATGGGCGCAGTCGAGGCCGTCAAAGAAAGGCTTTATAACTTCCCGCCACTAGTTTTTGCTGGCGAGGTCAGATCTTTAAAAAGCGATCTTGCCAGAGCCACAAGGGGCGAGGCGTTTTTGCTTCAAGGTGGAGATTGTGCTGAGAGTTTTGCAAATTTTAGCGCAAACAATATCCGCGATATGTTTAAGGTAATGCTCCAAATGGCGATTGTAATGACCTTCGCCGCTGGTAAGCCTATCGTAAAGGTCGGACGCCTAGCAGGTCAGTTTGCCAAACCTCGCAGTAGCGATTACGAAGAGGTCGGCGGTGTGAAGCTTCCTAGCTATCGTGGCGATATCATAAATGGCTTTGAGTTTAATGAAGCTGCGCGCGTGCCAAATCCAGAGCGTATGATCGAGGCATATCACCAAAGTGCGGCTACGATGAACCTTTTGCGTGCGTTTTCACGCGGTGGTCTAGCCAACCTGCACGAGGTGCATAAGTGGAATTTGGGCTTTTTGAAAAGGGCTGAGTTGCAGGCGAAATTCAACGCCCTAAGCGATTCTATCTCAAATGCGCTGAAATTTATGGACGCATGCGGCATAAATACGCAAAGTGCGCCAATGCTAAATGAGACGAAATTTTACACTTCGCACGAGGCACTTTTGCTAAATTACGAAGAGTGCCTTACGCGCATAGACAGCACGAGCGGGGATTGGTATGACTGCTCGGCGCACATGGTTTGGATAGGCGAGCGCACTAGGGGAGTTGGTGATGCGCATGTGCATTTTATGAGCGGGATCAAAAACCCTATCGGCGTAAAAATCGGACCAAACGCTAGTGCGCAGGATATTTTGCGCTTAGCTGATGCGCTAAATCCAGAAAACGAGGCTGGCAGGCTAAATATCATTATCCGTATGGGCGCGGATAAAATCGGCGATAGGCTGCCAAAAATACTGCGCGAGCTAAAAAGCGAGGGCAGGGAAATTTTATACAGTATCGATCCTATGCACGGAAACACCGTCAAAGCGGGCAATTACAAAACGCGCGAGTTCGATATGATTTTAAAAGAGGTTCAAAGCTTCTTTGAAATCCACAAGGCTGAGGGGACGAAAGCTGGCGGAATCCACCTAGAAATGACAGGCCAAGATGTCACAGAATGCACAGGCGGGGCGTTTAATGTGACAGAAGAGACGCTAAAAGAGCGCTACGAAACCCAGTGCGATCCGCGCCTAAACGCAGATCAAGCGCTCGAACTTGCCTTTGTAATCGCTGATAATTTAAAGGCAGTGGATTAAAATTTCGAAATTTAAATTTTGCCTATAAGCCAAATTTGCCATTTTTGGTGAATTTGGCTTTTTTATTTTGTGGTGGATTTGTAAAAATGAATTGTTGTTATTTGTTATGGATTAATTTATAACTTGCGAAGCGAGGTTAAATCACGCACAAATGCTTGATTTTCTCGCCCTCAAATTTCAGCTCCACTATATCGTGCCAAAGTGTGACAAACTGGCTATTTACGCAGAAAAGTTCTTCGTGAAAGTGTCCGAAAAACCACTTTTTAAATTTGATTTTGCGATAAATTTCTTCTAACAAATCGCCGTTTGGATCGTGGAAATCTAGCGCAAACTCATTTAGGGCTAGCACCTTTGGCGCAATAGAATTCGGCGCAGTGTGCGAAAGCACCAAATCCACGCTAAAATCGTGCTTGGCTAGGTTTTTGTAAGCCTCGTTTAGCTCAGCCTCGCTGATATTTTCGCCCTCCCACCACGATATGTTTTGCGTGCGATACTCCCTGTCTATACTCGCCGCACCGCCCATACTAAGGACTTTGTGCCCTGCAAGCTCATAAACCTGCCCCCGCATAAGATGATACACGCTTTCGCTTATTTTATGCACTTTTCCGCCGTGAAATTCGCTAATTTCATACGAATTTAAGCGATTGAAATTTTCGTGGTTGCCGTCTATAAAAAGTGTCGTGTAATTTCGCTCATTAAGGTATTTTAGCCAACGAATTTCATCTTTATCTGGTTTGCTCTCCCAAATAAAGCCAAAATCTCCTGCGATAATGAGAAAATCATCTTTGCAAAGCTCTTTTTCAGTTTTGTATCTAAACTTTTCAAACCTTTTCATTTCGTCGCTAAATCCGCCCCAGCCGCCGTGTGTATCGCCTGTGATGAAAATCCTAGCCATGTTTTGCCTTTAAATTTGTGAAATTTTGTAAATTTTATGAAAATAACTTAAAAAAAACTTAAATGGTGGAGGTGTGCGGGATCGAACCGCAGTCCAAAAACAAACGACCAAAGCCTCTACATGCTTAGCAAAAGTGAAATTCTCGCCCCGGCTTGCTCACTTTCCAAAACAACTCGCCAAAGCAAAGACTAAATTTCGCCCCGCGCCTCGTCAGAGCGCGAAACTACGCTATCTAGGATTACCCGCTACCGCGCTTAGATAGTATGGGCGCAGTGCAGGGCTCGACTGCGATTACGCTACTTTTGCGTAAGCAGGAGCAAAATTTTTGTTATTTGCGTTTAATTTTAATTTGGATTTTATACGCTATATCCGAAGCGGCATGCCACCTTGACCAATCCATTTCTGTCGAAGCCAAGTCACCCCCAAAAGGAAGTCGCACATTTTACTTCAAAAATTTTATATTGTCAAATTTGGGTTAAATTTGCCAAATTTAGGCTATAATCGCAAAAAATTTTTAAGGATTAAATATGGCAAAAATCACTATAAATGACCTTTATAAAATGAAAGAAAACAGCGAAAAAATCGTTATGATCACAGCATACGACGCACTTTTTGCAAAAATTTTTGATAACGAAGTCGATATGGTTTTAGTAGGCGATAGCCTAAATATGAGCTTTGGCGGACACGCTGAGACTATCGGCATAAGTGTCGATGAGATGATTTATCACGCAAGAGCTGTTAGGCGCGGTCTAACGCACCCGTATTTGGTCGTGGATATGCCGTTTTGTTCGTGCGCTACGCCCCAGCTTGCCCTTAAAAACTGCGCCAAAGTCTATGAAAAAACAGGTTGCGACGCCGTTAAAATCGAAGGCGGAAAGGATTTTGCTGCTACCGTCGAGCTTTTAAGCAAAAACGGCATTGCCGTGATGAGCCACATAGGGCTGCGCCCGCAACTTTCTCGCTTTCAAGGTGGTTACAAGGTAAGCGGTCGCGAGAAAAATGCCCTAAATTCGCTTATTGATGATGCAAAAGCCGTGCAAGACGCTGGTGCAGTTTTGCTTCTGCTCGAAGGCACAGTTCTGGGCGTGGCTAACGAAGTAATGAGCGTCGCAAATGTCCCTGTTATCGGTATCGGCGCAGGGTCGTGCGACGGACAGGTGCTAGTGTGGAGCGATATGCTAGGGTTTTTTGACGAATTTAAGCCAAAATTTGTAAAACGCTATCTAAACGGCGCCGAACTCGCGCGAGAAGCTGTGAAAAACTACGCCAACGATGTAAAATCGGGCATTTTCCCAAGCGAAGAATTTGAGTATTTGAAATAATGTTTTAGTATTATTGGAGCAATTGATTATGGAATATAATTTTTTAGATTTGATGTATGAAATTTTACAAAATTATGAGGGTTTTGAAATAATAGATGATGGTAGAAGCGATTATCTTTATGTAAAGTATTTTGATAAAAGTTGGAAAATTTCTCCTCATACTTTTCAATACAAAGATTTTATGCAGGCAAAGCATTTAAACGAAAAGCATGTAGAAAAATATAGATTAGCTCTTTTTAAATCATTGGGTATAGAACCAAAATTAAAAAAAAATGTTGTAAATGGAATACAAACGCATTTAAAACCTACAAAAAATTCTCAAAATGAGAAATTTTTAGTTTTAGATAGAACGCTGTTAAAACAACAAATTTATGATATTTGCAAAGAAGCTTTTATGGAATTTGCTAATAGTAGCGAATTTAAAGTAATTTTTAATGAAGCAATTAGCAAAGGTGTAAGAAAAAAGGTTTTAAACGAAAGTAAATCGGATTGGATTAAGGGCGATAAAGAAGCTGGGAAGTTTTTAGGCGTGGATTATAGGACACTTAGATATAGGCGCAAAACTGGCTACTATACAGAGGGCGTAGTTTGGAAAAAAGCGAACTATAAACTAAGTCGTGGTAGTATTTTATGGAATAAAAACGCCCTTTTAAAAGAAATGGATTATTAAATTTTTAAATTTGAGAAAATCATGGACAGAATCGTAGAAATAGAAAAATTAAAACTAGATGAAGCGTCGGAAATTTCGCTAAGACCGGCGAATTTCGAGGATTATATCGGGCAAGAAAAAATCAAATCGAACCTAAACATAGCAATCACGGCCGCCAAAAAGCGCGCCGAGTGCCTAGATCATGTGCTGTTTTATGGACCACCAGGGCTTGGCAAGACCACGCTTGCGCACATTATCGCCTCGCAAATGGGAGCTAATATCAAAGTAACCGCCGCTCCAATGATAGAAAAAAGTGGCGATTTGGCCGCGATTTTGACAAATCTCGAAGAGGGCGATGTGCTTTTTATCGATGAAATTCACCGCCTCTCCCCAGCGATCGAAGAGGTGCTGTATTCTGCGATGGAGGATTTCCGCCTTGATATCATCATCGGCTCAGGCCCAGCGGCGCAAACCATTAAAATCGATATTCCGCACTTTACACTCATCGGTGCGACCACGCGCGCAGGCATGATTTCTGCGCCTTTGCGAGATCGCTTTGGTATGCAGTTTCGCTTGCAGTTTTATACCACCGAAGAGCTAGCTAAAATCGTAAAAATCGCCTCAATCAAACTCGAAAAAGAGTGCGAAAAAGACGCTAGCTTAGAGATCGCGCGCCGTAGCCGTGGCACGCCACGCATTGCGCTTCGGCTTTTGAAGCGAATTCGCGATTTTGCCGAGGTCAAAGATGAGAAAATCATCACCAAAGAGCGCGCGAACGAGGGTTTGGACGCGCTTGGGGTCAATGAGCTTGGATTTGATGAGATGGATTTGCGATACCTTGCGATTTTGGGCGAAGCGGGCAAGAGAGCCATGGGGCTAAGCACCATCGCAGCGGCACTTAGCGAGGACGAGGGCACGATCGAAGATGTCATCGAGCCGTATTTACTCGCAAACGGCTATATCGAAAAGACAGCCAAAGGGCGTATTATGAGTGTGCGCGCAAAATCAGCCCTAGGATACGAAACCAGCCCCGATGAACAGGGACTTTTTGATTGAATTTAAAATCCGAATAAATTTAATAAATAGTATTTTGTAAGTTACACACGGCGAAATATTGTAATTTTGGTAAAAGGAGGGAGATTGAAAGATTTAAATTTTATAAATTTACGAGTAAATTCACTTAATTTTTTCGTGCTTTTTGCGCTTTCGTATATGCTATTTGTATCACTTGCGTATGTCCTAGCTAAGGGTATGCCAGTCGCAATAAATATAGTTAAATTTTTCTTTATAGATATGATTTTTGTGAGTGCTTTCATCGCCATTGGGGGGGGGCTTTGGCGCGATGAAAGGGCGTTTTTTAAGAAATTTTGCTTTATCTTTTTACTCATAAGCATTCCGCTGTTTTTAAATTTTACCACACCTTCTTTGCTAATAAATCGTAGTCCTAGTCTAAATTTCGCCTTTTTTGCTATTTTGGCTTTTGTTTTACTTATAGTTTTTAGATTGATTAAATTCAAAATAGCACGAATTTTGCTCTTTGTTTTGATGATAATTCCTAGTGTATTTTATCTGGTGTATTTTTCGCAAACAGGCGGAGTTTTTAACGAATACTCGCTTATAGCGATACTCCAAAGCGAACCAGGCGAAGCCATAGAATACCTAAACACGAAATTTAACCTTTATTTGCCCTTAATCATTGCTTTTTTTATTTTGTCGTATTTTGTCATTTTTTCTAAATTTGAGCGATTAAATTTCGTTAAATTTGATTTCGGCGCAGTATTAAAGGTAGCTATATGCGCGCTTTTGGCATTTGATATTTTTACTAAATTTAATTTTAGAAAAATGCAAATTTACGCTATATCGCTAGATAAAGCAAGCGAATTTTTGCAAAGCCTAGACAAATTTAGCCAAAACGAAAGTGAGCGAATTAACAGCGTAAAAAATTTAAAATTTAGCGACGAAAAGGCTCTTTATGTCCTTGTCATCGGCGAAAGCCAAAACAAAAATCACATGAGTGTGTATGGTTACAAGCACGATACTACGCCATTTTTGCGCGAATTTGCAAAGCAAGGCAACTCGGTATTTTTCACAAATGCCTTTTCAAATCACAGCTTTACAATTCATGTGCTTTATCAGTTTATGACAGCGCGAAATCAATACAATGAAATCCCGCAAGAAAAGGCTATTAGCCTAATAGAACTGGCAAAAATGGCAAATTTTGAAACTATATATATCTCAAATCAAGCAAAACACGGCATTTATGGCTCGCCACTTTCTATGCTTTTTGCTAGCGCAAATCAAAAATTTTGGCTCACTGCACTAGGCACAGATAGATTTCATCGCCCAGAAGAGCCTTATGATGAGAAAATTTTGCCAAAAATCGATGAGATGAAATTCGGGGATAAAACGCTTCTTATCTTGCACCTTATGGGCGCACATTGGAAATATGAAGCAAGGTATCCAAAAAATTTCGCAAAATTTGAATCAAAATACGACAATGCGGTAATTTATAATGATTTTATTGTGCAAAAAATCTATGAAAAAGTGAGCAAAATGCCAAATTTCAAGGCGCTTGTGTATTGCGCTGATCACGGCGAGGATATGCTTTATCAGCATGATAGCTCAAATTTTACTATGGATATGGCGCAAATCCCGTTTTTTGCGTATTTTAGCGATGATTGGATAGGCGAGAATTCGCAAAAATTCGCACAAATCAAAGCCAATGCAAACGAGTATTTTACAAATGATTTGATATTTAATTTCATAAGTGGCATTATGGGGATAAAATCATCACTCAATGAGCCGTATAATGATATTTCCGGCGAATTTTACGACGCAAATAAAAGTCGTTTTAAAACGCTTCATGGAAAACGAAAAATTTTAGAATAGTTTTAAATTTTGCATAAAAATATTATAATGTCTTTCTCAAAATTAATTTAAAAGGCAAATTATAAAATTTATAAATTTTTGCGCATTAGCGATACTAGGCGCAGTGTTTTTAGGCTGCGAAAGCGAAAAAAGCGTGGATTATTACGGGGCAAATTTAAGCGCAGCCAAAGGGCGCATTATGAGCGTGCGCGCAAAATCGGCTTTGGGATACTAAACCAGCCCCGATGAGCGGGGACTTTTTGATTGAATTGCGTTAAATTTGCAAAATTTAACGCAAAATTTTGCAAATTTTAAAAAATTTCAAATATCAAAATTCAGGCGAAATTCGTTTTTATCATAGCTTATTAGCCCGTCTTTCGCCATTTTGCTAAGTTCGTTTGACATAGCGCTTCGATCAACGCCTAGATAATCAGCCAGCCCCTGCCTAGAAAACGGCACACAAAAGCTGGTGCTTGCGTTTTTGAGTGCTTGCTCACCAAAATAAGAAAGCAATCTCTCTCGTATAGTCTTGGGCGCAGTGTGCATCATACGGGCTGAGAGATTTAGGTTTTTGTTGCTTGAAATTTTAAACAGATTATAGATGATTTTGTGATGATAGGGGCAATTTTTGGCACAAGAAGTTAGAATTTTGCGCAAATTTAAAAATAAAATTTCACTTGGCTCTGCGCTTACGACATCGCATTCTAGGGGTTTTGCGCTTATGGCGTAGTTTGCGCCAAATATATCGCCTCTGGTAATACGCCCAAAAATATTGCTATTTCCACGCAAGAAATTTACGACAATATCTACGCTCCCGCTTAGCACGAGCCCGATTTTTGCAGTGGTGTCCCCACAGCGAAAGATTATCTCATCTTTGGCGAATTTCGCCCTTTGTGCTTCCAAGCAAGGGAGCAAATCTGCAATCTCATCTTCGCTTATGCCGTTAAAAAGTATGGTTTTGGATAAATTCATAAATTTTGCCTTTTTGTTGTTATAACAACAGAAATTAATTTTGCATTATATTATAATGCGCCTTGAATTTCAAATTTCAAAGGAGAAATTATGGAAAATATGTTTTGTTTTCAGTGTCAAGAAACAGCCAAAAACACAGGCTGCACGATTAGTGGCGTATGTGGTAAAAAACCAGAAGTTGCAGCTATGCAAGATCTGCTAGTGTGGGTTACAAAAGCTCTTTCTAGCGTAGCTTGTGCGCTAAGGGCGCAGGGTAAAAGCGTAGCAAAAGAGGTAAATCACAGAGTAACGATGAATTTATTCGTAACTATCACAAACGCAAATTTCGATAATCCTGCGATTATCGCAATTATCAAAAAAACCCTAGAAATGAAAAAATCGCTTATCGCAAATTTAGGCGATTGTTCAAATTTGCCAAGCTTTGCCCTTTGGGAGGGAGAGGAGAGCGAATTTGCACAAAAAGCAAGAGAAGTCGGAGTTTTAAGCACGGCCGATGAGGACAAACGAAGCCTAAGAGAGCTTACCACTTATGGATTAAAGGGGCTTGCTGCGTATATGAAACACGCAAATGCCCTAAATAAGGAAGATGAGAGCATTGATATTTTTATCCAAGAGGCTTTGGCAAAAACCCTTGATGATAGCCTAAGCATTGATGATTTAATCGCTCTTGCCATGGAGACTGGCAAATTTGGCGTATCTGGCATGGCTTTGCTAGATAGCGCAAATACAGGCGCTTACGGCAATCCTGAGATTAGCGAAGTAAATATCGGCGTAGGAAAAAATCCCGGAATTTTAATCTCAGGGCATGATTTGCGCGATTTAGAAATGCTATTGGAGCAGACACAAGGCAGTGGCGTAGATGTCTATACACACTCTGAAATGCTTCCAGCTCATTACTATCCGTTTTTCAAAAAATATCCGAATTTCATCGGAAATTACGGTAATGCGTGGTGGAAGCAAAAAGAGGAATTTGAGAAATTTAACGGACCGATTTTAATGACTACAAACTGCGTCATAATCCCGCCTGAGAGCTACAAACACAGACTTTGGACGACAGGTGCTGTGGGCGTGGAGGGTTGCCCCCACATTAAGGGCGAACACGGCGAAAATAAGGATTTTGGCGCTATAATCGAGCAGGCCAAAACCTGCGCCCCACCGACACAAATCGAAAGTGGTAAAATCGTAGGCGGTTTTGCTCACGCACAGGTTTTCGCCCTAGCTGATAAGGTCGTAGAAGCTGTAAAATCAGGCGCAATCCGCAAATTTGTCGTCATGGCTGGGTGCGACGGACGGGCGAAATCTAGGGAGTATTACACTGAGTTTGCAAAAGCTTTGCCAAAAGACACCGTGATTTTAACCGCAGGTTGTGCGAAATACAAATACAATAAGCTTAGCCTTGGCGATATAGGTGGAATCCCGCGTGTCCTAGACGCTGGTCAGTGTAACGATTCATACTCACTTGCGCTAATTGCTTTGAAATTAAAAGAAATTTTCGGTCTAAATGATATAAATGAGCTTCCTTTGGCATTTAATATCGCTTGGTATGAGCAAAAGGCGGTTATCGTGCTTTTAGCGCTTTTATATCTTGGCGTGAAAAATATCTACTTAGGCCCTACACTTCCAGCGTTTTTATCGCCAAATGTGGCAAAGGTATTGGTCGAAAACTTCGGCATTGCGGGCATTAGCTCGGTTGAGGCCGATATGAGATTGCTTGTTGGATAAATAATAATAGTTCTCCTTTTATGCTCGCCGTTTTGGCGAGCAAATTTTAACCCCAAATTCGCTATAATCTTTCTTCAAATTTCACAAAAAGGCTAAAAATGAAATTCATAAAATTTTGCACTATTGTGGCGTTTTGCGCCGTTTTTTTAGGCTGCGAAAGCGAAAAAAGCGTGGATTATTACAGGGCAAATTTAGAGGTCGCCAAGGGTGTCGTGGCGCAGTGCAAAGGCATAAAAAACAAATCCAAAAAAACAGCCAAAGAGTGCGCAAACGCGAGCACGGCGCTTTCGCAAGTGGCGGCGAAAATGGATTTAGAAGCAAATCGTGCCAAGCTTAGCATAGGAGCGATTGTGCAGGATTTCACCACGCATTATATCGCGCAGGGCGAGTTTGGCGCGCCTGCTTCTATGAGTGGCGTCTCGATTCCTTTGCGTGTGGGAAGCGTGGTTTGTGCGGAGTTTGAGCGCAAAAGCGGAGATGAAATGTGGCTTGTGATAAACCGAGATGATGAGTTTTGCGCCGTGATTTATAATGAGTTTAGACAGGGCGAAATTTCAGTGGCAAATTCGGCTAAAATCATTGTAAAATAGGCAAAATTTTAAAATTTTGCTTCGCAAATTCGCAATACTGCACCGAAATTTTTAAATTTTGTTTAAATGTCATTGCGACGAAGCAATCTACAAAAATTCCAAAGAATTTTAAAATTTTAGCAAAATTTAAATTTTTCTAGATTGCTTCGTCAATGCTTCACATTTCCTCGCAATGACAGCGATTTTATGTTTTGGTAATTTTTGCTCGTAGATTGCCGCGCTAACTTCGTTCGCTCGCAATGACAAATCAAACCAAATTTCGCCCATAAGTGTCATTGCGAGGAGCAGAAAAAAGCGTCAAGACGCTTTTTGCGACGAAGCAATCTACAAAGTTTAAATTCAAAAATAGAGCAAATGGCAGAATTTCGCCGAATTTTGAATTTCAAATTTTCAAATTTCATTTTAAAAATACTGCACCAAAATTTTGCAAATTCAAAAATTCTAAATTTTAAACCCCTTTAAATTTCCCTAGATTGCTTCGCTTCGCTCGCAATGACACTTAGAAGTAATTTCGGCGCAGTATTTATAGTCTGTGGTAGCGAATTTGAAAGAATTTGGCGTAAAATTTGAAATTTAAAAATTAAATTTATAAAATACCCCTTTTGAAATTTAAAGGATAAAATTTGGCAAATAACGAAAATTTAGACGCACTTTCGCACTCACGCCCTAATATCGTCGATTCTAAGGGCGAACCGCTGGGCAAAGCTAGGGCGAAAAACGCAAAAACGAGCAAGATTTTTTTCATCGGCATAATTTTATTTCTGTTTTGTTGCGTGATTTATCTGTTTTCGCCGTTTTTGCTGGCGATTGCGATTGGGGTTTTGATTTCGATTTCGACATCTGGTTTGCATGTCAAAATCCTCTCATTTGTGCGCGGCAAAAAGGTCCTAGGCTCGCTTCTAACGACGCTGGTGCTGTGCGTGGTGCTATTTGTGCCATTTATCTATGCTGGCACGCAGATTACGAAAAATATCGCGCATTTTGACATTTCTAGCCTAAATTTAATGGTCGAAAACGCTAAAAATATGGATATTCAGCTCCCAAAGGCACTAAATGGATTTGAGGCGCAAATCAAGGAATTTTTGGGCAATCTAGACATCGCAGCCACCGCCAAACAGGCGTTTTCATACTTTTCTGTGGCGGGCAAATCGAGCCTAAAATTTATCGCCGATATGGTGTTAATCATCATTTTTTGCTTTTTTGCATACCTTTATGGCGCCGATATTGCGGGATTTATCAAAAAAATCGTCCCTGTCAAAGCCGAGCAGCTTGATTATATCTTCGCAGAGACCGCAAACACCATGAGCGTGGTGCTATACTCGACGATTTTTAACGCCGTTTTGCAGGGGCTTTTGTTTTCGGTGATTGCTGGAAGCTACGGATTTGACCCTGTGCTAATGGGCGTGATTTTTGGATTTTGCTCGCTAATCCCTGCAATCGGTGGCGCGCTCGTGTATGTGCCTACCGCGCTAATCGTCTTTATCGGGGGTTCGACGAGCGGTGCGCTTATCATTTTGATTTATTGTGTGGTGATGATTTCGACGATTGCTGATAGCTTTGTAAAGCCACTTGTGATTAAATTTATCAACTCGCGCCTTGTCAAAAATCCTGCCAAAATCAACGAAATTTTAATCTTTTTCTCAATGCTAGCTGGGATTTCGACCTTTGGGTTTTGGGGTGTGATACTAGGCCCTGCGATACTGACGCTGTTTTTAAGCGTGCTAAGCCTGTATGATTATCTCAAAAGCGCAGATTTTCAGTGATTAAATTTGCGATTTTTAGGATAGATATTTAGCGTTAAATTTAGCTCATCGATTATGCAAAGCAAGGCTAAAATTTCGCTTTTGTAGTATTTGGCAAGGTCGAAATCTGGGGTGTATAAAATATATGGCTCGAATAAATCTTTGCCGTTTTCCATAAAAACATAAAATTTATTCTCGCTAAATGCGGAGCTTACAATGCCAAAATTGGGATTTTTGGCAATTTGGGTTAATCTTTCCATGAAGCTTAGGCTTAGTAGATAGCGTGTTTCGATTTTATCGGTGGCAGATACTGTGAAAATATCGTTGAATTCGACATTATCCAAAATTTCGCCGTTGTGAAAAAGTTTGATTTTTTTATTTTCGATTTTTAGATTAAATTTAAAATCTTTGTAAAATTCGCACATAAAAATTGCCCCTTTTAGGCTAGTATATGTGTTATCTTTGCAAAATTCGGCAAGCTCAAACTTCACACCCTTGTATTCGCCACTGATGAAATCTTCCTTCATCGTGTAATCATACCGATAAACGCCCGAGTTGGTTATGTTGATTTTTGCGTGTCGGTAGCTAAAATTTGGGTTTATATCTTTTACGATTTGATTGATGAAATTTTGCTTGAAAATTTCCTTGTAATCACCAAAAAACACTTCTGCTCTGCAAAAATGCACGCACGATAAAAAAATTAACACAGGGAAAATTGCGGCGAATATGAGTGAGTTTTTTGGGAAGACTTCACTGAAATAAAAGGTTGAAAAAGGACCGATTATGCAGGTAAAAAGCCAAAAGCAAAACTCCATTGCAAGGAGTTTTTGGCATTTTTTGTGCGCTTTGCGAGTGGCTCGTAAGACCTCGCCAAAGTCCTCTTTTAGCCAAATTTTGTCGAATTTTGGGCGATTATTTTTGATGATAGAAAATATATCAAGTTCGAATTCTATCGCTTTGCAAAGCCATACAATAAGCTCTAAAATAGCTTTCATTTTGTGTTTATTGCTACTACGGCAATCGCGACGCCGTTATCGTGCGTAATCGAAAGCGACGAAGCTTTTATGCGGAATTTCTTTTTTAGTTTTTTTGTGAATTTAAAATTTGGCGCGCCAAATTTGTCTTTGTAAATTTTGGCGTCTTTGAAGCTAAATTTCGCTCCAATACCCACGCCAAGCGCCTTAGATAGGGCTTCTTTGGCGGCATACGCCCCAGCGATACTCTCATCGCGCACGAAAATTTCCCGCTCGCTCTTGCGCAAAATTTTGCACAAAAACTTCGCGCCGTATTTTTCGCGAAGTCTTACGATACGGGAAATTTGGGTAATATCCGTGCCGATTTTTAGCATTTATAAAGTTTCTTTGATCTCGATATCTAGGATTTTATCGCCGGCTCTAATCGCGTCAAGCACGGCTAATCCTGCATTATCCACGACCTTGCCAAATACAGTATGCACGCCGTCAAGGTGCGGTTGCGCGCTGTGGCAGACGAAAAACTGGCTTCCGCCTGTGTTGCGTCCAGCATGCGCCATGCTTAGCGAACCACGCTCGTGGCGGTGTTTTTGACCTACGCACTCGCAGTTTATGCGCCAGCCAGGACCGCCTGTGCCAGTGCCGTAAGGGCAGCCGCCTTGGATTACGAAATTTGGGATAACGCGGTGGAAATTTAGCCCCTTATAAAAGCCTGAGTTTGCAAGTGTGGCGAAATTTGTTACAGCCTGAGGTGCCTCGTCTGCGTATAATTCTAGCGTCATATCGCCTTTGTCTGTGTGGATTATGGCGAATTTTAGCTTTGATAGCGCGCTTTCGTCGATTTCATAGACTTTTAACTCTTCCATTTTTGCTCCTTATTCGATATTTGTGTAGATTGCTTGCACATCGTCGTCGTCTTCGAGGCGGTCTAGTAGCGCGTCGATATCGGCGATTTGCTCGTCGCTGAATTCGTGTTTATCGTTGGCGATGAATTTCAAATTTCCGCTAATTAGCTCCAAACCTAGCTTTTCGATACCCTCATTTAGAGTGCCGAAATTTTCGTATTCGCCGTAGATGATTAGCGTTTTTTCGCTCTCGCCTTTGTCGTTTTCGAACTCATTTACCTCGATTTCGCTTAGTCCGAAGTCGATTAGTTCGAGTTCTAGCTCCTCGATATCTGCGCCATCTGGGAATTTCGTCTCAAAAACTGCCTTGCGAGAAAACATAAATTTCAAACTTCCGCTTGGCAAAAACTCGCCCTTGCCTTTGTTGAAGGCTGATTTTATGTTTGCAACCGTGCGAGTAGGGTTGTCTGTGGCGCACTCGACGATGACAAGCGCGCCGTGTGGGGCTTTGCCGTCGTAAAATACGGTCTTAATCTCCGCGCTATCCTTACCGCTGGCGCGTTTAATCGCCGCGTCGATATTGTCCTTTGGCATATTTTGCGCCTTTGCAGTCGCGATTGCAGCGCGAAGTTTGGCGTTCATTTCAGGATCTTCGCCACCCTCTTTGGCTGCCATTGTGATTGCCTTGCCAAGTTTTGGGAAAAGTTTGCTCATTTTTCCCCATCTAGCCTCTTTTGCCGCTCGTCTATACTCAAACGCTCGTCCCATAAATTATCCTTAAAATTTGGTATAAAAAGGCTGATTATAGCAAATTTGGCTTAAATTTAGGGGTAGTGGATTTAGGATTGACAAATGTTGTAAATTTTGATATATAATCGCAAAATAATTTTTTCAAGGAGCGAAAATGTCTTTTAAACAAACTATGAAATTTAGCGCACCAAAAATCATGTGTAATGGCTGCGCAAACACTATCAAAAACGCCCTAGCTGAGGAGTTTGGCGAGATTAGCGTAGATGTAGAAAACAAGGTCGTAAGCGTAAATTTAAGCGTGGATGAGGTGGAAAAATTCCTTAGCGAAATGGACGATTTGGGATTTAGCGCAACCAAAATTTAATCGCAAATGTCACAAAAATTTAACCTAAACATAGTCGGAATGACCTGCGTGAATTGCTCGAACGCAATCGAGCGAGTTACACGCAAGATTGAAGGCGTAGAAAGCGTAAATGTGAGCTTCACAGCTGGGGTCGGCGAATTTGAAGTCGCAAATGAAGCTGTCCTTGACGCCGTAAAAGCAAAAATCACAAAACTAGGCTATGAAATCGCCACAAACTACGAAGAGCTGGAAGCCAAAAAAGCGCGAAATTTAAAAAATATGCTTTTTAAATTCGTTTTAGCCGTGATTTTAGCGTGTTTTATAATGCTAATTGAGATGAAATCAAATTTCAGCTTCGCCGTAAAAGCTTCGATTTGCGCTGTGCTGGGCGCCGTCGTGCTTGGCTTTTGTGGCAAAAATTTCTTTTATCACGCGATAGGCTCACTTAAAAACAAAAACTACGATATGAATGTGCTAGTCTCGCTTGGCTCGTCTGCGGCGTATTTGTATTCGCTAGGAAGTGCGATTTTCGTCCATTTTAAGGGCGGAAACGAGTGGGCGAATTTGTATTTTAGCTCATCAGCGATGATAATCGCTTTCATATTGCTAGGAAAATACCTTGAAGAGCGAAGCAAACTAAAAGCGAACGATTACATTAAAAAACTTATCGATTTAAGCCCAAAAAAGGCGGTTTTGATTAACCCAGACGGCACGACAAGCGAAATTTTGGCTAACGAACTAAAACCGGGCGATAAAGTTTTAGTCAAAAACGGCGCGCAAATCCCGGGCGACGGCATAGTCATAAGTGGCGCGGCTGAAATCGATACGAGCTTGATAACGGGAGAGAGTTTAGCCGTTTTTAAAAAGGTCGGCGACACGGTAAATGCGGGGTGCGTGAGTGTCGCAGGAATTTTACAGGTCGAAATCACCAAATTTTCGCACCAAAGCGTTTTGGCTGAAATCAAAAATTTACTCAGCGAAGCAGGAAGCAAAAAAATGCCGATTTCTCGCTTTGCCGATAAAATCGCAAATATCTTTGTGCCAAGCGTGATTTTTATCGCCGTTTGCGTGTTTGTGATTTGGCTAATCGCTGGAAAAGCCCATATCGGCTTACTTTGCGCGATTTGCGTTTTGATTATTTCATGCCCTTGCGCTTTGGGTTTGGCTACGCCCATTGCGATAGTTTGTGCTATTTCAAATGCCGCTAAAAACGGCGTTTTGGTAAAAAATCCGGAAGTTTTAGAAATCTTAAAAGATACGAAAATCGCCGTTTTTGACAAAACAGGCACACTTAGCAGGGGCGAAATTTCGGTAAATTTTACAAATTTAAGCGATGAAAATCTAGGGTTAATCGCAAGCGTGCAAATGCTTAGCGAACACCCGATTTCAAAAGCGATTGTGAAATTCGCAAAAGAAAAAGGGCTTAAATTTGCTAAATTTGAGGGAGAATTTGAGAGCCTGCTGGGTCGTGGTATAAAGGCGCAAAACGGCGAATTTACGCTACTAGCGGGAAATAAAGAGCTTTTAAATGAAAACGGCGTGGAATTTGAAACACCAAAAAATGCAGACGAATTTTTATCTAACGGCTTTGGCGTGATTTTTGTGGCTATAAATGCCGAATTCGTGGGTTTTGTGGCGCTTAGCGACATTTTGCGAGATGAAGCGAGTGAGTGTATAAAAACGCTAAAAAATCAAGGCATAAAAACCATAATGCTAACAGGCGACAACGCCAAAACGGCGAATTTCATCGGCAAAAGTTTAGGCATAGATAAGATCATCAGCGAAGTTTTGCCAAGCCAAAAATACGAATTTATCGCAAATTTAAAAAACGGCGAAAAAGTCCTTTTCGTAGGTGATGGCATAAACGACGCTCCGTCTCTTAAAACCGCCGACATAGGCGTTGCGATGAACTCAGGCAGCGACATCGCCAAGGGTGCCGGAGATATAATCTTTATCAAAAATGACTTGCGAAATTTGGCTTATTTGATAAATTTGTCGCAAAAAACCATGACAACGATAAAACAAAACCTTTTTTGGGCGTTTTTTTACAATCTCATCTGCATACCTGTGGCGGCTGGAATTTTATATCCTTTATGGGGAATATTACTAAAACCGATGTTTGGCGCAGCGGCAATGTGTTTTAGCTCGGTAACCGTGGTGCTGAATTCGATTAGACTAAAATTTGCGAGAATTTAAAATTTAAATTGTTTTGAATTTTGCTAACGCAAATTTCTTGCAATGAGTGCAAATTTAAAATTCCTGCGAATTTAACTATTTAATCAAATTTATTGTAAAATTGTCCGAAATTTTACCAAAAAGGGGCAAAATATGGACTTTTTACAAAACTACGAATCCAGCGTAAATGAGCGCGCGAAGCTAGGTATCCCGCCACTAGCACTTAGCGCCGAGCAAACCAAGCAGCTATGCGAAATCCTAAAAACAAATCCAAGCGAAAAATTAATCGAAATTTTAAAAACACGCATTAATCCAGGCGTCGATGATGCTGCTAAAATCAAGGCCAAGTTTTTAGGCGAAATCATAAACGGTGAGTGCATCGTGGCTGGTATTAGCAAAGATGAGGCTTTTGCGATGTTGGAGCGCATGCTTGGCGGATACAGCGTGATTGAGCTAATTCGCGCATTACAAAGCGCAGATGAAGCCACCGCAAAGGGCGCAGTAGCGGCTCTTGGCAGGACGATTTTCGTGCATGATTATTTCGCAGAGGTCGCAAGGCTGGCAAAAGAGGGCAACTCTCACGCAAAAGCCGTGCTTCAAGCGTGGGCGAATATGGAGTGGTTTAAGGCGAAAAAACCTCTGAGCGAGTGTATCAAAGGCGTGGTTTTCAAGGTCGCTGGCGAGACAAACACAGATGATTTAAGCCCTGCTAGTGAGGCTTTCACGCGTTCGGATATCCCGCTTCACGCTCTAAGCATGCTTAGCAAACGCCAAGCCGGTAGCCTAGAAAAAATCGCCCAGCTTAAAAAAAGCGGTAGGCAGGTCGTGTATGTGGGCGATGTCGTGGGCACTGGAAGTAGTCGCAAAAGTGGCGTGAATTCCGTGCAGTGGCATATCGGCGAGGAAATTTATGGTATCCCAAACAAAAAAACAGGCGGTGTAATCATAGGCTCGGTCATCGCGCCGATTTTTTTCAATACAGCCCAAGATAGCGGTGCTCTGCCAATCGAAGCGAGTGTGGAAAACCTCGAAATGGGCGATGAAATCGAGATTTATCCATACAAGGGCGAGATTGTCAAAAATGGCGAGGTCGTTTGCAAATTTAGCCTGAGCCCAAATACGATTTTTGATGAATACAAAGCCGGCGGGCGAATCCCGCTAATCATCGCAAGAGGCCTTTGCGCTAAGGCTAGAAAAGAGCTAGGCTTAGGCGATGATGAGATTTTTACTAGACCAGAGCAACCTAAATTTGACGAGAGCGCAGGTTACACTCTCGCGCAAAAAATCGTCGGCAAAGCCTGTGGCATGGAGGGCGTGAGAGCTGGTATGTATGTCGAGCCACTCACGCTAACTGTGGGTTCGCAAGACACCACAGGACCTATGACGCGCGATGAGATTAAAGAGCTTGCTAGCCTTGGATTTGGCGCAGATTTCGTGCTCCAAAGCTTTTGCCACACAGCAGCCTATCCTAAGCCAAGCGATACTATCACGCACCGAACACTTCCGCCGTTTATGAGTAGTCGTGGTGGCGTGGCACTGCGCCCAGGGGACGGAGTAATCCACTCATGGCTAAATCGCATGGTGCTCCCTGATAGCGTAGGCACGGGCGGAGATAGCCACACGAGATTTCCAATCGGCATTAGCTTTCCAGCAGGTAGCGGGCTGGTGGCGTTTGCGGCAGTTACGGGAAGTATGCCACTAAATATGCCAGAATCCGTGCTTGTGAGATTTAAGGGCGAGTTGCAAGAGGGAATTACTCTTAGAGATTTAGTCAATGCAATTCCTTACTATGCGATTAAAAAAGGCTTATTGAGCGTCGAGAAAAAGGGCAAAAAAAATATATTTGCGGGCAAAATTTTAGAGATTGAAGGGCTTGAAAATTTAAAGGCCGAGCAGGCTTTCGAGCTAAGCGACGCTAGCGCTGAGAGAAGTGCAGCAGCGTGCGCAATCGCGCTAAATACCGAGAGTGTGTGCGAATACATACGCTCAAATATCGCTCTAATCGACGCTATGATAAAGGCTGGTTATCAAAACAGCGACGCGCTAGCTAGAAGGGGCGAAAAAATGAAAAAATGGCTAGAAAATCCGACGCTTCTAAAAGCCGATGAAAACGCAAAATACGCAGAAGTGATTGAAATAGATTTGGGTGAGATTACAGAGCCGATTTTAGCCTGCCCTAACGACCCTGATGATGTCGCAACGCTAAGCGAAATTTTAGCCGATGAGACAAGGGCGAAAAATATCGATGAGGTTTTCATCGGAAGTTGTATGACAAATATCGGACATTATCGCGCCGCAGCGCAGATTTTAAAGGGTAGCGCGCAAACACCAGCCCGCCTTTGGATAGCACCGCCTACGAAAATGGACGAGGCAAAATTAAAAGAAGAGGGCGTGTATAGTGTATTTGGCGCGGTAGGAGCGCGCACAGAGGTGCCTGGGTGCTCGCTGTGTATGGGAAATCAAGCGCGCGTAAAAGATAATGCGGTCGTGGTCTCAACTTCGACTAGAAATTTCGATAATCGCATGGGTATGGGTGCTAAGGTATATTTAGCCAGTGCCGAACTAGCCGCTGTTTGCGCGATGCTAGGCAGAATTCCTAGCGCGAGAGAATACAAAGAGATAGTGCGCGAGAAATTAAGTGGCAAAAATAGCGAAATTTATCGTTATTTAAATTTTAACGAGGAAGAAAATTTCGCGCTCTAAGCCACGAATTAGCGCGTTTTGCGCTAATAAGTTTAAATAAGCAAAATTTCGCTAAAATGGCGGGTTAAATTTGACAAGGTTGGTTATGCAAAGAATTTTGATTTTATGGATATTTGGCGCAATTTGTGCTTTTGGGGCTACCTGCGCCGATATCGAGGCGTATCCGAAAGCCTATTTTGCCACTACGCCAAGCCCTAGCGAACTTTTGCTGAGCGATTATGATTGCAAGGGCTCGCTTGTAAAGGCTCCATTTTTGCGAAATTTGCAAAATTTAGCTAGGACGATTAGGGGCGAGAGTATCGAGTGCGTGGGAAACGAAGCTAGCATAAATGAGAAAAAATTCCAACGCATCTTAGCGCAGGCTGGTATGGATAGCGAGGGATTTTTGCGCGAGGCTAAGCAGAAAAATTTAGGCGCAGCGTATGCAAATGCGCTAGAAATTTTAGAATTTTACTCTGAGCAAAAATTTATAAATTTCATAAATTTCAAAAATTTTATCTCTGAGATAAATTCGGCAAAAACGGCATTACAAAGCCATTTTAGCGCAAATTTATCCCCAAACGAGGCTAGTGAGATTGCGGATTTGGTGCTTAGCGAATTTGCTCTATACGCGGCTAAAAATCGCAGTATCGACGCGTATAATAAGCTCGAATTAGCCCTTAAAAACAGGGTAAATATAGATGAGTTTAATGTGCTTTTAAGTAGCGACACTTACAGCACAAGCGACCTTAGCGGTGCGCTAAATTTGGCACTTTTGCTAGGATATGATACGAAATTTATCGACGCACTTATTATGCGTGGGGCAAAGATAAACGACGGGGACGATAGCGCGCTATTTTACGCTATGTCAAATTTACAAAATGCTAAATTTCTAATCTCCAAAGGCGCGCAAGTATCGCACAAAAATCAACTTGGCCAAACCCCGATTTTCTACGCTGTGGCTAGCAAAAACTACGAAATGGTAAATTTCATGGTCTATAACCACGCAAGTGTCAATGTCCGCCAAATCGGCTCTACCGAAAAGGGCGCGCTAGCTTCGCTTGGCGGGTATTCAGACGCGTGTGCGTTTAATGATTTGGGTGCTAGTTTGCTAATGTATTCGGCGCTACATGGAAACAAAGAAATCACCGAGCTTTTGGTCAAATCCGGCGCAGATGAAAAAAGAGTAGATGAGGCCGGGCTAAATGCGCTTGATTACGCTATTTTTGGTGGCGATGAAAAGATCCAAGAATACCTCAAATCTATCGGACTTAAACCTAGTGTAAGCGCGAATAATGGGGATTTCATGGGAAGCATGGCAGAGGAAAATTTCGAAGATATAGCGAACTAATCTAATACAAAAGGGAAATTTATGTTTAGGATTTTATTTATTTTTTTGCTTCCGTTTTTTGTCTTTGGCGCGGAGCTTAGCCCAGCTGAAAAAAATGCAAGCATTTATGGCGCACTGACGCTGATTCCGCCACTTGTGGCGATTGCTCTTGCATTTATCACCAAAGATGTCATTTTATCGCTGTTTTTGGGCGTGTTAAGCGGGACATTTCTCATCGGTATGAACGATAATGGCGTGCTATCTGGCTTTGTCGTAGCATTTACTGATCTTTGCTCGCGCGTGGTTGCCTCCATGGCCGATGCGTGGAATGCGGGAATTTTGCTTCAAGTTATGTGTATCGGAGGCTTAATCGCGCTAGTTACCAAAAGTGGCGGCACCAAAGCCCTTGCTATGTGGCTTGGGGCTAGGGCGCACACTGGGGTTAGGGCGCAAATTTACACTTGGTTTATGGGAATTATCATTTTCTTTGACGATTACGCAAACGCCCTTATTTTGGGACCTATCATGCGTCCTTTGATGGATAGATTTAAAATTTCGCGTGCGCGCTTTGCCTTTATCATCGACGCGACAGCTGCGCCGATAACTGGAATTGCGCTGATTTCGACTTGGGTCGGGGTTGAGATTTCGGCGATTAAGGAAGCGTATGCGCAAATCGGTGTCGAGGATATCAACGCATTTACTATTTTTGTGGAGACAATCCCGTATAGATTTTATAATATTTACATGCTTTTCTTTGTCGTGGCAAGTGCTGTGATGATGAGGGAATTTGGCCCTATGTATCGCGCCGAAATGGCGTCTCGCGCTGGCAAAAATGGCGGACGGGACTTTAAAATCGCAAATTTAGAAGATCAAGCATTTAGCCCAAAAGAGGGTATCGAGCCACGCAAGATTAATGCTTTAATTCCGCTTGGAGCGATGATTGTGCTAAGCGTGATTGGGTTTTATGCAAACGGACTTGGCGCGCTTGGCGAAGAGGAATTAAAGGCTGTGCAAGCAGATCCGTTTTCCTTTGTTTCTATTAGAACGGCATTTAGCGGGGCTGACGCTTCTGTGGTGCTGTTTCAAGCGGCTATGTTTTCATCAATAATCGGCATAGTTTTGGGGCTGTGGCAAAAAATTTATGGTATCAAAGAGGGAATTGAAATTTGGATTGGGGGCTGGAAAACCATGCTCACAACCGTTTTAATCCTGCTTTTTGCGTGGTCACTAAGCTCTACGATAAAAGAGCTTGGCACCTCAAAATACCTTGTGGATTTGCTAGGCGAGAGCACCCCTATGGCGCTACTTGCGCTTGTAATTTTTGTGCTAAGCTCGATTATTTCATTTTCGACCGGCACTAGCTTTGGCACTATGGGTATCGTAACCCCACTCGCTGTGCCACTAGCTGCCTCTGTGGGGGCGAAATACGGCCTTAGCGGCGATGAATTTCATGCTTTTATGTGTTTAAATATCAGCTCGGTTTTTACAGGGGCGATTTTTGGCGATCACTGCTCACCGATTTCAGATACCACAATCCTCTCCTCAATGGGCGCAGGTTGCGATCATATCGAGCATGTCAGCACGCAGCTACCTTACGCTATCGTCGTGGGTATCATCAGCGCACTTTGCGGGTTTTTGCCAGCTAGCCTTGGGGTAAATGTCTGGGTCTGCCTAGTCTTTGGGCTTGGCGTAACCGTGCTTGCGATACGAATTTTAGGCAAAAAGGTAAGCGGTGAAGTGCGATAAATTTGGTATTTGTGGAAGTTGCGTTTATGATTTGCCTTACAAAGAGCAGTTAAATTTAAAAAAAGAGCGCATAAGCGCGGAGTTTGCGCCGTTTTATACTGGCGAAATCGAGGTTTTTGCCTCCAAAGAAAGCGCATTTCGCTCGCGGGCTGAATTTGGGATTTTCCACGAGGGCGAGAAGCTTCATTTTAGCATGCGGGGCAGGGATAAAGAGCGTGTTTTCGTGCAAAACTGCCCTATCGTAGATGAAAAAATCCAAAGCTTTATGGATAGAGTTTTGCCGATTTTACAAAATGATGAAATTTTAAAATTTAGACTTTTTGGGTGTGAGTTTATCGCCACGAAAAATGATTTTTTATGCGTGCTTTTATATCACCGAAATGTCGTAGAAATCGAGGCAAATTTGGCAAATTTAGCCAGAAATTTAGGGCTAAATTTAATCGCTAGATCGCGCGGGAAAAAGCTTGTTTTTGGCAGGGAAAATTTAGAAGACGAGTTTGAAATAAAGGGGCAAGCTTATCGCTACACTTTCGAAGCTACGGCGTTTTCGCAGCCAAACAGAGGCGTTAATGAAAAGATGATTTCGTGGGTGCTAGGCGCAGTGGGCGATGAGAAAACGCCTAAAAAAGATCTGCTTGAAATGTATTGCGGACATGGGAATTTCACAATCCCGCTAAGCGCGAAATTTCGCCAAATTTTGGCAAACGAGATTAGCAAAAATAGCATAAAAAACGCACTTTTAAACGCGCAAAAAAACGGCGCCAAAAACATAAAATTTGTGCGCCTAAGCGCAGATGAGCTAATGAGTGCATTTGGGGGCGAGCGCGAATTTACCCGCTTAGAGGGGGTAGATTTGCAAGGCTATGAAATTTCGCATATTTTGGTAGATCCACCGCGCGCAGGGCTTGAAGCAAGCGTGCTAAATTTCATCAAAGATTACAAAAACATAATCTACATTTCGTGCAATCCGCAAAGTTTAAAGCAAAATTTAAGCTATCTTTGCAAAACGCATAAGGTGGAGAAATTCGCGATTTTCGATCAGTTTGCGCACACTAATCATGTCGAGTGTGGAGTGATTTTAAAGGCGTTAGCGTGATAAGTGAAATTTTAAGAAATGCCAAAAATATCGCTATTGTGGGGCTTAGCCCAGATGAGAACAAGCCAAGCAACCGCGTGGGGCAGTATTTAGCCGCGCAAAATTTTAAAATTTTTCCGATTTATCCTAAATTTGATGAAATTTTAGGCAGGAAGGTTTATAGAAATTTAAAAGAAATAAATGATAAAATCGACATTGTCGTTATGTTTCGAAAAGGCGAGTTCGCAAATGCGCTTTTTAGCGATGTTTTGGCGTGTAAAGCCAAAACGCTTTGGTTGCAACTTGGCATTTTTAACGACAGCGTGGCTTTTCTCGCGCAAAAAAATGGAGTAAATTTTATCCAAAACAAGTGCATAATGATAGAGCATAAAAATTTGAAAGGCTAAAAATGGTAGATTTAAATAAAATAGTTCAAGCAAAGCGCACAATAGCGGCTTTTGTGCATAAGACACCCTTCGCTTTCGCGCCAAAGCTAAGCGAAATTTACGGGGCGCAAATTTATCTAAAAAACGAGAATTTACAACGCACGGGCGCATATAAAATTCGTGGCGCATACAACAAAATCGCTCATCTTAGCGAAGATGAAAAGAGCCGTGGCGTAATCGCAGCGAGTGCGGGCAACCACGCGCAAGGCGTGGCTATGAGTGCGCAAAAATTTGGCGTGCGCGCCGTAATCGTCATGCCAGAGGCGACACCACTTTTAAAGGTCAGTGGCACCAAGGCTTTGGGGGCTGAGATTATCCTAAAAGGCGATAATTTCGACGAGGCTTACGCTTATGCGCTCGAATACGCCAAGGAAAACAACCTTACCTTTGTCCATCCTTTCGATGATGAGCTAGTCCAAGCAGGACAGGGCACAATCGCGCTTGAAATGCTAGAAGATGTCGCAGATCTCGACTATATCATAGCGCCTGTGGGCGGTGGCGGACTAATTAGTGGCGTGGCAAGCTGTGCTAAACAAATCAATCCTGATATAAAAATCATCGCCGTTGGCGCAAAGGGCGCGCCTGCTATGCACGATAGCTTCGTAGCCAAAAAGGCGATAAACTCCAAAAGCGTGCGCACTATCGCCGATGGTATTGCGGTGCGTGATACTAGCGAGATCACGCTAAAACATATTTTAGAAAGCGTCGATGAGTTTGTCCAAGTCGATGATGAGGAGGTCGCAAGCGCGATTTTGTACCTGCTAGAAAATCAAAAAATCATCGTTGAAGGTGCTGGTGCTGTGGGCGTGGCTGCGCTGATAAATCATAAATTTAGCTTTGAAGAGGGCGCTAAAATCGGCATTATTTTAAGTGGTGGAAATATCGATGTGCAGATGCTAAACATCATCATCGAAAAAGGTCTTATCAAATCTCACCGCAAAATGACGATAAATGTTACGCTCGTGGATAAACCGGGCTCGCTAACCAAGCTTACAAATGTTTTGCGTGATGCGAACGCAAACATCGTCAAAATTGACTATGATCGCTTCTCGACCGAGATCGAATACGGCGATGCGCAAATTACAATTACGCTAGAAACTAAGGGCAAGGCGCACCAAGAGGAGATTGCGTGGGCGTTAAAAAGCGCAGGATATGATTTCAAAGAGCTGTTTTAGGCGAAATTTGAAAGGATAAAATTTGGAAAATTTGGCTTTTATCTTAAATTTTTTAATTTTTGTGATTTTGGTTTATATGTTTTTGCGTATGAAAAAATCTGGCGCAAACGCCCCTAAAACGGAGATTAGCACGGATATTACGCGCCTAAAAAGCATAGGCGAGCTAAGCGTGTTTAAAATTTATTCCAAAGAGATCGTTACACGCAAAGAAAATGTCGCTGACGGCTTCCTTGGCTCGCTAGTTTCGCCATTGATGACGAAAAAACAGATTGCGATTATTTTCGAGTTTGAGATAGATTTCGTCTATGACCTGCTAAGCCCTGAATTTAGCATAATTCCGCGTGGCGAGGACAAATACGAGATCAAAATGCCACCTTGCAAATACAAATATTCGATTAAGGATATGAAAATTTACGATGAGCAAAACTCCAAACTTTTGCCGTTTTTGCTGCCTGATTCGCTAAATGGTATTTTTGGATCTAGCTTTGATGAGAGTGATAAAAACCGCCTAATCGACGACGCGAAAAACGAGGTTAAGGCACTCTCGCTTAAAATCATAAACGATTTAGGGGGCAAAATCCACAAATCCGCAACTGACACACTCGAAACCATAGCAAAAAGTTTTGGCGCCAAAGAAATCGGCTTTGTCTTCCAAGACAAGGCATTAGAGACAATCGATATCAATCCAAGCGATATTTCTATCGCAAGCTCGCTAAAATCGCAAATCGAAGAGAAATAAGGGCGAGCGTTGCAGGCTTACGAGGCGCTGTTTAAGCTGTATTTTTCGTATTATACTAGCTTTAAGCGCAAAATTTACGCTAAATTCGAGCGATTTATCACTCCAATTCGCCTAAGCAGGGAGAAAAAACGGCTCAAAGCCAAGGGCTATTTCGTGCCAGACGAGCTTTGGGCGGGCTTTTTTGCTGAATTTAGCTTTTGCAAATGCTTTATCATAAAAAAAATCCTTTTTCCGAATTTTTACGCTATCAAAAATAGCTTTAAATGGCAGATACAAAACGCGCAAATCGCCTTTAAAATCGGGGTTTTTGCATACGATGAGATAGCGTGGATTTTCATACCACAAAGCTACGATAAAACGAAAAAAAATGATTTGGAAATGGTGCTAGATTTGCTAGCAAAATTTCCGCAAATTCGCTACGAAAAGCTAGAAGAGGGCATTAAAATTTTCGGATATGAATTTTAGGCTAAAATTTAGCCTCAGTTAGCTTAGCATGGATATCGCCGAAAAACAAAACATCTTTTAAAATCACATTTTCTGCGATTTCTTGGCGATTTAGCGAGAGGTAGAGTTCGCCCTTTTTGCTAGAAAAAATCTTTTGATTTATAAAAACGATAAATGGGTTCGAGCTCGTCTGCAAGGCGTTTTGGATAGCTTTGGCGTGTTTGCCACGCGGGATTTGCACATCTATGCGCCCAGTTTCGTTTTTGGCTCCGGCTGCGGTTAGAAAAAACATATCGCCTTTGTGTGGAATTTTGCCGAAATTAAAAAACACGCTTAACAGGTCGTTTGTGGCAAAATATGGCAAAATTTTGTCGCTACTAGGACGCAAATCGCCGTTTTCGCCCTTAAATTTCTGCTCTCTAATGCGTTTGTTATTGTAATCAAATGTGAAAATTTGGCGCGTGTTTATGGTTTTTTTGCCCTTTTTGCGCTCGACTTCGTGGCGGTAAATTTTGGGTTTTAAAATCTCGCCCACAACGCTTCCTTTGGAGTAAAATTTCTCTCTTCTATCCCCGCTTAGCGAGCCGGCGATCCCATAAGCCCTCGCATTTAGCGTGATTTCGTAGGTTTTGGCGGTTTTGACTAATTTAGCATCAGCATGCCCCACGACGCCAAAAACGCCGTAAGAAATATCGTAGTGCGCCTCGATAGTTTCGCCAAATACTGCGCCGAAAAAGAAAAAAAGAAATGCTAAAACTCTCATAAGCTAGCCAAAATTTGATTTACGATTTGTTCTGGATTTTGCGCTTGATAAATCGGGCGACCAACCACGATAAAATCGGCGTTTGCGCTTTTAGCGTCGCTTAAATTCGCCACGCGCGCTTGATCGTTTGCGCTCTCGCCAAAAGGTCGCACGCCGGGGCAAAGCGTGATAAATTCGTCGTTTGTGGCGTTTTTAATCGCGCTTGATTCAAAAACCGAGCAGACCATGCCATCTAGCCCACACTCATGCGCAAAACGCGAGAATTTCACCACGCTTGGCGCAATTTCATCGTTGTAAATTTCGCAAAATTCGCTCTCGTTAAAGCTTGTCAATGCCGATACGCCAAGCACGAGCGGGCGTGTATTTAGCGCACCTAAGCGGTTCATAACCTCGCTCATAGCGCGCTTTCCAGCGCTTGCGTGCAGGTTTATCATATCTACGCCAAGACCTGCTACGACCTGCGCGGCGTCAGCCATGGTGTTTGGGATATCGTAAAATTTAAGATCTAAGAAAATTTTAAAATTTGCAATTTTTTTGAGTTCTTCGATAAATTTCGCCCCGTCTCGCAGATACGAGCGCAGGCCGACTTTGAGCCAAATTTGATCCCCAAATTGCGCTAAATTCGCACTCAAAGCTAAATTTTGCTCTTTGCTAGCCATATCCAAGGCTACGCAAAGCTTCATTTTACGACCTTAATAGCGTCTAAAACGCCATTTATTAGCTTCGAGGACGCGCCAAGCTCCTTGGCTGCGGTTACGGCTTCGTTTATGATGATACCAGCGTCTGTATCACTGAAACGCAACTCATACGCGCCAAGTCGCAAAATAGCGCGCTCAACCGCTGAAATTTCGTGTAGTTTAAATTCCTTCAAATACTCGTTTAAAAGCGCGTCAATCGTCTCTGTATTATCGCGCACGCTGTGAAGCAGGCCCAGCGTCCAGTTTCTCTGCTCGTTTCTAATCTTTTTTTCTTCTAAATACTCGTTTTCAAACTCAGGCTTTTCTTCGTTCATATCTTTTGCGTAAAGTAGCGAAATCACCGCCAATCGCGCTTGGTGTCTTGTCGCCATGATTACGCCTTTATTTCGCGAAATAAGCTTAGCATTTCGATTACGCCTGTCATCGCTTCGAAGCCCTTGTTGCCGGCTTTTGAGCCTGCGCGCTCGATTGCTTGCTCGATAGTATCTGTGGTAAGCACGCCAAAGGTAACTGGCGCGCCGTGGCGAAGCATGGTGTTTGCGATACCCTTGCTGACCTCTGCGCTGACATAGTCAAAATGCGGTGTGCTACCTCTGATGACTGCGCCCACGCAGACGACGGCGTCGTATTTTTTTGATAAAAGTGCCTTTTCTAGGGCAAGCGGGATTTCAAATGCGCCAGGGACTAGCATTAGGCTTAAATTTTCCTCTTTGCCGCCATGTCGCAAAAATGCGTCGTGAGCGCCTTCTACTAGGCGATCTGTGATGATGTGGTTAAATCTGGCGTTGATGATTAGGATTTTCTCATCGCCGTTTAGGGTCAATTTTCCTTCGATAATGTTCATTTTATATCCTTTAAATTTCAAAATTCGCTAAGTTTAGCCAAATTAGGCAAAATTTTTAATAAATTTATAAATTTCAATTAAAGGATAAAATTTATCTTTTGTTTAAGAGAGTTTTTGTATCATAGGGGATAATTTTTTTAAAGGAGAGAATATGTTTAAACTTAGAAATTTACCTTTCGAGGCAGAGAAAAACGCCGTAGTAAGCGCAAAAACCTGTGAGTATCACCACGGCAAACACCACGCAACTTATGTGGCAAATTTGAATAAAATGACCGAAAGTGGCGAGTTTGCGGGCAAGGGGCTTTATGATATCGTAATGAACGCTACCGGCGGGCTTTTTAACAACGCGGCGCAGGTGTATAACCACGACTTTTATTGGGATTGTATCGCAAAAGTTAGCGAGCCAAGCGAGGCGCTAAAATCGGCATTGGCTAAAAATTTCGCTGATTTTAAAGCTGAGTTTATCGCGGCAGCGACGGCTCACTTTGGCTCTGGCTGGGTGTGGCTAGTGTGCGATCCAGCTACTAAAAAGCTTTCGATTGTCGCTACGAAAAACGCCGACACGCCTGCGCGCGACGGGCTTGTGCCGCTTCTAGTAGTCGATGTGTGGGAGCACGCATACTATATTGATGTTTGCAACGCGCGCCCAGCGTATTTGGAGAAATTTTATGCTGGAATCAACTGGGAGTTCGTATCAAGTGCCTACGAGTGGGCTCTGAAAGAGGGTATGGGCTCTGTGAAATTCTACATAGATGAGCTTCACGGCAACGACTGATTTTGATTTCGCTTCTTATTTTGCGCGTGGATTTACTGCGCGCAAATCTTTAAAATTTCCATTATTTTTGCTGGGTTTTTTATGCTATTTTCGTTTTCTGCTTTGCTATTGATATCGAGGCAAAATGGCTTTATTTTTAGGGCGTTTGCGAGGTTTTGCGCGCCGATACCGCCAGCTAGGATAAATGGAATTTGCAGATTTTTTAGCATTTTCCACTCGAAGCTTTGCCCGTTTCCGCCCATTTTTTCGCCCTTGTAATCAAATAAAATTTTGTCATAGTTTAAATTTTTTAAACTTGGAATTTTATCTTTTACGCGCACTACCTGCCACGCTTCTACGCCCAAATTTGCGAGATTTTGCTTTAAATTCGGCGAAATTTCTTTATAAATTTGAGCCACGCTTAAATTTGCAAATTTGCAAATTTGCAAAATTTCATCATCGCTCGTATCGGTAAAAACGCCGACGCTTTTGCGACCAAATTCACGCACTAAATTTGAAATTTCTTTTGCTATTTCGGGCGTTACTTTTCGCGGACTTTGGGCAAAAATTAAACCCAGAAAATCCACTCTAACGCCGTTAAAATCACACTCCAAAACGCTTTTTGCTTCGGCTAAATTTTTAATCCCGCAAATTTTGATTTTTGGTTTTATGGCGCCCATTTTCACGCCTTTTTGACGATATAAAGATATTCGGTTACATGCAAATTTCGGTTTCGCAAGTTCCTAGAAGCACGATACGCAGGGTATTTTATCTCGATTTTTCCCACTTTACCGATGAGAGCGAGATTTTTTAAAAACTCATTTTCGCTGATAAAGCCTTCTGAATTGAACGAGATTATCAAATATTTTGCCCTAAATTCAGCCAAAAGCGTGAAAAATTCATCTGCGGCACGAGATTTTTTGTTGTAATTCGAGCGGTTCCAGCCGTTTGGAATACCGCTAACTTCGCTTAAATCCCCTAAATTTGGTGCTTTAAAATCAGCGATTAAATTTAGCATAAAATAATTCGAGCCGTAAGGGTGCTGGTTATACGGCGGGTCAAAATACGCTATATCCACGCTCGGAGCAAGTTTGCTAAACTCGTAAGCATCACTCTGAAAAACCTGAAAATCGCTTGTGAAATTTGAAAAAACCGGCATTGGAAGTGAAATCTCGCCCAAAATGCGAGATAGCGCATTTTCGCCACTACCGCCGAATTTCCCCACGCCGTTTTTGTCCTTGTAAAAGCCCTTAAAAACGCCACCAGTGTTTGAGTGGATACTAGCTTCGCTTAACAGCGGAGCGATGAAATATTTTTGAAACTCGGCTGGAATTTGGCTGATTGCGGCGCGTAGTCCCCCCAAAATAAGGGCGTTTTGGCGTGAGTAAAAAACTCTTTCGCCTTTTTTGATTTTTTCATCGTCTTTTGGCGCGTAAAGTTCGCTGATAAAGCTCTCGCACGGCTTAAAATTCGCTAAAATTTCGGCATGGAATTTACTCAAATCAGCCTTTAACTGGGGCGTTAAATTCTCCAAATAGCACGAATTTATGATGAAAGAGTATTTTTCCAAATCGTTTGCCAATACCAAATTTGAGTGTGCTTTGGCAAATCTCGCCACCACGCCACTGCCGCTAAAAACATCGGCAAAAGCGATTTTTTCGGCGCCCAAATTTGCCTTAATGTCCGTTATAACGCCATTTATCGCCCCCAAAAGTGAGCGTTTGTTTCCCAAATAGCTAATAAGTTGTTCGCTAAGATAGCTTTCGTTTTCTTGTAAATTTGTCATAAAATCAAAACTTTTATTTTTTAAAATTCAAACGCATATTATACATTATTGGGACTTTTAAAGGTATTAAAAAATTTAAACTAAATTTTGGTAGAATTGGATAAATTTTAATTGAGATATTAAGCGTGGTAATGATAATATGAATTTTGATACCCAAATGATTAAATCACCAATGAATTACATTGGTGGGAAATATAAATTACTTAGTCAAATACTGCCATTATTTCCAGAAAATATTCGTATTTTTGCAGATATTTTTGCTGGTGGTTGCAATGTTGGCATCAACGCTAAATCAAAAAAAACGATATTTAATGACACTTTAACTTATTTGATTGACCTTTATTTGGAAATGAAAAATAACTCAAAAGAATATATTTTTGAATATATTGAAGAAAAAATTGATTTATTACGACTATCGCAAACAAATCAAGCTGGATATTTGAAACTTCGAGAAGAATATAATAGAGATAGAAAGCCATTGGACTTATTTCTACTTTCAGCATATTCGTTTAATCATCAAATAAGATTTAATAATAATCATCAATTTAATACACCTTTTGGGAAAGATAGAAGCAGCTATAATCAAAAAATGAAAGAAAATTTGATGAATTTTATGGAAGTTTTACATAATAAAGAAGTTGAATTTTCAACCTATTCTTTTGAAAATATTGATTATTTGCAATTTAATAGTGATGATCTGATTTATTGTGATCCACCATATCTAATCAGTTTAGGCACATATAATGATGGAAAAAGAGGGTTTGATGGTTGGAATAGCGATAAAGAAATCAAATTATTATCATGGTTAGATAAATTAAATAAACACAATATCCGTTTTGCATTATCAAATGTTACAAAACATAAAAACAAAGAAAATGTTATACTTAAAAATTGGTTAGATGAAAGAAATTACAATATTTATCATCTTGATTTTAATTATGCCAACTCTTCATATCACCGCAAAGACAGAAATAAAAATGGTAGTGTTGAAGTGTTGATTACGAATTATTAAAATGCGCTATATCGGAAATAAAGAAAATTTAACAAACAGGATTTACTGTGAAATAGAAAAACGCAATATAAAGTGTAAAACTTTTTTTGATGTTTTTTCTGGAACAGCAAATGTTGCAAAATATTTTAAACGAAAAAATTATCAAATATATTCCAATGATTTAATGTATTATTCTTTTGTTTTACAAAAAGCATATATTGAAAATAATCAAATTCCAAATTTTTCAAAATGTTTAAATCTTATTCAAAATAAAGTCAATGTTTTGTTTGCAGAGCCTTTACAAATAATATTGCATTATTTAGAAAATTTACCGCCAAAACAAGGCTTTTTCTATAATAATTATTCACCTAGTGGCTCAAAGAAATTAGATATACCAAGAATGTATTTTACAGATGAAAATGCAAAATTTATCGACAAAACTAGAATTAAAATTCAAGAGTGGAAAGACGATAATATTATCACAGAATTGGAATTTTTTATTCTTTGTGCTAGTTTAATTGAAACGGTTCCATTTTATTCAAATATTTCAGGAACATATGGAGCATTTCATAAGAAATGGGACAATAGGGCACTAAAAAAAATTTATCTTAGGCAACCAGAAATTATTATTAACAATTATAAAAATTTATGCTTCAATACTAATTCAAATTTGTTATTAAATGAAATTTCAGCCGATATTTTTTACCTTGACCCTCCATATAATCAAAGACAATATGCTCCAAATTATCACATATTGGAAACAATAGCTAAATATGATAATCCTAAAATAAAAGGAATATCTGGCATTAGAGAATATGAAAATCAAAAATCACGCTTTTGTAATGTAAAAACAGCATTACAAGACTTGGAAGAAATTGCAAAATATGGAAAATACAAATATTTACTTTTGAGCTATAATAATGAAGGCATTATGCCACAAAATTCAATAATAGAAATTTTAAAATCATTAGGGAATTTAGAATTAGTTGAATTTGATTATTTGCGTTTTAAAAGTAATAGTAATGGTAATGCAAAACATAAAAAATTTATCAAAGAGCAACTTTATATTTTGGAGAAAAAATGAAAAATTTATGGATTTTAACAGAAGAACGACCAAAAGTAGAAGTTTTAGAAATAATAATTCAATATTTTGCCAAAAATCAAAACATTGGTTTTATAAGTTCAGGTTCTTTAAAAATAATTCCTGTTTTAGAAAACAATAAATTTTCATTTTGTTATGAAGTAATTGGAATAAATACACCAAAAATTAACAAAATTTTTATAAAGATTGTATCGGGACAATCAAGTTTTGTTGATTTTTTAATATATTTTCAAGAAAAACAACCTATTTTTAAAGATATTCCGCTTTATGCTATTGAAGAAACAAAAACAGATGATTCTGAAAGTCGTAACACTGGTATTTATCAACGATGTAGTAAATTTATATATATAGATTATTTTTATCCAAATATAAAGAAAATAATGCTCTATTCTTTACAAATTCAACAAAAAGAAAAGCCAACACAAACAAATATTTTTGGAAGTCGTTTATTGACAACTTACGGTGTAGAGATTATTGGAAAAATTCAGAATAAAGAACAAACAAAGCCGTTTTATTCCATAGATGAACTAATTGAATATAAGAATAAAATGAAAAAGCCACCGAAAAATAATATTCCTATTATAATTACAAAAAAGGAAAATAAAATACAAATTTCAGGTAGATTGATTAAAGCAAATAGGTTATCGCATGACCCAAATATTGGTGCATTAAGTATAATTTCTGCCGTATTAAGAAAATTGAACTGGAAACACAGAATAGTTATAACTATGCACGGATTAAAACAAAAACATTTATTATCTGAAAATAAATTCATACAAATTGCCAATCGCTTAAATATTGAATTGCAAGGTCTAACAATTCAAAACATTAGAACAAAAAAACAATATTGGCACTATGAAGAGCAAGGAGAAAAACTGGCAACAATATTTATTCATTTAGTCATTGAAAATTTTACACACGGATATTCAATATTTGAAAATCATGCAGGTTGTGAAAAAGGATATTTTCACAATAGCGATGGGTCTGTTATTCCTTTACAAAAATATAGTAACCGTGAAGAATATAAAGATGGAAATAAATCGGCAATTATTCACATTCCTGATTTGATTTTATTAGATATTAAAAATTTAGAAATCATTAATATTGAAGGTAAAAAATTTCAAAACAAAAAATATGGAATTTTAGAACTTAATAACTATGATGATATTGAAAATTTTTACATTAAGTTGCAGTATCCAAAATACAAAATTATTAGAACTGTTGTTTTATATGGTGGAATTTTAGATAACAACAAAACACTGGAAATAGAAATAGGCTTTGTTCTTACAAAGTATGGTAAAATGATATTAGGAATCAAAGCTCCAAAAATTTTTAACTTAGCAATTAAAAATTTATTAGATTATTGGAAAAATTAAAATTTAATTTTTCCAATAATGCTATTAAAATCTTAAAAAGATTTACCCAAAATTCTTAATATAATTTTGATAAAATCCCCACACCTTGCCGCTATCAAGGGCATTTTCGATTATCTCTTTGGCTTGCGTTGGGCTTTTGGCAAAGTCAGCCGCATACAAAGCAAACATCGCATTTAGCACGACTATATCGCGTTTAGGTCCCTTTAACTCGCCTTTTATCGTGCTTTTAAAAATTTCAGCATTAAATTTGCTATCTCCGCCCTCGATATCGGTGTGAAAGGCGCGGTTAAAGCCAAATTGCTCAGGCGTGATTTTATACTCGATGATTTTCTCGCCCCGCACTTCATGCACGAGCGTCTCATCGCACAGCGTGATCTCGTCCATGCCGTCCATGCCATGCACGACTAGGGCGTGCTTTCGACCTAGTTTTTGCAGAGTTTGTGCTATTAGTTCATTGACTTCTTCGTGGTAGTTGCCTACGACTTGGTTCGAAAGGGTCAAATTTGGATTTAGCAAAGGTCCTAAAATATTAAAGAAAGTGCCGATTTTAAGGCGAGTTCGCGCTTCTTTGACTTCGGCTGTAACCTTGTGAAAAAACGGCGCATGGAAAAATGCCAAATTTGTCTTATCCATAAGCGCTCTAAGTTCGCCCAAATCGCTATTTAACGGCACTCCTAAGGCTTCAAAAATATTGCTCGATCCACTTTTGCTTGATACTGCGCTGTTGCCGTGTTTGCCGACCCTGACGCCAAGAGAAGCGAGTATAAACGCGCAGGTTGTAGAGATATTTATCGTTTTTAGCGCGTCCCCGCCGGTGCCTACGATGTCTAGCATTGCGTTATCATCGCTGTAAGTTTTGGAATATTTCAAAACGCTTCGCACAAGCGCACTTAGGCTATCTGGGTAGAGCGATTTTTCGCTAATTAGCACGAGCAAACCAGCTAGCTGGACGATGTCATAGTCTTTTGCCATAACGGCACTAAAAATCTCTTCATAATCGCCACCTTCGAGCGGGAAGCCCTTTTGTAGCTTTATCATAAACGGGGCGAAATTGCTCACTTTTTTCTCCTTGATTTGGGGTTTGTTTAAATTTACAAAATTTTCAATGATTTTTTTGCCATACTGCGTGAAATAGCTCTCAGGGTGAAACTGAATGCCGTAAATTTCGCGTTCTTTGTGCTTCATCGCCATTATGACACCGTCTTCACTCACGGCTGAAATCTCCAAACACGGGGGCAACTCATCTACATAAAGCGAGTGATAACGCATAACTTCAAATTTGCTAGGCAAGCCTGCTAAAACGGCGTTTTCGCTAACTACGCTAATTTCGCTAGTTTTGCCGTGTTTTGGCACTTCAAGGGTTTTTATTTTCGCGCCAAAGCTTAATCCTATGGCTTGGTGTCCCAAACACACGCCTAAAATGGGAATTCCCAAATTTGCCTTTAAAATTTCTAGGCAAATTCCGCTATCTTTTGGGTGTTTTGGACCCGGGCTTAAAATAATCTTGCTTGGCGATAAAAATTTAATCGCTTCAAGCGTGATTTCGTCATTTCGTTTGCAAACTATCTCTTCACCCGTGGTCTCTAACACATATTGATATATGTTAAATACGAAACTATCGTAGTTATCAATCATCAAAATCATTGCATTTCCTTGCAAGTTTTTTCAAAAATTTTTAGGCAAGATTTGCGTTTGTTGCAGATTTCGGCGTATTCGTTTTCAAACACGCTATCAAACACCTGCCCGTATCCTGCTCCCACGAAAATATCGCTAAATTCGGGGTTTGATTTATCACGCACGAAAATCGCCGAACGGATTAAAATCGCCATTTGTAAATCGCCGTTAAAATGCCAAAACCCAATCCCGCCGCCATAAATTCCCCTAGCGTGGCTTTCAAGCTCGTTTATGATTTGCATAGCACGAATTTTTGGGCTTCCACTAAGTGTGCCGGCAGGAAAAACCACGCCTAATACATCAAAATTATCTTTGCTTTCGTCCTTTATGCCACGCACATCGCTGACAATGTGCATAACGCTTTCAAAAAACTGCACATGGGCTAAATTTCGCACTTTCACGCTTCCTTTTTTGGCAAATTTGCCAATGTCGTTTCGCGCCAAATCAACTAGCATTTTGTGTTCGCTCATCTCTTTTTCATCGCCTAAAAGCTCGTTTTTTAGGGCTTCATCTTCGTTTGCGTCCTTACCGCGAGGCCTTGTTCCTGCTATGGGAGCTACAAAAATTTCGTTATTTCTGATTTGAAGCACGAGTTCAGGGGAGCTTCCAGCCACCACGCCGTAAGGTGTCGGAAAAAAATACATATAATGGCTTGGATTTTGGCGTTTTAAAATTTCATAAAACTCCAAAGGGTCTAAATTTGAGTAAATTTGCAGTGTTTGAGACGGCACGACCTGAAAAATATCGCCGCTTTTGATATACTCTTTTGCCTTATCAAAAATACGCTCGGCGTCCTTTTTTTCGGCGTTTAAATCGGTTTTGATTTTATAGAGTTTTTCAAAATTTGATGCAGTATCGCTGGAATTTTCCAAATTTTCAAAATATTTTCCCTCGCCATAAAAGCTGTAAATTTTGCTTTGTTTGTCGTAGTGCAGATACGCCCTTGCGTTGGCGTAAAAATATGTCGGAAAATCGTAAAGTCGGGGCTTAATATCGCCCAAGCGTTCAAATTTATAAACAGCTTCGTAGCTTAGCACTCCAAAAAGCCCTGCAAATTCGCAAATTTGCGTGGTGTTTTGCAAAGCAAATTTAAGCTTGTCAAGGTCATCGCCTTGTAAATATTCGCAGTCAATGCCGATGATGATCTGCCCGCCGTCTTCGGCGAGATAAGAGTTTGGAAACCTAGATAAAATATTTTTGAAATAAAAAATCGGATCTTTTAAAAACATGCGCCCTCTTTGTATTTTTTTGTAACTTAAATTATAGTAAAATGGGCTTAAATTTTGTATAAGGATTATGATGAAAGTTTTGTTTTCGCCAAGTGAGATGAAGTCGAAAATCGGCTCGGATAAAATTTTGGATTTGTCAAATTTCGAATTTTGCGATGAGAGTGGAGTGCGAGAAAACGCTGTCAAAGAGTATGCAAAATTTGTCGAAAATGCTAGTGAAGCGGAGTTGGCTAAAATTTTTGGGCTTAAAGAAATTGATGAGAGTTTGCGGGAGAGTATCTTTAAAAAAGGCTGTGTGAGCGCGTTGGAGCGTTACACTGGCGTGGCGTATGAGGCGCTAGCTTACGCTAAGCTTGAAAATACTGCGCGCGAATTTTTGGGCGTTAATGTGATAATTTTCTCAAATCTTTTCGGACCAATTTTGGGGTCTGACTTTATCCCTGAATACAAGCTTAAACAAGGCGAGAAATTCGCTGGGCTTGATTTGCCTAAAATTTACAAGGCAAATTTCTCCCGCCAAATCGATGAAATTTTAGAGTGCGAAGTGGGGAACGGCGAGTGCGTGGTGGATCTGCGCGCTGGGTTTTATGAGAAATTTTACGAGTTAAAAGTCCCGCATCTAAGCTTTAAATTTATCAAAAATGGCAAAGTGCTCAGCCACTATGCTAAGGCGTATCGCGGGAAAGTATTACGCGAAATCGCACGAAATTTAGCCAAAACCGAGCGGGAAATTTTAAATTTAAATTTTAGTGGTGTAAAATTAGCCGAAATCAGAGAAATTTCGCTTAAAAAAGAGATAGTTTTGGAAATTTGCGAAAACTAAGGGGAGAAAATGCTTTTTATAATACCATTTTTAGGGATTTTGGTAGGTTGTATTTCTGGGTTTTTTGGCATTGGTGGCGGCACAATCGTCGTGCCGATAATGATGGCGCTAGGATACGATATCAAAGAAGCCGTGGGGATTTCGATTTTGCAAATGCTGTTTAGCGCGATTTTTGGGTCGTATCTAAACTACAAAGCAGGCAAACTCCGCCTCGATAGTGGCGTAATCGTGGGGCTTGGCGGACTTTGTGGCGCGTCGCTTTCTGGCTTCATCGTCGCAAATGTGGCTTCAATCGTCCTAGAAATCGGACTTTTGCTGACTTTGACAATCGCGTTTTGCAGGGTTTTGATGACAAATGTCGAAAACACTGCCCCCAAAGAACCAGCCAAAATTTTGCTTTTTGCCGTGGGTTTTGCAATCGGCGCAATCGCCATTAGCATGGGCGTTGGCGGGGCGATTTTCTTAACGCCTATTTTGGTGGGATTTTTGGGCGTGGATATCAAAAAAGCCGTTTCTATGGGGCTATTTTTCGTGATTTTTAGCTCGTTTAGCGGATTTTTAAGCATGGCGTATAATGGCAATGTGCAGTATTTAGAGGGCGTATTAATGGGGCTTGGCGGCCTCGTGGGCGTGTATTTTGGCACGAAGATTTCGCACAAAGTGGCTAAAAGCACGCAGAAAAAATGCCTATTGGTGATGTATGTGGTGATGTTTTTGTTAGCCCTTAAAAAGACGCTCGGGGTTGATTTTGGGATTTTGTAAAATTTCGGAATTTTAAAATTTGGCGAAATTTTGCTTTTAAGTGTCATTGCGAGGAAGCGTGAAGTGGCTTCCGAAGCAATCTACAAAGCTCAAATTAAAAGCAGAGTAAATGGTAAAATTCTGCGAAATTTAAAATTTCATAGCTACTTTTGGTGGTAAAAATACCAACCATGCGGTATCTAAATAAAGAATTTAGGTTGTATAATTTTGAAATAATAAAAAATTAATTATAGGAATTTGTAAAAATGAAAAAAATTTGTTTTTTGTTTGTCTTTTTTGGGATTTTTGCTTTTGCAAACGAGTATCAAAAGATATTAAAAGAGCTCGATATAAAATGTAATAATAACGAAGCTGTTGCGTGTCATCAACTTGGAAATCTTTATTTTTATAGTCGTGGCGAAAACGAAAATCCACAAAAAGCAAAAGAATATTACAAAAAAACACACAATATAAACCAAAAATTATGTGAAAATGGTGATTATATGGCTTGTTATAACCTTGCAATGATACTTATAGATGAAAAAATCGAGCCAAATTTTCAAAAAGCAAAAGAGTATATCGATAAAACTTGCGAATTTAAAGATGGACTTGGGGCATGCTATTGCGGTCTTGGAGTGCTTCATAGAGATGGTAAGGGTGTAAAAAAGGACATTGGTTTGGCAAATTCATATTTTGAGAAATCTTGTGATTTAAATTTTTTCCCTGCTTGTGAGTATTTGGGCGATTATTACAGAGATAAGGAACAAAATTTGGAAATTGCCAAAAAATATTATAAAAAATCTTGTGATTTAGGGTTTGAATCGTCGTGTGAGTAAATTCTTGGAATTTTATCGGAGCCTTGTAGTCTAACAGCCCCGTAGAGTGGCATTATTGCCAACCATAAATCCCAAATTTCGCCTGCAAGTGTCATTGCGAGCGAAGTGAAGCAATCCAGTAAAATTTAGACATTGCTAAAATTTTAGATTTTTAATCAAATTTTAAATTTTGTAATTGTGATAAATTCTAAATTTTAAAATTCTTTTAAATTTCCCTAGATTGCTTCGTCGTGCTTTGCACTCCTCGCAATGACAAATCAAGCAAAATTTCGCCACTGTATTGTAAAAACAAAATTTGAAAAATTTCGGGCGCAGTATTTGAAATTTGCGATAGCGAAATTTTAGGCAAATTTAGCGCAAAATTTGCGCTAAATTTTTAAATTTTATTAAAACGCGACTTTATTTATCAATGCGATACCGCATAACACTAGCACGATTGGCACATAGATAAATTTGCCGATATAATACCAGGCGTTTGAGTATGTTTTAGCCGAGCCTGTGTTGATTTCGTCCAAAAGCTCGTCCTTGCGTAAAATCCAAAACCATGAAATCGCGCCCAAAACCGCGCCGATTGGGATTATATAGATAGATACTAGATCCATCCACGGACCCCAGTTGTGTAGATGAACTTCGTAAAATGTGGTCGCTGGGTTTGTGTCGCTTGGCGCGATTGTCTCCATATTTACGCCGATTCCGAAGCAGACCACGCACAAAATCACCAAAACCAAAGCCCTATTTAAGCTTGGAAATTTATGCAAAAGCGACTCGGTTACGGCCTCGAACATATTTTGCAAAGATGAAATTCCGCCAAAAATCACCGCCGTAAATAAAATAATCGCAAAAATTCCGCCGCCTGGCATGTCTTGCAAAATTTTTGGCAGTGTTACGAAAAGCAGTCCAGGGCCCGCTGTTTGGTCCTCGCCGTAAGCAAAAAGCGCAGGTATCATCACCAAGGCCGCCACAAAAGCGGCGATTGTGTCGAAAAATGCGGTTTTTTTCGCTGCATCGACGATATCTTCGTCTTTGTGCAAATACGCGCCATATACGAGCATTCCTGAGCCCGTGATAGAGAGCGAAAAGAGCGCTTGTCCCATGGCTGTGATCCAGACATTGGCATCACTTAGTTTGCTCCAATCCGCGCTAAACATAAATTTATACCCAGCCCCAGCTCCGTCTAAAAGTGCCACGCGCACCGCTAAAATGGCAAAAAGCACGAAAAATAGTGGCATCATAATTTTGTTTGTGCGCTCGATACTTTTCGCACCCAAAAATATGCTAAAAAGCGTGCCAGCAACGATGATGAAGTGAAATGGCACCACAGAATATGGCGTGAAGGCAAACGAGCCAAACCAAGTCGATGTATCCACGCTCATAAGTGAGCCGTTGAGTGCCTGAAATAGGGCTTTTAGCACATAAGCAATGATGACGGCGTATCCGATAGCGATACACATGGACCCCGCTAGTGGAAGCCAGCCTAAAATTTTGCCAATGAAGCCTAAATTTCGCGATTTCCACGCAAGCTCATAAGAGCCAAGAGTGCCTGTTTTAGCCCGTCTGCCGATAGCGTATTCGGCTGAGAGCGCGACATAGGCAAAAAGTGCGATGAAAAAAATGTAAATGAGTAAAAACGCGCCACCGCCGTTGGCACCGAGTTTATACGGGAAGCCCCAGACATTGGCCATGCCCACAGCCGAGCCGACACAGGCTAAAATAAAAGCCCAACGAGATGAAAAAATTTTATTTTTGCTCATTATGGTTTCCTTTTTGCGAAAAAATTCAGGGATTATAGCAAATTTAAAATTTAATTAATTTAAATTTTGATTAAGATTTAAAATTCGGTTAAGCGAAAATTTAAGAGAGAAATTCGGGCGAAATTCGCCCGAGAATTACAAACGAGATTCGTATCTGCGAAGTGTGTAAAGTCTTTTAAGCATTTTTTTGCGAGCCGCAATTTTTTGTTTTTTGCGGATCTCAGTCATAGGCTCGAAATACTTTCTAGCACGGACTTCGGTAACGATAAGGTTACGATCTGTCTGTTTTTTGAAGCGTCTGTAAGCTTCATCAAATGATTCGTTCGGATGTACCTTAACTCCTGGCACGCTCCTCACCACCTTTCGAAAAAAATTAAGCTGTGATTTTAGCCAAAATAAGCTTAAATTTGGCATTAAAATTTGTTTTTATAACTCCAAATTTCGCTTTTTTTCTCTGCGTCTTTTAGCGAAACCTCGAAAATACCATTGTTCTCGCCACTAAATTTGACGCTAGGAAGCAGAATAAAATCTGGCGAATAAATCGAATTTGCGTGCGAGGTGTTGGATTTTTTAAGTCCGTCGTTGCTAAAAACTAGCTCATCAGAACTAGGCGCGTCGATGACTACGACTTTGCCCGAGTGTATCAGGCCAACTTTAAGTTTTTTTCTCAAAAAATCGGTGTTGAAATCGCATTTTTTTTCGCATGAAATTTCGCTAATTCCCACGATTGCGAAGCGGTTTTTTTGCTTTGAAATTTTTTTGGAAGCAAGGAGTTTTTTTGTGCTATCGCTCGCTAGCTTTTTAAGCGTAGCTTCTGAAATTTTAGCGCTTTTTAAATTTTGCTCGCTACTGCTACTTTGCGCGCTAGTTGGGGACTTTTTGGCGATACAGCCACCCAAAAACATAGCTATAAAAACAGCTAAAATCGCAAATTTCAAACCCTTCATAAATTCGTCCTACAAAATAAATTTTATCCGCAATTATACTAAGCCTTGGTTAAATTTAACTTTGTTTTTCAAACTACAAAATTCAATAAATTTTAACTATATCTTGCTATACTTTCGCGTTTCTTTTTTAGGGGGAATTAATGATAAAAATTATTAAAAGAGATGGTAGTTTTCAAGAATTCAAAGATTATAAAATAAAAGACGCTATCAAAAAAGCCTATGAGAGTGTAAGCGCAAATTTTGATGAAAAAGTCTTCGAAAATGTCCTAAAAACGATTGTTTTCAAAGATAGCCTAAGCGTCGAAGATGTCCAAGACATAATAGAAAAAAAGCTGTTTGAAAGCGGGAATTTCGATGTTTTAAAAAGCTTTATGATCTATCGCCACACGCACAAAATGCAAAGAGAGCATGTCTATGGGCTAGAAGAAGATACCACCTACATAAACTGCACCCAAACCGTCAATGAATATATCGGCAAATCAGATTGGCGAATTTTAGCCAACTCAAACACAAGCTATTCAAACGCAGGATTGATCAACAACACCGCTGGCAAGGTCATCGCAAACTACTGGCTGGATAAGGTGTATTCGCGCGAAGAAGGCGCTGCGCACAGAAACGGCGATTATCATATCCACGATTTAGACTGCCTAACCGCATACTGCGCTGGTTGGAGCCTAAGAGTATTGCTCGATGAGGGATTTAACGGCGTTAGGGGTCGCGTAGAGAGCAAGGCTCCGAAGCATTTTAGAGAGGCACTTCACCAAATGGCGAATTTCTTAGGAATTTTGCAGAGCGAGTGGGCGGGAGCGCAGGCGTTTTCTAGCTTTGATACCTATCTTGCCCCTTATGTTTTTAAGGATAAATTAAGCGACAAAGAGATCAAAAAGGCAATCACAAGCTTCGTTTATAATCTAAATGTCCCGGCGCGCTGGGGTCAAAGCCCATTTACAAATGTTACGATTGATATGACCTGCCCAGAGGATTTAAAGGCGCAAATCCCTACCTCAAACCAACACCACCTTTTTGAGGGAATCGATGATGAGGAGCTGTTGCAAAGGGCAAAAGAGCGTGGCAAAAACTCACTTATCGAGCTTACTTATGGCGATTTTGAGCCAGAGATGAGGCGCATTGTTATCGCATTTTACGAGGTTTTGACAGCGGGCGATAAATGTGGTCAGCCATTTACCTTCCCGATTCCTACCGTAAATATCACCCAGGATTTCGACTGGGACAGCGACGCGGCAAATGCAGTGTTTGAAAACACAGCCAAAATCGGATCAAGCTATTTTCAAAATTTCGTCGGAAGCCAGTATATCACGGACGAAAACGGCAACAAAGTCGAAAATCCAAAAGCCTATAAACCAGGCGCAGTTCGTTCGATGTGTTGCAGACTGCAACTAGATCTTAGAGAGCTTTTAAAGCGCGGTGGCGGGCTTTTTGGCAGTGCTGAGATGACTGGAAGTATCGGCGTGGTAACGATAAATTTAGCCCGCCTTGGATACCTTTACAAAGGCGATAAAGAGGCACTTTATGCCAGGCTTGAAACGCTTTTGCAGTTAGCAAAAAGCACTTTGGAGAAAAAGCGTGTGTTTGTCAAGGAAATGTTCGAACGCGGTCTGTATCCATACACTAAGCGCTATTTGCCGGGCTTTAATAACCATTTTAGCACCATTGGCATTAACGGCGCAAACGAAATGATTAGAAATTTCACAGATGATAAAGAGGATATTACGACCAAATTTGGCCGTGAATTTGCACTAGAATTGATCGAGTATTTGCGCCATAAAATTCGCCTTTTCCAAGAAAACACAGGAAATCTATACAACCTCGAAGCAACGCCAGCGGAAGGCACCACATATCGCTTCGCCAAAGAGGATAAAAAACGCTACCCAGATATCATACAAGCGGGCTTTGGCGAAAATATCTACTACACAAACTCTACCCAAGTCCCAGCAAGTTTTAGCGATGATCCGTTCGCGGCACTGGATATGCAAGATGAGCTACAAAGTAGCTACACAGGGGGCACAGTGCTTCATTTGTATATGAAGGAGCGCATTAGTTCAGGAACAGCGTGCAAGAAATTTATCAAAAATGTCATTAGCAACTACAAACTCCCATACATTACGATTTCGCCTGTATTTAGCGTCTGCACGAAGCATGGATATATCGCAGGCGAGCACGAATACTGCCCGAAATGCGACGCTGAGTTAATGGCAGAGTATGAGAGCAAGGGTGCTTGAAATTTGAAATTTAAATAAGGAGAGAAAATGGAATTCCCAAAAGAGTTAGAAAAAAAACGCACAAAATGTGTAGTTTATACCCGTGTAATGGGGTATTTGCGCCCTGTGGAGAGCTTCAATGTAGGCAAAAAGGGCGAACACAAAGAGAGAGTGTTTTTCGACGAAAATAAGGTAAAATTCGAAGAAAAATAAAATTTGCTAAATTTCGCCAAATTTAGCGCGTTTAAATTTGGCGAAATTTTAAAATTCACAATTATGCAAAATTCTGAAATTTACCATATCACGCCATTTACGATGACAGATTTCCCTGAGCGGCTCTCGGCTATTGTGTGGTTTGCGGGGTGTAATATGCGATGCCGGTATTGCTACAACCCTAGCGTCGTGCGTGGCGAGGGCAAAATCAGCGAAGATGAGCTATTTGCGTTTTTGCGCTCGCGTGTAGGCAAGCTAGAAGCTGTGGTGTTTAGCGGGGGCGAATGCACCTGCGCTAGGGGATTTATGCAAATTTTGCAAAAAACGAAAAATTTGGGCTTTGAGGTCAAAATCGACACAAACGGCTCAAATCCACAAATTATACAAAACGCCGTAAATTTGGGCTTAGTCGATTTCATCTCGCTTGATTTTAAGGCGCATGAGGCTAAATTTAGCTTTATCACAAAATCAAATTTTTACGAAAATTTCCTTCAAACTTTGAAATTTTTATTATCCGCAAATTTCGTTTTCGAGGTGCGCACTACCGTGCATAGCGATCTTTTAAGCGAAAGCGACATTTCGCAAATGGCGCAAATTTTGCACGAGCAGGGTTATAGGGGCGAGTATTTTTTGCAAAATTTCCTTGATACTGGCGAAAATTTGGGCGATCTTGGCGCGCCAAAGCAAAATTTCGACCCCTCTAAGATAATCTCGCCTCTAAAAATCTCTCTTAGAAATTTCTAATTTGTATTTTGCTAGAATTGCGAGTTAAATTTCAAAAAAAGGCAAAATTATGGATAGAAAAAAAATCTACAACCCCTTTTCAGACGAAACTCTCACCAATCGCAAGGTCTTTAACGGCAATCCGCACGGAATACTAAATTTCACCAAGGCAAAATACCAATGGGCGCTCAAACTCTGGGACATTATGGAGGCAAATACTTGGTTTCCCAAAGAGGTCGATACGACTGACGATGTGAGGGATTATAACTTCAATCTCACAACCGCCGAAAAACGCATGTATGATTTGGTATGGAGCCAGCTAATCTCCATGGATAGCTTCCAGACAAACAATCTAGCCGATAACATAAATCCTTATATAACAGCCCCTGAAATCAACGCTGTGCTCGCTCGCCAAGCTTACGAAGAGGCAAATCACAGCAAAAGTTACGCGGTAATGGTCGAGGCGATTTGCGAAAATACTGATTTGATTTATGAAATGGAAAAACACGATGATGTTTTGCGCGAGAAAAACGCCTATATTTCGAGCGTGTATGAGGAGCTAGCAGGCGAGGTTACGGACGATAAACTGCTTTTAGCCATGGTTGCAAATCAAATTTTAGAGGGCATTTATTTTTACAGCGGATTTACTTCGATTTATGCCTTGGCACGCGCTGGCAAGATGCTTGGCTCAGCGCAGATGATTAGATTTATCCAAAGAGATGAAATCACGCACCTATTACTTTTCCAAAACATGATAAATTCAGTGCGCAAGGAACGACCTGATCTTTTCCACGAGAAAAATATCAGTAAAATTTATGAGATGTTCGAAACAGCTGGAAATTTGGAAATCAAATGGGGCAAATATATCACAGATAACCAAATCATGGGCTTTACAGATGATATCATCGAAGAATACATACACTACCTAGTCGATCAACGATTGCTTGCGATTGGTTTAGAGAAAAAATACGGCGCCTCTCACCCGATAAAATGGGTCGATGATTTCTCTAAATTTAACGATCAAAAGTCAAATTTCTTCGAAAGTAAGGTTACGAATTACTCAAAAGGAAGTTTGAGTTTCGACGATTTTTAAAGGCTCTTTTTGGTTATTTTCGCGGAGCTTGCAAATTTTGTGTTTCGGCAGACTTCATGTCTAGCCTCGCACAAAATTTCCGTCGCAACCGCGAAAATACCTCAAAAATAGCTCTTTAAAAATAACTTGCTATTTTAATTTTATGGAGAGAAATTTTGGATAGTTTAGAAAAACTTCGTTGCGAAAAAATGGCGGAGGAAATCGCTGATAAAATCGCTATTTCGCCAGTGCTTTATGACGCATTAAAAAGCGTATCTCGTAGCGAGTTTGCCCCATTTAGCGCGCATGCGTTTAGCTTAAATGCGCAACCGATTTTGGCGTCTCAGTGGATTAGCTCTCCGCTAACTGTGGCTAGAATGAGTATGGCGCTTGACATTGATGAGAGCGTAGAAAATGTCCTAGAAATCGGCTGCGGGAGCGGGTATCAGTCTGCGATTTTGGCATATATGGTGCGTAGGGTTTTTGCCGTGGAGCGCGTAGAGAGGCTAGTGGGCGAGGCGAAAAAACACTTCGCAAATTTGGGTATTCGCAACATAAATCTCCGCCACGATGACGGCAATGTGGGCTGGCGCGAGTTTGCGCCTTATGATAGGATACTGCTTTCAGCCTGCGCGTCCAAAATTAGCGACAGGCTCTTCGCTCAGCTTAAAATCGGCGGTATTTTGGTGGCTCCCATGAGTGAGGGCGGAGCGCAATATATCATCAAATTTCACAAAATTTCGTCTAGCGAGATAAGCCAAGAAAATTTGGGTGCGTGCGAATTTGTCCCGCTGATTTCGGGCATACAATAAGTTTTATTTATTATTTATTTAAATTTAGGTATCTTGCAAGGTTTATTTATCTTAAAAGGAAAAGTCCATGCAAGATTTCACAAAAGAGCAAATTACCGCGCTTGCTAGCGATTGGAAAAATCATAGCAAAAACCAGTATTGGGTCAAAAAACACCTAGCCATTTCAAAACATTTGCAAACTTTGAAGCACAATTTAAATAGTTTCGATGATTTTGAGGGCGATTTTTTGTCGAATTTATACATAAATTTCAGCGACGGAAATTTAAGAAGCGACAAAATTTTAAGCTTTGGCGAGAAATTCCCGCATGCTGAGTATTTTTTTATGGAGCAGTTTTTTGACGCGAATATCGGCGCGTTTTATTATGATTTTGTCTTCAAAGACCGTATCGCAGCCAAAAAAGATCTTTTTCCAAAAACAGCCGCGACTAGCGTAGAGAGCGTGCTTAGCGGTGAGGATAAAGATGTCGTCTCACTCTACATTTTCATAGAAAATATAATCAAAAATTTCAATATGGCGACCCAAGAGAGGTTGCAACGAAACGAATTTAAGCAAAAAATCATAAATTTTTACGACACGATGTATAGGCTATTTATCAGCATTGACGCGAATTTAGCCAGCGAATTTTTTGATATTTGCTTGCATAATCAGCCTTTTGTCGTAATTGAGTTTTTAAAAGCCACGATGAAGGCGGACAATTTTTTCTTATTAGAGCATTATTTAGGCGACGAGGGTTCGCTGAATTTAGGTGTGGGCGCGGGCGCGGACTTGGAGCAGGCCAGCTCAGAAAAACTCTACTTGCTAGCTAGTATTTTCACGCAGGCTAACGATGAGCTTCCGACATTTTTATACACAAATGAAAGCGTAAATTTACTAAATTCGCTCTATGCCATGCAAATCGAGAATTTCTCCGATTTCTACGAGGCTAGCGCGAAATTTATGAGCGAGTTCGAACCATACCCTGCCCAAGCTCCATATAACGCCAAACCGGTTTATGCTTCGCTATTTTTCGAGTATTTGCAAAATTACAAAAGCGAAGAAGTCGCCAAAAATACGATATTTTTCGGCGCAATCGGCTCTGGAAAAACTAGAAGAATTCGCGCATTAATCAAGGATAAAAAATTAAGCCCAAGCCATTTTTGTTATCTTTCTTTTCACGATAGTTTTTCATATAGCGATTTTATTGATGGTTTCGTGGCTGGTAAGCTAGTAAATGGCGAATTTAAGGCGCTTTGCAAAAAGGCGCTAAAAGATCCAAAAGGCGAGTATTATTTGATAATCGATTCCATTGATAGTGGAAATTTCGATGAAATTTTTGGCGAGAGCATTGCGCTTTTGGAGCGCAGATACGACGAAAACGACCCACTCTCTATCATCCGCACCAAAAACTCGCACTTCATCGACACCCTCGATGAGGCGGAAATGGAAAAATTCAGCGTAATCGTCAAAGACAATAAATCCTATTTCGCCGTGCCAAAAAACCTCTTTATCATCTGCGCAGCAAATGTCAATGACACCCAAATTTCCCCGTCTAGCGCAAAAGCATTTCGCTGGATCAAATGCGAGTGCGATTATGGCGTGCTCGAAGACTTTTTAAACGACAACCATGTCGCTAACGCCAAAGCCACAGTGGCTGTATGCCACGCGCTAAACGATTTCATGGGCAAGGAAGCGCGCTTTGGCAACGAAATCGGACATGGTATTTTCATGGGGCTAGCAAGGTATGCAAGCAACGAGCAGATCACCCAAGAGGGCTTAAACGCCTTTTTTACCGAGGTTTTGGAGCCGATTTTTAAATGCGGTTACCAAAAAATCGATATTGGTATGGCAAAACAAATTTCATCTGCAAAAGATGTGTTTAAATTTTAAATTTACGGGGTAAAACCCGTAAATTTGAGTGTTTTTATAAAATTTAGTAGTTTAAATTTAAAGCAAAATTTTTAAAATAAATTTCACCCCAAAATACCTGCGCCGCGTAGTTTTTGCGAGCGAGAAGCAGCGTAAATTCGCTCGCCCTTTATCAAATCATATTTCCAAATCGGCGCATTTGCCTTAAAATCCTCGACAAAATCGTTTATCAGCCCAAGTGCAACCTTGCGTTGTGGGCTTAGCACGCCCGCGATATATGAGCTTTCATGCACGCTCACATCGCCTTTTGAGTGCGCGAAAAAGACCTGCGCTCCAGATTGTTGCGCCTTTGTTTGCCACGATTGAAACCACGAGCGCAAAATCGGCTCGTATATATCAAAACTAAGTCCGCTAATGCCGTCTTCATCGCGCACAATGCCGATAAAAGTAATCAGCGCACCGCAGTTTGCGCCTTTGTAACGCTCATACCATGAATTCGAAATCGCAGGGATATCAAGTGCACCATCGTGCAAAGAAAAATTGCCAGCAAATTTCATCTCAACCCCCACAAACCGGCGGCAAAAGGCTGATTTTATCGCCGTCTTTAAGCGCGATATTTAGCTCATAGACCATTTTGTCATTTACCGCCACGGCGCAGCTAGATAGCCACTCTTTTAGCGAGCTATCTTTGCTTAAAATCTCTTTTACTTCGCTAAGTGTTTTGGCGTCAAATTTCATCGGCTCTTTGCCGATTGGACCTAAAAATTCCACTTCTACCATATCTTTCCTTTGATTTAAAATTCGGCGATTTTAGCCAAAATTTTATAAAATTTTATATAATTAAAAAATTTTACAAAAGGATTTTTATGAAAATTGATGAAATTCAAACCCCGGCGTATGTGTGCGAAAAATCGAAATTGCGGGCAAATTTAGCCCTTTTGCAAAGGGTTGGCGAGCGAAGCGGGGCGGTGGTTTTGTGTGCGTTAAAGGGTTTTGCGTTTAGCCTTGGTATGCCTTTGGTGCAAAAGTGCCTTTCCGGGGCTACTTGCAGCGGCTTGCACGAGGCGAAATTCGCTAGGCAAATGCTTGGAGCGGGCGCGCAGGTACATACATACTCGCCAGCTTTTAAAGAGTGCGATATGGCTGAAATTTTAGCCCTTAGCGATCATGTGGTTTTCAATAGCGCCTCTCAGTGGCGAAAATACCGCGCGCAGGCGATGAGTGCCGGCGTGCAATGCGGACTTCGCCTAAATCCACAAACTTCTTTTGCGCCCAAAGACGCTTACAATCCGTGCGGTAAATTTAGCCGCCTTGGTATGACGCTAGGAGCGTTAGAGCGCGCTATTAGCGAGGAGAGCGGGTTTTTAGAGGGGATTAGTGGATTTCATTTTCATGCACTTTGCGAGGAGGGTGCGGAGAATTTAAAACGCGTTTTAGAGGCGTTTGAGGCGAAATTTAGCAAATATTTCGGCTCACTTAAATGGCTAAATTTCGGTGGCGGACACCATATCACGCGCGAGGGATACAATGTCGAATTGCTAATTAGCTTAATCAAAAAATTCCGCGAAAAATACGGCGTGGAGGTGTTTTTAGAGCCGGGCGAGGCTGTGGGCTGGGAGTGCGGATACCTAGTCGCTAGCGTGCTTGATATCGTCGAAAACGACGCAAACATCGCGATTTTGGACACTTCGGCTGAGGCGCACATGCCAGATACCGTGCTTATGCCATATCGTCCTGCGGTGCGTGGCGAGAGCAAAGAGGGTAAATTTGTCTATCGTTTCGGTGGAAATACCTGCTTGGCTGGCGATATTGTAGGTTTGGAAGCAGGTGAGCCAGAGTATAAATTTGACAAACCTTTGCAAATCGGCGATAGGGTGATTTTCGAAGATCAAATCCACTACACGATAGTCAAAAACACGACCTTTAATGGCATAAAATTGCCAAATTTGGTAATGGTAGATGAGAGCGGAAATGTCGAGGATATGATAGAGTTTGGTTATGAGGAATTTAGGCGAAGAAACTAATAAAATTTTCTAAGCCATAATTTGGCTTAAAACGCTATAATCCCTAAATTTTTGTGTCAAGGAAATATATGAAGAAGTTCTTTTGTGTGCTTTGCGCCTGTTTGGGCGCGTATGCCGAGGACCGACCATATGCACAGGTTGTGCAAACTAGTGGGAATAATGTGTGGGGGAAAGCCCGACTAGAAAACATAAATTTATACGAAGACGGCCTAGCGCCACTTTTTGTGCAATTACAAAGTTCAGGATTTTTTGCGTGGTTAGCCTTGGGGGCTAGCCTTGCGGTGATACTCTCGTTTTTGGGACATTATTTGATTGTAGGGGCGAAACACTTCGACCACCACGCTGGTAAGCCTGTGCTTGCATTTACCCTTTTTGAGCGATGTTTTCACTTCGTCGCGGCTAGCTCGTGGGCGATTTTGGTGCCAACTGGTCTAATAATGATGTTTGGCGAGAGTTTTGGCGGGGGAAGCTTCGTGAGGTTTTGTAAAAACGCCCATGGAATCGCCACTATCGCATTTGCAATCGCTGTGATTCCGATGTTTGTTTTGTGGTTTTGGCGTATGCTACCACGCTTTTATGATATTAAATGGATGATTATCATGGGCGGATACCTTAGCAAAACCAAGCGCGCAATCCCTGCTGGTAAATTTAACGCTGGCCAAAAGGCGTGGTTTTGGATAGCGACTGTGGGCGGTATGGTGATGATAGCCACTGGTGCGTCAATGTATTTTTTGGATTACAGCGCGCCTGCGGTAAATAGCGCACTTGGTGGCATGAGCCAAATCGAGGTTTTGCGTGCTAGTGTCATCGCGCATAACCTACTTGGCGCAGTTTGCGCTGTGTTTTTGTGCGTGCATATCTATATGACCGTGTTTGCGATCAGCGGAGCGATACACTCTATGATAGATGGACACAAACCAGAAGAGGAAGTTTATGTGCTCCACCACTACTGGTATCGCGAGCTTTTGGATAAAGGAAGCGTATCAAAATCGCAGTTTGAGGAAAAATATCCTCGTTTATAAAATTTGAGCGAGGATTTTTCCTCGCTAGCTTTGCGTGTCAAAGATATTTTTTTAAGGATTTAATTTGCAACTAGATTGTCGAAATTTATCGTGCCCCGAGCCACTTTTGCTTACCAAAAAAGCCCTAAAATCGCTAAAAATCGGCGAAAATTTGGAAATTTTGGTTAATGATATCGCACCCAAAGAAAACATAAAACGATTTTTGCAAAAAAACGGATTTGACGCGCAAATCAGCGAAAATGGCGGTGAAGCCACGATTTCGCTTACCAAAACCGATGAACTAAAAGATGAGAGTTTGGACGATATTTTTTGTGATACGCCAAATTTCGCTAAGCCAAAGGTAGTGTTTTTAAACGAAGAAAGTTGCGGTTCTGGCGCAGTCGGCAAGGCGCTTTTGGCGAAATTTTTGGGCGCGTTATTAAATTTAGAGCAAAAACCAGCCAAAATCATTTGCGTAAATAACGCCGTATTTATCACCACGAATCGCGCTCACCCAAGCTTTGAAGCGTTAAAAAATTTAAGCGAGGCGGGCGTGGAAATACTAAGCTGCGGAAGCTGTTTGGAAAGCTATAAATTAGTCGGCGATCTAGTCCTTGGCGAAATTTCAAACGCTTATGAGATTATGGAAATTTTATCAAAATACGAAGCTATAAAACTATGATTTATCGTGATTTTAACCTTACGAAATTTATCAGCGCAGCGGGTTGAGCAGCCAAGCTGGACCCGGCGGGTCTAACGAAAAACCTTGGAAGCATAATCGCACCCGATGTAAATTTACTATCGTCGATCGATAGCAACGAGGACGCAAGCGTCTTTCGCATAAGCGAGAGTTTAGCGCTCGTGCAGACGCTCGATTTCATCACGCCGATTGTCGATGATCCATACATTTTCGGCCAAATCGCCGCGGCAAATTCGCTCAGCGACATCTTCGCAATGGGCGCAAAAGTGATAAACGCTCTAAATATCGTTGGATTTGATGATTGTCATTTTGGCGATGAAATTTTGCAAGAAATTTTAGCTGGGGGCAAGAGCAAAATCAGCGAGTGCGGTGGCGTGCTAGTGGGCGGACACACGATAAAAACGAAAGAAATTTATTATGGATTAAGCGCTACTGGCGTGGTTGAGCCGGGGAAATTTTGGTCGAATAATACTGCGCGTGAAGGGGATTTGCTCGTGCTTACAAAGGCGATTGGCACTGGCGTAATCTCAACGGCGATAAAGGCGAAATTTTTAAAATTTGCTGAATTTCGCGACGCAATCGAAAGTATGATTAGGCTAAATTCATACGCTTTGGGTGCGCTTAGTGGGCTAGAAATACACGCTGCGACCGATATCACGGGCTTTGGGCTTTTAGGACACGCGCTAGAAATGATAAATGAAAATATTAGTTTTGAAATTTTCGTGCGTGAAATTCCGCTTTTTGCAAGCGTGCAAAAGTGCCTAGATGAGGGGCTAATCCCTGGCGGAAGTTATAGAAATTTGAAATTTATCGCTCCGTTTTGCGATAAAGAAGCGCAAGTGATTTTAGCCGATGCGCAAACTAGTGGCGGGCTTTTGCTCGCTATAAGTGAAAAAGATGTCGCCGTGGCGGTGCGAAATTTAAAAAATGCAGGATACGAAAGTGCCACTATCGTGGGTCGCGTCGTAAAACGGGCAGAAAATAAAATTTTGATTAAAGATTAAATTTTAAAATTTTAAAAATTTTTTCTAGTTTTAATCTATTTTTAAGCAACCCTTGAATATAATCCACTTTCCGTTTTTGAAATCTAACTTCTGTTATTTTCCAATGCGTGTTATTTTATTTATTATTGTCAAAAACT
>NZ_JAOVTJ010000004.1:0-149023 GCF_027736965.1 Campylobacter sp. JMF_11 EL3
TTTTATGCCGTTTGCGCCACCACCACTATCTCGGAGCGAATTTACACCAACTCCACCATTTCCACCGACCGTGATTGTTGCTTTTTTGCTATCGCCATTGCTTGGGTCTAAAAACTTAACGCTCGCGCCGTCTAAGCTACTAGAATCTGCTCCTGTTAAAGAAAGCACGGCTTTGCTTTTATCACCTTCTTGTAAAACATTGAAATTTAGATTTTCAAAATTTGAAATTTGTCCTGCTTTTCGTGTGCCCCAAGTGCTAGTGCTGTTGCCTAGGATTAGGGTATTTTTATTGCCGTTATTTCCACCGCCGACTATGCCAGAGACTTCGCCACCCATGAAATAAACAGCGTTTCCACTCGTTTCACCACCCTGAGTATATCCGCCGTAGATATTTTCGTTAATAGTGCCACCAGACATAATGACAAGGTTATCTTTTGCAGTTCCGTCAGCACCTTCTTTTACTTCGCCACTGTAAGCAGATTTTAGCTCGGTAGTGCCGTTGATGACAACTATATTATCGCTTGTGTTGCCTAGTTCGCTACTGCCACCGACTACGATACCTTTTGCAAATTTTAAGTCATTTATATATGCTCTGTTGCCAACTGCTTCTGAACTTGATAGAGTAGAGGTATTGGCCTTGATACCGCCCGCATATATAGTGTTGCTAGCGTTTGGTATTGTTACATTATCTAAGATAAGCTGATTATAGCGGTTGTTTCCTGTCGCTTTACCTTGCGAATAACCACCAAAAATACTAACAGTGTTGAAATTTAGCTTCGTTCCGCCACTTATAGATAGAGTATTGTATTCACTATCTCCCGCACCATAAGTGGTTCCGCCACGAAGATCTCCATATCTAGCTTTTGTTGAATATCCGCCACCTACTATAACGAGAGTATTATACTTGGCGTGATTTGCGCTATCTATTTCAGCCTGTGCTTGACCACCCCATGCGCTTGCAAATTTTGAATTTTCTATATAAACATGGTTGTTGTAAATTTCACTATCATTGTTTGCATTATTGCTACCTTTTCCACCATAGATACAATAGCTTACATCTGAGTTGCTTATTTCTACTGTATTATTTTTGGCTACACCGCCTTTTCCATCAATTCTACCGCCTATGACAGAAGGGTAAATCTCGATTTTCTTATTAGGGTCATTAGGGTCTGTTTGTTTATCGCCTATTTCAATAGTAGAATCTTTGATTATAAGTTTATTTTCTTGGACAATCGAATTTTCGCTACTAAGATCTGCTACTCTACCGGCAGCAATTATTCTTCCAGAGCTAGGACCTTTAAAATTTACTTGGTCTATTATTTTTATTGTATTGCCAGAAACATTTGAATTTGCAGCCCCTTTTGCATAACCACCATAAGCATCTCTTCTAGGGTCAAATGTGATGCCGTCTGTGGAGGTGCCGCTAATAGTAACCGAAGCACCTGTTGTCAGTAGGTTTCCTGCGTTATCTACGCCTATATAGGGGTTAGAACCTACGGAACCAGTAGGAGTGTTGGTTCCGGTAATTTTATTATCGGCATTTGCGATATTTGCTGCGCTAACAGCAAAGAGCACAGTGGCTAGGACGATACTTCCTCTGCTTTTGTTTAATGTTTTCATCTCAAACTCCTTTGAAATTTAAAAATAACTGAGATTATAACACAAATCGCGCTAAAAAGCAGATAATTTCAAAAAATTTATAAACTTTTTTTGTATTTTTTTTTTTTAATTTTAGGAATTTTGCTCGCAATGACACGAAAATTGCGTTTTGGTAATTTTGGTCGCAAATTGCTTTGCTTTCTGCGAAAGCTCACAATGACAAATAGGGCAAATTTCACCAACAATGATAAAATTTACGAAATTTAAAAATTCGGCACAGTGTTAAATGGGTGTGGATTTAAAATAAAATGGTGGAGTTAAGCGGGATCGAACCGCCGACCTCTTGAATGCCATTCAAGCGCTCTCCCAGCTGAGCTATAACCCCAAAAAGCTCTGTAATTTTACACTTTTTAGCTTATAATGAATTTAAAAAAGAGAAATTTTGCAAATAAAATAAAATTTTAAGTTTTAATTTGCTAAAATCAGCTTTCGTTTTTGACGCGGGAATAGCTCAGTGGTAGAGCGCAACCTTGCCATGGTTGATGTCGCGAGTTCGACTCTCGTTTCCCGCTCCATGATTTTGTATGTGTTGAAAATGTGCCCGGATGGCGGAATTGGTAGACGCAAGGGACTTAAAATCCCTCGGAATTTTTTCTTCCGTGCCGGTTCAAGTCCGGCTCCGGGCACCACCAAAAACGGCTTAGTGTGGCGACATAGCCAAGCGGTAAGGCATGGGCCTGCAAAGCCTTGATCCCCGGTTCGAATCCGGGTGTCGCTTCCAAAACAACAAGGAGAGTCTATGAAATATATAGTTACGATACTTTTAGTTTTGGCGTTTAGCGGGTGTTCAAACACATGGCAAGGCGTGAAACAAGACTCAAAAAACGCTGGTCAATGGACCAAAGAAAAGGTTCATAACGGCGCTGAGTGGGTTAGCGAAAAAACAGAATAATTCTATCGGGAGATGGCTGAGCGGTCGAAAGCGGCGGTCTTGAAAACCGTTGAGGGTAACACCTCCTGGGGTTCGAATCCCTATCTCCCGGCCACTTTTTTAAATCCTTTTAAATTTTTGTTGTGAATTTTGGAGAAATTATAAAATTTTGCGAATTTAGCATGGAATTTTATTTGTATTTCGCGCCATTACGAGCAAAATTTTATTTAATTTGTCATTGCGAGCGAGTGTAACGAGCGTGGCAATCCAGTAAAATTTATAGCGAATTTAAAATTTTAAGAACTGAAATTTATCTGAATTTCCCTGGATTGCTTCGGCGCTATCGCGCCTCGCAATGACAGATTCTGCGAATTTCGCCCTAAAACATCTTCTCGCCTCTGCCCCACAGCGGGATCGGGTGAAATGTCACATACACCTCATCAGGATTTATGCCAAAGCCACGCAACGCCTCGCTCACAAGCCTAACGCAAACCTCGCATTTTTGCTTTTCTACGCTAGTTCCTAGCAGCGAGATTGCGATATATGCGCCGCTATCTAGCGCGTTTTGTGCGATAAAAAGCGCCTTGTCGCACTCTACCGCACTCATTATGCTCTCGCTTTTTTTGCCAAACGCCTCGCTTACAGCCTTACAAAGTGCGCCCGCGACGCTTTGTAGTGTTTTTTCATCAAATTTCGCGCTAAATTTCGCATCGATATACGGCATAAAAACCCCTTAAATTTTAAATTTTCCCGCCTCGCAAATTTCAAATTTTGTGCCGAATTTTAAAATTCGGGCGCAGTATTTACAAGCTTGCGAAGCGAAATTTTAAATTCCACTATTTTACATTAAATAGCCAGCTTGGCTTAATCCCCTCGCGCAAAACGCCGTCGGTGTCGGTGTATTGCTCCAAAGAGCCTGCCTTGACCTGGATACAAAGGAATCTAATCGTCTCATCGCCAGCGCTGATACAGCGTTCGCCGCTTGGGTCGATTTTGAAAATATCGCCCTTAGCGATTGCGATTTCTTCGCCGTCGATGAAAAGCTTACCGCTACCTTCAAGGACGATATAGACCTCTTCGTTTTGGACATGCGCATGCACGAAAGGCACGCTAATGCCCGCTGGCAGAGTGTTTAAGCTAATCTCGCAACCGCTTAGACCCAAAAGCTCTTTAAACTCGACGCGCTCGTTGCTATCGAGCCTTGCAAAAGTATAGTTTTTCATTTTTTCTCCTTAAATAAGATTATTTTAAAATTTCAAGATCGATTAAAAGTCCCGCAAGCCCCTCGCCTGCGACATCGTTTGTGATTTTGCCATTTTCGTCAAAATAGTAAAAATTCATCGTGCTAAACGAAAATTTCGCTCCGTCCGCCTTTTTGCCGTAAAATTCGCCACTCTCGTGTGTGCCGCTACACTCCCATAAAACAGCCACCACAGCGTCGTTTGCGACGATATCTTTGATTTGCCATTTGATATCAGGGAAGCTTTGCCTCATGAAATTTACCACCGAGATATACCCTGCGCCGCCATAAAGCGGGTCTTTGGAAACTGGGGTAAAAAATGTAGCGTTTTGGTTTATTAGCTTCTCTGCCAAGGCGGTATCAGCGGTGTTTATGGCGGTTTGAAAATGCATCATCGCCTCTTTGTTGCACTCGGATTTGGCCCTGCTTTGGTAGCAAATTTGGTTAAAATTTGGCTCTAAGCTTTGGGCTAAATTTGAATTAGCGCATAAAATTTGACCCACCAAAACAGCAAAAATCGCAAATTTTTTCATAAATTTCCTTTGATATCTAATTGATTTTTTTATTAAAATTTTCAATCGCACGGCTTAAAAGCGTATCTAGCGCGTCTAATTCAAATTCGCTAAAATTTTTCGCTAAAATTTTATTTAAATTCTTTGAAATTTCATCAAATTTCGGCTTTAAACTCTCGCCTTTTGGCGTGAGTTTTACATTTACGCTTCTTGCGTCGTTTTTGTCCTTTTCTCGCACCAAATAGCCGTCCATTTCAAGCCTATCAAGCAGGGTTGTAACAGTTGCTTTTGTGCGGTTGATTTTAGTGGCGATTTGGGCTGGACTTAAAATTTTACCCCCAAAAAGATAGTGAAAAATATCCCCGTGGCTGGGTGAAATCCCTAAAATTTCAAGCCTTTTAAATTCGTTTATAATGTAATCGTTCGCACACCTTACAAGAAGTGCGCTTAAAAATATGCTTTTGCGTTCTTTTTTCATTTTTGCCCTAAAATTTAGGGCGTATTATAGTTAGATTTCGAATTAATGTCAAGTCTAGTATTATAAAATTTAACCCCAAATTTGGGGTTAAATTTTATTTCTCGCCCTCTTTTGGCTTGGTGATTTTATCGACAAGCTGTTTTCCTAGCTCGCTTTGGGCTAGCCCTTCTAGCATGGAGGCGATTTTTGTGCCACCACTCGTGCTTAGCACGCTACCAAGCGAATTTAGCCCCTCGCTTACATTGCCGTTGTTTGCGATGATTTTTAGATCTGCGCTAGTTAGGGCTTTGGCCTGCTCTAAGCCGATATCGCGGTTAGCCTTGATTTGCTCGATTGAGATTAGATATGTTTGATAGCCTTCGTTTTCGCCGATTTCGCGCGCTAGCTCGATTTGCGCATTGACAGGGGCTAGCTCTTTTAATCTCAAAGCCTCAGCCTCAGCGGTTCCGATTTTTGCGATACCTTGGCTCTCTTTGTCTTTGATTTCTAAAAGCGCAGCCGCCTCCAAAAACTGCCTTTCTTTATCGCCTTGCGCAATTAGGATTTGGTTTTCTTTTTGGGCTTCGGCTTCCTTGATTTTGGCTGTTTTCTTAGCCTCTGCGTCGATTTCGATTTTGCGCTGTTCTTGCTCGGCTTGGACAATTTCTACTTGCTTTTTAATCTCTGCTTTTTTGACATCTTGGACGCGCACGACCTCCATTGCCTTTTCTTGGGTGATTTTTTCCTGCTCTTTTACCACTTGTTTGGCTTGTTCTTTGCTGATTGCGACCTCGCGCTCTTGCTCGACGGTTTTAAGACCTACGAGTTTTAGGGCTTCTTGCTCTTTGATTTCGGTTTCTCTTTTGGCTTCGATTTCAGCGATTTGGGCGCGTTTGCGGTTTTCGGCGACCTCGACACGGCTGTCTTTTTCGATAGCGGATTTTTTCTTTTCCATTATGTTGAAAATGACCTTTTCGCCCTCTTTGTCTTTAATATCCATTAATTCGATATTTTTCACAGGCGCAATGCCCCAGTTTTCGAGCTGGGATTGAACCGAAACGGTAAAATCCTCGCCTAGGGCTGAGCGGATTGTAAGAATTTCTTCGAGCTCTCGTTTGGCTAAAATCGAGCGGATTGAGCCTTGGATAATATCTGTGAGTTGCTTTTTGAGATCGTCGAAGTCTTTGACCCTTTGGGCGGCTAAATTTGAATCGGCAATGCGGAAAAACGCCGTGATATCCACGACAAATGGCAGCCTACCCACATCGTAAGCTTCGTAAGCCTCGATTTTGATACTAAATACCGAAACTGGCAAAATTATCTTGCTAACGCCTAAAATCGGCACCCAACCCGGGAAATTATAATACACATTTCCATTTCCAGTGTCTTTGCCAAAACTTTGCGTTTTGCGCGCGCTTTGGACGATATGAACCTCGTTTGTCTCCACGACGGTCCTAAAATACATAGCTGCAAGCACACAAATGACCACGATAGCGACCAAACCGCCACCAAATCCAATCAAAACAGGCGAAAACATCACCCCTCCTTATAATAAAATTTAAGGCGCAATTATAAGCAAAATTTGATTTAAATAAAATTTATTCTGTAATTTGCATTCTGGCAGACAGGAAGGGATTCGAACCCTCGGAGGCTTGCACCTCACACGCGTTCCAGGCGTGCTCCTTCGACCACTCGGACACCTGTCTAAAAAGGTTTGGATTATAACTAAAATTTTAAATTTGAAGCTGAAATTTGAAAATTTGCGGAATTTTAAAATTCCGCAAATTTCACCTAAATATCCTATCTATCGGCACAACAGACATATCAGGCGCAGTATCGGCATCAGCCCCTAAAATCTCTTTTAGCTCCTCATCGCTTATGCTAAATCCCCCGCCAAGCGCCTTGTAAGCATTTACGCTAGCTTCTAATTCCTCCAAATCAGCGCCTACTTTGGCAAGTTCTGTGTTTAAAAGATTGCGTTGCGCGTCTAGGAATTCTAAATGGCTAGAATACCCAGCATTATAAAGCTCGGTCGCGTCTTTGTAAATTTTGCGTTGCGAGCTTAGCAAATCGCTCATCGCTTTTTTGCGTTCTTTTGCGTTTTTAAGCGTAGTTAGGGCGTCTTTGACATCGCCAAGAGCCGTTTTTAGTGCCTTGTCATAAGCAATAAAAGATGAGTTTTGATCGACATTTGCGATATCAACCCTCTTTTTAGTTCGCCCAAAATCAAGCAAAGGTCCCACGAGCGAGCCACCGATACTCCACGAGCTAGTAGTCGAGCTAATCAACCTATCAAAATCGCTACTTGCATAGCCAAACGCCCCAGTTAGCGAAATAGTCGGGAAATACCCTGCCTTGGCAACGCCTACAAGGAAATTGCTAGCGCGCAAATCCTCCAAAGCCTTTGCCACATCTGGGCGATGAAGCAAAACATCGCTTGGCACGCCACTTGGGATTTGTGGGGCATTAGGAAGTTTTGCGGCTGTGAGGATTTGCGGATTTACGACCCCGTCGTAGCTTTTGCCGGCTAAAATCGCAAGCGAGGTTTGCACCTGAGAAATTTGGTTTTGCACGGCGATTAGGCTTGCTTTGGCGTTTTGCACAGCGGCACTTGCTTGGCTAAGCGTGATTTGATTTATCGCGCCAGCTTCTAGCTCTTTTTTGCGGTAACTTTGCGTCTGCTCGTAGCTTTTAAGCGATTTAGTTAAAATTCTTTCTTGCTCTTTTAGGGATAAAAGCGCGAAATACGAGCTTGCAACCGCGCTAGTGATTGTGTTTTTGGCTGTTTCATAATCATACTTAGTCCCCATATACTGCGCCGCGCTAGCACCCACGCTGTTTCGCACCCTACCCCAAAAATCAATCTCATAGCTAAGTGGCGCTGAAATCGCGTAAGAAGCGTGAGAATTTGAATCAGGCATATTAGCATAATTATTTTGGCGCATTGCAGAGCCTGAAATTCCGATATTTGGTAGATATTCAAGCTTACTTAGACCCAAATTTAGCCTTGCGCGCTCGATATTATTTAAAGCTAGCATTAAATCAGAATTATTCGCCAAAGCACTATCAATTAGCGCATTTAGCTGGGTGTCGTTGTAGCTTTTCCACCACATTTGGCTCACATTTGTCGCCTCGTATCCAGATCTATACTCGATATGGCGAGTAGGCATATCAGGCTTAAAGCTACAACCGCTAATCAGTGCGCCAGTTAAAATTCCTAGTAAAATTTTAGTTTTCATCTTTTTCCTCTGATTTTATTTTTCGCTTATCTAGCCACGCATTAAAGCTCTCCAAAAGGTAGAAAAATAGCGGCACGAAGAAAATCGCTATCGTCGAAGCAGCCAAAATTCCACCAAGCACGCCAGTTCCTAGCGCGTGACGGCTAGCAGAACCTGCTCCTGTGGCAAGTACCATAGGCAAAACGCCAAGACCAAAAGCCAAAGATGTCATAACAATCGGTCTAAAACGCATTTTTGCAGCACTTATCGCCGCTTCTGCGATACTTTTTCCGCCGTGTTGATACTCTTGCATAGCAAATTCGACGATTAAGATCGCATTTTTTGCTGCAAGTCCGATAAGCAAAATAAGTCCGATTTGAAAATATATATCGTTATTTAATCCCCTAGCCCATGTGAATAAAAGCGCACCAAACACGCTAAATGGCACGGCTGTAAGAACCGCCATTGGCATTAGCCACCTCTCATACTGCGCTGCTAAAATCAAAAATACAAACAAAAGTCCAAACGCAAATGCCTTTGCGCCGGTTCCTGCTGCATTTACCTCTTGATAAGCCGTGCCTGACCAGCCAAGAGTGTATCCAGTAGGGAATTCGCCAAGAATCGTATCTCTAATAGCGTCAATCGCCTGACCAGAAGTATATCCTGGGGCAGGATCGCCCATAAGTCTAGCTGCTGGGAAGCCGTTGAAACGATCGACGATATCAGGGCCTTTGGCGCGTTCTAAATTTACAACCGAATCAAGCGAAACCAAATTTCCACTAGCTGAGCGCACATAAAGCGTCCTTAAATCATTTGGCGTATCGCGGAAGAGTTGCTCTGCTCTCATATAGACGCGGTATGTCTTACCTAAAAGGTTAAAATCGTTTATGTAGTATTGTCCGATAGTCGAATTTATCGTCGTAAAAATATCAGGGATTGAAATTCCAAGCATTTTGATTTTTTCCCTATCTAGGCTTAGATTGTATTGCGGGAAATTTACATCTAGCGTAGAACGGACATTTTGCAAAGCTGGATTTTGCGAAGCTTTGGCGACTATTCGCGCCATATCATCGGCGATTTGTTGATAGTTTTTGCCCGTAGTATTTTCTGCATAAACTTCAAATCCACCAGTCATTGATAGACCATTGATCGGAGGCGGGGTTAGGGCAAAGGTCATCGCGCTTCTATCCATGACAAAAAGCTGTCCAGTTAGCGCGTTTGCGATTGATTGGGCTGATTGGTTTGCCTCAGGACGGACTTCCCAAGGTTTGAGTTTAGAGAAAAATACGCCTGAATTTTCCCTAGCACCACCTGCCATCATATCAAATCCCGCGATTGTGGTGATTGCTTCGACATTTGGGTTTTGTGAAAGTGTGCCACGCAAGAAATCCATGTGTTTTTCAGTAGCTACCAAAGGTCTAGCCGACGGAAGTGTCGAAAAGCCCATTACATAGCCTTTATCCTCGGCTGGCACAAGTCCGCCCGGGGTGATTTTAAATAACTCTAACATCACAAAAATGATAATTCCCACAAGGCACAAAGATAAAATCACATGGCGCAAAATTTTAGCAACACCTGCTGAGAAAAGGCGGGTTGAAAAATCGAAAAATTCGTTAAATTTACGCACTAACCAAAACGGCTCGGCCTCTTTTTTACGAAGTAAAAGCGCACACAGCGCAGGGGTTAGAGTAAGGGCGACAAATCCGGAGAAAACCACAGATGAGACAAGTGTGAGCGCGAATTGTCTTTGGATAACGCCGACAAAGCCCTCCATAAAAGCAACCGGCACGAAAACCGCCGCCAAAACAAGCACAATTGAAATTACCGGACTTACGATCTCGTCCATTGCTTTAATCGTGGCCTCTTTGACACTTAAATTTCGCTCTTCGTGCAAAATTCTCTCCACATTTTCGATAACGATAATAGCATCATCGACGACGATACCGATAGCCAAAACTAGGGCGAAAAGGGTAATTAAATTTATCGAAAATCCAAAAGCGTAAATTCCGATAAACGCTCCACAAATCGATACTGGCACGGCTAGCATTGGAATAATCGTCGCTCTGAAATTTCCTAAAAACATATAGATAACCAAAACGACCAAAATCATCGCTTCAATAAAAGTATGAATAACCTCTTCGATAGAGACTTTTACGAATTCTGTCGTGTCGTATCCGTTGCTATAAGTCAGTGCGCCTGGGAAATTTTGCTTTAACTGCTCCAAACGCGCAGTTACGGCATCAAGCGTAGCAATGGCGTTTGCGCCGTTTTGTTGATAGATGAAAACTGGCGTTGCGTCGTGTCCTTGGTATTTACCATTGATGATAAGGCTCTCAGCCCCAAGCTCGACCCTAGCGACATCTTTTACACGCAAAAATTTACCATCATCACTGGCTCTAATGATTACATTTTCGAACTCTTCGACCGTTTTCAAACGCCCCTCTGGCTGGATTGCATAGACATAAGGGTTACCCAAATCGTTTGGTTGCTCGCCTAGCTTTCCAGCTGGGTATTGGCTATTTTGCTCTCTAATGGCTGCGATTATGTCAGATGATACGACATTATGCTTAGCCATAAGTCCTGGATTTACCCAAATTCTCATCGAATAATCCTTCGTGCCAAGAGCCTGTGCGTCGCCCACACCACTAACGCGTTTTAGCTCATCGACGACATTAATGCTGACATAGTTTTGGATATCAAGCGGGCTCATTTGACCTGTTGGGTCATAAAAGAAAAACGCAGAAAGTATAGATGATGAACGCTCCGTAACGCTAACGCCCATTCTTTGCACTTCGGCTGGAAGCGTGGTTAAGGCTGGATTTACTCTGTTATTTACATTTACGAGTGCTTCTTGTGGATCGGTGCCGACCTTGAAAAACACGCTGATATTTGCCCTACCTGACGAGCTAGACGACGAACTCATATAAATCATATCATCGACGCCGTTGATTGCGTTTTCTAGTGGCGAAGCGACAGTATCAGAGATAGTCTGCGCGTCTGCGCCACTATATGTGGCTGTAACTGAAATTTGAGGCGGGGTTAGTTGTGGGTATTCTTCCACAGGGGCGATAAATAGACAAATCGTTCCAGCAATAACGATAATAATCGAAATAACGCTTGCGAAAACTGGGCGATTGATAAAAAATTTAGAAAACATACTTGCCTACCTAGCCTTTGTCGCGTCTGTTTCTGGCGGAAGCGGGGTTACCTTGGCGCCAACTTGAATTTTTGAAAAATTATCCAAAACAATCAAATCGCCCTCGCTCAAACCCTCTGAAATGGTCATCGTCGTAGAATCCTGCGCTATAACTTTTACGATTTTTTTAGCCACGGTGTTGTTTGCATCTACGACATAAACGATAGAGTTGCTTAAATCTTGCAAAACTGCGATTTGAGGGATTTGGAAGCCATCTTTTTGCACGAAACCATCGACTGAAATTCTAGTGTAAATTCCTGGCTGAATTTCATAATTTAGGTTGTTAAATTGCGCTTTGGCGCTCACGCTTGCAGTCGCGCTATCTACGACGCTATCGATGAATACTACATTTCCTTCATAAATTTTGTCATTAAAGGAAATTGTAGCCTTTGTGTTTTTCATATACCAATCGCTACTGGCTAAATTTCTATCAATTTTCATCTTATCGGTATCAGAAATTCCAAATTTCACATAAATTGGATTTAGTTTTGTAAGTCTGACTAGATTTTCGCCTACGCCCACAAACGAGCCAGTATCTTTTTGCGTATCGCCTACAATGCCGTCAAATGGGGCTTTGACAAGGGCATTATCAAGGTCAATTTTCGCCCGTTCGAAATTTGCCTTAGCCACTTCGTAAGCTGATTTTGCGCCGTCAAATTCGCGCGCTGAAATGGTATTGCTCGCCTTTAATTTCTTAGCGCGCTCGTAATCTGCGCTGGCGTTGTTTAGGCTAGCTTTCGCGCTGTTAAAAATCGCTTGGTAGCGAGATTTGTCGATTTCATAAAGCCCCTCGCCCTTTTCTACGCGCACGCCAGGTGCGAAAAGCTGTTTTTCTATCGTGCCAGAAACCTGCGATTTTAGCGTGACATCTAAATCACTCGCGGTTTCGCCGTTAAATTTTAGCGCGATTGGAACATCGGATTTTTGGGCTTTAAAAACAGCTACTTGAAGCGGCGGCATACCGCCAGCGCCCTTAGCACCTGCTCCTGCGCCCTCTTCTTTTTTTTCGAAATACGAACATCCGCTAAGCAGTGCTAGCGTCGCAATTAGTGAGAAAATTTTCTTCATACAAACCTCGGTTATTAAATTTTAATAATTAAAGTAAAAAGCTGTCGATTTTATCCAAATTCTGCATAACAAATTATTAACACAAAAGTAAATGAAAATTTAATATTTCTAGATTTTTCAGATTTTTTGTGACAAAATCACGGAAAATTTTAATCTAACTTATAAAATTTCGATAAATTTTTAATTTAATATTACTAAATTTTGTTACAATTTTTTTTTGCAACAATTTCATTTTTAAGGAGATATCATGAAATTACTTACTTCATCACTTCTAGCGGCTGCTTGCACATGCGCATTTGCCCTAGATTTACCACAAAATAAGGTCGTAGATGTCGAGTGGCTAAAAGCAAATTTGGCTGATAAAGACCTAGTTTTAATCGACCTTCAAGAAGGCGAAGGATACGGCGCAGGTCATATCAAAGGCGCAGTTGCTTGGAAAGAGGCTGATTTCAGAGAGGCAAGAGGCGAAATGCCAGGATTTATCGCTTCTCCGACTACGGTTGAGAGATTATTTCAAAAAAGCGGTATCAAAGATACTAGCGCAGTAGTTTTCTACAACGACGCAAAAGCCGCTCCTGATTATACACTTTCAACTTTGGCTCTATTCGTATCTGAATACTACGGCCTTACAAACACAGCGATTTTAAACGGCGGAATTGACGCTTGGAAAAAAGCTGGTGGCGAGTTAAGCATAGAGGCCGTCACACCAGAAAAAAGCGATTTTAAAATCACTAAATTTAACAAAGACATCGTTGCGACTGCTTACGATATCGACGAGGCTGTGGTTACAAACAGCGTAGCGCTAATTGACGGCAGAATCGAAGCTCAATACTCTGGCGAAAAAGCTCACCCAAAAGCAGCCAAAGCAGGGCACTTAGAAGGCGTTGATGGAAATATCTTTATCGGCAAACTTGCCAAAGAAAATGACGGAGTTTTTTATATCAACACTGATAAAGAGGCTGTTGGCGAGCTATTTAAAACAGCCGGTCTAGATCCAAACGCACCACAAATTTGGTATTGCAACACAGGCTGGCACGCAAGTGGTGGCTGGTTTGCGACAAAATACATCATGGGAAATGACAAGGTCAAAAACTACGAAGCAAGTATGGTCGAGTATTCGAACCTGCCAAAAAGAAAAGTGCTAAAAGGCGATGAAAAATAATCAAATTTCGATTGATTGCCTAGACTTATGCGCCGACCTGCTCGCCTTTCCAGCGGAGGGTTGGCGCGAGAAATACTGCGCGCTTGGCGAATTTGCAAACGGCGAATTTGCCGAACGCTTCAATAAATTTTCAAATTTCAAATTTAACGATTTAAAAACGCCAAATTTAGACGAAATTATCAGCAATTACATTTTTTATTTTGATTTAAACTCAGCCAAATTCGGCACTTCGCTTCTAGCTGGGGTTTGGTTAGATAAAAAAATGTTTGGCGAGAGTTATAATGAAATTTGCAAATTTTATGAAATTTGTGGTTTTGTGGTGGAAAAAAACTGCGACCACGCCTCAAATTTACTCGCATTTTGCGCGATTTTAGCAGAGCAGGGCGAGTGGGAGAAATTTTTGAAATTTACTAAATTTTTGGACTTTTTAGAGCCTTTGAGTAAAAATTTAGCAAATTTTGAAAATTTAAAAGAATTTGAGTTTATTTTAAATTTTGCCAAATTTTTAATATCAAATTTAAAGGAGCAAAGATGACAAAAGTCGCCAAAACCCCAAAATTTGGGCTTCTTTTTCTATCGCTTGCGCTGTGCGCGGTAGGGCTCGTGGGGATTTGTAGCGTTTTTTTAAATGGCCAAGAAGCTAGCTACAATGTCAGCCGCGAGGTTCCGCTTGGGCTTTTGCTTATGGGATATGCCTTTTTTGTGGGCATTAGCGTAGGAGTTGCCACAATCGCTACGGCCGATCATCTCTTTGGATTTCACGCATTTTCTAAAATTTCACGCCATTTACAGCTTTTGGCTATTGCTGCGCTTTTAGCGGCATTTTGGCTGATTTTTTGGGAGCTTGGAAGCCCTTTTAAACTGCAAGTTTTGCGTTTCGTGCGTTATTACTTTAATTTCGCGGTAGAAAGCCCGATTTGGTGGATGAGCACTTTTTATCTCATCGAAACTCCGCTTTTAATAATCGAGCTAATTTTAATGCTAAAAAACAGCGAAAAAGCTTCGTTTTACGCAGGAATTGTCGCATTTATAATGGGAATAGTCGCTTTTAGCACACTTTCAATGGTCTTTGCCGTAAATTCAGCTAGACCGATTTGGAATACGCCAAGCTTTACCATTTCATTTATTTTAGGGGCTTTGATCTGTGGCGTAAGCGTGATTTTTGCCTTTGTAAATTTAAGCAAAAAAGCCCTAAATGAGCGAATTTTGCGAAATTTGAATATTTTTATGTTTTTATTGCTTTTGGCTGTTTTATTTATAAATTTTTGGAACGCAGTGATTTCAAGCTATGGCACAGGAAGCTATCTAGCCAAAAATTTCGAAGTTTTTACAAACGGAAATTTGTCATTTAATTTCTATTTTTTTGAAATTTGCATTGGAATTTTGCTTCCGATGATTTTGCTTATTTTGTCTAAATTTCAAAATTTAAAAATTTCATTTTTGGCTGGAATTTTAGCCATTATCGGCGTATTTTTTGCTAGGTTTGACGGCATTGTGGGCGGTCAGCTTGTAAAAGTCGAGAGCGAATTTTTAGGCAAGATAGAGTTTGGCTCATACTGCCCAAGCGTGGCAGAAATTACGATTTTTATCTCAGGCATTGGCGTAATGCTCTTTATTTACGCACTTGGAAAAACATTTTTAAATTTGGAGAGTGAAAAATGAGAGAGCTTAAAATAACAAGACGAAATTTCCTAAAAATGGCTTCTAGCGTAGCTGTTGCCGGAACTGCCGGACTTACAGGGCTACCAAATCCGCTAATGGCAAAAACGCATAAAAACTCAAAAGAGCTTTCAAATTTATTAGAATACGACGAGGGGGTAAAAACTCCAAATTACTGCGAAATGTGTTTTTGGAATTGTGGCGTAAATGTTTTTACAAGGGACGGCAAAATTCACAAAATCGAAGGAAACAAGCTAAATCCATACAATTACGGCACGATTTGCGCTAAGGGAAATGCGGGGGTTTATTCTACTTACGATCCAGATCGCTTAAAATACCCGATGATTAGAGTCGGCAAACGGGGCGAAGGCAAATGGAAAAAGGTCAGCTGGGACGAAGCATTTGACTTCGTGCATGAAAATTTAGAAAAAATCATCGACAAATACGGTGCAAAAAGCATTGCAGCTTTTGCTCATGGAAGCTGTTCAAGCTATTTTCACAAATTTGCCACCTTACTTGGCACTCCAAATGTAAGCTATGCTTCATTTTCAGAGTGTCGTGGCAGTAGAGCGATTGGCTGGTCTTTGACATTTGGCGGTGGCGGTATCGGGGGTCATGAAAACTACGACATGGCAAACACCAAATATATGATTTTATTTGGCAGAAATATGGCAGGAGCGATTCAGGTTAGAGAAGCAAGAGATTTTATGGAGGGCTTGGCAAATGGCGCAAAACTCGTCTATGTCGATCCTAGACAGAGCGAAAGTGCGATTAGAGCGCACAAATGGCTTCGCATAAAACCGGGGTGCGATATGGCACTAGCACTAGCGCTAATCCATGTCATAATTAGAGATAATCTAGCAAATATGGAATTTATCAATAAATACTGCTACGGCTTTGATAAACTAGCCCGTCATGTCAAACAATACACCCCAAAATGGGCAGAAGAAATTTGCGGTATAAAAGCCGAAGAGATAGAAGAAGTAGCGTGGGAATTTGCCAGATTTGCTCCGCATGTCCTAGCTATCGCACCGCGTAGATTTTCAAGATACGCAAACGATACGCAAACAGCAAGAGCAATTGCGATATTAAATGCGATTATGGGAAATTACGGCGTAAAGGGCGGAACTTGGGTAAATCAAAGTATAAATTTAGCCAAGCTCCCAAAAGATGATGACGCACCGGCTGTAAGGGAGCCAAGGGCTGATGGCGTTGGGGTTAGGTGGCCGTTTAACCCTGCAAATTTAGGGCTAAGTGGCGAAATTTATCGCGCGACTTTAAGCGAACAGCCATATCCGATAAAAGCGTGGCTGACCTACGATACAAATCCGCTAGGACATACGGCAGTCGAAGCAAACGGCGTTATGAAATCGATCGAAAAGCTAGATTTTATTATGTCGATAGATACACAGATGAACGATTTTTGTCAGTATTGCGACATAGTTTTGCCTGAAAGCACATATTTAGAAAAAGACGACGGGCCATATATCCAAAAATACGATGTGCCGTTTGTGGCTGTGAGAAAGGCTGCGATTAAGCCGCTACATGATACTAAGCATGTTTTTGACATAGTGCGTGGGATTTGCAAACGCTTTGATATGGACGAGTATTTTACCATTTCGCCAAGCGATGCGATAAATAATTTCGTAAATTCGCTTAGCCCCGAAGATAAAGAAAAATTTGAAAAAGACGGCATTTTGTGCGATTATTTAGCCGATGCGTATCCACAAAGTAGCGGTAAGCCACTAAGCTTCCCTACTAGCACGGGCAAAATTCATCTATACAACCCTGATATGGAAAAAATGTATGAAGAATACGGAGATGTTTGTGCGCCACTGCCTACTTGGGTAGCACCGCCACAGCCAAAAGAAGGCGAGTTTAGACTGCTTTTTGGCAGGGGTCCGGCGCACTCTCACGCAAGAAGCCAAAATAACAAGCTCTTACTCGAACTTGAAGATGATAGCCCGATTTGGATAAATCCTGATGACGCGGCAAATTTAGGTTTAAAAACTGGCGATAAAGTCATAATGATAAATGCTAAAACAGGGCTTAAATCAAAACCGCAAAATATAAAAATCACAAAGCGAATAACTGAGGGAAATGTCTTTATCCACCACGGCTTTGGGCATGTTAGCAAAGAGTGGAAGAGCGGCTTTGATAAAGGCATTAGCGATGTTTATTTTTGCAGTAATAGCGTCGATCCTGTTAGTGGTTGTAGCGGCTTAAACAACGGCTTTGTTAGACTTGAAAGGGCGTAAGATGAACTCACTAATAAATAAAAATCACAAAAAAGAAAAAAACCTAGCTATGGTGATTATCGGTGATCGCTGTATCGGGTGCGATGCGTGTTATGTAGCGTGTAAAACCGAGTGGGAAGTGCCGCTTTTCAAAGAAGCGTATCGCACAAGGGTTTTTGAAGTCGAAAACGAAGACAACGCAGGAAATCCGATTTTAAACTTTTTGCCTGTGCTTTGTAACCACTGCGAAAACTCCCCGTGCGTGGCAGTTTGTCCGACAGAAGCTAGTTTCAAGCGTGAAAAAGACGGCATAGTTATAGTCGATCCGTCCCTTTGCATAGGCTGCAAGGCGTGTATGGTAGCCTGTCCTTACAACGCCAGATACTACAATGAACACAAACAAACCGTCGATAAATGCACATTTTGCGCCCCAAGAGTGGATAAAGGTTTGCTTCCGGCTTGTGTAACCACCTGCGTGGGAAAATCGCGAAATTTTGGCGATTTAAATGACCCAAATAGTGATGTTTCGCAAATTTTGGCGCGCGCGACCTCCATTACTCGCCTAAAAGAGAGTGACGGACTTGAACCAAATGTCTATTATGTGACGATAAATTCATAGGAGAAAATGATGAAAAAGATAATTTTAAGCATGGTTTTACTTTGCAATTTTGGTTTTGCGGAGAATTTGCAAAGCTACAATACTTCAAAAGCGCAGGCGGAGCATTTTGTAAATTTATCACGCGAAGCTGTGGCAAAAAACAATCTCACGCTTGCTAGGGCATACGCAAAAAAGGCGATTCAAGCAGACGCTTACAACAAAAAAGCGTGGGAAAGCTATGATGATGTCATTCAACGCTTAGCCGATGAAGGCTTGATAGATGAGTTTGGCGCCAAAGCCGATGAAAGCGAAGCTGCCGCGCCGAAAGCCAGTGGCGCACCAGCGCAGTTTGAGGGTTGCTAGTGAGAAGAATTTGCGAAATTTTAAAAGGGCTAAATTTTAAAATTTTCGCAAATTTTGCTATTTTGTTTTTTTCGCTAAGCGCATTTTCGCAGATAAACTCATGCACCGCTTGCCACGAAAATTACGGCTCACTAAGCCCCTCACACGATGAGGTTGCCTGTCAGAGCTGCCATGGGGGCAACGAGATTGCTAACGAAAAATCGCTCGCTCACATCGCCCTAATCCCAAATCCAGCCACGCTAGAAAACGCCAAAAGCCGTTGTGCGCGCTGTCACAAGGACCAAATCGCCCGCGTTAGCACTACAGTAATGCAAACCCAAAATCCAATCAAGCAAAATTTGCTAGGCGAGTGGGCGAAGCAGGGCGCGAGCTCTGATTTTAGCGCAGAGCAAATCGAAAAATTCGCCAAGGACCACTACGCCAAAGCCTGCGCCAGTTGTCATATCTCGCAAGAAAAAGAGGTTTTTATAAATCAAAATATCGCCAAAGGTGGCGGGTGTGGGGCGTGCCATAAGGCTTCGAATTTAGATGAGAATTTCTTGCTCTCCCCGTTTTTCGCCAGCAAAAATGCAAATTCTGCGCCAAATTTAAGCGCAAATTCCGGCGTAAATTCCGGCGCGCACGCAACCTCCCCAAATACTGCGCCCAAAACCCACACGCGATTTTCCACCGCAATCCCTAGCCAAAACTGCCTAGCCTGCCACAACCGCTCGGCTCGCATTGGTTTTGCATATTATGGAAAATTCGAAAGCGAGGGAAGCAAGGCGCCTTTCGAGCAGAGCCATACGCTATCCGACGGGCGCCATTTCCACGATTTGCGCGCCGATATTCACTACGAAAGGGCAGGGTTAGAGTGCGTGGATTGCCATACTAGCCTTGGGGTAATGGGCGATAAAAAAAACCACGCAAATATGAGAGAGGCCGTAATTATCGCATGCGAGGACTGCCACGCGCCAAATTTTGCCACGCCAAACGAGACGGCGCGAAATTTAGCAAAAACAAATCCAAATATCCCAGATAGCGCGCTCATCGCCTACACAAAAAAGGGAAATTTCCCACTTTACAATGTCACCAAAGTAGGCGAAAAAGCAGTTCTTACGCGCAAAAAAGACGGAGCAAAATTTGAAATTTCAGCGCTAAAACACCCAGCGCACGAGCCTTTGCACGCAAATTTATCCTGCCAAGCCTGCCACGAAAAAAGCGTAGCAAGCTGTTTTGGTTGCCACGAGCAAAGATTTGCGGGCGCAAAGCAGTTTGAGTGGCAAAAGGGCGAATACAGCGAGGGTGCGTGGAGCGAAATGCGCAGTTTTTTGCGCTTCGAAGACCCAGCTTTGGGCGTGAGAAATGACGGCAAAATCGCAAACCTCGCCCCAGGCTGTCAGGTCGTGGCTAGTATCTACGAAAATGGCGCCACGAAGCACTTTGACGCCCTTAGCCTAGCTAGCTGGGCGCAACACAGCGTTGGCAAGAGCAAAACCTGCGTCTCTTGCCACTTCTCGCCTACTGCGCTAGGGCTTGGGCGCGGTGTTTTGGGCTATAAAAACGGCGAGATTTCATTTAGCCCAAATTTGGCAAATTTTGGCGAGTTAAATTTCGCCCTTGACGCCTTTGCTAGCCCAAAAGGAGCGCAAAATCAAATCATTTCTAAAAACGATTCCACGCTAAGCTTAGCTCAAATGAAAAAAATCCTTGATGCCTATGCCTGCGCTATCTGCCACGATCGCTACGATGATAAAATTTATGCCGATTTTAACGCCTCAAAAGCGAAATTTAGGGCAGGGGAGACGAAATGTTTAGAGTGATAAATTTGATATTTTTTGCGCTTTTAAATTTCGCTTTTGCTCAAAATTTATCCTGCGAAAACTGCCATAAAATCGAAAAATTTGACGCGCAAAATCACAATTTTTCATGCGAAAGTTGTCATAAAAGCAAAATTTCGCCCTCAGATTTCCCGCAAAGCTTAGCCAAATTTGGCGGATTTTCGCACGAAAATATCATCGCTCACCCAGCAAGCCCCGCGCATTATGGCGAGTTTTGTGGCAGCTGTCACGCAAAGCAAATCAGCGAATTTGAAAAAAGCAACCATTTCACGCACAAAAACGAGATAAAAACGATTTTTAGCGCATTTAATATGGATTTAAATCTTAGTTTGCAAGATTTTTTAAGCCAAAATTTGCCAAATTTAAGCGAGAAAGAGCGCGTGGTAGCAGACTTCGTGGAGCGCAAATGCCTAAAATGCCACGCCTTTGATAATGGCGAGAATTCCCTATTTTCCGCTCATGGAAAGGGTTGCATGGCATGCCACGCTAGCTACGCACCCAGCGCGCATTACGGCGGCAGCGACACAAATACTAGCGCGCGCCCTCACTCGCGCACTCACACGCTCTCGCACGCGGATAACGAAGTTTGCGCCTCTTGCCACAACAAATACTTCATCGGCGCCGATTTTATGGGGCTTTTCCCACAAAACACGCACAAAGACTACCGCACGCCGTTGCAAAAAAATGGAAATTTCCCAGGGCTAAGACACGGCGTAACATACGCAAATTTGCGCCCTGACGCACATTTTAGCGCGGGGCTAGTGTGCGCGGATTGCCACAAAATGAGCGAAACCAAAAGCTGTGAAGCCTGCCACGAAACCGCCACGCAAAATAACACCTCACACAAATTCCACCAAAATTTAGAGTGCGCCACCTGCCACAGCGCATGGGGTGGGAGTTTTTACGAGCTAAATGCTATGCTTGATTTTAGCAAGGATTACGAAAACTGGCAAAATTTAATCGAATTTGACGCGAGCACCAAGCGATTTAACGCACGCGCCCTACGCCAAAATACACGCCATGCGCCATTTTCGCGCACACTTGGAGGCGAGAGAAAACCTGGCATTTGGCATAGCGCATTTAGTTTAGAACGCTTCGAAAATGTCCTTTTGGTGCGCAAAAATAACGGCAAAATCGCCCTTGCGCGTCCTGTGTTTGGCTACAATCTTAGCATAAAAGATGAAAATGCTAGCGTGGCTAAATTTGGCGAGAGTGGCGAGAGATTCGAGGTTTGGAAGCCGTTTTCGCCTCATAGCGTGCAAAAAATCGGCAAATCCTGCGAAGCCTGCCACGAAAATCCGCTCCAAAGCGGAGAAACTCACGGCGGTATTAGCGAGCTTTTCGCGCCTAAATTTTGCGAAAATCCTAGGCAAAAAAACTGCGCCAAACTGCTTGACGCTAGCCCTTTAAACGAGCGTGAAATGCAGAATTTAAAGTCGATTTTATACAAAAAAACAAGAGCAAAGGAAATTTTAAATCTAAATTAGAAATTCCGCAAAATTTGCGGAATTTCGCTGTATTTTTAAGGGGGAAGCTAAAAATTTATGCGTTTTTTGCAGCCTCTAAAACTGCTTCGTAGTTCGGCTCTTCGGTGATTTCAGCCATGATGTCTTTGTATGCGATTACGCCACCGCTGATGACGAAAACCGCTCTTGCATTTAGCCCAGCTAGCGCGCTATCTTCGATTAAAATTCCATAGCTTTTGGCGAATTTTTTCGCTCTAAAATCGCTTGCTGTGCGCAAGTTTTCGATACCCTCTGTCGTGCAAAATCTGCCCATCGCAAACGGCAAATCCATTGAAACCACGATTACTTCGGTATTTGGCAAGCTTGCTGCTTTTTCGTTGAATTTGCGAGCCTCGCTAGCGCAAACTGGCGTATCTAACGACGGAACGGCTACGATGATTTGTTTTTTCTCGCTTTTGCCGATTACGATATCTTCTAAATCTTTCCCAGCGACTACGACTTCTGGCGCAGCCTCGCCGACTTTTACTTCATTTCCGCCCAAATTTACGGGGTTTCCTAAAAATTTTACTTGCATTTTTTCTCCTTGTAAAAAATAAAACACATTTTATCTCATAAAATTTAATAGATTATTTTTTGGCGCAAAATTTTAAAATTTGGCTATAATTTCGCCCAAATTTAAAAAAAGGAAATCCATGCAAACCCTCCCGCAAAACGCGCCTAAATTTCACCTCAACACCGCCTACACGCTATATTTGACGCTAGGGGTTTTTAGCGCGCACAGATTTTATCTGAAAAAAAATATAAGCGCGATTTTCCAGCTTCTTGGCGGATTTGGGTTTATCATCTTTGTCTGCTTTTTGGTGGCGTATGCTTTGATATCAAACGATAGCGCGCTCGAAATTTTGCGCTCCATAAGGCCGAGCCTCGAATTTGACGACCAAGATACACTTAGGGCTAGGGAAAATTTAATAAAACCGATTATGGTCTTTGCACTGCCGAATTTAGCCTATTTGGCGTGGATAATACACGATTTTTTCAATTTAGAAAAAATGGTAGATAGCGCAAACCTTAGCGCAGGGTGCGAGACCGAAAATTTGAGCGAAAATCCCAGCGAAAATCCCAGCCAAAGCCTAAATTTCGAAGAAAAAAGCGCGAATTTAGCCTCGGCTAGACAGCTAGCTTACATTGGGTGCGGACTTTTGATTTTAATGGCAGTTTTAAACATTTTTGGCACCAAGATTAACGGCGCCGAACTCGCCTCGACAGCGGGGCAAGTGTGCTTAGCAATGAGCGCGTATTTCATCGCTAGCACAATTTGTTCAAAGACACTTTTGCGAAATTTAACCCTTTTTGTCGTATTTGACGGCCTTGCGCTAATCCCGTTTTTGATGATGATGTTTGGGGATAAAAGCCTGATTGTATTTGTTTTCGGCGCAGTATTTACGGGGCTTGGCGCATGCTTTGCTCTGCTGATTTACAAAGAGCTTTTCCAGACGAGCGGATGCAAAATTTTCGTTAAGGCGTTTTTTGTATATGCGCTCTCATGCGTGATTGGGCTAGTTTTAGTCTATTTTAATCCGATTTTAGCGATAATCGCGGTGCAAATTTGCTCGATTATAAATTCGCTTTTTATCATTGCTTGTGCCAAAGATAGCCGAAATTTCGAAATTTCGAAAAACAACTATTATTTTTCGAATTTGAAATTTCACATTAGCGAATTTAACAAAATCAAATCATAAGGAGAAAAAAATGATGAGTTTTGGCGAGGCGATTAGCGTTTGCCTCAAACAAAAATACGCTACATTTTCTGGCAGGGCTAGCAGAAGCGAGTATTGGTGGTTTTACCTTTTTAGCGTTTTGGTCAATATCGCCACTGCCGTAATCGACGCCGTGCTTGGCACAAATATCGTTTTGGGGTTTGACAAAAACGGCACCCCGCAAGTCATCGGTATCGTAGCCAGCGTGGTTGCTCTTGGCTTGCTTGTGCCCTCATTTGCGGTTTTGTGGAGAAGGCTACACGATAGAGATATCAGCGGGTGGTATTTTGGCGCAATTTTTCTTTTGTGCGTGCTTGGGATAATGTTTGCTGATGGAATTAGAATTTTAGCTATGCTGTTTTTATTTGTTGCTGTGGGGCTTATAATTTATATTTTTATCTCTACGATTTTAAAGGGCACCGACGGAGCTAACAAATACGGCGACGATCCGCTAAATCCACGAAGTGGAGGAAATATTTTCGTTCCGTGAATTTAAGAAATTCACGGAAACACTGCGCCGAAATTTAACTTACTTCACAAAGAAATGCAAAGCATTTCCGTAAAAATAAAACCAGCTAAATTTAAAGCTTCGCTTTAAATTTAGCCACCTTAAAAGCGTCGTCGGGGGAAATTCGCACGATGCAAAAGGCGCGAACAGCGCTTTTGCGTGCGAATTAAATGCAGGGGAAGGGGCGCGACCTCGCAAAATGAGCGTAGCGACGGCGACAGCCGGCATTTCTTGCGAGCGAAGCGAAGCAGAGTAATTCAAGCCCCCCTTCCCCCTTACAAAGAATTTCACGGCGCAGGTTAAATTCAAAAAATCGTTCAATGCTAAATTTAGGTTGAATTTTGAATTTAAATTTCCCTGGATTGCTTCGCTCGTTATACTCGCTCGCAATGACACGAAATTCGCATTTTGGTAATTTTCACTCGTAGATTGCTTCGGCGATAAATCGCCTCGCAATGACAGATTGAAAATTTAGCCAGATTTCTCTGGCTAAATTTGGGTTATTTCGCACCTTTTGGCGGCATAAACGCAGTTAGCGTGATGTCTTCGCCGTCTTTTGGTTTGTAAGGCTCGATATTTACAAGGCAAGTGTGAGAGATATTTCCGTTGGCTAGTTTGCTTGTCGGAATATCGATAGTAAGCACATTTGCCGAGCCGTTTTTGCAAAGTCCGTTTTCGTTTGGATCATACCAAGCACCTTCGCATAGTTTTACGACATTTCTTGGAGTGTCATCATTTACAACCGCACCTGCTAGCACTTCGCCCCTAGCATTGAAAACTCTTACCAAATCGCCATTTTTGATACCTAGCTCTTTTGCGTCTTCTTCGTTGATGAAAATCGGCTCACGACCTGCTACTGCATAGCTATCTCTTAGCTTAGTTTGGTTTTGTTGTGAGTGTAAGCGATCATTTGGGTGTGGGCTTATCATATGGAATCTGGCTGGTTTATCCTTCATACCTAGCCACTCGATTGGCTCAAACCATGTCGGGTGAGCTTTGCAGTCATCATAGCCCATTTTTTCGATTGTTTCAGAGTAAATTTCGATTAGTCCGCTTGGTGTGCCAAGTGCATTTAAAATCGGATCTTCTCTAAAATCTGCAAAAGTTACATAGCTTTCGCTCTCCATTGTAGGGAAAAATTCAGTCGGTTCGTTTTTGTTCCACCACTCTTCGAAACTTGGCATTTTTATTCCCAAAGCTTCGTTTGCATTTACTTGATTTGCCGCTGTTTCGTAGAATTCTTTTATCCAGTCCATTTCGGTTTTGCCGCCTTCTGTGTAGGCTTCGGCTAGACCGTCTGCATAAGCTTTACACAAATCAACGAAAACCTGATAATCATCTTTTGCGCCAAATTGTTTTTCTACAACCTGTTTTTGTGGGACGATATGCATATTTGTGTAGTCTCCTGTCATAGAAATGTCATTTCTCTCATACGAGCTAGTTACCGGGAACACGATGTCAGCCATTTTCGCTGTCGGCGTCCAGTAAATTTCATTTACGACGATAGTTCGTGGTTTTCGCCAAGCTTTGACATTTTTATTTGTGTCTTGTTGTTGTGTGAGCGGATTTCCGCCGACCCAGTAGATAAAATCCATATCAGGATATGTGATTTTATTTCCGTTATCATCAAGCGTTGCGCCCGGATTTAGCAAAGCGTCCGCGTTCCTTGCGACAGGATATGACATTAGGGCAGTATTTGATAGCCAAGACTGCGCTGCGTTTTCTTTTGCGCCATCAGCATTAGCAGGACCCATATATTTGCCGTCTTTGATAACGCCTACGCTTCCTGCGTTGATTGTTTTAATCACGCCACCAACGCAACTTGGCGTTCCGCCGTTTGCATAGTGGTAACTAAAACCAAATCCACCACCTGGGAGCCCTATTTGACCAAGCATACTAGCAAGAGTTACTATCATCCAATGGACTTGTTCGCCGTGGTGCGCTCTTTGCATACCCCAACCAGCCATAATCATAGTGCGATTATCAAAGAATTTTTCAGCTAACTCTTTTATAACTTTTGCTTCGATACCGCAAATTTTCTCTGCCCACTCAGGTGTTTTTTCTACGCCGTCTTCTTTGCCTAGTAGATACTGCTCAAATTTATCAAAGCCAACGGTGTAAGTGCTTAAAAATTCTTTATCATATTTGCCTGATTTTAGTAGGTGATTTGCCATAGCTAACATCATCGCGACATCGGTATTTGGAGTAGGTCTGATATGAGTAGCTTTGCCTTCAAAAAATTTAGTTGTGATTGTTTTAAGCGGATCGATGATGATGATTTCTTTACCGCTATCTCTTAGTTTTTCGAAATATTTAAACGAGCCTTCATCAGAAACCGTAAATGACAAACGCAAAGTGCCGATTGGATTCATACCCCAAAGCACGACGACTTTTGAGTTTTCTAAAACCACAGGCCAAACGGTTTGTTGCTCATAGACTTGGCTAGATCCCACGACATGTGGCAAAATCACTTGCGCAGCTCCCGTTGAAAAATCCCCGGTAACACCCACAAAACCACCTGTCATATTCATAAATCTATGCAAAAGCGTTCTTGCCATACCAAGTGCGCCTGAGCTTTGCCAAGCGTAGCTTCCTGCACAAATACTATTCATACCTTTTTGTTCGCGCGTTTTTTTTAGCTCCCTAGCGACAAGTTTAATAGCCTCTTCATAAGGCACTTCTACCCACTCGTCTTTGCCGCGAAGCTCTGGTTTTGGGCTATCTGGGTTTTCAAGGTAGCTTTTGCGAACCATTGGAGCTTTGATTCTTGCTTTATAAACCAAATCGTCCATCGCAGTTTGCAAAGGATTTGGCACATTTGAAGTTTTTTTCCAAGCTTGTGATTTTACGATTTTGCCGTCTTTTACGGTAGCTTTTAAAATTCCCCAGTGCGCCGCAGTGAGAACTTCGCCGTTTTTAACCAAAGCGGTATTTGCGGCTTCACCGAAAACAAAACTAGGCATAGCACTTGCTGCGCCAAGTGTAGCTGTTCCTTTTAGAAAACTTCGTCTTTTCATCTTTTCTCCTTTAATCGACATTAATGTCTTTTGAATGTTTTTGTAAATACTGAGTGATAACCCAAATTTCATCTTGGGTTAATGGCGTGCGTGATTGCATTGATTTAATCAGCGCAGGCCATCTATTTGCGACCTGAGTTTCGCCTCTGTGAAGCGGGTGGCAGGTGCCGCAGTTTTCTTCGTGGTTTTTCTTCGCTGTGCTAAAAATCGCTTTCAAATCCGTTTCTAGCGCATCTGGCGAAGTATAGGCTGTGATTTTTACCTTGTTGTATTCGCCCAAATTCTCCAAAACCTCAGCGTCGAATTTCGCCTGTTTTGAAAAGGCAACCGAGATAATCCTCGCCTTAGGGGTAAAATAAATGATATTTTGCGCCTTTGCGCTTTGGTAGCCTTCAAGGCTAAATTTGACCTTTTTATCATCTGCTTCGATGATTTTGATCTCATTTGTCGGCATTAATCTTCCGACACTTTCGCTTAAATCCGCGCTTAGGCTGATATTTTTAACAGCGACGCTATACGCGCTATCGCCCACGCTAAGGGCGTTTGCGGCGCAGGTTAAAAGACCTAAGCAAAGAGCTAAATTTAGAATTTTCAAATTTTCTCCTTTTTTAAAATTTGCGAAATTTTATAAAAAACAAAAATAAAAATTTGTCATTTTTATGACAAATTTAGTTTTTATTATCGATACTTAACCTTTTTGTGAGATAATAAAAATAAAAAGGCATTTTATGGGGACTAGGACGACAGGGGTTTTTGAGGGCGAAGAGTTATCGTTTTTCGGTAAAGAGGATTTGGATAAATTCAGACGCATTTCCTATCAAAAAGGCTCGATGATTTACGCTCAAAAAAAGCTTTTTATGATAATCCTAAAAGGCGAGGGCAAGCTAAATACCTACCACGAAAGTGGCAGAGAGTATGTGCTAAGCTACTTTGGGGCGGGTTCTTTCGTGCTAGTCGATACCTTTTCGTCATTTGAAATCACAAAAGACGCTGAAATTTTAGAGGCAAATTTATCCACCGTGATTGATCTGTTTGAGTTCAACCAAGACTTTGCGATTTATCTTTTTAACTCGTTTTTGAAAAATATGACAATGCAAAAAAATGTGATAAAAGAGCTGGTTTTTGATAGCGTCGAAACTCGAACTTATAAATTTTTACTTCAAATCGCAAACGGCGATATAGCACATGTCAATGGCGGTGTCAGCGAAATCGCAAGCTTCGTCGGAGCCCCACGCCAAAATGTCTCCGTGGCTGTAAATAAGCTAATCAAAAATAAAAAAATCCAAAAATTAGATCATCAAAATTTTAAAATTTTGCCCTAAATTTTCTTTGAAAACATAGCGTAAATTTGCGCACTCATCATCACAAATAAAACCGCTAAAATCACGCCAAAAGCTAAAATCATGCACTCAGCCATTGTGCCAAATTTCGCGCTTGGGATTAAATACCAGCCATTAGAATACAAATCCACAAAAAAGCTTTGAATAGGATCTAGGCTCGTTCCTAGCGGGACTATGGGCGCGTCTAAGCCACAATCGCCAGTTGGCTTAAAAAAGCTAGCAAACCACTCATCAAGGGGCAAATTTAGCGGGAAATTTGGCTTAAACGAGCAACCATGCACGCCAAAAGGCAGATTACCTAAAATCGCGCTATGCACCTTGTATAGGTGGATTGAGCGGGCAATTCCATAAAATGCGCCCACAAAGCACACTCCATAAGCGCAAAATTTAAGTAGCAAATTTCCTCCGCAAATCGTGCCTAAAATCGCGCCCAAAAGTATCACAAAAAATGCCAGTCTGATATACACACACTGCTCGCAAGGCGCCATAAATAGGTATTCTTGGAAAAAATAGTGCGCGATAATGATTAAAAGCGCGCAGACAAAAATCAGATAAATCCAAGGCTTCGCGCTGTTTTGCCACGCACAAATTCTAAATAATACTCTACTCATTTTTATTCGCTAAAAAATTAATTAAATTCGCAAATTCAGCCGTTGAAGTTATTTTGTCTGTTTTTATGAGATATTTTCCACTCACCACGAAGGCTGGCACGCCCTGAATAAGTGCGACATCATAGCCCTCGTCCCAAAGCCCAAGCAAGTCCAAAACTTCACTATTTTGCAATTCACTCTCGTAAATTTCGCGCGTAATACCGCCGGCTGTAAAGCCCGTTTGCAAAAATTTCATCTCGTCCATATCGGCACTTGGGCGCTCTTTTTTGTCGTGATAACTCTCAAAATACGCAAATAAAATTTTCTTAAATTTCGAATTTGGCGAGTTTGGGGCGATATTTTCTCTTTTATCCAAAACTCTTGCCACAGCCAAAATTTTACTCACACTCACGCCAAATTCGCCCATAGCGTGCATGTGAAACGGCTCGTAAGTAGCCGAGATTTCGCCTAAAATTTCAGGAAGGACATTTTGATAATATTTATAGCAAAACGGACAAGCATAGCTAGAAATCGCCACGAAACTGCCCTTATCCACACTTAGTGGCTTATCCAAAACCAAATAATGCTCGCCTGCGCTAAATTCGCCATTTCCGCCGTCCCCATGCGAGCTAAGCCCACCCATCATATACACACCAACGCCCAAACCAACGAGCAGAGCGAGGATAAAAACTAGTAGATTTTTTTTCATAAATTTTCCTTTTTTACTCAATTATAATGAAATTTTAAAAATTTTGGCTAAAATTTGGCGAATTTAAATTTTCAAATTTCAAAGGAGAAAAGATGAAAAAACTTTCCTTAATTTTGGCGATTTTCGCCACGATTTTTTTGAGCGGTTGTGCTAGCACGACCCAAGGTGGCGCTGTGGGGGTAAATCGCACCCAGCTTCTCACAGTCAGCGAAGCCGAGCTTGACAAGGCAGCAGCAAGCTCATACACGCAAGTAATCAGCCAAGCAAAAAGCCAAAAAAAGCTAAACACCAACGCCAAACAAACCCAAAGAGTAAAAACAGTCTCAAATAGATTGATTAACCAAGTAGGCGTTTTCAGACCAGATGCACGCAACTGGAACTGGCAGGTAAATGTCATCGAAGATCCGACCGTAAATGCGTGGTGTATGCCAGGGGGTCGCATTGCCGTTTATACAGGCATTATCAATAAGCTTAGCCTAACTGACGGCGAGTTAGCAGCTGTCGTAGGACACGAGATCGCTCATGCTCTTCGCGAACACTCACGAGAGCGAGCCAGCACAGAGGCTGTAAAAAATCTAGGCATTTCAATCGGCGCGCAAGCCGCTGGGCTAGGGGATTTGGGCGCGACTGGATTAGCGATTTTGGGGCAGTATGGATTTAGTCTGCCGTTTTCTCGCTCACACGAAACAGAGGCCGATATCATGGGCTTAGAGCTTATGGCGCGCGCTGGATACAATCCAAACGAAGCCCCAAATGTATGGCGCAAAATGGCGAAACTAGAAAGTGGCAGCAAAACGCCTGAGTTTTTCTCAACTCACCCAGGCGATGAAACCCGTATCAAAAACCTAGAAAAAACAATCCCAGTGGTCATGCCACTATACGAACAAGCCAAAAAAGGTAAAAAATAGCTTCGTAAGCTTCATCGGTGCGAAATTTGTGAAATTTCGCACCAGCTAAATTTCAAAATTCCGCACTTTTAAAATTTAAAAAAATTTGTGAAAATTAGTTTAATTTTGCTATAATCTGCATTTTATTTTAAATTCAAAGGATTAAATTTTGGACACGGATCGTTCGGTCTTTATGTTACTTCTCGCTTTTGTTTTAATTTTTTTAAATGCTTTTTTTGTTTTATCTGAATTTGCCCTTGTTAAAGTTCGACGCTCAAAACTCGAAGAATTCGTCAAAGACAAGGTCGCAAACGCCTCACTCGCTCTAAAAATGACAAACTCAATCGATACCTACCTAAGCGCCTGCCAAATCGGCATTACGCTGGCTTCCCTCGCCCTTGGTTGGATAGGCGAGCCAGCCGTAGCTAGCCTAATCCGCAAGCCACTTGCTAGCCTAAATTTAGGCGAGGCTAGCGTGCATACCGTGGCTGTGATTATCGCGTTTAGTATCATTACGACACTGCATATCGTCCTAGGCGAGCAGGCCCCGAAACTTATCGCAATCGCAAAATCCGAAAAAATCGTGCTTTGGATAGCTAGACCGCTTTATTGTTTTTGGGTTTTGTGTCTGCCCGCGATTAAGGCGTTTGATTTCGTCGCATCAAGCGTGGTTAGGCTCTTTGGAATCCGCGCGGTCAAAGATAGCGAGGTCGCCCACTCCGAAGAAGAGATCAAAATCATCGCCAGCGAAAGCCTAAAAGGCGGAGTGCTAGATAGCGTGGAGACCGAAATCATCAAAAACGCCGTGGATTTTGGCGATACTGTGGCAAAGGAGATTATGACTCCGCGCAAGGATATGGTCTGCCTAGATAAAAACGAAAGCTACGAGGATAATTACCGCGTAGTTTTGGAGTCGAAATTTACCCGCTTCCCATACATCGACGGAGGCAAAGACACGGTGCTAGGACTAATCCATATCCGCGATATCATGCAGCAAAACGGCGAGAAAAATTTCGATAAAATCGTGCGCAAACTCATCATCGTGCCAGAAAACTCCCCGATAACCAAAATTTTATCAATGATGAATAAAGAGCGCATTTTCGCCGCCCTTGTCATCGACGAATACGGCGGAACGGCGGGGTTTTTGACCATGGAGGACATAATCGAGGAGATTTTTGGCGAGATCGAGGACGAATACGACGATATAGAGCAAAATTTCACCCGCATTGACGATAATACTTACGAATTTAAAGGTCGCTTTGAGATCGAAAATGTCGAGGAAATAATGGAAATCGCCTTTGACGATGAGACCGAGCAGCTCACGATTGGCGGATATGTCTTTAATCTCTTTGGTCGTTTGCCAGAAAATGGCGATGAGATAAGCGACGAAAACTGCGATTACACCGTGCTTGCGATGGACGGCACCTCGATAGCCTCGCTTAGGGTAAAGAAAAAAGAAAATTAAAAGGGCGAAAATGGATAATGTAATCAGATTTAGCGTTTCACTGCCAGAGGAGCTCTTTGACGAGCTAAACTCGCGCGTGCAGAGCAGGGGCTATCCTAGCAGGAGCGAGTATATCAGAGACCTAATCCGCGAGAAAATCGTAAATGATAAATGGAGCGAGGAAAACAGCGACAAAGAGGGGCTTGGCGTGATTTGCATAGCGTATTCGCACCACCAAAGCGACCTGCTCGAAAACCTAATCGAGCTCGAACACCACGCTAAAATCGATGTTGTCTGCACGAACCATATCCATGTCGATCACGACAACTGCTTAGAAACCATAAATGTGCGTGGCAAAATGGGCGAAATCGAGAAATTTAGCGCCAAAATCGGCGGACTCAAAGGTGTGAAATTTTCGCAACTTGTCAAAATTGCAATTACGAAAGCGTGAAATTTGGAATTTTAAATTTGAAATTTGGCGCGGAATTTTTAAATTTTGCTTTTTAGTGTCATTGCGAGAATTTTGCTTTGCAAAATTCGAAGCAATCGCCAAATTCAAAATTCCCGCACCAGTATCTGAGTTTGCGAAGCGAAATTTTTCTAAGTTACTCCACAGCGTTTAAGAAAATATAGTAAAAATTACTAGATTTTTTCGTGACATCAAATGTCCAAATATCGCTTTTTTCGCTATTTTCTTTGCGCGAAAACGCACTATTTTGCCCGAAATTTTTCTCAAATTCGCTAGCAAGCCCTTTGCAAATTTCGTCATTTTTGTCTATTGCGATTTCTACTTCGTGGGAGCCAATGGTAGCGTATTTGGCGCAGTTTTTACCAGCTACGGCGATAGGGTTTGGGATATTTGTCATTTGCTCAGCTTGGTTTTCAAATTTTCCCATAGCAGTGTGGTATGCGTAAAAATCATCAAGCAAGACCGAAATCCTTCTTAAACCATTTAAAATTTCTACTCTTTCGCGTGGGAGCTTCGCCATAATTTTTTCGTTCGCTTCGCTTACGGCGTTGCTAGCATTATTGCACTCGACCGCGTCTATATAAGCCACAGAGCCCGTTTTCGCGCACTCTTGCACCCTTGCCTTAGCGATTTGCAAGTTTGCCGCGAAGTATTCATAGCTTCTTGGCCCTTCATCCGCATACCCACACACAAAACCCATAGCCACAAGGCTTGGGATTAAAATTTTTTTCATTTTTTCTCCTTTATTAGATTTTCGACGCAGTATCCCAAATTTGCACTAGCAAAATTTCACTCAAATGCCCTAAAATGCGCCTCATCTGCGAATTCTAACATCTCTTTATCGCCCCTGCTATCGCCATAAGCGATGATTTTTTCAAATTCGCTCAAATCATAAGCTTCTTTTATACGCGCCACCTTTTGCGCCCCGTAGCAGTTTAAACCATCGATTTCGCCGGTGATTACGCCGCCTTTTTTCTCGATTTTTGTGCCCAAAAGTTCGAGCCCATTTTCTTTGCACCAAGGGGCTAGCCAATCCTCCAAGGAGGCCGTTACGATGACGACCTTATCGCCATTTGCGATGTATTCTTTGATTTTTGCCATGGCTTCAAATTTGATAATATCTTCAATGTGCGTGGTGGAGTATTTTTTGCAAATTTTGGCGAATTTATCCACGCTCATACCGCCGAAAAAATGCACCATTAGGCGTCTTCTAGTGAAATTATTCGAACACAGCCCAAGCTTGTAGCCTAGCAAAATAGGGCTAAGCCTAAAAATCCCGCGGAAAAATTTCTTAAACCCCACGACATAGGCGATAAATTCGAGCAACGAATCATCTCTGGTAATCGTCCCATCGAAGTCAAAACAAACTAATTTCATAAAAATCCTTTTGCAAGATTATAAAATTTCAAAATAAATTTTGGATTTTTAAAACCACTTACTATAAAGAATTTATATTTCTAAAATTTTCCCTAATTTCTTTAATTCCGACCAAATTTTCATTTCGCTTCACAAACCAATAATCAAAGCCGTTTAGTCTATTTGCTTTTGCATTTTTGATTTTTGCGGCTAAGCTGTGCATATCGTAAATTTCGCCGTTAAATTCGAGTTTTCCGTTGCTTTGTAAAATAGCAAATTTATCGCTATTTTTTAGGTAAAATTTTTCATTTTTTATAAAAAATTTAGCCTTTATCATCTCGTCCATACTGACTTTTTTAGGTTTTTCATCAAATTTTGCCTTTGCAATATCGCTATTTTCAAATTCCACTTTTTCAAGCCGTTTTTTACCAAATTCGATATACTTTTCATTTTGCTCTATCATAATGAAATTTCGCCCAAGTTTTTTTGCCATTGCAGCCGTTGTCATCGTCCCGCCAAATGGGTCAAGCACCAAATCGCCAAGCTTTGAGCTAATTGCAATTATGCGATATAACAAATTTTCAGGTTTTTGCGTGGTGTGAAGTTTTTCGCCGTTTTCATCTTTTAATCTTTCATTTCCTGCACAAACAGGCATTTTCCAAACGCTTCCAAGCTGTTTTCTCTCACCCCTAGCAAATAAATTTGGCTCTATGTTTTCGTTATTTAGCTCTTTTGCAGTTTTATAATTAAATGTAAATTTACTTTTTTTCGATTTACACGCCCAAATAAGCGTTTCGTGCGAATTATTAAGCCTTGTTCCCATAAAATTTGGCGTTGGATTTGTTTTGTGCCAAATAACATCGTTTATCAACCAAAATCCAAGCTCTTGCATAATCCCGCCGATAGTATAAATACACTGCATACCGCCTATTACCCAAATCGAGCCGTCTTTTTTAAGCACTCTTTTGCACTCTTTTAGCCACGATTTTGTAAATTCGGCGTAATCATAGTTTGAATCAAATTTATCCCACTCATCATCACAGCCGTCAAATTCGCTTCCGTTTGGACGATTTAAAACCCCGTCCGTTCGCATAAAATACGGTGGGTCTGCAAAAATCAAATCAACGCTATTATCAGCCATTTTTGCTAAAATTTCTATGCAATCGCCTTTTATAATTTCGTTCATAAAATCGCCTTTAAATTTGCACCTGTCGGAAAAAGCTCTTTTCTAAGTTCTACAAATTTTGGTTTGTTTGATAAAAGATTTTTGATAAGATTTGGTTTTGTTGCTTTTAATTTTAAAAGTGCGTTTTTGATTTCAATGCTTGTATCAAAATCAGGAACGCTTAAAATATCTTTGCAACGCTTCGTTTTATTTGCTCTTAAATGAGAAATCAGCTCGTCCCAAATATCAATACGATTGAATAAATTTATAAAAATTTCATCGCCGTAAAATAAGTTAAGTTTTACCAAATCATCGGTATTATTTGCGATTTGTTCTAAATAATAATTGCGATTTTTATGAAAATAACTATCACTAAACCACATTGAAGCGATAATTTTGTGGTTTGGATATTTTTCTTTTATGGTGCGAATTTTTTTGATAAAATTTGTATATTGACCCCGTTTTTTGGTGCTATCGTGGCTATCTCTGATTTTTTGTTCGATTAAGTAAATAAAATTTGATTTATCTTTGAAAATTTGGTCGCAGTTAAGTCTATCGCCTTTTTCATCAAAACCGATATTTTTATCCAAATTTTCATAGCCCATTTCAGCGATATATTCGGTCAAAATATCTTCTATAAAATAGCCAAATTTAATCTCGTGGCTTTGAGTTAAATTTTGAATTAGCTTTGTTTTTGCATTTGTAACACGAAAAAGCCCGATATAGCGTTCAGGGCTATTTATAACAGTTGTTAAAATTTCTAAATTCAAGTCATCATTGCTAAGAAAAATTTTACTATTTAACTTTTCTTTAAAATGAGCGTATTGCATTTTTTTGCCTTTATTTTTTAAATTTGCAAATTCTAGCGAAATTTAGTAAAAAATAATTGATTTTTTGGGATAAAAAGAAGTTTTGCCACTGAGCAAAACTTCTGAAATTTAGTAATTTTATGAATTAGTTTTCGACATGCGTCTGCGCGTGGTCGGGTCTAGGTAGCGTTTGCGCACGCGGATATTTATCGGAGTAACCTCGACTAACTCGTCTTCTTCGATCCACTCTAATGCGCGCTCCAAATTTAGGCTTCTTGGCGGAACTAGCTTAATCGCGTCATCGCTACCGCTAGCGCGGACATTTGTTAGGTTTTTGCCTTTGATTGGATTGACATCTAGGTCGTTTGGACGGCTGTGTTCGCCGATAATCATACCGACATAAACCTTGGCTTGCGGAGCGATAAATAGCACGCCACGATCTTGGAGATTCCATAGGCTATATCCCAGCGCGACGCCATTTTCCATGCTAGTTAGTGCGCCATTTTGGCGTTTTTCGACTGCGCCTGAAAACGGTCTAAACTCCAAAAAGCTGTGATTCATAACGCCCTCGCCACGAGTATCGGTCAAAAACTGGCTTCTAAATCCGATTAGCCCACGAGCAGGGATTTCAAACTCGATTCTAGTTTGGCCATCGCCTGTGGGGTTCATCACCTTCATTTCGGCTTTTTTGCGGCCGAGTTTTTCGATAACTGTGCCTGTGCAATCATCAGGAGCGTCGATTACTAGGTGCTCGAACGGCTCACATTTCACGCCGTCGATTTCTTTGATGATGACCTCTGGGCGACCTAGGCAAAACTCAAATCCCTCACGGCGCATGTTTTCAGCCAAAATCGTGATTTGAAGCTCACCACGACCGCTAACCTTAAATTTACCCTCGCCGACATTTTCGTATCGCATTGCGATATTTGTTTTCATCTCCGCTGCCAAGCGCTCATCAATTTTGTTTGAAGTTACAAATTTACCCTCAGTTCCAGCTAACGGGCCGTCATTTACGCTAAAAATTACGCTTAGAGTTGGCTCTTCGATATGAAGCGCATCTAGTGGCATAGGGTTTGCGGGATCTACCACGCTATCGCCTACATCAAGCGCATCAAATCCAGCGATAGCGACGATATCGCCGGTGCCGGCGTTGTCGATATCGATACGCTCCAAGCCGTTAAATCCGATAAGCTTCGAAATTCTGCCCGTTACCTTTGTGCCATCAGCCTTGGCAAGCATTACGCTTTGATTTTTTGAAATTCTACCATTGAAAATTCTAGCAATTCCGATTTTACCGACATAGTTATCGTAATCAAGGGTGAAGACTTGAAGTTGCAAAGAATTTTCATCGCTACCACTTGGGCTTGGCACATGAGACAAAATCGTCTCGAAAAGTGGCTTCATATCGACATTTTCATCGCTTAGATTGTGTTTAGCATAGCCGTTTTTTGCCGCAGCATACACGACTGGAAATTCGAGCTGTTCGTCGTTTGCATCAAGTGCGACAAAAAGGTCAAAAATTTCATTTACCACACGATCTGGATCTGCGGCTGGTTTGTCGATTTTATTTACCACGACGATTGGTCGAAGTCCCAAAGATAGGGCCTTTTTAACGACAAATTTGGTTTGAGGCATTACGCCTTCTTGCGCATCGACGAGCAATAAAACGCCATCGACCATTTTTAGCACGCGCTCGACCTCGCCACCGAAATCCGCGTGGCCTGGGGTATCGATGATATTGATCTTCGTATCGCCGTAGCGAATAGCTGTGTTTTTCGATAAAATCGTGATTCCACGCTCTTTTTCGATATCGTTGCTGTCCATTACGCGCTCGCCGACCTCTTGGTGCTCGCTAAATGTGCCTGATTGTTTCAAAAGTTCATCTACGATAGTGGTTTTTCCGTGATCGACATGGGCGATAACTGCGATATTTCTAATATTTTCCAAATTTTACTCCAAAATTTTATGTTTAAAAACTGATGATTATACACTAAAAATTCTTAAATTCTAAGAATACTCTTTGACCTCATTTACCAAATACTCATACACTCTTTGCTGGATTAAAGCGTCGTTTTCATCATCGCTAATGAGGCGTCTAAGGTGCGAGAAATCGATCTTTTTGACATAGCGAGGCGCATTTTTTATCTCTTTGTCGATTTCTACTAAAAGTGAGTCTAAATTTAGACTTTTGTAGGTGTGGGCCTTTTGGATATATTCGCTCACAATCGATACCAAAACCCCCACTCTGCGCGAATCGTCGCTGTAAATTTCGCTTGCGATTTCGCGCAGGTTTTCGTAATCCTCATCGGTTTGCTTTTTTTTAGCAAGCAACATTGCAGCGAAAATTTTCGCTCTAAATTCGATAGAGCGGTGGTGAGAAATCGAAATTTCACGAAAAACCGAAAAAATATAATCTTTTAAATTCATTTATAACCTTATTTTAAGAAACTTTTAATTATAATCCAGTTCGCCCTTTCTTAGACCTGTGCAACGGTTTTTAAAAACACCGCTTCAGGGTGGGAACACAGCAGAGCACTTTTACCTATCGTGTGCCGCAGTCATCTGGGAAGGGGTTTTAAAACTCAACCCTATCCAATCCAAAATTTTCTATAAAATCATCACAAACGCTGTGAAAATCGACGCCTTCTATACTTTTATTTCTCTTAAAATTTTCGAGCATTGAGTTGTAGCCACTGACTAATTCTTTGCTTTTGACGCCATAGCTTATCGAAATTCCAGCCTCGAAAAACGCGGCTAGTTTATCGCAAAATTTAAGCGCCCTGCCGTCGATTGCGCGAAATTTATCCTCGTTATACGCACCAAGCGAGCCGTCTGCGAAATTTGGCTTACCGCCAAGCTCGTAAATTCTGTTTTCAAACTCATCTTTTATAAATTTCTCGCCGTCGTTTCTAATGCCCAAAATATAGCTAAACTCATCTCTGATATGCTCCGGCACGAAGGGCAAAATTTTATCATCTATTAGGCGCATTTCGTATTCGCTGATGATGTCGCTAAGCCCAGCCACGCCGTATTTTACGGGGCTGATGATATCGCGGGTGAGGCTTTCTGGCAAATCGTGAAAAAGCGCGCAGTAAAAATTATAAAAAATTCTATTCTTGCACGCGCCGACTTTGAGCGAGTAAAAATAGCTTAATATCGCCACGATTAGCATATGACCTAGCACGCTAGTCTCAGGTATGCGTGGGGTTTGCGCCCAACGCTTTTGAAACCTTAGCCTACCGCTAAGATCGACAATTCGGGCTAGTTTTTTATTCATTACGATTTTTCGCACGCCGATTAGCTCATAATAATCCTCTAATTCCTCTTCGACCTTAAATTTAAGCTCTTCGATATCGTTTAAAAACTGGCTAGTTTGATAAACGATATTAAATTCCCACCTCGTAGCCAGATAACTTGCCGCCTTTAAAATGAGCTTTTCTTTTTCGTGCGAGTAGCCGTTTTGATAGGCTATAAATCGTTTTAAAAATTCGCCATCTTGCACGCTAGAAAGGTCGTTTTCAAGCTGTGAGAGAACCCATTTGTTAATTTGATCTTTTTTACTTTTTTGAATTTGGTGAAAGACATCTGGGCGGATATCGGTTACTACGATGCGTGAGAGAAAATCAAAAATCCCAGCCTCGATGACATAGCTCATATCAATATCGCGCTCGAAACTAGCGATAAAATAGGCAATGATAAATTTGTGCGCTTGTTTGTCAAGCTCGACTAAATTTACCATTTTTGGGTAGTCGTTCCAGCGCGAAATACTCGCACTTTTAAAGATTTTTTCTACTAAATTTGAACTTATCATTTGTAAATTTTATCCGAATTTATTTCAATCACGGTATGCACATTTCCGCGCGGGTTAAAGTCAGCCACGATTTTTAGGTATTTTGGTTGCAATTTTTCTTGCAAGGTAGCGTAAATTTCGTTCGCGCTGTCCTCGTGGGAGATGTAGCGATCCATAAATGAGTTAATGTAGAGTTTGATTGCTTTGAGCTCTACGACAAATTTATTCGGTATGTATTCTAAATATATCGTCGCAAAGTCAGGGTATCCTGAGCGCGGACAGCGGCAACAAAACTCTGGAAGCGTGATTTTGATCAAATAATCATTTTCGTGTTTATTTGGCCAAATTTCCATTTTTTCTATGTTAAATTCTTTTATCTCTTTTTCGCCATAACGCATTTTATTTCCTTAAATTTATAATATCTTCTGGTTTGCCTACGCAAAAACCCTGCACGAAATCAACCCCAAGCTCGTAAAGTTCGTCTTGGAATTTCGGCTTATCTACGAAGCGAATAATGCTTTTAATGCCCGATTTCTGGCACATTTCGTTTAGTTTCATAAAAACATTTTTTATTTTTTCGTTGCCTAAATTTTTATTATACTCGATATCATAAATCACAAAATCAATATCGAAAAATTTAAAATACTCGAAACTCGCGTTCGCACCGCCAAATTGACTAAGTCCAAAGCTAAATCCAAGCTCTTTAAATTTAAGCAAAATTTCGGCAAATCGCTTTGTTTCGGAGTAAATTTCTTCCTCGTTAAACTCCAAAACAATCTTGCTTGGATCGATTAGATTATTATCAATTAGTTTTAAAATTTCGTTGCGAAACTCGGCATTTCGCAGTGTCTGAGGCATAATTTCGATGAAAATTTTATGCTCGATATCCTTAAAATAGATAATGCGCGAAATTTGCTTAATCATCGCAATATCGTATTTGATATCGTAATTATTAAAGTGCAAAATATCAATAATTCGGCTTTTTGTAACCTTGTCGCCGGTTCTGAGATCTAGTTTTGGGATTAAGTTTATATGCGATTTGACGCCATTTTTATCGGCGACATATTGAAATTTAAAGCTAAAACTCTCATTGTCAATCGCATCAACGACATCTTTGTTAAAATCATCAAGCAAAATTTTATTTAGATCAATATTTTCGCTGGATTTTTCCTCTTCGACCTCTTTGCGATTTATCTTAAAAAACAGCGCGTTTGTGATATTACTGAGATTTTTGTCATACGAAGTAGGCATGATTTCAAATTCGGTTTTAATCTCGATATTGTTTATGCTTTGGTTTGAAATTTTATGCTCGAACATCTTCAAAATGTGCGTTAAATTCGCCATTTTGCCATTAAGCCCAAAGATAAAGTGGCCGTTGATAAAACGCCCAATGTGCAAATTTTTAAAACCCTGATTTGCCATAAATTTCGCAAATTCTTTGCAAAAATTATACAAAATATCATCGCCGTTTTGATAACCATATCTATCGTTGATATCGGCGATATTTTTGATACGAAGCAAAACCACATGGTTGATTTTGTTTTTTTTCATCTGTTTTTTTAAAATTCGCTCGATCTCATCGCGCACGAATACATGGCTGACTGGATCGATTAGCGTCTTTTTAAAACCAAAGTAAATTTGATAAATTACATAATACACATAACATATCAAAAGTAGCGAAAAAAGTATCACATCATCGCTATTAAACTCACCGTTTTTAAACATCGTATATCCAAAAGCGATAAGCAGGAGTGTAAAAGGCACTGAAATTTTAAGTGCCGTTATAAATCTGGTTTCGCGCTCTTTTTGTTCTGAGACTAGAATTACTTCGTTTTCGATAAATTTACCCATTAAATATCCAAATTCTTAACATCTTTTGCGTGGTCTTGGATATAGTTTCGCCTAGGCTCCACTTCATCACCCATAAAAAGGTTAAATGTATCGCTCGCACTTTGCGCATCAGCTATACCCACGCGAAGCAAACGACGATTTTCCTTGCTCATCGTGGTCTCTCTAAGCTGATCTGGGTTCATCTCGCCAAGACCTTTGTAGCGTTGAATATACGCACCTTTTTTTGAATTTCGCTCTATCTCGTCCAAAACCTCGATATAATCCCTACCAAAATCGACCTCACGCTCTTTGATTAGCCCATACACGCGGATTGCTTCGGCAAAAATATGATTTGTAAGCAAGGCTTCGTTGATGTTTAGTTGCTCCAAACCATTTGGAGTTTGGACATAGATACGAATTTCACTCTCGCTGACATTTGAATTTAAAATATTAAATCCCTCGCTTTCTAAGCGCGTTTTAATCACTTCAAAAAGCGCAGAATATTCCATAGAGCGCGCTTCGTCGTTTTCGATTAGATACCTAATCGCAGAAATGACGCTAAAACGCTTTTTAAGCTCGTTCAAAAGAGAGCGGTAGTTTGAAACGATTTTTAGAAAATCGATTAAATCTTGGTTGCCAATTCCTTCAAATTCGCCCATATCAATACCAGTTTCGATCAAAAATTCACTCAATGCGCGCTCATCTTTTAGATAAATTTCTTTTTTACCCTTTTTGTATTTGAAAAGTGGCGGTTGAGCGATATAAACATAGCCGTTTTCGATAATCGGACGCAAATAGCGGAAGAAAAATGTCAAAAGCAGGGTCTGGATATGGCTACCATCGACATCGGCATCTGTCATAATGATGATTTTGTGATAGCGAAGTTTATCGGCGTTAAATTCCTCACCTACACCGCAACCAAAGGCGGTTATCATGTTTTTGATCTCTTCGGATTGTAAAATTTTATCCAAACGCGCTTTTTCGACATTTAAAATTTTACCGCGCAAAGGCAAAATCGCTTGAAATTCCCTATCTCTACCACCTTTGGCAGATCCGCCCGCACTATCGCCCTCGACAAGGAAAATTTCACTCATACTAGCATCTTTGCTGGTGCAATCAGCGAGTTTTCCTGGAAGTGTGCCGACTGAGTTGATATTATCTTTTTTTCTCGTTAAATCGCGCGCTTTTTTCGCAGCTTCGCGACCACGGGCCGCTAAAAGAGCCTTTTCCATAATCGCTCGTGCTTCGTTTGGGTTTTCTTCGAAATATTTACAAAGCACCTCAAAGGTCATTTTTTGCACGATTGGTTTGACATAGCTTGAACCAAGTTTGCCCTTAGTTTGCCCCTCGAATTGCGGTTCAGGCACTTTGACGCTTACGACTGCGATTAGGCCTTCTCTTACATCATCGCCGGTGATTTTGGTGTCTTTTTCGCGTGCGGCTGCGTTTGCTGCGATATAGTTTGTGATAGCGCGAGTTAGTCCCGCTCTAAATCCAGCTTCGTGCGTTCCGCCGTCTGGGGTTTTGATATTATTTACGAAACTTAATAATTTTTCATCGTAGGTTGAATTATACATTAGCGCGATATCCACAGCGACATCTTCGACGCTATCGCTAAATGAAACTGCCTTGCTAACAGGTGAGGCTTTGTTCATATCAGTTACGAAGCTCTCTAATCCACCCTCGAAATGAAAACTCTCATTTCTGCCGTCTCTTTGATCTTTAAAATTTATGGTAATTTTTGGGTTTAAATATGCTAATTCTCTAAATCTTTTTGACAAAGTATCGGCATTAAATTCTAAAATTTCAAAAATTTCGCCATCTGGCCAAAATTCCACAGTCGTTCCAGTGCGGTTTGTGGATTTTATGATTTCTAAATCGGTAGTTGGTTTGCCTTGGGCGAATTCTTGGCGATAAACATTGCCTTGGCGTTTGATTGTAAGCACAAGCTTTGATGAGAGTGCATTTACGACGCTCACACCTACGCCGTGAAGTCCGCCACTTACCTTGTAAGTGTCTTTGTCAAATTTACCACCAGCGTGCAAAACGGTCAAAACCACAGTCGCTGCTGGCAAATGCTCTGTGGGGTGCATATCTACTGGAATTCCACGGCCATTATCTGTGACGATACAGCTACCCTCGCGCGTGATTTCTACATCGATAGTATCACAATACCCAGCCATAGCCTCGTCGATAGAGTTATCTACAACCTCATAAATCATGTGGTGTAGTCCGCCGATATTTGTATCGCCGATATACATTCCTGGGCGTTTTCTAACCGCTTCAAGACCTTTTAAAACTTTAATATTTCCTGCACCATAATTTTGTTGTTCCATTAAATTTTCCCTTAAATTTCTTAAATTTTATTAATCGGCATTACGACCGTTTTTAGCTCGCCTGAGCTTAGCACAAATGCTGTTTCTGAGTTGTTAAAATCTAGCTCAAACATATCGTCCTCGACGCTGTTTAGAAAATCGAGTAAAAATCTGTTTTTAACGCCAAAAATCAAATTTGATGAAACTGCGATATTTGCCTCGATTTCGGCTTTTGCCTCAGAATTATCTTCATTTATACTCTCAAAAATAATGCCATCAGGCTTAATCGTAACCTTCATTTCTTCGCACATTGCGTTGATTGCTTTTACGCCGCCGACAAATTTATCTCGTGGTAAAATTACTTTAAAATTTGTCTCAGTTGGGATTACGCGCTCATAATTTGGGAATTTTCCGTTGATTAGTTTTGTGAAAAATTCGAAATTTTCGCTCACTGCCAAAAGGACATTTTCATCATAATAAATTTCAATTTTATCTGAAAATAGCTTTTGAATTTCGCCAATTGCCTTTTTAGGGATTAAAATTTGGGTATCTTTTTTGGCAAATTCGCCCATATTTGTATTTAGCACAAAGACACTAAGGCGTTTAGTATCGGTTCCGACTAAATTTAAATACCCGTCTTTTACATCAATCAAAGCTCCATTTAGCTCGTATTTTGGGTTGTTTGTATCGATTGAAGAGTATATTTTTTTAAGACTTCTGCCAAGCACCAAAGCATTTACATTGAAGCTATTTTTGCCCTCGATAGTAGGGAAATTTGGGAAATCTTTTGAGTCAAACATAGGGAATTTGTATTTTAACTTTTTTTGTTTTACAAAAAGCGCTCCGTTCATTGTCTCTAATGTGACATTTTCATCGCCTAAACCTTTGATTACGCTAAGAAGTTTTGAGCCATTGGCTGTGGCTTCGCCCTCTTCTTCGATCATAGCATAAGGTAAAACATAGCTAAGGCCGATTTCGTGATCTGTGGCTTTAATACTTAGTTCGCCATTTCTAGCTCTGATTAAAATATGAGAAGTAATCGAGCTTAAATCCTTTTTGTCAAGGTAAGGATTTGTGTTTGAAACAATGTCTTCTAAAACCTTTTTTGCAATTATGACTTTCATAGCTGTCCTTTAAATTTTAAATTTTTGTTTTTGTTATAGTAGAGTGTGGGATTTAGTGAATACCCCGCGCAAATGCTGAATTTAGCGAAATTTGCTTTGTGAATTAAATTTGCCATTTTATTCACCATTATTCACAAATTTTGATTTTATTTCATATTTTTTCATTATTTTCCTTTTGGGTTATTTTGTTTTTTAACTCTTCGATTTTGATTTTAAAAAATTCATCTTTCTCAATCGTTTCGTTGATTTTTTTGATATTTTTGCTAATGGCACTGTGATCTTTGAGATTGAAATACGACGCGATTTTTGGCATTGAATTTTTGGTTAAAATTTTGGCTAAATATATGCAAATTTGGCGCGCTTCGATGACATTTTTGGCCCTTGTTTTGCTTTTTAGCTCGCTTGGTTTGACATTTAGCTCTTTTGAAATCACGCTTATAATCTGCTCCAAATCGACATTTTGATAGTGTTCTTTGATCTGATCTTGAAGCGTGGTTTTGGCAAATGCTAAATCTATCTTGGCATTTACAAGCGATGAAAATGCGTTTAGTTTGTTTAGTGCGCCCTCGATTTCGCGGATATTATCGCCCATATTCGCGGCGATGTATTGTATGACATCGTTTGGGACATAAAAATTATTTTCTTCGCTTTTGCGTTTGATGATTGCGATTTTGGTCTCTAACTCTGGTGGCATTATATCAGCGATTAGCCCGTCGCTAAACCTCGAAATCATACGCTCCTCAAAGCCTTTTAGGTATTTTGGCGCGATGTCGCTGGTTAGGACGATTTGGCATTTTTTTTCTCTTAGTTCGTTGAAAGTGAAGAAAAACTCCTCAATCGTCGAGCTTTTGCCTACCAAAAACTGAATATCATCGATTAGCAAAATATCGCAGTTGCGGTATTTGTGCTTGAATTTATCCATTGTTTGATTTTCCAAATTTGAGATAAATTCATTTACAAACTGCTCGCTGGTTACGCAAATGACGCTTAGATTTTTTTTGATACAATGATTTGCGATTGATTGGAGCAAATGGGTCTTGCCAAGCCCGCTAGGTCCGTATAAAAACAGCGGATTATACATTTTGTTTCCGGGGTTTTTGGCGGCACTGACTGCGCTAGAAAATGCGAGTTTGTTCGAATCAGCCACGATGAAATTTTCAAATGTGTAATTGTCATTGACAATCGTGCTTTTTGGCTTGTCTTGCGGGATCATTTTTGAAATTTCTTTTGGAGAAATTTTGGCTTTTGAAGTGATTTTGACCGTGATATTGCTAACGCCAAATTTTTTAACTAGCGCGTTTTTGATCCTCTCAGCGTATTTAGTCTGTATGTATCTAGCCACAAGCTCGTTGTTTGCGTGATAAACAAAGAATTCAAAGGTAGAGTTTTTTTCATTAAATTTTAAATTTTTGATATATCTTTCGTAATCAAGCGGTGGAATTTCGCCCGCTAAACTTAATAAAATTTCTTGTGGTTGAGTTTCTGCCATAAATTTTCCTTTGTTTAATCCTTAATTTTAGCAAAATTTCGCTAAATTTGTGTTAAATTTATAAAGTAATTCACAAGTGAATAAGGCGTGAATTAAAGTGAAAGATTGTGATGAAAATTTTAGGAATTGATCCGGGAACTAGAAATTTAGGCTATGCGATTTTAGAAAAAAATGTGAATAAAATTTCGCTCGTCGAAGCAGGTTTAGTGAAAATGAAGGCCGAAAATGTGCAGTTTCAGATGACGCAAATGGCGGAGGCGATTGATCTTATATTTTCGCAACACAAAATCGACGAGGTCGCAATCGAGAGTATGTTTTACGCCTACAATCCCCAATCCGTGCTAAAACTAGCGCAATTTCGCGGGGCTTTGGGGCTAAAAATTTTGCAAGTTTATGGCAACTTCGCCGAATACACGCCACTTCAAATTAAAAAATCCGTAACTGGCAAGGCAAAGGCCGCAAAAGAGCAGGTCGCCTTCATGGTCAAGCGAATACTAGGGCTCAAAGGCGAGATTAAACCGCTCGATATAACCGATGCTATCGCGGTTGCGCTCACGCACGCAAACGCTATGAGAGGGCTGGAAAAATAAAAGGGGTAAAAAAGTGAAAATCGCACTAGCGCAGATTAAAAGCGAAATTTTAAAATACAAGCAAAATTTATCCAATGCGCGAAATTTGGCTTCGCAGGCGATGGATTGCGATATTATCGTGCTTCCTGAGACATTTTTAAGCGGGTTTGCGCCTGAAATTTTTAGCGAAATTTCGTCAGAGCAAAACGAAAAAGCGCGTGAATTTTTATGCGAAATTTCAGCGCAAAAAGTCGCAATCGCTGGGCTTGCACTGGACGAAAATGGCGAAATTTACAACCGCGCCTTGGTGTATCAAAATGGGCGAGAAATTTATCATTACGATAAAATTTTTCTTTTTTCAAATTCAGGTGAAAATAAATTTGTCCGCGCTGGCGATAAATTCGGGCTTTGTGAAATTTCGCATGATGAAAAACCCGTAAAAATCGGACTTGCGATTTGCTATGATTTGCGATTTGGCGAAATTTTCCGTTACCTTGCCAAAAATGGCGCGCAAATTATCTTTGTCATCGCGCAGTTTCCGCACTCTCGCATAGAGCATTTTCACACTCTCGCGCGGGCTAGGGCGATTGAGGCGCAGTGTTTTTTAGTAGCCCTAAATAGCGCCTCTGGCGGGCATTCGTGCGTGATTAGCCCTGAGGGAGAGATTTTGTGCGAGCTTGGAGTGGGGCAAGAAAGTGAAATTTGCGAGATAAATTTGGCCCAAATTCCGCTAGCACGGGCTAAAATGGATATTTTAAAAGATGAGCGAAAAGAGATTTTAAAGGAGATTTTATGAAGGATTTAGTTTTTGTAATCGATATGGTAAATGGTTTTGCGAAATTTGGCGCAATGGCAGATCCAAACATCGCTAAAATCGCACCCGCAATCGCTTCGCAAATTCGCAGAAGTGCAGGCGTGCATTTTATCTGCGACGCGCACGGCGAGCGGGATTTGGAGATGAAACGCTACCCAGCGCACTGTATCGAGGGCTCGCCAGAGGCCGAAATAATCGACGAGCTATCCGAATTTGCCACCCCTCAAAACACTACCAAAAAACGCTCGACAAACGGCTTTTACGCCCTTGATAAGGCTATTTTGAGCGAATTTGATAGATTTGTGATTACGGGGTGCTGCACGGATATTTGCGTTTTGCAATTTGCCCTTGCGCTTCGCACATATTTCAACGAAAATGACATTAATAAGGACATTGTCGTGCCTAGCGAGTGTGTGGCGACATACGACGCGCCAAATCATGAGCGCGAGTATTATGAAAAGTGCGCGCTAGATTTAATGAGAAATGCTGGAATTTTGGTGATTTAAGTTAAATTTGGCGCGCAAATTCGCGCCAATTTTGCCAAATTTATTTCAAATTTGCTTTAAAAAACTCTTCAAATTTATCAAACGGAATTTTTTTATCATACAAATCCGTATGACTTGCACCCGGCACGATAAAAAGCTCTTTGTTTTTGCTTCCAAGCTCTTTAAATGCGTCCTCACTAAAATATCGTGAGTGAGCGATCTCGCCATGAGCTAGTAAAACAGGGGCGCGAAGCTCATTTGCGTAAGTTAAAATTTTATCGCTCATACGCGCTAATGCGTCTGTTTTGCTCCAAAAATGCTCTTTTGAGTTGATGGCGCGCTCGTGGTAACCACGCTCGGTTTTATAATACAGCGCGTAGTCAGCGATAAATTTTGGTGTTTGCTCGGTAATGGTTTTAGGGTCGATATTTCCGCTTGGCAAATACTCTACCTCACCCTTTTCAAAGTCCGCCCAGCGTTGCAAATTTAGAGCTTTTTTGGCCTCATACCTAGCATTTTCATCTACGCTGTCGTTGTATCCTTTGGCGGTTACACGCGTCATATCATACATCGTCGTGGTCGCAACTGCCTTTATGCGAGTGTCGCTGATAGCGGCATTTAGCGCAAATCCAGCCCAGCCACAAATGCCTAAAATTCCGATTTTTTCTCTATCTACGAAGTCTTGTACGCCTAGATAATCCACAGCCGCGCTAAAATCTTCTGTGTTTATATCAGGGCTTGAAATGTCGCGCACATCGCCGCCGCTCTCGCCTGTGAAACTTGGATCAAAGGCTAGGGTTACAAATCCTCGCTCGGCTAGGGTTTGCGCGTGAAGTCCGCTAGATTGCTCTTTGACTGCGCCATAAGGGCCAGAAATGGCGATTGCAGGGAGTTTGCCGTTCATATTTTTTGGCGTGTATAAATCCGCAACGATTACAATTCCATAGCGGTTTTTGAAGGCTACTTTTTTGTGATTTACTTTGTCGCTTTTTGCAAAGGTTTTATCCCACGCACTCACTACATTTTTTGGCATATCCGCTTCGCCTTTGGCACTTGCAGTGGTGGCTAAAATGGCTCCGAGAGCTAGTGAAATTAGGACTTTTTTCATATTTTCTCCTTGATTGAAATTTAGTGAGAAAATTTTAGCAAATTTAAGAAATTTTAGTTAGAAAGATTATCCAAATTTATTGCCTAATTCTGCAAATTTTAAAATTTATCTAGGGTTAAATTTTGAAATTTAACCCTAAAAATTTATAAAATTATCGCAAAAATTACGCCAAAAATGATTAGCGGGATATTGAAAAATATAAATGTCGGCACGCAAGTATCCCAGATATGGTTATGCTCGCCGTCGATGTTTAGCCCGGCAGTAGGGGCTAGCGTGCTATCGCTGGCTGGACTTCCAGCGTCCCCCAGACCTGCTGCCACACCGATGATAAAAATCGTCGCAGCCACGCTAAATCCAAGCTCAGCTGCTAGCGGACAATAAATCGTCGCGATAATCGGAATCGTGCCAAAGCTAGATCCGATTCCCATTGTTACAAGAAGCCCTATACCTATCATCAGCACGGCTCCGCCGATTTTGCCGCCACTTAGGCTAGCCACTGCGCTTACTAGCTCGCCCACGCCGCCTGTTTCTTTGATAATCGTGCCAAATCCGCCAGCTACAAGCATCAAAAACGCGATGTATCCTAGCATATGCACGCCTTGGTCGAAAATACTATCTAGCTCGCCCCATGGAATACCGCCTAAAAGTAGCATTGTAAGGATTCCAGCCAGAGCGGCAAAGGGCATTGAACCAGCGTCGATTTGAATTACCATGCTAAGGACAAGTTGAGCGATGAAGCACACTATAATCCCAGCTAGCACGCCCCATTCTCGTTTTTGCATTTTAAACTCCTCAAAATGCGCCTCAATGCTCTCTTTGGTTTGAGTGTAACTTCGTGGCTTGCGGTAGTAAAGCATGGCCAAAACAAGGCCAATTACCATAGGTATGGCACTCATCCACATGACCCCAGCGATATCGCTGATACCCACATCCATGCCGTTTTTGCTCATCTCTTTTTGGATAATTCCCATAAAAATCAGACCAAAGCCCACAGGAAACGCCATATACGGGGTTTGCAAACCAAATGTCAGCGCGCAGGCTATGGCACGGCGGTCGAGTTTTAGTGAGTTCATAATCTTTACAAGTGGCGGGATTAGTATCGGGATAAATGCGATATGAACAGGGATTAAATTTTGCGATAAACACGAAATAAAGGCAATCATAGCGATGAAAATAAATTTTTTATCGCTGATAAATCCAGCCACGCTTCGCACCAAAATCGCCGTCAAATTTGTCCGTGCTACGGCACTTGCGATGACGCCAAGCAAGATATACGATAGCGCAGTTTCCAAGTTTCCGCCCATGCCGACACTGCCAGTTTGCGGGTTGCCGTTGATGAAATAGCCTATGGCGTCCATTAGCGGGATATGGCTAGTCAGCACCGCGCAAATCGCGCTGATTAGGATAGCTAGCATGACATTACAGCGAAGCAAACACAAAATACTCATCAAAAGTATGCTTAAAAACACTGGGTTGCTTAACATTTTTTGCCTTTGTGTGGAATTTGGGCAAATTATATTAAATTCAAGGCAAATTTACGCTAAAATCGCACAAAAAAAGGAAAAATTTGCGTTATTTTTATTCATCATTTTTTATATTATTTATAGCTGTTTTGGTAGGATTTTGGCTAGGCGGGTTCGCTGGGGCGTATATTTGCGCGCTACTATCTATTTTAGAAATCAGCCTTAGCTTCGATAATGCCGTGGTAAATGCCAAGGTTTTAGCGGATATGAACGCGATTTGGCGCAAAAGGTTTATCGTGTGGGGCATACCTGTGGCGGTTTTTGGTATGAGGTTTGCATTTCCGATTATCATCGTAAGCGCTGCTTCGCATTTGGGGCTTTTTGAGAGCCTAAATTTGGCGCTAAACAACCCTGCGCGGTATAGTGAAATTTTAGAAGAAAACAAAGACGGCATTTACATTTTTGGCGGGGCGTTTTTGATGATGGTGTTTTTGAGTTTTTTCTTCGACGATGAGGACAGAGAGCCTTGGATACGGGTTTTAGAAGAAAATGCTTTGGTAAGAAGGCTCAAAAATTTCCCAAAATTTGAAATTTTACTCGCTGTGATTTTAGGCGCAGTTTTGGCTGTTTTAATCCCCTCAAAAACGGCGATTATCGCATATTTTAGCGCGATAATTTTATTTATTTTGATAAAGTCGTTTGATAAAATTTTCAGTTGCAATGGCGTTAGAAACGGCCTAAACGGCTTTATTTACCTCGAAATGCTGGACGCTAGTTTTAGCTTTGACGGCGTGATTGGGGCGTTTGCGCTAAGCAACAATATCTTTATCATTATGCTAGGACTTGGAGCTGGGGCGATGTTTGTGCGCTCACTCACGATATATTTGGTCGAGCGTGGCACGCTGGCGAAGTTTATTTTTTTAGAACACGGCGCGCATTATGCGATTGGCACGCTTGCAGCGATTATGTTTATCAAGCTCGAATTTGAAATCAGCGAGGTGATAACCGGCACACTGGGGATAATTTTTATTTTTTCTGCCTTTGTTTGCTCGATTTTGTATAACAGAAAAAATGGGTAAAATTCTGCAAAAATACTGACCTTGAATTTTATGCTCGTAGATTGCTTCGAATTTTGCTTACGCAAAATTCTCGCAATGACAGATTGAGCGTATTGTTTGATTTGTCATTGCGAGGCGATTTATCGCCGAAGCAATCTACGAGTATAAAATTCAGGGTCGATTTTTTTGCAAAATTTTAAATTTTATAAATTTAGCAAAATTTACGCACAATGGCAAATTAAGCAAATTTAGCTTACAACCACGATAAAATCGCCATTTACACGGCGATTTTTGATGGTTCCATTGGTTTGCTGTAAAAAAATCCTTGCATGTATTTTATACCCATGCTCTCCAAAATCGTCGAAATTTGGTGATTTTCGACATATTCTGCGATGATTTCGTAATTTCTGTTTTTCGCAAAGGCTGTGATAGTCTCCACGATCGCGCGCGAACTCTCGTCTGCTACGATATCTTTGATGAGTGCGCCATCGATTTTGATGAAATCCACATCCAGCGTCAAAACTCGGTAGTAGTTCGAATACCCCGAGCCAAAGTCGTCGATAGCTATCTTGCAGCCACGGTTTTTGGCTGTGGCGATAAACTTTCGCAGGCTATCGTAATCGTCAAATTCCTCGCTCTCTAAAATTTCGATAAAGAGATTTTTCGCGTTTTTTGCCTTTGCTAATTTTTCCTCCAAAAGTGCGCGAATTTCGTTGTTTGCGATATCGAAAAACGACAAATTTATACTAAATTTCGAATTTGGGAAATTTTCGATTAGCCTAAATGCCTCCTCGATTACGATTTTTGTCAGCGAAGTGTAAAGTGAGGCCTGTTTTGCGACATCCATAAACTCGCCCGGGTGCCTAACCCTGCCAGAATCATCGATTAGACGGATTAAAATTTCATAGACAAGAGGGACGAAATTTGTCCTTTGCGTGCCGTATTCCCTGCCGTTTGGATCTGATTTTGAGATATCGAAAATCGGCTGGACTAGCACGAAGACATGGTTTGTTTTGATTGCTTGCTGGATTGTATTTATCATAAGCTGGTTTTGGGCGTATTTTAGCTCGATCGGGTTGTTTGGGCGGTAATACTCCAAATTCTCGTTTTTTTGCTGTGCTTCATACATCGCCATGACCGCTTGAAATACCCTTGTAGCGCGATTATTGTCTTTGTTGCTACTTACGCCAGCCACGACATTTATCGTTACACTTATGTCGCCGGCTTTGGTTGCGATTTTGGTCTGTTGGTTTGTAAATTTTGCGATGATTTTGCGCACATGATTTGCGACAATAATTCTATTATCGATATTTTCTTTGCTAGCTTTATGAACGGGATAAAATAGGCAAAATTCATCGCCTTGCATACGAAATGGCTGGGCTGGGATTTTTTCTGTGACCAAAAACAAATCAAGCGACCTTGCAAATACCTTTATGATTTGGCTAGTAATATCGCTAGAATAAAATAGTCTAAGATTATCAAAATTCGCGATTGTTAGGTAGATGATATAGCCTTCTATCTCTGGTTTGATTATCCTTTCATTTAGGGCTAGTTCGCTACCGAAATTTGTCATTTTATCGACATAGCCTTGTTCGAGCAGGGTTTGCTCTGCTGCTGCTAGGCTAGCTTGCATAGCCTCATTTGGGCGCATATCTTTGATGAAAACGCCATAGTGCGGGTATTTGGAGTTTTCGTCTAATTTTGAGAGTTTTATTTTGGAGTTAATCGGCGTGCCATTTTTATCTAGCAAACGCAGCTGCTGTGTGAAATATCCAATCTTATCGCTTTCTTCTTTAAGTTTTTTTTCGAATTTGGCATGGTCCTCGCTAGCTGCGATTATGCCGATATCCTTGCCTTTTAGCTCGTCTAGTTTGTAGCCAAACATTTCGGTTACTTGTTTGTTAGCGTAGGTGATTTGAAATTTATGATTTAGCAAAAATACGGCGTTTTCGTCCCTATCGACTAGGGCTTTGTATGGGCGGAGTTTTTGTTTTTTGCTGATTGCGTCTGAATTTACCATGTAAGTGATGAGCAAAAATGTCAAAAATATCGCGGTAAAAACCATAGTCATTTCGGAAAACGAGTTGTAAAATTCGGCGTTGAAATTCGCAAATTTTTCCCTTAAATCCTTGAATTTGCCGTTGATTGCGCTTTCATTTCGCGTGATAATCAAATTTAGCTTAGTGAGATTATCAAGCACCAAATTTGCGTTTTTTAAGAAATTTTGCTCGGTTAAATTTTGCGGAGTTATGTATTTGATTTTTTCTTTTATGGCGTAAATTTCGGTGTAGTTATTGTAGTTTAGCTGCGTGATTTGCGAGAAAATATTTACCACTTCGTAGCGCGAGTTTGGGTTGATGTATTTTTGCTCTATGGCGTGCAAGATAACGCTATTTTGCGAATTTAGCGCGCCTAGCTCGTCGATGAGTTTGATTTTTTCAGCAAAGGCTGTTTTTAGATACTCGACATCGTTGCTAAATGAATTATCCAAAATCAGCGGATTTTGCCCCAGCGTATCTAGGGTGTTATACACGACTTTCATATTTTCGTTAATCGAGCTAAAATCACGACTTGGCTTATCAGAGGCAAAGAGCGTATTTAGCCTAGTATTCGCATCATAAATCATCGTCATTTGGCGTGTTACGGCGTTGTAGTCGGAGACATTTTTTAGCGAGATAAAGTAGCTTAGCGCGAAGCTAAGGCTTATTATCATGATAATACCCATGATTATCCAGTTTATGGTGTCTTTACTAATTTGGTTAAAATTTGAAAATAATTTTTTCATCATAACTCCTTATAATGTCGCCAAAAAATCCAGCAAATTTTGCAAATCATCATCATCTAAGCTGTAATCAAACACATCGCGGAACAAAAATTTAATCGAGCGCGCTAGCGAATACTCGCCGTTTATGTAAGGGGCTGTTTTGGTGATATTTCGCAGGGTCGGCACTCTTTTGTAAGTGTGGCTTCGATAGTTGTGAGTGTGGCTTCGATGGTTTGAAATCCTTGTGTTTGGGTTGAAATTTAGGTTTTTATTAGGCACTTTGGCGTATGAGTTGGTGCCTAAATTTGCGCCATTGTGGCAATACGAACACAACTCGATAAAGAGCAAATAGCCCTTAAATTCGCTTTCGCTGAATTTTTCCTCATTGCGCAAAACGCGGTCAAATTTAGAATTTATCGTGGTTTTTGATTTCAGATACTCGCCTAGGGCATCGACGAAATTTTCGAAATTTGCCTTGCCATAAAGCTTTTTAAATTCGCGTTTGTAGGCTATATTTTGGGTGATTATTAGCTCGATTTTCTCTTTTGATGAGGCTAACTCTTTGGGGCTTAAAACTGAGGTTTTAATGCGCTCATTTAGGCTAGGGAAAAAGTTTCCGCCCGAGTATCGCTCGATATAATAAGCGTTTAGGATTGTGGGGATTTCGCCATTTCGCACGCTAGCGCCCGATGAGTTTAGGTATAGATTGTGGCAGCTATCGCAAGAGCGCTTTTGCTCGCTAAATTTAGCGTCGCGGTAAAGCTTCATGCCAAGGCTAGCTTTTTCGGGGCTAAACGCTGGCATTTTTAGCGGCGTGAAAATATCATCGCAAATGCCTAAAATAGGGACAATACTAAATAATAAAAGCTTTGAAAGTAGCGTTGATTTCATCTGTGATAATCCCATTTTTTACCTGTTTTTCCAAAAGATTTTCTAGCGCCTTTTCGCTGATATTTGCGCCATTTACCCCCAAATGCCACAGCGCGTTTTGCACCGCTTGGCTTAAATTTCGCCTTTGTATGCGCCTTTCGCTAATCTCGCGCGATTTGTAAGGGATATTTTTGTTTTTTAAATTTAACTCGAAATTTTGCGTGGTTAAATTTAGACTAGATTTTTTTATCCCAAAATGCGCGAAAATCGGCGACAACATCGAGGAATTTCGCTCGCTCGCCCAATTTACATAAATTTTGCGTTTTGCTAGGTTTAAAAACATATCAAAGTCCTGCCCATTTCGCAGTGCAGGGCTCATACTCAAAAACGCAATGTCAAATTTAAGCTCATTTTTCTGGGTAAAATTTGCAAAATCATCATTTATGATTTGCTCCACATTAATGCCGTATTTTTGCGCGCTGTTTTTTAGCTCGCCAAGCATTGCAACCGAGCTATCAAGAGCGTAAAGCCTAGCGCCCAAAGTAGCGATATATAGTGAATACACGCCGGTTCCTGCGCCTATGTCGATGACGCTTTTGCCTGCGAAATTTATGCCCTCATCTTCAATAAATTTAAATAAATTTTGTCCAAATTCATTTAAATTTGTATCGAATTTAGCGTAAGTTTCGGCTTTTTTGTCCCAGATATTTTCCATAACGACCTCAAATTCTCGCAATAATACCAAAATTTCTATTATAAATGATATAATCGTCAGTTTTACAAGGAGAATTTATGAAAATTTTGCCCAAATTTTTGATAATCCCATTTTTATTTAGCGCAAATTTCGCCCAAGATTTGGCGCAAATTAGCGTAACAATCGAGCCTGTGAGATATTTCGCGCAAAAAATCGCAGATGATGATTTTGTGATAAAAAGCGTCGTGGATAAGGGCGCCGATCCTCACACATACGAGCCCAAACCCGCCACAATGCGTGATATCGCAAAGAGCGTGGCGTATTTTGGGATAGGCACGGAGTTTGATGAGGTGTGGCTAAAAAGGTTTAGCGCAAACGCTAGCGGGGTGAAATTTTATGATTTAAGCGAAGGGATAGAGAAGATAAATTTCGAAAATTTGGGCGAAACGCACGAGGAAGTTGGCGAGCATGATACTCGCGCCGAAAAACACGAGGAGCAGGGCGACCACGCCGATCACGCCCACGACGGAGCCGATCCACACATTTGGCTAGATCCGATTTTGGTAAAACAAATTTCGCAAAATATCGCTAAAAATTTATGCGAACTAAATGGCGCAAACTGCGCTAAATACGAGCAAAATTTGGCTAAATTTGAAGCTGAATTAGACGAGCTTCACGCTTATGCCTTGCAAAATTTATCAAATTTATCTGGGGCGAAATTTATCATTTACCACCCCACGCTTGGGTATTTCGCGCGCAGGTATAATCTCACGCAAATTTCAGTCGAGCAAGGTGGGGGCGAGCCAAAACCGGCTGATTTGGCGGATTTGATAAAGCTAGCAAATGATGAAAAAGTCGGCGTGATTTTCACTAGCCCGCAGTTTGCAAGCAAGGCAGCGCAAATCCTAGCCACCCAAACAGGCGCAAAGCTCACACAAATCGATTTTTTAAGCTATGAGTGGCAAAGCGAGCTTAAAAAATTAATAGATGAAATCTCGGCTGCGGGGGCGCAAAAATGAGCGCCGTAAAGCTTAGCAACCTTTCGTTTTCTTACGAAAAGCGCCAAATTTTAAATTCGATAAATTTAGAGTATGAAATCAACGATTTTTTATCTATTTTTGGCCCTAATGGCAGTGGCAAAAGCACGCTTTTGCGCCTGATTTTGGGACTTTTAAGGCCAGATAGTGGCAAAATTGAGGTGCTTGGCAAATCCCCGGTTGCTGCTAGGAAGCAAATCGGCTATGTGCCCCAATTCATCGCTATTAACAAAAGTTTTCCAATCAGCGTGGCTGATGTGGTTTTAATGGGGCTAATAGATAAAAAAATTTTTGGATTTTACACTAAAAAAGATCGCCTAAAAGCCCTTGAAGCCTTGGAGCGAGTGGGTATGAGAGATCTTGGCGAGGCAAAAATCAGCGAGCTAAGTGGGGGGCAGAGACAGCGGGTCTATATCGCGCGCGCTCTGTGCGCAAACGCTAAAATTTTGCTTTTGGACGAACCTTTGGCTAGTATCGATACTATGGGGCAGGTGCAGATTTATGAACTGCTAAAAAGCCTAAATTCAGAGGGCACGGGCATTATTATGATTAGCCATGATCTAAATTTGGCGTTAAATTACGCAAATCGCGCTGTTTATGTCAGTGGTGGCTCGCTTCACATGCACAGCGTGCATCCGAGTGGGAGGGCGAAGTTTTTAAAACACCTGCGCGAGGAGCATGGGCATTTTTGCTCGGTCGAGCTTGCGCTAAATGATTGCCACTGCGGGGACGAGCATGAGTGAAATTTTGGCCTTGGAATTTATGCGAAATGCCCTAATAGGCGCACTTTTAGTCAGCGTGATTTGTGGCGTTATAGGTTCGCTGATCGTCATAAATAAAATGAGCTTCATCGCCGGTGGAATCGCGCACGGGGCGTATGGCGGGGTCGGTATGGCGATATATTTTGGATTTTCGCCACTTTTGGGCGCGAGCGTGTTTTCGCTACTTTTGGCTCTGATAATTGCATATATCACGGCTAGAAATAACGAACGATTTGACGCCATAATCGGCGCGATTTGGGCTTTTGGCATGGCTCTGGGGATTATTTTTGCTGACCTTGCGCCGGGTTATAAAAGCGATTTGATGAGCTTTTTGTTTGGCTCGATTTTGGCTATTGATAGCGCGACCTTGAATTTCACTCTCATTTGCGATGCTGTTTTTGTGCTGATTATAATCTGCTTTTATAGGCAGTTTTTGGCGATTAGCTTCGATAGGGAGTTTGCCACGCTTCGTGGGGTAAATACGAGCGTGTTTTATTATGTTTTGGTGATAATGGCGAGCTTTGCGATTGTGAGTGCGATCCAGATTGTAGGGCTGATACTAGTCATTTCGCTGATGACGATCCCACCATTTATCGCGGAGAAAATTTCAAAAAATTTAGGCATTATGATGATAAGTGCTGTGATAATTTCTGCGATTTTTTGCCTTAGCGGGTTAGCACTAAGCTATTTTTACAATCTCACAAGCGGTGCAGCGATAATTTTAATCGCTTCGGTCTGCTTTTTCGCCACTGCGCTTATTGCGAAATTTCGCGCTTAAAATCCCGCCAAGCTCGCTTAGTAAAATTCCGCCTAGTATCAAACCTGCGCCCGTGATTTGAAGCGAGCTTAACTTTTCGCCAAAAATGTATCCCAGCACGCCAGCGCCAAGTGGTTCGAGTGTGAAAATAAGCACCGTTTTAATCTCGCTGACGCCCTTTTCTTGGGCTAGTGTTTGGATAAAAAATGCAAAAACAGTGGCGAAAATCGAGGTTAAAATCAGGGCGAAAATAAAGTCAAATTTGAAGGAAAATGTCAAATTTCCGATTAAATTTATGGAATTTGCGAAATTTTCGTGCGGTGTGGAAATCGCGGCAAAAAGCGTGCAAACACTCACGCAAACAAACTGCATCACCACAAAGCCGTGCAGGTTGCACCTCCTAGCGCAAACGCCGGTAAATACGATGTGCAGGGCATACATAAAGGCAGAAATCAGCGTGAGTTGCTCGCCAAGGTTAAAGCCAACATTGCTAGCCCCACTTAGAAAAAACAGCCCCAAAAACGCAACCCCTGCGCCTAAAAAAGCGAAAATTCCGACACTTTTGCGAAAAAACGCATACATCATAAATGGTACCATAATGACATTAAGCCCCAAAATAAAGGCTACCGATGATGATAGAGTGTAGCGCAGGGCAAAGGTCTGGCAGGTAAAATCAAAAAATAGCATTAGCCCGCAAAAAATACCGAAAAATATGGTTTTTGTGTCGAATTTAGGCTTAAATTTCAGGCTTGCTAGATACATAAAAACGCTAGCGAGCAAAAATCTCCAAAACAAAAAGCTAAAAATATCAGCGTTTGCAGTGGCGCGCTGGACGGGGATAAATGTGCTACCCCAAATCAGCGCGACGCAAATTAGGGCAAGCTCCCAAATAAGGGTTGAATTTGGCTGGTTAAATTTAGAGCGCATAAGCTAGCGAATAGTTTTTAGTATATTAAACATCGCCTCTGTGCTGTTGCGAAATTCGCGTTCGTGAGCGACTAGTTTATCAAAGGCGTCGTTTAAAAACTCGCTTGTAAATTCGTTCGCAAAATCATCGCCGATCTCGCTTCCTGTGGCGTTTTTGTAGCTTTTGGCAAAGCTTGTGTCGCTGGCAAGGTTTTCGATATTTGGGCGCAAGGCGGCGTAAATTTCATTAAAGGCATTAACTCTCATATAATGCGCTAGGCTTAGCTCGCCACGCATTATGGCCTGCGTGGAGTTTTCGTCCATAGCTGAGATTTTGGTTTGCAAAATTTGCTTTAAATTTGGGATTGCAGGGGTTAGGCTTTGGGTTAGTGAGCGACGCATAGTGCGCGCAGCAGGGGAGTTTGGGCTCGTTTTTTTGGCGATGAAATTCGGCAAATCCAGCTCGTATTGCGTTATGCCTGATTTGGCGTATTCTCTCGCGGCGCGCTCGATGAGCGAAGAAAGAGAGCGTTTGAAATTTTCGCTGTCGCCGACATTGGCGCTTATCATCACATCTAGTCCCTTTACAGCGACTTCTTCCCAACTAGCCATTAAAAAAAATGGCGCGAAAATCAAAATAATTTTTTTAAGCAAAATTTGCCCCCATAAAAAATTTCGCTATTTTATGGCAAAAAATTTAATGTTTATTCAATACGATTTAAAATTTTAATCAAAAAGTGTCGGCTCTAAGGCTTTGAGGTGGTATGATTTGCGGTGAAATTCTGTGTAGCCAAATTTTTTAATCGCCTCGATATGGGCTTTTGCGCCGTATCCTTTGTTTTTTGCGAAGCCGTATTGTGGGTAAGCTTTTGCGATTTCTTTCATTTTGCGATCGCGCGTAACCTTCGCTAAAATCGAGGCTGCGCTTACCTCTGCGATTTTAGCATCGGCCCCCACCATAGTGCGAAATCCACTTGCGCCAAATTTGGAATTTCCGTCAAAAATAATGTCGAAATTTTGCTCCCCAAAGTGCGCCACAATCTCTTCAAGCGCGCTTTTTAAACACGCGCTAAGCCCCATTTCATCGACATCGGCGCTAGAAAATTCGACTATTTTAAAATTTGAGTTTTTAACGATTTTTTCAAATAGTTCTTCGCGTTTTTTTTCGCTTAGTTTTTTGCTGTCATTTAGCCCTGAAATTTGGGCATGCAAAACACAGCCTGCCACGCACAAAGGCCCTGCGATACAGCCTCTGCCAGCCTCGTCGATACCGCAAATCTCAGCCATTATCGCTTTTTCTCACAGCTGCTGTGTGGGTTAGGATATCGTGCAGACAGAGCCTGTCTTTGCGAAAAAAGCAGATTAATAACCCAATCATGCTAAATCCCGCCAAAATAAAGCACAAAAAGCGCAAAAACGCGCGAAAAAATGAAATTTTGCGCCCCGAGCGAAGATCAATAAGATAGATATTTGAAAATTTATAGCCAGGGCTTTGGGCTGATTTGGCGTAAAAAACCGCGCAGATTGCCCCGTAAGCTAGCCAGATTAGCGCGATTGCGATTTGGTTACTTTGAAAAGCCTCTTTCGAGCCCAAAACAAGGTAGGTCGTGATATAAAAAAGTGGCATTGCGATGAAAAACATATCGACGATAAAGGCCTTTACGCGTAAAAACACTGGCGCGATTACCGCTTTTTGCTTTGCCACTTAAATTTCCTTGAATAATTTGCATTTCGCGCGAAATTTAGTTTCCGCGCGAACCAGGTTTGATTGCCACGCTTCCGTTTTTGCAAAGCGGACAAGAGCTAGGCTCGTAAATTTCGAAGCTGAAATTTCCAAGCGTAAAAAGCGGTTTATCAAATGGAAGTTTGCAACTTTCATGGCGTGAGTTGCCTAAATTTGCCACTGCGCAAAATCCGCGGTTTGCAAGGGCCGCAAAAGCTACAACCTCGCCACCAAGGCTCTCGATGATTTTCGCACTCTCTAATGCTGAGCCTCCCGTAGTGATGATATCTTCGCAGATTACGAATTTTTCGCCCTTTTTGACTTCAAAACCGCGTCTTAGGCTCATAACCTTTTCGACGCGCTCAGTGAAAATAAAGCGTTTGCCTGCTTGCTTGGCTAGCTCGTAACCAGCCAAAATTCCGCCAAGTGCTGGCGAGCAGACGCTATCATAGCTAATGCCAGCATCTTTTATGACGCCCGCTAGCTGGCTTGCTAACTCCCCAGCTAGGGCAGGGTTTTCTAAAACTTTTGCGCTTTGGAGGTAGTATTCAGAGTGGTTTCCGCTACTGAGCAAAAAATGCCCGTGCAAATACGCGCCGTTTTCTTTGTAAATTTTTTCGATTTCCATTATCAAACCTTCAATAACTCTGCCTCTTTGGCTTTTACGGTTTCATCGATTTTGGCTGAGTAGTTATCGGTGATTTTTTGCACTTCATCGTAGCCTTTTTTAGCGTCATCTTCGCTAATAGCTTTGTCTTTTTCTAGTTTTTTAACCTCGTCGTTCGCGTCTTTTCTGATATTTCTAATGCTGATTTTTGCCTTTTCGCCCATTGCTTTGGCTTTTTTGGCGTTTTCTTGTCTTTGTTCTACCGTCATCGGTGGAAAAAACAGCTTCACAGCCTCGCCGTCGTTGTTCGGATTTACGCCGATATTTGCCGCTGCAATCGCGCTTTCAATCGTTTTTAGCATTGGTTTTTCCCAAGGCGTGATTGTGATTGTAACAGCGTCTGTCGCTAAAACGGTAGCGACTTGATTGAGTGGAGTTTGGCTTCCGTAGTAATCAACCGTAATGTGGTCTAGGATATTTATATTTACCTTGCCGGTGCGAAGTGTCCCAAAGTCCTTTTTAAGGGCTTCAATAGCTTTGTCGCAGTGCGATTTCTGGTCTTTATAAATAGAGTCTAACATTAAAATCCTTTTAAGAAAAATTTGTGAATTGTAGCGTAAAAAAAATAAGAGTTGCATTTAAAAATGCGAAATTTGACATTTTTAAATGCAAAAATTTAGAATTATTTTGATTGATTTTGATCGCTTAGAGTTTTGAGAGCCTCTGTGGCGTTGCCCTCGATTGCTGCGCCAAGCTCGCTAGCTTTTTGTTCGATTTTTTCGCTAGCTTGTGAGATATTGTTTTCTACGCCCTCTATGCTTTGTTTCACGGTTTCTACTGCCGCGCTAGCGTTGTTTTCAACTGCTTCTGAAATTTTTTCTGCTCCACTTTGCAAAGCATTAGCTGCGTTATCAAACGAAGGTTTTATATTTAAGCTATTTGCCTTTGGTGCGCTTGGCACGGCTGGAACGGCGTTTTTAGGCGCTTCGCTTTGTTTTTGTTCTACTTTGACGCGGTCGATTACTGATGATTTTGCGTCTTGTTGATAAAAATATGCCAAAGCAAGAGTGTTTGCCACAAATAAAATTCCCATAAACGCTGTAAATTTAGCCAAAAATCCAGCAGGTCCCTTTGCGCCAAATAGGCTTTCGTTGCTTCCGCTATATGCGCCAAGACCGATAGATGAGCTTTTTTGTAACAACACGGCGATTGTTATTACGATAGCAAAAATTACTTGTAAAACCAAAAATAAAGTAGTCACAATATTAACCTTTGAAAAAAATTGAATTTGGCATTATAATGAAAAAAATATAAATTTTAAGTTAAGGGCGCCAAATTTGCGCCCTAAATTTTAATCCCTGTTTGCAAAACCAAGGATATTTAGAAGTGACATAAAAAGGTTGTAGATATTTAGATACATACCCACAGCTGCCATGATTGGCGAAGTATAGACGCCGTTGATGATGTTTTTAGTATCATAAATGATATAAAACGAAAACAAAAGTGCGCTAAAACCAGAAATTCCTAGGCTCACAAGTGAACTTTTGAAGAAAAAGTAGTTCAAAAATCCGATGATAATCACTGCAATTAGCGAGATAAATAGCGGTTTGCCCCAGCCATCGACATTGACTTTTGAGTTCATGGCATACACAGTAAGTGCGCCAAATGCAACCGCAGTAGCCACGAAAGCTTGCGTTACCACGCCACCCATACCAGCACCGATATAAAGCGATAAAACCTTACCTAGTGTAAGACCTGTGATAAATGTAAAGGCAAAAAGCAAAACCAATGCAAGGCTGTTAGCTCCGCGATTGACGGCGAATTGCATTGCAAAAATCAAACCAACCAACAAAATAAAACTTAGCAACGGATTTAGCCCCATTGATACGCCTGTGCTCATCGCTACATACGCACCAGCGGCGGCTGCGACCATAGAAGCTGTTAAAAGAGCATAAGTTTCTTTGATGAGTTTGCTAACTCTGCCTTGCTCTAATGGCGCATCGTAGCTCGCGTCGTATTCGCTAGTAAGATGATTTCTATCGTAAAGACTCATTTTCTCTCCTTTTTTTAATTTTGGGTAGGGAGTTTAGCAAAATTTTACCAAATATATAATAAATAGCTAAAATTTTTTCTATTTAAAAAAGCAATATATAATCAGCCGTTTTTAAAAAGGAGAGAATTTTGGCTGAACAATTAATCAATGGTGCAATTAAATTTATGGAAGAAAACTACGCCGAGCACGCCGAGCTTTTTAGCTCTTTGGCAAATACGCAGACCCCGCACACGCTTTTTATCGGGTGTTCGGATTCGCGCGTAGTGCCAGGGCTCATAACTTCGACAAAACCGGGAGAAATGTTTGTAGTGCGAAATATCGCAAATATCGTCCCGCCATATCGCGTTAGTGATGATTTCGTCGCTACCACAGCGGCTATCGAATACGCGCTGTATGCCTTAGGGATCAAACAAATCATCATTTGCGGACACAGTAATTGTGGCGGTTGCGCGGCGCTGTTTTATGACGAGGCAAAACTACAAAAAACCCCAAATGTGAAAAAATGGATAAATTTGATGTCTGGGGTAAAAGATCAAATTTCAAAGCACTGCGCCAACGATAAAGCTAAAAGAGAGTGGCTGGCCGAACGCCTAAATATCGTAAATTCGATACGAAATCTGCTAACCTACCCAAATGTCAAAGAGGGTTATATGGCAGGAGAGATTAAAATTTTTGGCTGGCACTATATCATCGAAACGGGCGAAATTTTCAACTACGACCCGCACAATGACCATTTTGCGCTATTAAACAAGGATTATGACTATGAAAAAATTTCTCATCAGCTTTTTGATTAGTGCGCTTTGCCTAAATTTTATTTTCGCAGAAGCGAATAAAAGCGAAGCAAACCTAACCGAGCAAAATTCGAGCCAAAGCGCAGTTCCTGCGCCAAATTTAGAAGAGAAAAAAAAGGAAGTCGAAGAGTTTTTGAGCGAGGTTTCAGGGGCCGATGCGAACAAAAGCGAAGTCTATGATATAATCGTAAATAAGGTCGCACAAAACGAACTTAACGCAAACGAAACAAACGGCGCAAATTCCTTTTATCGCGTGGTAAATGAGATCAAAGAGATAAATAAAAAAATCCTCGCTATCTCGCCAAAAGGCGAAGCCAACGCCACAGATAGCTCGCTAAAAACTCTCAAAGAAAACAAAGCAAGGCTTTTAGAGAGCGTTCCTATGGCGATTACGAATAATACGCTAAGCAGGGAAGGGCTTTTAAAATACGCTGAGATTAAGAAAAATATCGAGGATACGCTGGCGAAATTTGCGAAAAAGCAAAATTCGATTGAATATGTAAGCGCAGCGGTCAGTGCCGATAGAATGGCGCTTGGGGATATTTTTTATCAAGAAATTTTAAAACTTGATAATCTTTTTGTAAATGGTGCGAGCAAAGATGAGCTAAAAATGAGCTTAGAGGACGCGCTTAGCAGGATTTCGGAGTATTCGCTAGATAAAACTTCCAAGCTAAAAGAAGCCCTAAAATCGCAAGAAGATGCCGAAAATTTCGTGGCTAAATTTAGCGAGCTTAAAAATGATAAAGCAACTTACGAGGAAATTTTATCCTATCTGCACTCAAATGCCGATTTGCTCGCGTCTAGCGTGATTTTTACTAGCCTAAATTTCAAATCCGCAATCGATAGCATAAATGAAATTTCCCCTATCAAAGATAGACGCATAAATTTCGGCAAAATCGTGTTAATTAGCGCGATAATGCTCTTTTTCTACTCGCTTCGCAGGGTGTTAGCAAATTTGATTTATTTCGTCTTTAAAATCATCAATCGCTCCACAGCCATTGATAAAGAAACCATAAAAGAGCAGGTCGTAGCCACGATAAAACGCCCGCTTGGCGTGCTTTTGATAGCGTATTCGATAGATATTTCGCTGGTGATATTTTTCTATCCAGCCCCTGTGCCGATAAGGTTCGCAAGTATTTTGTCGATAATCTATGTCATTTTGTGGGCGTGGGTCATCATAGAAATCATCGACGGATACGGCATAATCGTGCTAGGAAATATCGCTAAAAAGGGCGTTAGAAAAGATGTTATAAATTTGGTTATCAAAATTTTATATATCATCGTCGTCATAATCGCGCTCTTACTTATCCTAAAACGGCTAGGTTTTGATGTCAGCGCGATACTAGCCTCGCTTGGAATCGGAGGTTTGGCGATTGCGTTTGCGACCAAGGATATTATCGCAAATTTCTTCCAATCAATCATGCTTTTGTTTGATAATTCCTTCTCGCAAGGCGATCATGTCGTAGTGGGCGACATAGAGGGCACGGTCGTGGAGACTGGGTTTAGGAAAACCACGATTAGAACCTTTGATAATGCCCTTGTTTTCGTGCCAAATGCAAACATTATGGCGCAAAATATCAAAAACTGGAACCGCCGCAAGGTCGGCCGCCATATCAATATCATCGTGGGCGTAACATACTCTGCCAGATCAGAACAGCTTAGAAAGTGTATCGAAGATATCAAAGAAATGCTAAAAGCGCACCCTAGGATTGCTCAATCTGGCGATAGTGCGACAAATTCGCGCGATTTTCGTATGCGCTCGCGCCAAAACATGGTCTCAATCGACGATCTAGCGGGCTATAAAAGCACGATGAATGTGGTGCTTGATAGCTTCGGCGATAGTTCTGTTAATATCTTGGTGTATTGTTTCACAAAAACCGTTATGAGAGATGATTATTTGCAGATTAAAGAGGATATTTTGTTTAAAATCATGCAGATTGTCGAGAACAACGGGCTAGAATTTGCCTTCCCGTCGCAGAGTTTGTATGTTGAAAAATTACCAAAATTTGATTATGATAACCCGAAATTTAGTGAAGGAGGAGAAGATGAGAGAGTTTGACGAAGACTTCGAAGAATACGAGGATTTAGACGATTACGATGAGGATATAATCGAGGGCGAAGAGGGCTATAACTACGCTTATGACGAGGACGATTATAGCTACGATGATGGCGAGGGGCTAAACTACAACAACATCGACGGAGATGATTACTAATGAGAAAAATCGCTTTAATTTGCGCGTTTTGCGCCTGTGTTTTTGGCGTGGAATTTACGCCGATGAAGGTCGCGCCCCAAAAGGCAGAACAAATCATGCAAGATTTGCATAAATCGCTCGAAGCTTGCAAGGACGGCGCGCGCATAAAGGCTTTGAGCAAGGAGCTTGAAAAGGCGCTATTTCCGCTAGAAGATATGGATTTTTCGCACGAATACGACCCCGCCCAAATCGACGAACTTCGCAGGATCGATCGCGAAAACAAGGCATTTTTGACCAAATTTGCGATAACTTCTAGTTGCAAACTAGCGGATTTGTAAATTTGAAATCTCTAAATTCGCTAGAATTTAGAGATTTTGTTATACATTTTTAAAATTTCTTATTGAATTTGGAGCATAAATGGAAAAACAAATTGATTGGCTTGATGAAAAATTAAGCGACAATTCTATTTTTGAAATCGAGAGAGAGAGAGAGGGTAGCTGGCTTCGATTATGATGCGCTTAGAATTCGGTTAAGCGGTGAGCTAGAAATAGCAATAACTGAATTAAACGAACTAAAAGATAAACTATCACAAGGTGATAGTGCAAAGTTGCTTGAACTTTGTAAAGAAAATGCAATCAATACAATCACTTCACAATTTGGACTTGCTAGTCTTGTAATATCCAGCAAAGACGGCGGTAGCGTAACAACAACCCATAATTTCAAACAAGGTATAACGGCAAACGACGAAGATAGAAAAAAATACGAAGAATGGGAAAACAATAAAGAAAAGATATGGAGCAAAAAAGGTAAAGGTTTGCGAAAAGATAGGGGTTACGATAATGGTTTAGATAAAATGAAAAACGAACTATTTGCAAATAACGATACGATTGATTGCGAGTATGGAAGCGGTAAAATTTCGAGAAACGATACAAATATCGACCATATTGTCTCAGCTCACGAAATAGAATTTGACCCAGCACTAAATTTATATATGACACCAGAGCAAAGAGCCAAAATAGCTACAAACAAGATAAATCTAGCTGCCGTAAAAAATAGCCCAAATCAGTCAAAAGGCAATAAAAAAATGAAAGATTGGATAAAACAAAAACGAAATGATGACGGCAAAACAAACGCGGAACACTTTGGCTTGGATGAAAAGGTTGCACTCGAAAAAGATAAAGAGGCTCGTAAATTCGTAAATATGGAAAAATTCAAAGCCCAAGTCAAAAAAGACGGAAAAGAACTTGCTATAACAGGTGGAAAAGATGCTGTTAAAATGGCTGTGTATTCTGCGTTTGCACTCATACTTAGGGAATTTATCGAAGCTACAATCGATGAAATAAAAATAACGCTTAAAAATTTTGGCGATGAGAGTTTTTCTGAAATTTCGAAGCGTTTCAAAACTCGTCTTGGCGAAATTTGGGAAAATATCAAAGCTAAATGGAAAGATATACTAAAAGGCTCGCTTGAAGGTGCTGTAACGGCATTTTTTTCAAATTTGCTAGTCTTTGCAATCAATCTCGTTACCACAACGCTCAAAAAAATAGTCAGCATAATTAGAGCCGGTTTTGTTTCACTAGTTCAGGCTATTAAAATGATAGTAAATCCGCCAGAAAATGTAGATAAAGACGATGTTTATTATGAAGCTTTTAAAATTTTGATTACAGGCATTATAGGCGGGGCTTCGCTTGGGCTTTCTGCTGGGATCGACTCGCTTTTAGCGAGTGTGCCGGGGCTAAACGCCATAATGGCTCTGCCTTTGCCATTTTCGGAGCATGGCACGGTAGGTAGTGCCCTTTCGGTAACAATAAGTGCATTACTTGGCGGACTTTTAACTACTATCGTGCTTTATTATATGGATAAATTTCGCTCAAACGCTAAACAATCAAAACTCAAATTTCAGTTAATGGCAAAAAGTGGTGAAGTGGTTCAGCTTAGCATAGCACAAAGCTGGTTTGTATTAGGCGATGGGTATAAGACACTAATAACAAGTGCTACACAAACAACAGAATTACTACACGCAGTTGATACCAAAACAAATGAAGATATGCTAGAAATAGATAAAGCAATACAAAGTGATTTTGCTCGAATAAATGATATGCGAACAAATTTAAAAAATAAACTTAAAAATTTAAAAGGAGAATAAATGAACGATTTAATTCCAAATTTGGATAACTACAAAAATTTGCAACCTAACGATACAAGGTTGGCTGAATTTAAAAATAAGGCACAAGAAGCATTTGCTCAAATTGCCTTAAAAATCGAAGAAGCCACCGACGCAATAAAGTATGCGAAAGAACTTTCGAGAGAAGCTGAAAATACTAAAAATAGTAGTTGGTATAATCCTTTTTCTTGGGGAAACGATGATAAAAAAATGAATTTAACAGCCAAAGGACTTTCTCAAACAAACGAGGCAGTAGCACGATTAAATGAAATACAACAAAGTAGTCTTAAATTAATACAAGGTTCGATTACTTATACTAAATTTTCTGTTGGCTATATGGCACATATAATTGCAAATCGCTCAGTAGAAATAAAGGGAAAAGTTACAACTCTTAGCAACGAAACAACCAAAGTTATGGAAGGAATTTACAATGACGCACAAGAATTTGTGAATAACTTAATGGTGCAACATACTCAACTAGAAGAACAAAAAGAAAAAATAAATATAAATGCTACAAATATCGCTAAAAATTCAAAACGCCTTGATGAAAAAGATATGCTTGATGATAAACAAAGTAAAGATATAAGAGCAAATGCCATAAATATCAGCTCAAATAAAACAAGACTTGATGAAAAAGATAGCCTAGACACCGAACAAAGCAGGCAAATAGCCAAGCTCGAAAGCGAAATGTCTAAGCTTAAAAACAATGGTTTGATAAGCATAGTTTCGTTAATTGTTTCAGTTTTAGCTCTTGGTATTGCAATTTTTATGCTTCTAGGCGGTAAAATTTAAAGTTTTAGTTTGATTGAAAAAATTTAAATTTCCAAATTTAGCCTAATTTTTAAAAATTTTATTTTTTTCAAACCTTACCACCTTGGGATTTGCAAAATTTTTACCACAGAATTTGCGCTTAAATTTTGCTCTGCGATTAGAAGGGCAGAATTTGGGCCAAAATTATTCAAAATCGCGCTAGATCCTTGCTTTTTACCCGCAGTAGAGATAAAAATTTGCCCATTTTGGACGCTGATATCGCCAAGAGCAAACTCCAAAAACGGCGATTTTTTCGCATAATCGTTGCTTAAAATCGCGCTACTCTCACACCCGTCATCAAGCCCAAATTTCGCGCTCAAAAACGCGCGCAAAAACAAAAACCCAGTCACAATGCTAGAAAGCGGAAATCCAGGCAGCGCGAAGATAAATTTCTCGCCAAATTTGGCGATTTTGACATGGCGACCCGGTTTTATGGCGACTTTATCGACTAGGATTTCGAAATTCTCCCTCACCAAAGCCTTCATAAAATCATAATCCCCCATGCTCACTCCGCCACTGGTGATTACGATATCAGCGCGCGAGAGTGCGCCAAAGAGCGCGCTTTTTAGGGCGTCTTTATCGTCGCTGATGATTTGCTCGCTCACCACTTCAAACCCCATTGCACGCGCCAAATTTAAAAGCGCGAAGTTGTTTGAGCTATAAATTTGCGCCTCGTTTTCTAAGCTCTCGCCCGGGCGTTTGATTTCGCTTCCAGTAGCGATTATAGCGACTTTTGGGCGCGCAAACACTGCCACGCTAGCCATGCCTAGCTCAGCCAAAAGCGCAATGCTTGCAAAATTTAGCCGTGAGTTTGCGCTTAATAAAACCTCGCCCTTTTCGTAGCTCTCGCCGATTTTTCGCACGGCAAAGCCAGCAGGCACTGGTTTATTGATTATGATTTCATTGCCGCAGACGCTGACATTTTCCACAGGCGCGAGAGTATCCGCGCCCCTCGCCATAATCGCGCCTGTGAAGGTTTTGACGCACTCGCCAGATTTTGGGGCAGACATTGGCATGCTTCCAGCAGGGGTTTGCGAAACGACCTTAAATCTCGCCCCGCACGCCAAATTTGCGCTATTTAGCGCGTATCCGTCCATGGAGGCGGTAGGGCGCTCTGGCTTGGCAAATGGCGCGCGAATTTCATCGGCTAAAATTCTCCCCAAAGCCTCGTTTAGGGGCAAAATTTCGCTCTTTTTCTCAGGCGCGACGCTGGCTTTAAACCTCGCAATCGCGCTTTGCAAACTCTCAAACTGCATCGGTGGCTCCTAGCAAATTTTTAATCTCTTCTGTGCTTATGATTTTTGAGTTGTATTTGACGACGAAATTCTCGCCGTTTTCGTAAATTTCGACAATCCCAGCCTGCCCGCTAATGGCGCTAAAATCGAAATTTAGCGCTTTATCAAAATATAAATTTTTAAAAATTTTCGGATTTGGCAGGGCTAAAATCATCGCAAACCACACCGCCCCAAGCACTGCCACGACTAGCCCGATACCCAAAATACCGACCCAGCCATACGCCACTCCGCCACACACGCCCCCGATAAAACTGCCAAAAAACCCAAACGAAGTGAAAATTCCAAGTGCTTCGCCGCGGTTTGCGGTTTTGGCGAATTTCGACGCGAGGCTCTGCATAATGGGCTCGTGCGCGTTAAATCCGGCGAAAAATACAATCACGCCAAAAATAAAAAAATAAGGGTTGTTTGCAAAAGCAAAAATCAAATACGAAACAATAAAAAATAAAATTCCAAGAAGCAAAATTTGCTTTGAAAGTCCGAGTTTTTCGCCCATTGCGCCACTTGCGCCCATAGCCAAAAAGCCAAAAATCATAGCTACGCCATAGACTTTGATAAATTCGTCTTGCGCGAAGCCAAATTTAGAGTGAAGCATTATGGGGATTAGGAAAAATGCGGTCGTCATAAAGGCTTTTTGGAAAAAATTGCTTAAATTTAGCAAGGATAAATTTTTATCTCGCAAAAGCGCGAGTGAGGATTTTTTGGGCATTTTGGAGCGAATTTTGGGTTCAGCTGGCACGAGAGAAAATAGCAAAATCAGGCAAAAAATCGTCAAAATGACACTTAGCCAAAAAAGGCTTGCCAGTCCAAATTTCGCGCTCAAAACCGGGCTTAAAATCATCGCCGCGCCAAAGGCACAGCCTATCATCGCACCCATTATCGCCATTGCCTTGCCTCTGTTTTCTTCTGTGGTAAAGTCGCTAATCAGCGCCGTAGCCACAGCTCCGATAGCCCCACAACCCTGCACAAATCGCCCTAAAATCATAGTGTAAATGTCGCTAGCAAAGGCGCAAATCACAGATCCTGCAATAAAAATCACAAGGCCGATTGCGATAGTGTTTTTGCGCCCGATTTTATCGCTAAGCGCGCCAAATGGGGTCTGCAAGAGCATTTGCATGATCGCATACACGCCGATTAAAACGCCGACTAGTTTTTCATCAGCACCGCGAAGCTCCAAAGCATAGTAGCTAAGCACCGGAAGCAGGATAAAAAGCCCAAAAAAGCGGGTCGCTGCGATAAAACTAAGTGGCAAAATTGTATTTAACATCGAAAGCCTTAAAGATTATTTTTGTCCGTGATTGTAGCTAAAATTTTGTCAAATTTGGATAAAATAAGCGTTTTTACGCAAGGATTTGATATGAAAATTTTAGTAGCCACTGGCAACAAAGATAAGCTTAACGAGATTAGAGAATTTTTCAAAAATGACGAAATTTACGGGCTTGGCGAGGTTTTAGAGCCTTTTGAAATCATTGAAGACGGCAAGAGTTTCAAAGAAAATGCGCTGATAAAGGTGCGCGCGGTCTATGAGAGGCTACTAGCGCGAAATCTGCACCGCGAATATCTCGTGATGAGCGATGATAGCGGGATTTGCGTGGATATTTTAGGTGGCGCGCCTGGGATTTATTCGGCCAGATTTAGTGGCGAGGGCGCGACGGACGCTAGCAACCGCGCGAAACTAGCCAGCGAGCTAATCGCGCGTGGCGTGCGTAGCTCGGGCGCACACTATGTGGCTGCAATCGCGCTGAAATCGCACTTTGGTGAATACTGCACGCACGGATTTATGCACGGCGAAGTGATTTGCGAAGAGCGCGGGGAAAATGGGTTTGGGTATGATTTTATGTTTATTCCGCGTCGCTACGAAGAGCTTGGAGAGGGCGATTTGGGCAAAACCATAGGCGAGCTTCCAGCACGCATCAAGGGTGAAATTTCGCACCGCTCACGAGGTTTGGGACTGATGAAAATTTTGATAAACTCTTTTAAAAACATCTGATTTATAAAATTTAAAATTTCAGTATCACAGATACTGACCGAGATTTTATAAAAGGATTAAATTTGGAAAACAGAAATTTCAAAAACGATATTTTTATTAAAAATAAGAATTTGAGGGATTATGATAAGGAGCCGATTGAACTATACGATTATGAAGTTTTACATAATGCCGCCATTTTGCTTGTCCCATTTTTATTTGGCGTTTCTATACCAACAAATATCAATGCAATATTTGATAACGAAGATATTATTGATATAATTTTCGTAAATGCAATAATATTTGGTATGGTATTGTTGATTTTTCTTGCTATATTTATATTTAATAAACCTTCTAAGAATAAAATTTTAATAAAAAATTCCGTTGTTGAATTTTATGAAAAAACTATTTTTTTTAATAATTCAGAATTAAAAAGAATTGTGGAATTAAAAGATATTAAAGAAAATATTTATAAGCCTTTTACTGTTTATTCTATACGCAATGAAAATTATAAAGTAAAATTTGGTATTTTTGCTATATGTGCTCTGATTATGTCTATTAGTATGTCTTTTTTGTGGTTTTTAGGATTTTTAATATTTGGTTTGTTTGGCTTTATATTGGCAAATTTTATTCTTTATATAATCATTGGTAAAAAAGGTGATAGATTTTTTACAATCTTTCCAAAAATAGCACTATCTGAGCCATATTTTATACCGTATAGTGCTGGTAATTTTTTACCACAATACTATTCTTTAATAATTTGTAACCGCAGTAAATATAGCGAAGTTAAAGAGTATTTTTTAAATTTATACAACATAAACATTGATAATGTTGAAAAAATCTATTTTTAAAGGAGATTGCTATGAGTAATTCAAGCAAAAGAGTGTCAAAAGCAGAAGTTGAGCTAAACAAAGCAGAAGCTAGACTTTTAACAAAGAAAAACTTTGAGTTTTTGTGTTGTGTCGCTTGCAAATTCGCCATAAATAAAATTCTTTCTAAATTTTAAATTTTTAAGCTAAATTTCATTGACAAAATTTTAAAAATTATATATAATCAAGTTTCCTTTTTCAATCCACATCATTTATCGGAGCGTAGCGCAGTCTGGTAGCGCATCTGGTTTGGGACCAGAGGGTCGAAGGTTCGAATCCTTTCGCTCCGACCATTGTGGTGAGTTTAGCTCAGTTGGTTAGAGCATCAGATTGTGGTCCTGAGGGTCGTGGGTTCGATTCCCACAATTCACCCCACTTTCGCGCTCGTAGCTCAATTGGATAGAGCAACAGACTTCGGATCTGTAGGTTGAAGGTTCGACTCCTTTCGGGCGTACCACTGATTTGTTTTTTATGCGCTCATAGCTCAGCTGGATAGAGCAACGGCCTTCTAAGCCGTAGGCCTCAGGTTCGAATCCTGATGGGCGTACCATTTAAGCTAGCATTAAGAGCTTTTGGCTATAATGCGCTTTCTTTTTTGCGGATGTGGTGAAATTGGCAGACACGCCAGACTTAGGATCTGGTGCTTTACGGCGTGAAGGTTCAAGTCCTTTCATCCGCACCATTTAATACTCGTTCCGGATTAGCTCAGCGGTAGAGTAGGCGGCTGTTAACCGCTTGGTCGCTGGTTCGAATCCAGCATCCGGAGCCACTTTTTCTTATGAAATCCCCATTTTATCGTAGTTTGTGAAGTTTAAGGGAACGATTGACCCCTAATTTGACCCTTTTAAAAAATTTATTTCCGCTCACGCATAATATTATTAAAATTTGCATTTAAATTTAGATAAGAAAAAAATTTGAAATATTTGAAATTAAGGCTCGATTAAATGGTGGTCCCGATTGGACTCGAACCAACGACTTCCACCATGTCAAGGTGACACTCTACCAACTGAGTTACGGGGCCAAAAATAAGAGTTTGCATTATAGCAAAAAAAGCTAATATAAAATTTAAAAAATGTAAAATTTAATCAAATTTGCCAAATTTTTTAAATTTTGCGCCAAATTTTGCGCCAAATTTCCCAAATTTAGCGCAAAAGTTCATTTGCATACGCTCGCACGCTTCGGTCGATTTCGATTAGAGCGTGCGCGTCTGGGGTGTTTGGCGAGTGAAATTTCTCCACGGATTTTAGCACCACGCGCGAAATATCGCTAAATCTCGCCCGCCCTTCTAAAAACGCATAAACGCCAACTTCGTTTGCCGCATTTATCACTACGCCAAAATTCGGATTATCCAAAAGCGCGTCTTTGAGCCCAAAAATAGGGTATTTGAGTGTATCGATTGGAGCGAATTTAATCGGTTTTAAATCCAGCAAATTTACAGGTTTGACGATTTGCTCGCTAATCGCGCCCTCTAAAACCGCATGCGCTATGGCTAGGCGCATGTCAGTCTCGCTAATGTGCGCTGTGGTCGAGCCGTCGATGAACTCGACTAGGGCGTGGATTTGCGATGTGCGCTCGATCACGGCGTCGATATTTTTCGTGCCGTATAGCCAAAACGCCTCGATTACCTCGAAAAGCTTGTTTGCCATGCTCGCGCTATCAATTGTAATTTTTGCGCCCATTTGCCAGTTTGGGTGCCTTAGCGCGTCTTTGGCGCTCACACTTCCAAGCTCGGTTAGTGGCGTATCGTAAAACGCCCCTCCGCTGGCTGTTATGATGAGCCTAGAAATAGGGGTTTTTGCGTTTTGGATTAGAAATTTTAGCCCGAAATGCTCGCTGTCAATGGCGTGAATTTTTGAAATTTCAAGGAATTTCCCGCCCACGACTAGGCTTTCTTTATTTGCTAGGCATAGCGTTTTGCCAAGTTCTTGCGTTTTTAGGCTAGGGAGCATGCCAGCAAAGCCCACTAGGGCATTTACGACGGTGCTAGATTTGCACTCTTCGAGCATTGCCAAAATCCCCTCCATACCGACAAAAACCTTGTCGTGTTTGACGGCTGATTTTAGGCTTTCTTCGCCGATAGCGACGAATTTAGGGTGAAATTTAGCAATCTGCTCGTTTAGCAAACTCACATTTTTCCCGCACGCCAAAGCCTCGATCAAAATTCCCTTTTTGTGCGCGATATCTAGGGTGTTTGTGCCAATCGAGCCAGTGGAGCCTAGCACTACCATGAATACACGACCACCATAGCCACTGCGCCAAACATATACCCGTCAATGCGGTCTAGCACGCCGCCGTGTCCTGGGAATAAACTGCCGCTGTCTTTGACGCCTGCGCTTCGTTTGAGATAGCTTTCAAACAGATCGCCAAAAATGCCAAAAATCACGATAACTAGGGTCTTGCATAAAATTTCAAGCGGCGGCAAGTTTGTGAAAATGCGCGCGTAAATGAAGCTTGTGATAAAGGCAAAAATAATTCCGCCTATGATGCCTTCAATGGTTTTGTTTGGCGAGCTAGGGCTAAATGGGGTTTTGCCAAAGCTTTTACCAGCGAAATACGCACCGCTATCGCAGGCGATTATGGTGATGATAAGCCAGACGAAGTGGAAAATCCCCAAATCATCATAAACCGCCCACATTAGGCAAATCGGAGCGAAAGGGTAGATAAAAGGCAGGATAATTTTCGCGTTTTCAAGCTTTTTAAAAGCCACAATCGAAGCAGCCACGACTACTGAGGCGATACAGACTTTAACCGCGCTGATAAATGGCTCGTCGTCTTGGGCAAACGGAATTAGCGCGAAAAATGCGAGCGCAAGGGCTAGCCATTTGAGGCTGACATTTTTTAGTCCATAGAGCTTGTAGCTCTCCAAAAGCCCTATGCTAAGCATTATGGCAAATACGAAAAAGTTGATAAATCTGCTATTTATCAGGATTAAAACAGAAAAAACAGCAAGCAAAATTCCGCCAGTTACTAGTCTTTGTTTCATAAAATTTCCTTAGATTTGATTTCGCGAGATTATATAAAATTTCGCCTTATCACGGCTTTAAAACGCCGATAGTTTTATAATCCACATAATGCACAAACGAGCCTTTCACGGGGCTTACATTTAGGCGTTTGGTGTAATCAACGAGGTAGTTTCCAGCCTCTTTGACGCTAAAATTTACGCAAATTTTAGCAGCAAATTTCGCTATTTCTTCGCTTAAATTTTGTTTGTTAGTTTGGACGATGACATGCGCGCTAGCGCGATCTTTTAAATGGAACCAAAAGTCGTTTTTGGCGCTGTTTTTTAGCAAGAATTCGTTGCCTTTTTCATTTTTGCCCACGCTGATTTTAAACTCGCCGATATAAAAGCTCTGCACAAATTCTGCGTTTTTTTCCTTCAAATTCGCGCTAATTCGCTTTTTGGGGAGCAAAATTTCAAGTTCTTCGACGCTTTTTGCGTTTGCGATTAAATTTTTCAAATTTTCGTAAAATTCGATTTTTTCGTTTAAATTTGCGATTTGGATATGCGAATTTGCGGCTTTTTGGCGCAATTTTTTTGCTTCGTTAAAAAATTCGTTCATTGCGATTTTTGGCGGATTTTCTAGGCGAAATTCCACGCTTTCGCCGTTTTTATCGTTTAGGCAAAATTCTCTTTGCCAGTCGCTTAAATTATACAAATTCGCCGATAATACCTGCCCGAGATTTGCCAAATTTTCGGCTTTTGCTAAAAGTTCGCTCTCTTTTGGCACGGCATTTAAATTTGCATGCAAAATTTCGATTTTTTTATCAATTTGGGTTAATTTTGAATTTCGAATTTGGGCTAAATTTGCCAGATTTAGTTTTTCAAACTCGCCCACGAAAAATTTATCGAAATTCTCTATTTTTTCTACATCTTTTTCTTTGATTTTATATGGCGGAAGTTGCGCTAAAATCCGCCCCACGCGCACGCTTCGCACATCGTTATCTAGGTGCCTGAGCGCTTCTAGGATTACTCCGTTTTCATCGGTGATGATGACATTTGTAAATCGCCCTGTAAATTCGAAGTATAAATTTGTGATAAACGCCTTGTAGCTGGCTTTGAGTTCGGTTTTGATATGCAAAATTCTATTATTTTCCACTACGCAAATTTGCAAAATTTTCGATTTTACGAGCCGTTTAGCCAAAACTCCGTCAAAGGGCGCTTTGTAAATTTTATTTTCCACGAAAGAGCCGTTTTTATGGATATTGCACGCGGTTTTATTCATATCAAAAAACAGCTCATAGCTATCAAAGCTAAGCTTAAAAAGATTATCGCCGACGCGCTTTATGTGGCTTAGAGTTTTGAAATTTTGCAAAAATTCGCAAATTTGGATTAGGTGTTGGTATTTCATAAACGCTATTTTAGCAAAAAAATTTAGCAAAAATTTTAAATTCCATTTTTACTTTAAAAAAAATGATATACTTTGGGTTTATTTTTAAGGAGAGATTATGAAATTTAAAATTTTAGTGCCGTTAGCATTATCGGCGTTTGTGTTAAGTGGTTGTTTGCAAGGGCTAGGACGCGATACTTACATTGTCGTGCCTTCAAACGAAGCCAGTCCGCACTCTATCGATAAAATGCTAAATTTGCCACAAAACATCACATTTGAAAAGCAATCTTACGCGCTAGGACACAAAAGCTCCATGAACGCCGAATATTTTTTAGATGGCGAAAGGGGCTTTGGCTGGACGAAGCTGATTACAATTTCGTATGGGCATGGCGTGTATGATATGGAGCGTTGGCTCAGCGCCATGGAACATGAGTTAGAAAAACAAAAAAGCTCTGGCGCAAAAAATGAGTATAAATTCGAAAAATTGAGCGAGAAAAAGGCGATTTCTACCGAAATTTTCTACCCTACAAATAATCCAAATTTAAACAAATTTGAAGCAAATTTGAAAATTTATGAAATCAAAGATTGCGGGGCTGTAAATGTGCATTATGCGATGAATTTCGACAAAGATACGCCGATAGATACTGTGCGAAAGCAAATACAGAGCAAAAAGGCAAATTTTTTGAAAAACTATCCTAAAATCGAGTGCGCGTATGATCTTAGCATAAAAAGTTCGAAGCTAAATCACCCACAAAGCCTAGAATATATGCAAACAAACTTTGAGAAATTCAAAGAATATCCACGAGTTTATGGCTCGGATACTAGCGCGGTTACTTACTTTTCAGCCCAAAATCCTACATACGGGCAAATCGATGTGCTTTTTAGCGAAGGTTTAAAGAAAAAAGATTTTGATAAATTTTTAAGCGACACCAAAAAAGATATTGCGAAATTCGATAAAAAACACGAAGCAAAAATTGAAAAACTAGCCGAAAATAAGGCGCTTCAAACCATGCTTTGGTATCCAAATCAACGCAGGGGCGAAAAAGATTATGAGATGAATTTTGCTATCATCGAACTAAAATCTTGCGGTATGACTCAAACTATCTATAAACAAAGATTATTAGCTAGCAGCGGCAGCGAAGATGAGGTAAAAAATCTCTTTGGCAAAACCAAAACTTATTTTCTGGCAAATTATCCAAAACTTAGTTGCAAATAAATTCATTGCCGAATTTGGGTAAAATTCGGCAAATTTGGTTGTCTCTGATTTTTACACTTAAAATTTCTCTTTGTGAATTTTGCTAAATTCTAGCTTTTCTAGTTCGTGTGGAGCGGGCGTGGAGATTAGATTTCCAAGCGATAAAATCGCTAAGGCCCTGTAATTTCCCTTAAAACCCAAAATTTCGCGCAGGTATTCCTCACTGCTCGCGCCATTTTGCGCCTCGCGCAGTCTGCATTGTATCCAGCAGCTTCCCACGCCTAGCGCGCTCGCGCACAGGTGCATGTAGGCCATAGCGATAGAGGCGTCCTCGATCCAGACATCTTGCACGCTCTCATCGGCGATTACGACCACAGCGGCATTTGCGCCTTTTAGCATATCGGCTGCGCCCGTGCGCGCAAGGCTTAGTTTGGCGAGGTTTGCTTTATCTTTGACTACGATAAACTCCCAAGATTTCCTTGCATGTCCGCTAGGGCTCAGCAAACCAGCCTTTAAGATTGTGTCTAAAATTTCGTCGCTAATCTCGCCAGGAGCGTATTTTCGCACACTGCGCCTGGCTTTTAAAATCTCTAAAATTTTCATGATTTTTCCTTTCCAAAAGCAAAATTATACCTTTTATTATAAAGTTTTATGGTTAGATTTGATAGAATTTAGCCCAAATTTTTTAAGGACAGGTTATGAAACAGACAATCACAGAAAAAATTTTCAGCGAACATGTGGGTGAAGCGGTCAGTGCAGGGCAAATCGTAGAGAGCAAAATCGATATGGTCATCGGCAACGACATCACAACGCCGATTTCGATAAAGCAGTTTGAGCTAAGCGGCGCAAAGGCTTTGGCAAATCCAGACGGCTTTGCGATCGTAATGGATCACTATATCCCTACAAAGGACATTTTAAGCGCAAATCAAGCCAAAATTTCACGCGAATTTGCCTACAAACACAACCTAAAAAACTATTTTGACGAAAAAGATATGGGAATAGAACACGCCCTAATGCCTGAAAAAGGGCTAGTGGTACCAGGCGATGTCATCATCGGAGCTGACTCGCACACCTGCACGCACGGCGCACTTGGAGCGTTTTCTACCGGCATGGGAAGCACGGATTTAGCTTATGCGATGATAACGGGCAAAAACTGGTTTAAGGTGCCAGAAAGCATAAAGGTGGTTTTCAAGGGCAAGCCGGGCGCGCATATTTACGGTAAGGATTTGATACTTGAAGTAATCCGCCAAATCGGCGTTGATGGCGCACGCTACAAAGCGCTAGAATTTGTTGGCGAGGCGATTGCGCACCTTGATATGGATAGTAGATTTTCGCTTTGTAATATGGCGATCGAGGCTGGCGGAAAGAGCGGAATCGTCGCGTGCGATGAGGTAACAAAAGAATTTCTGGCCGCTAGAACGCTACGAAGCGAGCCGAAATTTCACTACTCAGACGAGGGGGCAAACTACGAGCGCGTCCTAGAAATCGACACTGCAAATTTAGACCCAGTGATAGCGTATCCATTTTTGCCAAGCAACGGCAAAAGCGTGAGAGAGGCGGTAAAAGATAGTATCGCAGTCGATCAAGTCTTCATCGGAAGCTGCACAAATGGGCGTTTAAGCGATCTTCGCATAGCAGCGCAGATTTTAAAAGGTAGAAAAGTAGCTCGCAAAACTCGCCTTATCATCACACCAGCTACGCAAAAAATCGCTCTACAAGCGCAAAAAGAGGGCTTGTGGGATATTTTCGTCGAAGCAGGCGCAGTCGTGAGCAATCCGACCTGTGGCGCGTGCCTTGGCGGATATATGGGTATTTTGGGCGATGGAGAGAGGTGTGTTAGCACGACAAATCGCAACTTCGTAGGCCGCATGGGCGATCGCACGAGCGAAGTGTATCTAGCAAACTCAGCCGTCGCAGCAGCTAGCGCAATCGCTGGTAAAATCGCAGATCCAAGAGATTTATAACTTAAAATTTTGCCATTTTTTAATGGCAAAATTTACCCAAATTTTAAATTTCAAATGAAAAAATCCAAAGCTTGTTTTCTTTTCATAATTTATCTTTGTGCGCTCTTTAAAATCACGATTTTTAGGGCAAATTTTAGGCTCGATCAAATTTGGCGTGTCGGCGAATACAATCTCGTGCCATTTAGCGATTACGCAAATATTTTGAAATTTGGCGCGATAAAATTTATCTATCTTTTTGCGGGAAACATAGTCTGGTTTGTGCCGTTTGGGCTTTTTGCGCGATATTTTTTCCCAAATTTTAGCATGCGAAAAATTTTGATTTTTGGCCTTTTGCTCTCACTAATAATCGAAATTTCACAATTTGTCTTTAAAAGCGGAATTTTCGAGCTTGACGATTTGATTTTAAATGTTTTTGGGGTATTTTTGGGGATAAAATTTGGCGAAATTTTAAAATTCCGCCAAATTTAGATTTAAAACATCTCTGGGATTCGAAAATAGTGATTTATCGCGCCGTTGCCCCTGCCAATGTGCAAATCTTGCATTAGCGCTGTGCGGACGAATTCTTTCGCACTACCAACCGCTTCTTTTACGCCAAGCCCCGCTGCTAGGGCGCAAGCGATAGCTGATGAGAGTGTGCAACCTGTGCCGTGAGTGTTTTTGGTGATGATTTTGGGTGCGCTAAACTCGCTAAATTCGCCATTTTCGTAAAGAATATCGCGCGCTTCGCCCACGCCTGCTAAATCTCCGCCTTTAACCAAAATCGCTCCGCTGTAAAATTCGGCGATTTTTAGCGCGGCTGTTTTCATATCGTCGAAATTTTCGATTTTAACGCCACTTAGCGCGCTTGCTTCTTTGATATTTGGCGTGATAATCGCTGAAACGCTAAAAAGCTCAAATTTTAGCGCGTTCATTGCGCTATCTTGCATTAGCACGCCACCGCTTGTAGCGACCATGACAGGGTCTGTGACGACATTTTGCGCGCCAAATTTTTTCAACGCTTTGGCTATGGTTTGCGCGATTTGGGCAGTAGAAATCATGCCGATTTTCACAGCGTCTGGGACGATGTCGCAAAATACGCTTTCTAGCTGGGCTTCGACGAAAGAGGGCTCGATATTTAGCACGCCTTGCACGCCAAGCGTATTTTGGGCGGTGAGGGCTGTGATGACATTTTCGCCATACATTTTGTGGGCGGTTATGGTCTTAATATCGGCTGAAATACCTGCGCCGCCACTACTATCAACACCTGCGATTGTAAGAACCTTTTTCATGGCTTTCCTTTAACTCAAAAATTTATTAATTATACTTTACAAAATTTACCGCTTGGAAATTTTTTAGTCTAATCCTTTTTATGTGGGGGCGGCGCTCAGAGTTGCGAGGGTCGCCCGCCCCCACACCCCCACCCGACCGACGCTAGTGGTGGCGCACTTCGTGCGCAAATTTTTTAAATTTCATACAATTTCACCTTGCTAAAAATTAAATTTTCATCGCTATAATAGCGAGTTTATTTTAAATTTAAGGATTAAAATGTTTGATTGGATCAGCTCGCCTGAGGCGTGGATAAGCCTAGCCACGCTAACTGGGCTAGAAATCGTTCTTGGCATAGACAATATAATTTTCATAGCGATTTTGTGTTCGCGCCTGCCTCAGGAAAACCGCGATAAAGCTCGCATTATGGGGCTAGCTCTTGCGATGATTACGCGAATTTTGCTTCTACTTAGCCTTAGCTGGGTAATGGGGCTGACAAAAGAGCTATTTAGTGTGTTTGGGCATGGTTTTAGTGGGCGAGATTTGGTGCTAATCGGCGGTGGTTTGTTTTTGCTGGTAAAATCCACGCTCGAAATCCACTCTTCTGCCGTGGGCGAAAGCCACGAAGAGCGAGTAGATGAGAAAAAGGCTAGCTTTGGTGGCACGCTAATTCAAATCGCTTTGCTTGATATAATTTTCTCGCTTGATAGCGTGATTACGGCTGTGGGTATGGCACAGCACCTGCCTGTAATGATACTAGCTGTCATCATCGCCGTGGCTGTGATGATGTTTGCTAGTGGGGCGATTGCGAAATTTGTCGATGATAATCCTACGATAAAAATTCTTGCGCTTTCGTTTTTGATTTTGGTGGGTGTTTCGCTCATCGCAGACGGACTTGGGTTTCATATCCCAAAGGGCTATATTTATTTTTCTATGTTTTTCTCGCTCGTGGTCGAGCTCATCAATATCCAAGTGCGCAAAAAATCTGAAAAAAACTAGGTTAGCTTCGGTTAGATTCGGGCGATTTTGGGGTTAAAATTTTAGCCTAAAATCGCCTTTAAATTTTACAAAAGGAGCTATTTTGAAACCGCTTAGATTTGTAGGAACCGGGCTTTTAATCGCTGTTTTTGGCTTCGTCGCATTTAGTGGGGCCGGTATGTTTTTTGGGCTAAAAAGTGGGGTTATGAAAAATTTCCACGAATACTTTGGCATGGCTATGCTAGCCCTTGCGCTGGTGCATATTTTCATAAATTTCAAACCTTTTAAACTCTATTTTAAAGGCTGGCAGGGGCTTGTAATCTGCGCTATTATCGTGCTTAGCTGCGGATACGCTGGATACAGCCTCAAAGGCGCTAGCGGGGCTGGAAATCCAGCTAGGGCTGTGTATATGCAGGCTCTAAATTTGGAAATTAGCAAATTTAAAGGCGCATTTGGCACGGATAATGCGAAATTTAGCGCATTTTTAGAGGGTAAGGGTATAGCGAATTTCGACGAATGCCTAAATTTACGCGAAGCGTGTGCTAAATATAATCTCAAAGAGGGCGAAATCCTAAACGCACTTTTGCCAGCTCGTGCGCCAAAAGGCGAGGCGGGCGGCGCGCAAAAAGGCAAAAATTCTCACTAATAAATTTTGGCAAATTTCAAATTTGCCAAAATTCAGCCATTATTTTTTAAGTCAAATTTTAATAAAATCCCAAATTTAAAATTTCAGAGAAGGGTCAAATTTAGCAAGGCTAAATTTTAAAAATGTTAAAAGGTATCGCGTTATCGCTGTTTTCTTCTATCGGGTTTGCGAGCATTTATTATATGTCGGTTTTCATGCAGCCTCTTGGCGGGCAGGAGTTGCTGGGATACCGCATGCTAGTAACATTTCCGATAGTGGCGCTGTTTTTGGTGCTAGGGGGTAAAAAAACAGAGATGAAAAAGCTACTTGTCCGTTTGATAAAAAAGCCGTTTTTGCTCATAATTTTACTCGCGACTTCCGCTACAATGGGAATTCAGATGTGGTTGTATCTGTGGGCGCCAAGTAACGGCTACGCACTGCAAGTCTCAATCGGATACCTCATAATGCCAATTTCCATGGTGATTTTTGGCAATCTTGTCTTTGGCGAGAAAATTTCGCGCCTAAAAGCTCTGTGCGTGGGCTTTGCGGTGATTGGAGTGTTTTCAAAAATCCTAATCGGAGGCGCGCCGTCGTGGCATAGCGCGATTGTTTTTATAGGATTTCCGCTGTATTTTTGCCTAAGGCGGTATTTCAGGCTAGAAGGGGCTAGCAGTTTCGCCCTAGAAATCGCGCTTTTGTTGCCATTTTGTTTGTGGTTTGTAAGCAACACTGACCTTGGCGCGGTCGCAGTGCAAAATCCAAACATTTACACGCTTTTATCGGTTTTGGCACTATTGAGTGCGACTGCACTTTTGGCTCAAATTTTATCAAGCGCGCTAATTCCGATAAATTTCTTTGGGCTATTAATCTATGTCGAGCCACTTTTGATGTTAGGCGTTTCTTTGCTTTTGGGCGAAAAAATCGAGCCTGATTCGTATATTTTGATGATTTGCCTATTTATAGCTATTTGCTTTTTGGTGGCTGATACGATTATCTCTATAAAACGCGCAAAAAGGGCTAAATTTTACATTAAGGCAAAATAACTGTAAAATGGCGCAAAAATTTAATCAAGGAAGTAGATGAAAAGAGTTCTTAGTGTTCAAGATATTTCGTGCGTGGGTAAGGTCTCGCTTAGTGCTGCTTTGCCAGTGATTAGCGCAATGGGGCTAAGCGTTAGCGTTTTGCCTACGGCGGTGCTTTCTATGCATACTGGATTTAGCGGTTTTACATTTCGCGATCTCACCAAAGATTTGCGCCCTATAATGTCGCATTGGCACGAGCAGGGGGTGGAATTTGACGGAATTTACACTGGATTTTTGGGCTCGCAAGAACAAATCGCGCTTATTAGCGAACTTTTTATGGAATTTGGTGGAAGCGGAAAGACGATATTAGTCGATCCGTGTATGGGCGATAATGGCGAATTTTACCCCGGATTTGATAGCGACTTTGCCCGTATGATGGCGCTTTTGTGCGCTAGTGCTGATGTGATTACGCCAAATATCACGGAAGCTTGCGCAATGGTTGGGGTGAAATACCGAGAAAAGGCCGAGAGGGAATTTATCTTTGATTTGCTCGAAGGACTAAAAGATTTAGGCGCATCAAAGGTGATTTTAAAGGGGATTAATTACATAAGCGAGCAGTGTGGCGTGTTTAGCTACGACGCCAAAGACGGGCGTATGAGCGAGTATTTCCACGAGCTACTACCTGTGAAATACAACGGCACGGGCGATATTTTTGCCTCGGTTGCATTTGGTGCGCTAATGCGTGGCAAATCCCTCCAAACCGCAATCCGCATAGCCGCTGATTTCGTCGTAAGCGCGATGAAAGAGACTATGAGTGATAGCGAGTGGAGGCGCAGCGACGGAGTAAAATTTGAGCTTGTAATTCCTGAGCTTGTAAGGAAAATTTAAAAGCCAAATTTTAAAATTTTGGCTTTTAAATTTATTTTTAAAAATTAAATGCATAAATTTATACTATTTTAAGTGGTTGCTAAATTTGAAAAAGGTATAATCTTCAATCACTATTTTTTGGGAGAATACAATGAGAACAATCCAAGCAAGTGAAATCTCTAAAACAGTTGCAGAGCTTTGCAAAAAAGCCTGTTATGTAGTAACGCCAGATATGAGAAAAGCGTTTGAAAAAGCAAAAGAGACTGAGGTTTCTTCAATCGGTAAAGAAATCCTTGGCAAATTGCTTCAAAATGCTGATCTTGCAGAAAAAGGCGTAGCTCCAATCTGCCAAGACACAGGTATGACGGTAGTTTTCGTAGAACTTGGTCAAGATGTGCATATCGAGGGCGGATATATCGAGGACGCTATCAACGAGGGCGTTAAAAACGGCTATGTTGATAACTACCTAAGAAAATCAGTTGTAGCTGAGCCACTATTTGAGCGCAAAAACACCACAAACAACACTCCTGCTGTTATTAACATGCGCATAGTCCCAGGCGAAAAACTAAAAATCACAGTTGCTCCAAAAGGCTTTGGTAGCGAGAATAAATCTGTGCTAAAAATGCTTGTTCCAGCTGACGGCGTAGAGGGTGTGAAAAAAGTATTCCTTGAAGCTGTAAAATATGCTGGTCCAAACTCATGCCCTCCAATGGTTCTTGGCGTAGGAATCGGTGGCACAATGGACAAAGCAGCGCTTCTTGCAAAACAAGCAGCTGTTCGCTCAGTAGATAGCAGAAACCCAGATGAAAGATACGCAAAACTAGAAGATGAGCTATTAGAGCTTGCTAGACAAACAGGCGTTGGCCCACAAGGTCTAGGCGGTCTAAACACTGCTGTTAAAGTAAATGTAGAGTGGTATCCAACTCACATCGCAGGTCTTCCAGTAGCTATTAATGTCAATTGCCACGCAGCACGCCACGCAAGTGCTGAACTTTAAGGAGATAATTATGTCAGAAGTAAAAAGAATAACAGCTCCATTTGATAAAGATGTAGTAAAAAGCCTAAAAGCTGGTGATAATGTCCTAATCACAGGCACAATCATCGCAGCACGCGACGCTGCCCACAAGGCTTTGACTGAGACTTTGGCTCGTGGCGAGAAACTGCCTGTAAATTTAGCTGGCGAGACTATTTATTATCTTGGCCCAACACCTGCAAAACCAGGTCAAGCAGTAGGCGCAGCAGGTCCTACAACAAGCGGTCGTATGGATAAATACACTCCAACAATGATTAACGAAGTGGGTATCAACGGCATGATCGGTAAGGGTTATAGAAGCGACGCAGTAGTTGAAGCTATGAAAAAATCAGGTTGTGTTTATATGGTAGCTATCGGCGGAGCTGGCGCGCTAATTAGCCAAAGTATCAAAAAATACGAGGTTTTAGCTTACCCTGAGCTTGGCCCAGAGGCTGTGGCAAGACTAACAGTCGAGGATTTTCCAGCGATTGTCGCAATTGATTGTGAGGGAAACAATTTCTACGAAGTCGGTCAAGCACCATACAAAAAAATCTAATCCATCTAGGGCAAATTTGCCCTAGAATTTTAAAATTTAACCCTAAAATTTAAATCTCAAATTTATCGCTCTTACGCCTAGCATAACAGCTGCAAAAATCGCCAAATATTCGGCACTGCTGAATAAAAATGTATTTTTGTTTTCTAATCCAAAACCGGTTTTAAAAAATAGATATTCGTAAAAATGCAGATCCACAAACGAATAAATTCCAAAAGCTAAAAGAGCCAAAAATAGGCAAAATTTCAAAATTTTACCAAATTTCACGCTAAGCAAATTTGCAAAAATTCTAAAATTTAACCCCAAATGCGTAGCACTTAGCAAAAACAGCGCGTGCGTGGCAAACATGTGGATATTTTTGGCTGCGTCCGAGCCAAAGCCAAAATCAATAAACGAAAAAATATGCTCGCTAAGAAAAACAGCACTTATTAGCGTTGCCAAAAATGAACCTAAAAGGGCGAAATTTAGGGCGTTTCGCACCCTAAATTTGGCTAAGTATTTACGACGCGAAAAGGCATGAAAAAGGGCGAAAAAGATTAAGATTAAGCCCAAAATTTCATGCGCTATCTCGCCAAATTTTTTGTAATTCATACACAAAACTAGGGCAAAAATCGCGCCCCAGTAAAATGATTTTTTATTAAATTTCATTGCAAAATTTATTTTGAAATCTCATCAAACCACGCTTTTAGCTCGGTTTTGGCTTTCTCTCTTTGATTTTGCGCCACGCTTCCATATAGGCTAAAATAGCCCAAAACCTTGGTTTTTGTCGCTTTTTCGACCGAGCCGATAGTCCTATCTAAGCCACTTCCTTCGTGGGTGTTAAAGACGAAAATTGGCTTGCCCGCGAAATTTTGCCCCTCTAAAAATGTGAAAACGCCCATTGGCAAATCGCCCCACCAAGTAGGAAAGCCCAAAAATACGGCGTCAAAATCAGCTAAATTTTTATCAAACGGCTTAATCTCTGGTCTTGCTTTTTGTTTTTGTTCGCTTTTTGCAAAATCTATCGCGGCTTGATACTCTTTGGCATAGGGCGTTAGAGTTTCGATTTTAAAGAGTTCGCCGCCGCTAAATTCCGCCAAATACTCAGCCAAAATTTCGGTATTTCCCTTCTCGATATAGCCCACCTGATAATTCTCATCTGCGCGCGAAAAATACGCGATTAGCACCTTTTTACCACTCATATTAAATCCTTGTGAAACCTTTGTGTCAGCGGCATTTCCCGCACAGCCAAAGAAAAATAAAAGAAAAAAAAGTAGGATTTTTTTCATACTTGCCCCTTAGTTAAAATTTCAAAGATTATATAAAAAAAGCGAAAATTTCGTTAGAAAAATTCTCTAAATTCATTGCCTAATCCTGCAAAATTTGCCAAATTTGAAATTCGGCGCAGTATCACGGGCTTGCGTAAGCAAAATTTAAAATTTATCTATATGTATCGCAGCGTTTTATCCAGCCAGCCAGCCAGCGCGCTTCATCGCGGTTTGTTGGTGCGTTAGCCACCCTGCGCTTTAAAACAAATTTCGCGCACCTGCGAAATTCGCTCATTGCCTCTTTTTGCGCGCTCATGCACTCCAAAACCTGCATTAGCCCCCAACCTTCGCCCATATATCGCTCGCTCACTTTTATGCCCTCGCCTTTGAAATTGACATAATCAATGAGCGCATAAAGCCCGTTTGGCGAGCTTGCGACGCGGTAAAACTGCGATTTGATATGCTTTTTTTTATCACTTAAATTTTGCATTTTTTCTAGGGAGTTTTGAAGCCTTTCATAGATAAATTCTACCTGCAAATTTTTGGTTTGATACAAAAAATTTTCTAGCTCTATCAAATCCGCGTCGCCTGATTTTTTTAGCGCATCAAGCGCGGTTTTGCTCTGCCAAGGCGCGTGAGAGTGCAGGCGCAGTATTTTTGGAAGCCTCGCGCCGCGAATTTTATAAAATTTCACTAAATTTGGAAAGCTCTCTTCGAATTTATCTTTTTCGTCTTTTTTATACCAGATGAAGTGTCCGATACCCAAGGACGGGAAATTCTCGCCACTATTCCAGTGGATTAAATTTGACTTTTTTGCTCCGGTTTCGTTGGCGTAAATTTTCTCTGCCACGCTGGATAAATCCACGCCAAACGCGCCCGCGCACAAAAACGCCAAAAGGCTAAATTTCGCTAAATTTCGCATAAATTTATTGCTTTTTCACGCCGTGCAAAAAGATTTTAATGCGGTCTTTTATGAAATTTTCTTTGTCTAAATTTGGCTCTTCGCCGAAAAATATAAGGCGGTTGAAGTGTGGCTCGCGAAGCAAAAAGCAAAAATAGCGTGCCAAATACTCAGGATCTGCGCTATCAAACTCATCAATATGCGCCCTAAAATAATTGCTAAGCCCCGCTGGAAATGCAAGCGTGCTAGTATCTAAGAAGATTTTGGAGACATTTTTTAGCATGGAACCAAAGGTTTTTGAGGTTCCAAGCAAGATATTTTTTAGAAATTTTTGATTTTCGGCACTATAAATAAAGTCGAAATAAATCGGAGCAAATTCGCTCAAATACTCCTGTGGCGCGAGGTTTTCGTCTAAGCTAAGCAGATTATCTAGCTTTTTATCAAGCCTTTGGGTGTGAAATTCGACCACATGCAAAAACAAATTTTCCTTGCTTTCGAAATATTTGTAAATCGAGGCAAGCGAGCCACCGCTGATAGCGACGATATCATTTAGGCTGACGCTGTCATATCCTCGCTGTAAAAATAGCTCTGTGGCCACCTCGAAAATTTTTTCTATGCGAATTTGCGATTTATAATACCTTGATTTTTGTGCCATTAATCCTTCCTATCGATAAATTTTTGTTGCGGATAGACAAACACACTCTCGCGTGTAACGCTGATTTTTTCATCATCAACCGCGTAAGCTTTGATGATTAGCGGTAAAACGACATTATCATGCTCGTTTTCTAGGCTCAAATTTGCCTTGCTTGTGAGCGAGACTATGATTTTTGCCTTTTTGCCAGGGCTTACCTTTACAGGCTCGTCTGGGCGAGAAATGCTGATATTTTCGTTATCTACGCTAAAAAAGAAGCTGTGCGGTTCGCTATGGGTGTTTTCGAATAAAAATGTATAGCTGTTTTTGACGATTTTTTCGCCGTTATCGTCGAAATCTATTTTATAGAGCTGGGTGTTTCGGTTTATGTTTAAAAGCATGCTCTCTTTCGTGCCACTCATCACCACTAGCCCGATTAGCGCAGCGGCTAGCACACCGATATAGCCAATCGTGCGAAATCGCATAAATTTAACCTTGCTTTGTGATTTTTGCGCATTTAGGCTCGTCCAGTTGATAAGTGGAGCTTTGCCTAGTTTGCTCATTACATTTGAACATGCGTCGGCGCATTCTAGGCAGTTTATGCACTCTAACTGCATGCCTTTGCGGATATCGATATGTGTCGGACAGATCCTCGCGCACGCCTGACAGCCGGTGCAATCCCCGCTAGAAGGCTTGTTTGAGATTAAATTTTTATGCTCGTCATAAATCGCGCCACCTCTGATATCATCGTAAATCACGCCAAGCGAGTCTTCATCGAGCATGGTCGATTGAATCCTTGCGTAAGGGCAGATGAAAACGCAGAAATTCTCGCCCAAAAATGTGATATCAAATGTCAAAAACGCCGTAAATCCTAGCACTATGCCAAAAAGAAGTTTATGCTCGCTGACCTCGCCTAGATAGGCAAAAAAGCTTTGTGGCGGCACGAAAAACCAGAGCAAATTTGAGGCTGCAATCAGCGCAACAATGGCAAAAAGCGCAACCGCGATAACGCCCTTTGCGCCAGCTTTTTCGCCCTTTTGTTTGTTTGTGATAGAGCCACGAATTTTAAGAATTTTAGTGCAGATTAAATCTCTATAAATCACGCGAAAAATCGTTTGCGGACAGGCCCAGCCACACCACACACGCCCGCCAAGCGTGGTTAGGAAAAATATCGAAATGAAAAAGAAGATTATCAAAAACGGCATTAAGAAAAATTCTTGCGTCGAGAAGGTGTTGAAAAAAAGGTGAATTTCTTTTTTTTCAAAACTGATTAAAAATAGGTGTTTGCCGCCTATTTGAAGCCACGGCATGATGAAAAGCCACAGCGAAGCGATAGTGTAAAAAAAGTAGCGCTTCTGCCTAAATTTTGTGATTTTACTCTCCATGAAATGTCCTTTTTGTATAAATGCACGATTTTACTCTTAAAAGATTAATTACATATTAAAAATATAGAATTTGGATATTATGTCGCGAAAAAAATCCAAATTTGTCCGTGAAATTTGATATTTAAAGCCCATTTTTAGGCAAATTTCGCCATAATACCCAGTTTTAAAATTTCAACGCGGATAAGGCGAATTATGAGAGAGGTTTCTATAAGCGAAGCGTCCGAAATTTTGGGTGTTTCAAAAGAGGCGATTTACAATAGAATCAGGCGAAATTCTATTCGCACGACAGAGATTAATGGCGTAAAATATGTCGTTTTGGAAGACGAAAATGATGAAATTTCAAATTCTAGCGCGCAAGGAGCTAGCGCAAAAGTGCGCCCCTCAAAACCTGCCCCGCAAAATTCGAACCAAAATTTTATTGATTATTTAATCAAAGAAATCGCCGAGCTAAAAGAACAAATCCAAACCTTACAAAGCGACAAAGATAGGCTCCACCGCGAAAAAGAGGAAATTTTAATCTCATCAAAAGAAGAAATCAAGCTTATGTATAAAGAGCGAGATGAGAAGCTTGGGTATTTTCTCTCGTTTTTTGAAAAGCCACTAATCGGCGAGAGTGCGCGTGATAAAAAACCATACGATGTCGAGGTAAAAGAGCAAATTTTCGATGAAAACGAGTGGCTAAGCCTAGCGAAATTTATCAAAAGCCTAGATTTAGGGCGCAAAAAACGGATGAAAGCCCAAAGTCTAATCATCGAAAATATCGGCGCGAACGAGCTAATCAGGGTCATTGGCGATGAGCTTTTGGTGCATAAGAGTTTAGATATCAAAAATTTAAAAGGAAAAAAATGAAAATTAGAAAAATTGCAAGTTATGCGATTGTGGGCGGTTTCGGACTGATTTTATCTGGCGCTTTGGCAGGCTGCGAGCGCGAAAATACAGGCTCAGAGCTTCGTATCCAAGAGGGCGCGCTAGTTAGAATCGAGGAAGTAGCACCTGGAAAATACAAAATTTTAGAGGAATTTCCTAGCGAAAAAACGCAAATTATCTTAAAAAGCTTGGACGGAAGCGAGAGAATTTTAAGCGAGGCTGAGACAAACGCACTTTTGGCTGAGGAAAACGCCAAAATCGACGCTGGCACTTCAAATTTAACCAACCAAAACGCCGAAATTTCTAGTGGCGGATACAGCCTTGGCGAGGCGATTTTAGCAAGCGCAGCAGGGGCAATCATCGGCTCATGGATAGGCTCGAAACTCTTTGGCTCGCCGGCGTATCAAGCGCACAGACAAACAGCCTTTAAAAACCCTAGCGCGTATTCAAGGAGCGTAAACAGCTTCAAAGAGGCTAGGGCAAATAACGCCAAAGCAAAAAGTGGCAAAAGCGGATTTTTCGGCTCCAAATCAGGCGAGAAAAGCGCGCCCACAAAAAGTGGCGGTAGTGCATTTGGTGGCTAAATTTGCTCCGAATTTGCCCAAATTTAGGCTAAATTTTTAAAATTCAAGGAAATAGATGAAACTCAAAAAACTAACCCCGCTAAGCAATGAATTTTTAGAAAAACTTGGCTTTTCGTGGCACACTGACGCGGATTTATCGGCATACATAGCAGATGAGGTCGTCCGCGTGAGCGCAGAGGAAGCAAACGCCTATTACGAGGCGGCAAACGAGCTGTATGATATGTTTATCGCTGCGGCGCAGTATGTGATAGATAATGACCTTTTCCACGAGCTTGGAATTCCCTTTAATCTAGTAGAAATTATCAAAATGAGCTGGGAAAATGATGTACATTGGCACCTTTATGGCAGGTTTGATTTCGCTGGCGGATTAGACGGCGAACCGATAAAACTGCTTGAATTTAACGCCGATACGCCAACGGCTGTGTTTGAAACAGCGATTATCCAGTGGGCGCTACTTAAAGAAAACGGACTTGATGAAATGGCGCAGTTTAACGAGCTTTTCGCCGCGATTAGCGATAATTTCAAACGCCTTGTCGTTTTGGGCGGAGAGTTGGAGGAATTTGATAAATTTTACGAGGGGTGGAAAATTTTGTTTAGCTCGGTCGCTGGAAGCGATGAGGACGAGAAAACAATCAGGCTTTTGCAAACAGCTGCCGATGAAGCGGGCTTTAAGACAGCCTTCGCATACGCGCACGAGGTCGAGTTTGACGACGAGAAGGGGGTATTTTTTGGTGGCGAAAATTACGAGTATTGGTGCAAACTAATCCCGTGGGAGGCGATTGCTATCGAGGAGGGCGAGCTAGCCTTGATACTAAAAAACATAATGAAAAACCAAAAGGCAATTATCCTAAACCCCGCATACACGCTACTTTTCCAAAGCAAGGGAATAATGAAAATTTTATGGGATTTATACCCAAATCACCCGCTTTTGCTAGAAAGCGCATGCGAGCCACTAATCGGCAAAAAAATGGTCAAAAAGCCGTTTTTTGGGCGCGAGGGGGCAAATGTGAGTATTTTTGACGAAGACGGCAAAAAAATCAAAGAAAATGGTGGCGAATACGCAAATCAAAATTTCTTATACCAAGAATTTGCAAATCTAAACACTGATAAAAACGGCGCAAAATACCAAGCTGGGGTGTTTTACGCCTTTGAAGGCTGTGCGCTTGGATTTAGGAAGGGCGCAGATATCATCGACAATTATTCTAAATTTGTCGGTCACTACATCGAAGGGGTGGAGTAATGAAACCAAAAATTGTTTTACTTGACGCTGATACACTAGGAAGCGACGCAAATTTCAGCGAATTTGAGGCCTTAGGCGAGCTTGTAACATACCCGAAAACAAAGCCAGAGCAGACGATCGAGCGTTTAGCGGGCGCTGATATTGTCATTACAAACAAGGTTTTAATCACAAAAGAGGTGCTCGAAAAGACAAATTTAAAGCTAATTTGCGTAAGCGCAACCGGCACGAACAATATCGACTCCGAAGCGGCAGCAGCGCATGGCGTGCCTGTGAAAAATGTCGCTGGGTATTCGACCAAAAGCGTATCGCAACAAGCCTTTGCTACGCTTCTAGCGCTTTTAAACGATGTGAGATACTATGCAGATTATGGTCAAAACAAGTGGAGCCAAAGTGAAATTTTCACACATTTAAACGCGCCAATTGATCAAATTTCTGGCAAAAATTTCGGCATAATCGGCCTTGGCGAAATCGGTCGTGAAGTAGGGCGCATAGCAAAAGCCTTTGGCGCAAATGTCTGCTACTACTCTACAAGCGGGGCGCACGATGACGCTGAGTTTAAAAGGGTGGATTTGGAAACTATGCTTAAAGAGTGCGATATCATCACGGTTCATGCGCCATTAAACGAAAAAACAAAAGGGCTAATCGGCAAAGATGAAATCGCTAAAATGAAAAAGGGCGCTGTGTTTATGAACTTTGGTCGTGGCGGAATCGCTGATGAGAGTGCATTGGCATGGGCTATCGATGAAATGGGACTTCGCGTGGGTCTTGATGTGGTCGAAAAAGAGCCGATTAACGCTGATAATCCGCTTCTTGGCGTGAAAAACAAGGCAAATCTAATCCTTACTCCGCACATTGCGTGGGCGAGCGTGGAGGCGCGCAAACTGCTAATCTCCAAAATCGCAGGAAATATTAAAGAATTTTTAAATGCGTAAATTTAAAGGGCAATTTGCCCTTTAAATTTTAAAATTTTGCAAAATTTATAAAGTCTAAATTTAACTATTTTAAAACCCTTTTTAAAATTTAAAAAAGGGTTTTAAATTTAAATCTACGCTTCTAGTATCGCGCCGCTGCTGGCGTTGGTTACTAGTTTTTGGTATTGGCGAAGCCATCTGCCCTCTACTTTTTTGCCCTCGTATTTCCATGCGGCACGGCGAGCGGCGATTTGGGCGTCGCTTAGACGGACATTAATGCTGAAATTATCCACATCGATATCGATTATATCGCCGTCTTTGAGTAGCCCTATCATACCGCCCTCGGCTGCTTCTGGGCTTACATGACCGATACTTAGCCCCCTTGTAGCACCGCTAAAACGCCCGTCTGTGATGAGCGCGACATCTGCGCCAAGGCCACGGCCCACGATTAGGCTAGTTGGGCTTAGCATTTCTTGCATACCAGGACCTCCTCTTGGGCCCTCGTAGCGTATGACGACTACATTTCCTTTTTGCACTTTTCCGCCCGAAATCCCCTCGATTGCCTCATCTTGGCTGTTAAAGCAAATCGCTTTGCCACTAAATTTGCGCTCGCCGATGATTCCAGCGGCTTTTATGACACAGCCTTGCTCGGCCAAATTTCCAAACAAAATTGCTAGTCCGCCACGCTTAGAATACGCGTTTGCTACGGTGTGGATTATGTTTTCGTCCTTGATATCGTCGTTTTGGATACGCTCACCTAGGCTTTCGCCACTGATTGTGAGTAAATTTAAATCAAGCAAAGAGCTATCAAATTTGCTTATTTCCTTCATTATAGCACCTAGCCCGCCTGCTTTTTGCACATCTTGCATATGCACGCCAGGTAGGCTTGGGCTGACTTTGGCTATGTGAGGCACACTGCGCGAAATTTCGTTTAATTCCGCGATATCAAGTGGCGCGCCCGCTTCGCGCGAAATTGCGAGCATGTGTAAAATCGTATTTGAGCTACCGCCCATTGCCATATCCATAACCATGGCGTTGCGGATCGATTTTTCGTTGATTAAATTTCGGATTTTAAATCTCTCATCGAGCGCAATTTCGCAAATTCTTCTAGCAGCTGCGCGCAGTAATTCCTCGCGCTCAGGCGTAAGGGCTAGAATAGTTCCATTGCCTTTAAGTGCGATTCCGAGAGCTTCGCATAGGGTATTCATTGAGTTTGCAGTAAACATACCAGAGCAACTTCCTCCACCAGGACATGCCGCGCACTCGATAGCTTTTAACTGCTCTTCGCTAATCTTGCCAGTCTCATACGCGCCAACAGCCTCAAATGCGGTATTTAAGTCGATTTGTTCGCCACCTAGCCCCTTGCCAGCAGCCATTGGGCCACCACTAGCAAAAATCGTAGGCACATTTACTCTCAAAGCTCCCATTATCATACCGGGCACGATTTTATCGCAGTTTGGTATGCATAGAAGAGCGTCGAGTTTGTGAGCGTTCATCACGGTTTCTATCGAATTTGCGATGATTTCGCGACTTGGTAGCGAGTAGAGCATTCCGCTATGCCCCATTGCGATACCGTCATCGACGCCGATTGTGTTAAATTCAAACGGCACACAGCCATTTTTACGAATTTCGTCTTTTACGATTTTGGCATATTCGTTGAGATAAAAATGCCCCGGAATACACTCGATAAAGCTATTTGCCACGCCGATAAACGGCTTATCAAAGTCCTCGTCCTTTAATCCTGTCGCGCGAAAAAGTGAGCGGTGCGGTGTGCGTGTGTAGCCCTTTTTAACGATATCGCTTCTCATAAAAATCCTTTGAAATGAAATTTGGTGATTTTATCAAAATTTTAATAAATTTTAGCAGGTGAAATTTGGCAGAATTTAGTAGTTGCGAGAAAATCTCGCAACTAAATTTTATGCAAAAAATAGATAAACATAAAGCGATACTATCACCGCACCAGCGAAGGCTAGGTAAGCACCTGCTTTAATCATATCCATTTGTTTAATCATACCAGTGCCAAAAACTAGGGCATTTGGCGGAGTCGCTACTGGCATTACAAACGCACAACTTGCGCCGATACCAATTACGATTGTAAGTGTTTCTTTCGGCAAGCCCATGTGAGCTGCTACTCCTGCAAAAACAGGCACCAAAAGCGCAGCCGAGGCAGTGTTACTAGTAAATTCTGTAAGGCAGATGATAAATACAGCAGTTACAAGCAATACCAAATACACAGGCGCGTCTTTGAAGGTATCAGCTACTAGGTTTCCTAGCACGCTAGAAGCCCCTGACATACCTAGCACCGCACTTAGCGTTAGTCCTCCACCAAATAGCATTAAAACACCCCACTCTGTGTTTTCAGCCACATCGTGCCATTTAGCAAGGCCTAGCATTACCACAGCGATTGCAGCGCACACAGCAACATAGGAGTCGTCGATTTTAAAGCCGATTACCTTGCTAATGTCTTTTGAGAAAATCCACGCAAACGCAGTAATTACGAAAACTATGACGGTAAGTATGCGCTTGTTGTTCCATGGAATTTCTTCTAGTTCGATCTCGACTTTGTGATTTAAATTTGGGCGGAAGACCAAATATAGCACCACTAACATGAGTGGAAGCATTAAAAGCATTACCGGAAGTCCCACCTTCATCCAATCAGCGAAATTCCAGCCCAAAGCCTCGGCTGCGATGATGTTTGGCGGTGAGCCAACAATCGTGCCAAGTCCTCCGATACTAGCCGAATAGGCAATTCCTAAGAGTAAAAAGACGATTGTGCCACGATCTTCTTTTTTCTTTGCGTCTAAATTCGCGCAAATTCCAAGCGCAAGCGGTAACATCATCGCAGCGGTTGCGGTATTTGATACCCACATTGATAAAAGCGCGGTTGTGATACATATCAAAATCGCAGCCACGCCAAGGCGTCCGCCAGCTTTTTGGATAAGCCATGTTGCGATTTTTTTGTCGAGTTTTTGCATGTGAAGTGCCGTAGCTAGGGCAAATCCACCAAAAAATGTAAAAATCGTAGGGTTTGCGAAATTTGCCAAGGCGTTTTTTAGCGTCAAAGCTGTAAATTCGCCGTCTTTGCCAAATTTACCAATCCCAATCGCCACAGCCAAAACTGGCACCATAAGCGCTGTAATCGTGATATGCACGGCTTCTGTAAGCCACATAATCGCGATAAATGCCAAAAGCGCCAAGCCCTTTTTGACATTTGGCTCAAACGGCAAGACATTGTAAAGCGCAAATGCAATCAACGCCGCTACTATCGCAATGATAATGCCACGCTTCGGAAACGAATCAACATCGGTTAGTTGCGCTACTTCCGCAACTTCTTCCGAGTTTTGCGGTTCTAGGTCTGGGAAGTTGTGCCCACGCACCTTGATTTGATCAGGCATGTTACTCCTTTTTTGTAAGATTTTATGAATAATACAAAATTAGGTTGGAATTTTATTGAAATTGCGTTAAATAAAATTTGAAAATTTTTTTGTGCGTTACTTATGGTAACAAAATTTTAAAATTTGGCGAAATTTTAAAATTTTTATAAAATAATATTAATAAATTTTATCCTTTAAATTTGATTTAAATTACAAATTTTCACAAATTTAAAATATGTAATGGTCAAATTTAAACGCTCTGCGCGCATAAATTTGACCTAAAAATTATTGAAGCGGGATATTTTCGCCGTTTAGTTGCAATAAATTCGAAGCCTTATCGTAGCTAAAATCAAGCTTTACGCCATTTCCCTCAGGGCGTAAAAACTGCGCTGAATATAGCTCGATTAGTGGCGCGAACGGGCGCAGGCTATCGTAATCAGAGATAAACTCGCCAAGGCTTGTGTCGATTTTAGCGTTGCCGCTGGCGCTCATTTTCGCAAACAGCGTCTCCTCATCGACGAAATCGCCCACGACGCCCTTTGCGCTAAGGCTAAATTTTTTGCCGATGCTGTTTTCGAAGGATAAATTTTTCAAATTTAGCGAAATATCATCTTTGAACAAATCTCTTAAAATTTGCGGATTTTTCGCTAGTTCCTCTGCTTTGTTTTGGTTCGCAAATGCAAGCTCGCGGTAAAGTTTCTCGCTCATAGCGATGTCGCTATCGATTGCGACATTTCGCACTAGCACATCTGCGACTTTGAGGCTTGCTATGCGCGATTTATCGTCCATAAAGTATTTTCCGCTACTAATCTTAGTCTCGCCCTCGCTAGAAGCGTCATTTGCGACGATAAATCTATCGCCCTCCACGGTGATTAGGGCGTTTTTAAGGCTGGAAGTATAGCTCATATCAGCTAGGAAATAATCTACTAGCTCTGCGCCATTTTTGACGCCATTTTTGTATTTCATATCGTAGTTAAGGCCCTGCATTTCGATATCCACACCCTCTACGCCATAAACGAAAAATTTATCCAAACTCAAATTTAGGGTTTTTAAAATTTCGCCATTTAAATCGCTAACTCCGCCAAAATTTAGCCCGCTTAAATTTATCATTACCCCCTCGTTTGAGTATTCGGCGTCTGCTATTTGGGTGATAAATTTAATATCAGTTGCGATTGTGACGCGGTTTGTAACGATTTCCTCGGTTTTGAAAAATTGTTTTAAAATTTTAGCATAGTGTGGAGTAATGGTTTTGATTTTGCCCTCGATTTGCGCGCCATCAGCGATATTTGCGACACTGTGTGCGATAGTATAATCATACCTAAACTCCAAATCCTGCGGGAAAATCTCATCCATTTCGGAATTTAACTTTTGCAAATCCTTAGCCTCTGCCTCGCCATGCACGCTAGCTACGACTGCGACTAGCTGATCTTTTAGGGTTTGTTTTTTAATCACGCCGGTAAAATATCCAGCAGACGAGCTATCGCCTCGGTCGAATTTACGCTCTTTAACCTCGAAAAACTGGCTATTTTCTAGCATTTGGTTAATGTATTTTTCGGCTAGCTCGCCTGCTTTGTTGCCAACTACGCTATCAATAGCCTTGGCGATAGGGTTTGCGGGCGCGCTTTGCTCTACTTTTGGCTCGTTTTGGCTCTCGCCCTTATCTTTGCCTGGCAAAAAGGCAAAACCCAAAATTAGCACGATTACAGCCACTATGGGAACAAGAAATTTTTTCACAGCTTCTCCTTAAAATTTGGATTAAATTTAAAAAGACATTGTAACCAAAAATAATAAAATTTTAAATTATCTATCTTTAACCAAAACAAAGATATAATTTCGCCATTAATCAAAATCAAAATTTAGGATATTTCTATGTCAAAACAAACGAAGTATATTTTTGTGACGGGTGGCGTGTTAAGCTCCCTTGGCAAGGGTATTGCGGCGGCATCGATTGCGACACTTTTGAAGCACTCTGGGCTCAAAGTTCGCATGCTAAAAGCAGATCCATACATCAATGTCGATCCAGGTACTATGAGCCCGCTAGAACACGGAGAGGTTTTTGTCACTGATGACGGGGCTGAAACTGACCTTGATTTGGGACATTATGAGAGATTTTTGGACGAAAATTTAAGCCAAGATAACAACTTCACCACAGGTAGAGTTTATAGCACTGTAATCGAGCGCGAGCGCAGGGGGGATTATCTAGGCAAGACTATTCAAGTAATCCCGCATATCGTGGGCGAAATCGTGCGCCGTATCAAAAAAGCGGGCGAAGACAACGACATTTTAATTGTCGAAATCGGCGGAACCGTGGGCGATATCGAGGGTTTGCCATTTTTGGAGGCGATAAGGGCTATGAGAGTGGAGCTTGGGCGCGCAAACACCATGAATATCCACCTAACGCTAGTTCCTTATATCAAGGTCGCTGGCGAGCTAAAAACCAAACCAACCCAGCACAGCGTGGGCGAGTTGCGCCGTATCGGTATCAGTCCTGATATGATAATTTGTCGTTCGGAAATGCCTTTAAATCGAAATTTAAAGGACAAAATCGCGCTAAGTTGTGGCGTGGATAAAAACTGCGTCATCGAAAGCCCAGATAGCCAAAGCATATATCAAATTCCACTCGCATTTATGAGCCAAGGAATTTTAGAGCCGATTGCAAGCTTCCTAAATTTGGGCGTTTTAAAGCCTGATATGAGCAAATGGGACAGCCTAGTCAAGCGCGTAATCGCTCCGACTAATGAGACCACAATCGCATTTGTAGGCAAATATATCGACCTCAAAGAGAGCTACAAATCCCTAACCGAGGGCATTATCCACGCAGGGGCTACTCTGGATACTAGGGTAAATCTCAAATGGATTGATAGCGAAAAAATAGAAGAGTCAAATTTAGATGAAATGCTAAGCGATGTAAATGGCGTGCTAGTAGCCGGGGGATTTGGCGTGCGTGGCGTAGAGGGCAAAATTTTAGCCATAAATTACGCTAGGACGCACAAAGTGCCGTTTTTAGGCATTTGCCTTGGTATGCAATTATGTATAATCGAATTTGCACGAAATGTGCTAGGTATAAAGGACGCAAATTCAATCGAATTTGACGAAAACACCAAAAGTCCGCTTATTTATCTCATTGATAGCTTTATCGACGCAAGTGGCAAAAAACAAATCCGCACGCACAAAAGCCCGCTAGGTGGGACTATGCGCCTTGGCGGATACGACTGCGATACCAAAAAAGGCTCACTGCTAGCCAAAATTTACGATGGCGCAAAGACTATTAGAGAGCGCCACAGACACAGATACGAGGCAAACCCTGAATATAGAGCCGAATTTGAAAAAGAGGGTTTGATCGTATGTGGCGAATCAAACGGCCTAATCGAGGCGGTAGAGTTAAAAAATCATCCGTTTTTTCTAGGTGTGCAGTTTCACCCAGAATTTACTAGTCGCTTAGTGCGCCCAAATCCTGCGATTTTGGGCTTTATCGAAGCTTCTATTAAAAATGTTAGGTAAAAACGAAGTAAGGGAAATTTTACAATCGAGGTTTGCAAATGATAAACACACAAAACTTAGTGAAATTCCCTTACCAAGCCAGCTCAAAGATATCTATAAGGCTGCATTGCGTATAAAAACTGCCATTGATGAAAATGAACGCATAGCAGTCGTGGGTGATTACGATGTCGATGGTATCGTAAGCACCGTGATTATGAGCGACTTTTTTAACCAAATCGGCGCAGATTATGTCATAAAAATCCCGAACCGCTTCACTGATGGATACGGGCTAAATAACGAAATAATCGACGAATTAGAGGGTATAGGGCTGATTGTTACCGTTGATAACGGCACTTCGGCGATAGAAGCAGCGCAAATTTGCGCTAAAAAGGGCATTGATTTAATCATCACAGATCACCACATGCCACCACCAATCCTGCCAGAAGCCTACGCTATCGTCAATCCAAAACAACCAGACTGCACCTTCCCAAATATCGAAATTTGCGGGGCGCAGGTCGCGTGGTATCTAGTGGGCGCGCTCAAAGAAACCCTTGGTGTGAATTACGATATGTCTAGCCTAATGGATATCCTAATCATCGCTATAATCGCCGATATGATGGAGCTTAGAGATATGAATAGGGCGCTTTTGCGCTATGGTATCAAAAAGCTAAACAACTCAAATCGGGCTTGTTTTAAGGCGATTAAAGAGCATTATTTCAAAAAACATTTCGAATTCGACGATATTAGCTATACGATTGCTCCGCTGATTAACTGCACAGGGCGCATGGACGATGCGACGATGTCGTATAAATTTCTGTGCGCGCGCGATATCAGAGAGGCAAACCAATACCTAAAAATGATAGATAATATTAATAATTCTCGTAAAGAAGAAGAAAAAGCTCTTTACGAGCAAATCGCGCAAAGTATCAACGAAGACGACAATATCATCGTGGTTTGGGGTGATGAGTGGCACGAGGGGATTATCGGAATCGTGGCTTCGCGCCTAAGCAAAACTTACAAAAAACCAGCGATTGTTTTTAGCGTACATGAGGACCGCGCCAAGGGAAGCGCTAGGAGTGTGGGGAAATTTGATATTTTAAATTTAATCTCATCGCAGGCTGAAATTTTAACCACTTATGGTGGGCACAAAGGTGCTGCTGGTGTGGGGATTGAGCCTGCGAATTTGGAGGAATTTAGGCGCAGGGTAAATGCGAAAATCACGCCTGATGATTTGGAGGATTTTAGGGCGGCGGACGATTTGCTAGGCGAGCTAGAAGTTTCGCAAATCGACTTTGAACTGCTTGAAATTTTGGAATTTTTCGAGCCTTACGGGCAGAAAAATCCAAAGCCTGTCTTTAATATCTGTGGTGCGAGTGTGGGCAATGTGCGCCAAATCGGCAAAGAGGGCAAACATATCAAAATGAGTATCCAAAAAAACGGCGCCAGCGTCGAGGCGCTGTGGTTTAACTATGATTTTTTGCCACGCGAAAATCAGAGAGTGGATTTGATTTTTAGCATAAATAAAAATAATTTCAGAAGTGTAATCTCGCCAGAACTTGTGATAAAGCAGATGAGCCCGGCTGAGTAGGCATGAAATTTGGGTTAAATTTAGCGTGAATTTAGCCCAAATTTAGGATTTTTTCCATTGTTTTACCTCTGCTATATCTTCAATCAAATCCTCATTTCCCTCTTCTTCATTAGACGGAGTGTTGTTTGTTGAATTTTGATCCATAATTTATCCTTTAAATAGAAATTTGATTAAAATTTTAAATTCTAAAAATAGTGTTCTCAAAAATATTGTATAAATTAAAACAAGACCAAAAAATAAAATATAAAGTCTTACAAATAGTCCTATCTTGGAGTTTATATTGTCGCTGTTTGGGGCGCCGTGTAAATTCGTATCAAAAATTTCGCCAGAATTCATAGTGTATAAAATATAACTTGCGACACAAAAAGTCACAATACAAATAAAAAGTATATTAAAAAATTTTTCATTTTTTATAGAATTAAACGCCCAAGAATTTGAATATTTTGAATAAGGATAACCTGTTTTTAAAATAGGTATAGCATATAATACCGCCAATATTATCATGTTTGACGCATATAAAATTCCAACTTGTGGCAAATTTGAAATACGAAGCGAAATTTGGTGTATAAAAGGCAAATTATACTTCATAAATTCCGTATATGGTGCAAGAAATGGGACTTTATCCAATACATCGTGTGGCAATACAAAAATGTGCAAAGCCAAAATCGTATAACTAACCCAAATTGCACTATGCACCAGTTTTTCACGAGTTTTTTCTTTTCGCTCATTTAGATTATCACTTAAATTCCCCATTTTCCCCACCTACTCACACGCTTTGCTTTGGCTTGTGATTAAGCCAAGCTTTTTAAGTGTGAAATTTGATTTTAGTATGTGAGCTTGTAGCTCTGATTTTGCTTCTATGGTAGCAATTAGCGAATTTATTAGTTCAAATTTATCTTTTTCTCCTGCTTTTGCATATTGCACTCTTTGGCGATTTTGTCAATCTGCGCGTAAAGCGTTTCTGGGCGGTATTTGCCCTCGCGCAGGATTTTTTCCTCGTCAAGGACAAATCTCGTTCCCATTAGCGGATAGGTGCTATTTTTGTCACTCATTTGCTCTCGCCTTTGTTTTTCATCTTTGCAAGTGCATCAAGTGCGCTTTCATAGGCTTTTTTGCTGATTTCACGCGCTTTTTGGCTCATATTTTTCGCCATATCCGTTTTGATTTCGCTAAGCTTTTCGCTCATTTCCTTTTTAAAGCTACCGAATTTCTCATCAAGCTCGAAATTTTCGATAATCCTCTCGCCTTTTTCCTTCCATTGCGCGCTTAGATCCTTGGCCTTTTCGCCAAATTTCATTTCGCTGATTTTATCACTTAGTACCTCGCCAAGCTCGCTATAAATTTTCTTAAATTTCGACAAATATCCGCCAAATTCCTCTTGCGCTAATTTTTCGATTTCGCTTTTGGCTGGCTCACCAGCGCGAGAGATTGCGTCGCTTAAAACAGCTGTGAAAATGTCGCTAGTCTGGGCGATTTGCGCCTTTTTTTGCTCCAAGGTCTGCACGCTCTCATCGGGACTCACGCTCATATCGTCTAGGTATTTTTCAGCCACTTTGGTGATCGCATCATACACGCCAAGCACGGCTCCGCGGATTAGTGCTGGGGCAGTGTTTTTGCTCTCGTTTGCCACGAAAATCGCACTTTCGATGATGAGTTTGGCTATCTCTTTTAGGCGGAAGCGGGTAAATTCGCCCTCGCTAATAGCGTAAAATGCGATATTTTTTGCCGTATAATGCGCCGTATCCTCGATATCATCGCCGTTTTCTAGCACGCTGATAAACGCCATTTCGCTAGCTTCCTTCAAAACATCGGCAAGCAAAAGCGAGTTTTTGCTAAGCTCGCCAAGAGCGTCAGAGACTATGATTTTTTCGTTTTCGCCCAAATTTGGGAGCAAATTTTCGATTTTTTCGTAGCCGTTTTCGACTAAATTTAAAAGTTCTCTTTGTGAGGCTAGGATTTTTTTGCGTAAATCGTCGTATTCGTAAAACAGGCTATAAAGCTCCTTTTCGCCCTCTTCGCAAAGTGCCTTTTTTGTGCCGTTTATGACAGATTTGGCGTTTGATTTGTTTAAAATTTCAAGCTCCTGCAACTCGGTGCAAAGTGCGCTAGTAAGGGTTGCAAATTTAGCGGTTTTCTCATCTTTGCTTAAATTTCCAAATTCTCTTTCACACGCCAAAAATGCCAAATTTTCGATACTTTCAGTAATTTGCGCCTCGCTTGCGCTGCGTAAATTCTCGCCAAATTTCGCTACTAATTCCTCTTTCATACTCTCTCCTATAATACAAATTTAAAATTTTTCTTTAATTTCTCAAAAACGCCCAGTCTGTGAGCCTCGTTAGCCACCAAGACCGAAATATCGAAGCTTGCGTATTTTCCGCCGTTTGAAAATTTCGAAAATTTCAGGCTGTATTCCTCGCTAGCTAAAACCTCGTCAATCTTTTCTTTTTTTTGCGTGGCGCACTCGATGATGACCTTGTATTTCCACTGCGCCGGATAGGCGATTACAGGCTTACTCTCTAACATACACGCCACTTTTGCCACCCTCTTTGCGCTCTAAGATTATGTCTGAAATGCGCATTGATTTATCTACGGCCTTAACCATATCATAAATGGCTAGTAAGCCCACGCTCACGCCGGTTAGAGCCTCCATTTCCACGCCTGTTTTACCAGTAATTTTTACCGTAACATAGAGTTTAAAAGCGTTTGGCAACTCTTCAATTTGCGTTTTTACCGAATTTATCATTAGCGGGTGGCACATTGGGATTAGTTCGCTCGTTTTTTTTGCTCCCATGATAGCCGCTACAACGGCAGTTTGAAGCACGGGGCCCTTTTTGCCATCGCCCTCTTTGACTGCGCGAAACGCAGCCTCGTTTAGGTGGATTATCCCGCTGGCTGTGGCTACACGCTCGGTGTCATCTTTGGCGCTGACATCGACCATGCGTGGCATATTGTTTTCATCTATGTGTGTTAGCATTGATTTTCCTTGGAATTTGATTTGGCGGGATTATAGCAAATTTTTGGGCATAAAAAAAGCCTAGACCCGAAAGCCTAGGCAAATACAAAAAGGAGGTTTTTATCTTGTCGGACAGGGGGATTATACTACTAGTTTGGTAAATAAATGATTAATATGTGATATAAAAATGATAATTTAAGTATATTTTAATATGCGAAATTTGGGAATTTCGCATATTTTTTTTATTTTCAGACTTTGAACATTTTCATCAATGTGCCAAGATCAAGCCCAGTCTCTCCGCCGTTATCTGCGCCAAAACCAGCCTTGTTTCCGCCACCAATGATATTGCCGAGTATCCCGCCTAGATCGTTCATATCGATTTTGCCGTCGCCGTTTGTGTCAAATTTCGCCACAGCAAGCTTGCCGATAAGCGCGGTAAAATCTACGCCTGATTTATCTACTGAGTTTGCGTTTGCTCTCTCTCCACCGCCTAAAAGTCCGCCTAGCACAGCTCCAATCATATCGCTGCCGCCGCCATTACCCATAGCATTTGCAGTGTTGCCTTTTAAAAAGTTATTGCTAACGCCGGCGATTAGGGCATTTACTTGATCATCAGGCAAATCAACGCCTAAAAATTTCTCGATAAATGCAACTGGGTTTGCTTGGAAATTGCTGACATTTCCCTCATCGCTTTTTAGCGCAGAAACCATTTTCATAAGTGCGTTTAAATCCATAATAGCTCTCCTATCATTAAAAATTTGGCTGATATTTTAGCAAAATTTTAATAACAATCATTAAAATTTACCTTTTTTACCTAAAATTACGCAAAAATTTTCAAGGAGAAAAAATGAAAAAATTTTATCTTGTTTTGGCGATTTTATGCGGTTTAACTCACGCAAACGAGGATAGCGACAAGCTATTTGGGGATACTAAAATTTCCTTGCCGTGCGATTTAAACACAGCCTCGTGCCTTAGCAATGCAGGTGGCGAGAGCGCGAGCTTTGCAATCATACCAGCGCCGATTGTAGCGATGAGCGAGAGCGAGGTTGTGGTTAGCGGGATTTTGCGCGAGCTAAAAAATCCAACCCTAAAAATCAAAGGAATTAGCATGAATATGGGAAATTTCGAAAGCCCGCTTGTCCGCTTTAACGATGGCTCATACCATGCTAAAATCATGGTCGCAGCCTGCCACAGCCCTATCATGCGCTATAAACTCGAAATTTTTGAAAATGGCGAAAGCACAGGACATTTTATCTATTTTGATTTGCGCAAAACGCCAAAACACAAATAAATCAAATTTTGCATAATTAGGCAAGAAATTTGCAATATTGTTCTATTAAAATTTTAAAAATTTTGGTATAAAAAGGTAAATTTATCACAAGGAAAATTTATGCAAACATTAAAACAAATGCGATTTAGTGGCGAAAGAGCACTTTTTGGTGCGAAAAATTTAAAAATAGAAAATTCCGTTTTTTGCGACGGCGAATCACCGCTGAAAGAGAGCTCTGACATAATCGTGCAAAACTCAAAATTTGAGTGGAAATATCCGTTTTGGTATGCGAAAAATATCGAAATCTCAAATTGCCTTTTCGATGAAATCGCGCGCGCAGGTATCTGGTATAGCCAAAATTTAAAGCTAAGTGATTGCGTTTATGGCGCGCCAAAGGGGCTTCGCAGAGTAAAAAATGCGCACATTGAAAATGTCCAATTCACTGACGCGCTAGAAACCATGTGGCACTGCGAGGATATCGTGCTTAAAAATATCAGCGCAAAAGGCCCATATTTCGGGCTTGATTGCCAAAATTTAGAAATACAAAATTTAAATCTTTTTGGCGATTATTGCTTTGACGGCTGCAAAAATGTGAAAATCAAAAATTCAAAACTTCTTAGCAAAGATGCGTTTTGGAACTGCGAAAATATCCTAATCGAGGATTGTTTCATCGCGGGCGAGTATTTTGGCTGGAATTCCAAAAATGTTACGCTCAAAAACTGCAAAATCGAAAGCCTGCAAGGATTTTGCTATATGCAAAATTTACGCCTAGAAAACTGCGAGCTCATAAACACGACCTTGGCGTTTGAATTTAGCGATGTGTATGCCCAAATCATCGGTGAAATCGACAGCGTGAAAAACCCGCGCTCAGGGCTAATCAAAGCCGCTAAAATCCGCGAGCTGATCCAAGACGGCGCGACAGATGCGAGCAAAACCGAGATTATCACTGAATTAAGGGCGTAAAATGGCGTATGAATTTGACAATCTGCCAAACCGAGCTGGCACAAAATCGCTAAAATGGGAAGTAGGTGAGGGCGAGCTTGCAATGTGGGTTGCGGATATGGATTTTGCCGTAGCACCCGAGATTTACGAGGCATTAAAAAATCGCTTGGAAGAGCGCGTGTATGGATATAGCGTGCTAGATGAGCAGTGGGAAAACGCCTATACTTCGTGGTGGAAAAGGCGCCATAATTACGAAATCAAAAAAGGCTCTCTAACTTACGCTGGTGGCACGCTAGCAGCGATAAATTCGCTAATTCGTAAGCTTAGCGCGCCCGGGGAAAATGTCGTAATCCTAACGCCCGTTTATAACTGCTTTTTTTACTGCATTAAAAATATGGGCAGAAACACCATTTCTTGCGAGCTTAGATACGAAGAGGGCGAGTATTTCATCGACTGGGGAAATTTGGAATTTTGCCTAAAAGATCCGCAAACATCGCTGCTTTTGCTCTGCAATCCGCACAATCCTATCGGCAGGACCTTGCGCAAGGACGAGCTAATGAGAATCGGCGAGCTGTGCGAAAAATACGGCGTCATCGTCATCAGCGATGAGGTGCATTGCGATATCACTGAGCCTGGCGTAAATTACACTCCATTTGCCGCTGCTAGCGAGGTTTGTGCGAATTTAAGTGCAAATATCATAGCTCCCACAAAGGCGTTTAATATCGCTGGTTTGCAAACAGCGGCTGTTTTTACCCCAAATCCAAAACTGCATAAAAAAGTCAGCCGTGCGCTAAATGGCGATGATATCGCAGAGCCTAGCTTTTTTGGGCTAATTGCGGCGATTGCGGCGTTTGAGCGGGGCGAAGCGTGGCTAGAAGAGATGAGAGCGTATGTGAGCGCAAACCGCAAATTTGTCAATGAATTTATTGCGCGCGAACTGCCAAAAGTGCGTAGCGTAGCGCAAAATGCGACATATTTAATGTGGCTTGATGTAAGCGGGTATTGCGATGAGGGCACGAAATTAGCCAAATTTATCCGCCAAAAAACAGGGCTTTTCCTAAGCCACGGCGCGCAATACGGCAAGGGCGGAGAGAAATTTTTGCGATTAAATATCGCAACTTCGCGCAAAAATGTGGTTGATGGTCTATCTAGGCTAAAAACTGCGCTTGATTTGTGGGAAGGACAAATTTAAATTTCGACATAATATGTCAAAATTTCACGCTAAAATAGTGGAAATTTTAGGAAAGGAGCGCGAAATGAAAAAGATTTATTTCACAATCACTGGGCTAAATTTCTACTATGGGTGGGAATTTTTGAAGGAAAATATGGTCGTAAATCTCGAAAAAGAGCCAGATAATAAATACGACCGCGAGGCAATCGTCGTGAAATTGGAGGGTTTTGGCAAAATCGGCTATGTCGCAAACAGCACCAAAACTGTCATCGGCGAGAGCATGAGTGCAGGTAGGCTTTACGATAAATTTAAGAAAAAGGCAAAAGGTAAAGTTTTATTTGCGAGTGAGCGGGGCGTGATTTGCCGTTTTAAAGGCTAAAATTTAGGCGCAAAATTTGGTGAAATTTTGAAATTTGATAGAATTTTGAAATTTAAAGAAATTTGGTAAATTTGGGGCTAATTTGCCCCAAATTTTAACTTAGAACTAAAATCGGCACAAGAGCGTTGTGCAAGATATCCTCTGAAACGCTTCCTACAAAAAGCTTTTTGAAAAAACTCTTCGTAAATGCGCCAGTCGCGATTAAATCGAGGTTGTTTGCGCGACGATATTTGATAATCTCATCGCCTGGCACATCGCCTGAAACGCTTACAAATTCGGCGTTTTCGCCCTTTAAAATTTCTCTTGCGATTTCAAGCGTTTTTTGCGATTCCTCGGCGTCGTTATTTACATTTATGACATATTTTTTCGCGTCTTTTAGAAGCTTGGCCTCTTTTGTGAAATTTAGAGTTTTTTGCGCAGCCTCTGTGCCGTCAAACGCCACAAGCACGGAGTTTATCGGGCTGAAATCTTTATTTACCAAAAGGGCTGGAACCTTCATTTCTTTAATCAGCATAGTTGCGTTAAAGCCCACATCTTCGCTGTTTGTGCCCTTTATGCCTAGCACGAAAATTCTAGCCTCATCTTTGTATTCTTCGATGATTTCGATAAAATCGCCGTCGCGCAAAATCGCGCTAGCGCTCACGCCCTGAGCCTTTGCCTCATCTACGCATTTATCTAACCATGCTTTGATTTTGCCCTCATCTACTTCGTTGTCTTTGCCGTCAAACGCCCCATACTGCGACATTACCATATCATTTTCGCCCAAAACTATCCCGCCAGCTGCAAGTCCGTAAAAATTTTGACCAAGCTCTGGGGTTTCGATTACATGGATAAACACAGCCTCGGCGTCAAGACGCTTTGCAGTGTAGATTCCATAATCGCAAACAGGTTTTAAAAGCGCATTTTCATCAACGCAGATAAATACTTTTTTGCTCATAGCTATCCTTTTGATTAAAATTCGAAAGAGAATAGCAAAATTTAGAATAAATTTCGTTTAAATTTCACTATTTTTTATTTTTCGTCGCCTTTTTCTATAAATTCAAAATAATCGCTTGAATTTTCGTCAAATGTGCGGTTTTTTGTGTGATAGTAGTATAGATACGCTAGGCCAACGGGTGCGATGATGATAGAAAACGCAAAAAGCACTATCATAACTACAAGTTTCCAAATGAGCAAAAACACGGCATTTACGATAAAAAAGTTGTTTCCGATGATGAAATTTACGATACTTTCATACACAAATCTCGCATACGGATACAAAAGCGCGCAAATCGCATAAAATACATAGATAAAAAAATCCATACCAGCGAATTCCTTGCCAGTCCTTGCGCTCATGCTTTCTGCCGAGTAGCTTTGCGCCCAGATCAAAATCACAGCCAAAACTGCGCCAAAGATAAAATGTCTAAAATAATACGCCTTGTCTAATCCGCCAAAAGTTTTTTGCCAAATTCCCATGAAATTTCCTTTTTAAAATTTAAAAAGGGGATTATAGTTCCCCATTAAAAACAGATAAAATTTTGATTAAATTTGATTTATAGATAAATTTAGCTTTACAGCCCTGCGTTTGCAATCGCTTCGGCCTGTGCGTTTGTGATGAGCGGATCGATGATTTCATCAAAAAGTCCGCCAGCCATTATCGCGTCTAAGCGATAAAGTGTTAAATTTATGCGGTGGTCGCTAATGCGGTTTTGCGGGTAGTTATAGGTGCGAATTCGACCGCTTCTATCGCCTGTGCCGACTTGATCTTTTCGTTCGGCGCGCTCTTTTTCTAGGCGTTCTTGCTCTTGCAAGTCATAAAGCCTAGCTTTTAGCACTTTCATCGCAGCTTCTTTGTTTTTGTGTTGGCTTTTGCCGTCTTGGTTGGTTACGACTAGACCTGTTGGTATATGGGTGATACGAACGGCGCTATCAGTGGTATTTACGGATTGTCCGCCATGCCCTGAGCTACGCATGACATCGATACGCAAATCGCTATCTTTGATTTCGATTTCGCTATCTTCGATCTCTGGCATTACGGCAACCGTGATAGCAGAAGTATGCACGCGTCCTTGACTTTCGGTTTCAGGCACTCTTTGGACTCTGTGTGTGCCGCCTTCGAATTTAAGCCTAGAATACGCCCCATCGCCCTTAACAAGCAAAATAACTTCTTTAAAGCCGCCCACGCTTCCTTCGCTTTGGCTTACGATTTCGCATTTATAGCCGCGAAGTTCAGCATAACGCAAATACGCCCCTAGCAAATCCCCCGCAAAAAGCGCAGCCTCGTCGCCACCGGTTCCAGCGCGAATTTCAAGGAAGATATTTTTATCATCATTTGGATCTTTTGGAAGAAGTAAAATTTTGATTTGCTCTTCGAGTTCGTCTTTTTCGAGTTCTAAATTTTTAAGCTCCTCTTTGGCAAGCTCGCCAAGCTCAGGATCGCCTAATAAATTTTTGTTTTCCTCGATATCAGCGACAACCTTTATATACCTATCTGCGGCGTTTTTTATCGGCTCGATACCTCTTTGCTCTTTGGAAAGCTTTGTCATATTTGAAATATCGCTTGCGATACCTGGATCACTAAGGAGCCGTGAAAGCTCCTCGTATCGGTCTAAAAAGGGTTGTAATTTTTGGGCTAACATTTAATGATAATTATGCGACTTTTAGTGTATTTACTAGTTTTGCCAAGCGGCTAACTTTTCTGCTTGCAGTTTCTTTTTTCAAAAATCCACGGCTAACGAAAGCGTGGAAGCTTTGATTAACTACTTTTAGCGCTACCTCGGCTGCTGCTAGGTCTTTACTATCTACTGCTTCTCTTACCGCTCTTGTCATGTTTTTTACTCTTGTGCGGTAAAATCTATTGCGCTCTGTTTTTTTCACAGTTTGTCTAGCGCGTTTTTCGGCTGATTTGTGATTTGCCATTTTTATCCCTTTAAATGAAAATATTAAACTCGTGATTATACTACAAAAATTTTAAGCGTTGCTGAAATTAAGCAATTTTTAAAAGAAATTCGATTATTAAACTTTTTTTGCTAATATTGCGAGAATTTTGATTTATAAAGGATTAAATTTATGAAACTTTTCGGAACTGACGGCGTCAGGGGCAGAGCGGGCGAGTTTTTGACAGCTGAACTTGCTATGCGACTAGCTATGGCAGCTGGAATTTATTTTAGGAAAAATTCCGTTACAAATATGATTTTAGTCGGTAAAGACACTAGGCGAAGTGGCTATATGATAGAAACTGCGATTGTGGCTGGACTTACTAGCGTGGGATATAATGTCCGCCAAATAGGCCCTATGCCAACCCCAGCAATCGCGTTTTTGACAGAGGATATGCGCTGTGATGGCGGAATTATGATAAGCGCTTCGCATAATCCATACTATGATAATGGTATTAAATTTTTTGATCACACGGGCTTTAAACTCGATGAAAAAGAGGAAGCTGAAATCGAAAAAATCTATTTTAGCGACGAGCTAATCGCCGAGGCTAGAAAGCAAATGATGGAAATCGGCGTGGCAAGGCGCGTCGATGATGTTATCGGCAGATACATTGTCCAGCTTAAAAATTCTTTTCCAAAAAACAAAACCCTGCATGGACTTCGCATTGTGCTTGATTGCGCAAATGGCGCAAGCTACAAGGTCGCTCCGACGGTGTTTAGCGAGCTTGGCGCAGAAGTGATAGTCCTAGGCGATGAGCCAAATGGAAAAAATATCAACGAAAATTGTGGCGCCTTGGCTCCGCAAAATTTGGCAAGCGAAGTAAAAAGATTGCGCGCTGATGTGGGATTTGCCTTTGACGGGGACGCTGATAGATTGGTCGTAGTCGATGATAGCGGTCAAATTTTACACGGAGATATTTTGCTTGGCGTTTTGGCGCTGTATCTAAAAGAGCTTGGCAAGCTTCAAAACGACCAAATCATCGCAACTGTGATGAGTAACGGCGCGCTTGATGATTTTTTGGCAAAACACAAAATTTCCGTGCATAGATGCAGTGTGGGCGATAAATTTGTGCTTGAAATGATGAAAGAGAAAAAGGCGAATTTCGGTGGCGAGCAAAGCGGACATGTGATTTTTGGCGATTATGCTAAAACAGGCGATGGAATCGCGTCTGCGCTTCAATTTGCCGCATGTATGCTAAGTATGAATAAAAAAGCGAGCGAGTTAGCAAATTTAATTAAGCCGTATCCGCAAATTTTGCGAAATTTAAAGATTACGACCAAAAAACCGCTTGAAAAAATCGCTGGACTAAAAGAGCTTGAAGAAGAGATCAAAAAAGATAAAATTCGCACGCTGTTTCGCTACTCTGGCACGGAAAATTTGATCCGTTTGCTTTTTGAGGGCAAAAACGCAAAAGCTCTGGAAAAATGGGCGAACGAAGCAGAAAAATTTTTTAAAAAAGCGTTAAATGACTAGAAAATTTATTAAATTTGTCCTGATTTTTACGCTTGTTTTGGCACTTGATCAATTTATAAAATTTATATTTTTAAATGGTTTTTCGTGGGAGGGTGAGTATTTTTCGCTGATACTGACCTTTAATAGAGGCGTGGCGTTTTCGATGTTAGCTTTTTTGGGCGAGAGTTTGAAATTTATCCAGCTTGGGCTAATCGCGCTTTTGGCATGGTATGTTTTTAGTCAAAAAGAGCTTTTTAACGCTCACTGGCTTCCTTTTGGCATTTTGCTAGGTGGTGGCGTTTCAAATGTGCTAGATCGCTTTATCCACGGCGGAGTTGTGGATTATGTGGCGTGGCACAAATGGTTTGAATTTGCGGTTTTTAACTTTGCCGATGTGATGATTGATTTGGCAATTGTCATATTTTTGTGGCAAAATTTGAAAATTTCAAAGAAAGGCAAAATTTGAAAAGAAACAATTATATCGCGTATGCGCTGTGGTTTGCCGGAGCTTTTTCGTGGGCTGTGGGATTGCCGATTGGTGGCGGTTTGCACCGAATTTATTGTGGTAAATTTGTCAGTGGATTTGCGCAAATCGGGCTGTATTGGGCTGGGATTTTTACGCTGTATTTTTTGCTAGGGCTTGTGATTTTGCCGATTTGGCTTCTTTGGGTGCTTTTTGACCTATTTTTCGTAGGAATTTGGGTCGAGGATATCAACGAAGAAGCCGGCGAAGGCGTGGCTGAGGATTATTCACAGCGTCTTAAAAAGGTAGAGGCCCTATACGAGCTTTTTCAAAAAGGGGCGATTAGCAAGGAAGAATTTGAAGCTAGAAAAGATATTTTAATGAGAGATTGAAAGGAAGGAAAATGAGTTATTATTGGTTTAAATTTATCCACTTTGTGGGCTTTATTTCGTGGATGGCGATGCTGTTTTATCTGCCGCGCCTATATGTTTATCACGCTGAGAATTTGGACAATCCAAATTTTGTCAAAGTTGTGAAAAAAATGGAAAAAATGCTCTACCACGCCATTGGCTGGATAGCTTTGGCGGTTACGATTTTTAGCGCGGTTATGCTGATTTTGCTAAATCCGGGACTTATGAAAATGGGCTATTTCCACCTAAAATTACTTTGCGCTGTTTTAATGGTGGCTTATCATTTTTGGCTTCATTATTATTTGATTAAATTCGAAAAAGACGCCTGTAAAAAAAGTGGCAAGTATTTCCGTGCGCTAAATGAAATTCCAACGATTCTGATGATAGGCATACTTTATGCTATGTTAATCATGCCAAATCAATGAGAATTTAATGAAATTTATACTAAAATAGACAAATTTGTTCAAAGGGAGAATCATGCAACGCATAATCAAAAAAATCCTATCCAGCGAAAGTAGTGCTGGCGTAATCCTCCTTTTATCCGCAGTATTTGCTATCATCGCACAAAATGTCGATATTTTATCTCCGTATTATCGCGAGTTTATCCACACGCACATCGTCATGGGTATCGGCAAACTAAAACTCGATGAGGATATGCACTTTTGGATAAACGACTTTTTAATGGCGATATTTTTCTTCGCTATCGGTTTGGAGCTAAAACGCGAAAAAATCGAAGGTCAGCTTCGCCATTTTTCTCAAATTTTGCTTCCTAGCTTTGCCGCTCTTGGTGGTGTTATGGCGCCTGCGATTATCTTTGCGGTGCTTAACTGGGGCGATAGCGAGGCTTTGAAGGGCTGGGCGATTCCTACGGCTACTGATATTGCCTTTGCCGTGGGCGTAATGGCGCTACTTGGCAAACGAATTCCAGCAAGTCTTAAAATTTTCGTCTTAACACTAGCGATTATGGACGATTTGTGCGCGATTTTGATTATTGCGCTTTTCTACTCATCTACGATAAATATCTCTTACCTAATCGGCGCAGGAATTTGCGTGGCGATTATGTTTATAATGAATAAAATGAAGGTGGATAAAAAACTGCTTTTTGTCATTATGTCGCTTATTTTGTGGGTAATGGTGCTAAACTCTGGTATCCACGCGACAATCGCTGGCGTTGTGGCTGGATTTTGTATCCCATTGCAAACTCGCTCTGGCTCAATGCTAAAAGATATGGAGCACGGACTTGCGTATCCTGTGAATTTTTTCATTTTGCCGATTTTTGCCTTTGCAAATGCGGGCGTAAGCCTAGCTGGCATGAGCCCTAGCTATCTATTTGGCCCAGTTCCAATGGGTATCGCGCTTGGCTTATTTTTCGGCAAACAATTTGGAATTTTCGCATTTAGTTGGCTACTTATCAAGGGCAAAATCGCCTACTTGCCAGAAAACGCAAACTGGGCGCAACTATACGCTGTAAGCATAATTTGCGGTATTGGATTTACAATGGCGCTATTTGTCGATGGTCTAGCTTATGGCGGAAGCGACATTTATCACCACACAGACAAACTCGCTGTTTTCATCGGCTCTATCGTCTCAGGTCTAGTCGGATACATCGTGGCTAAGGCCGTAGGACCAAAACCAGCCTAAATTTAGGGGCAAAATTTAGTGTTAAATTTAGCCTCATTTCTTAGTGCGCGCGAGTGGAGAAATCTACTGCGCGCCGAATTTCAAAGCGAAAATTTCAAAAATTTAGAGCGTAATCTAGCTCAAATTTCACAAACTACCCAAATTTACCCACCGCTAAATTTAATCTTTAACGCCCTAAATTTGACCCCATTATCAAATTTAAAAGTCGTAATCATAGGTCAAGACCCCTACCACGGCGCAGGCGAGGCTATGGGGCTAGCATTTAGCGTGCCAGAGGGGGTAAAAATCCCGCCAAGCCTAAAAAATATTTTCAAAGAAATCACCGCAGATATCGGCTCGTGTGCTATAAGTGGGGGTGATTTGACCCCGTGGGCGAGGCAGGGCGTGCTGCTACTAAACTCCACTCTAAGCGTGAGTGCAGGTGCTCCAAATTCGCACGCAAAGCTTGGCTGGGGCGAATTCACAGACGCTATAATCGCCAAAATCAGCGAAAACTGCGAAAATTTAGTCTTTATGCTCTGGGGAAATTTCGCCATAAAAAAGGCAAATTTGATCGACGCAAATCGCCATTTGATTCTTACAGCCCCGCACCCTAGCCCATTGGCGCGCGGTGGGTTTTTTGGGTGCAGACATTTTAGTAAATGTAATGAATATTTAGCTTTAAAAGGTAAAAATACAATACTTTGGTAAATTTATCAAAATACTATGTATTTTAAAATTTAATTAAATAATTTAAGTATATAATTAGTCCTAAATTTTATCAATCTAAAAAAAGGAAAAAAAATGAATAAATTTTTATTCGCACTAGCTTCTAGTGCGCTACTTTTTAGCGGAGTTTGCGCCAAAAGCCTAGCAGAAATCAAATCTAGCGGAACAATTCTAATAGCTGTCCATGATGACGAGGCTCCATTTGGCAAGCTAACTGACGGCAAATACGAGGGTTTTGAAATAACCCTAGCCGAGGCTGTGGCTGCGAAGATTTTCGCAGGTAGCGAGGGAAAGGTAGAGTTCGTAGCCTCTGCAAACGACGAAGCTTCTTATAGATTGTTGCAAGATGGCGCTGTGGATATGGCTGTCTCGACCCTAGTCCCTACTGCTGAGACCGAGAAGCTCGCTGATTTTTCCAGTCCGTATTTTAGCGTAAATGTCGGTATCCTAACCCGCAAAGCAGACGCGATAACAAGCATAAAAGATCTAAAAGACAAAACAATCCTAGCCATGCCAGGAAGTATCGGCGAAAAATATTTCCAAAAACAAGGCTATACTATCAAAGAGTGCGATAGCGCTGGTGGCTGTGCTAGGGCGCTACTTGAAAATCAAGGCGATGCTTATGCTGATGAAAACATCATCGTAATGGCGTTTCCAGTGATAAATAGAGAAGTCGAAGTCCCGCAAAAAAACCTCGGAGCCTCTGAGTTTAACTCAATCGGCGTGCAAAAGGGCAACACAGATTTGCTAAAAGCAATCGACGCTGCGCTTGTGGAGCTATCTAAAACCGGCTTTTTTGAAACAGAGTTTAACAACCACATTTCCCCATATTACAAGGGCACAGCCGAGAAAAAATACTTCTTGTTAGATGACATTTATAATCTACTTTAAGCTTTAAATTTTTAAAATTTCGCCTTGCTAAATTTGCGTTTAGCAAGGTTTTTTACCGCAAAAAACTTAAATTTTGATAATTAAGTTAAATTTTTGTGACATAAATCTCTTTTAAATAAAATTTTTGATACAATCGAAAAATTCAATTTTAATCAAGGGGTGAAAAATGCAAGTTCCAATTCGTTATGGCAAAGATGATGTTTTAAACATAAATTTTGACGAAAAAAATCTTTTGGGGATTTTCAATCCGAATAAGGTTGAGAAATTTGACGAGGCCGAGCTTATCAAAAAAGCAATGCAAAATCCGATAAATCAAAAAACTTTTGATGAGTTCATAAGTGGCGATGAAGAGATCGTAATCATCGTAAATGACGGCACGCGCCCAACTCCGACATCTAAAATTTTAAAAGAAATTTATCCAAAAATCAGGGATAAAAAGAAAACCTTTATCATCGCAAACGGCTGCCACAGAGATCCGACCGAAGATGAGTATGAGATGATTTTTTCAAAAGAAATTTGGGCTGAGGTCAAGGCCAAAGGCGAGGCTCACAGCCACGATTCTAAAAACGATGAAATGGTCTATCTGGGCGAGAGTAGCAACAAAACCCAAATGTATCTAAACAAAATCGTAGCAAACGCGAAAAAGGTTATCCCAATCGGCTCGGTCGAACCGCACTATTTCGCAGGTTACACAGGCGGTAGAAAGGCGTTTTTGCCAGGCGTTGCCAAATACGAAACTATCGAGCAAAACCACAAACTAGCCCTTAGCCACGATGCGCAGGCTTTGCGATTAGAGGGCAATCCTGTGCATGAGGATATGGTCGATGCGATGAAAGTGCTAACTCATATCGATGTATTTGCGATTATGACGGTGCTAGATAGCGACCATAATATTTATTATGTAAATAGTGGCGATTTAAATGATACATTTTATGATTGTATTCAAAAGGCAGAAGAGGTATTTTGCGTCAAAATCCCTCAAAAAGCTGATATCGTAATCTCAGTAGCCCCATATCCAATGGATGTGGATTTATACCAAGCCCAAAAAGCCCTAGATAACGGCAAACTAGCCCTAGCCCAGGGTGGCGTGCTTATCATGGTGGCCAAATGTCGCACGGGTATCGGTCCTAAGCCGTTTTTTAACCTCATGGCATCAGCCGATACGCCACAAAAAGTGCTAGAAAAAATTCAAGAGGAATTTCACCTAGGCTATCACAAAGCTGGCAAAATGGCTGAGATTGGGCTTTGGGCGCAGACTTGGGCGGTTAGCGATCTAAGCGACGATGAGATGAGAGCCGTGCATTTAAAGCCATATCATGATTTGCAAAAAGCCCTAGATGACGCGCTTAGTGAGAAGGGCAAAGACGCTAAGATTGTGATTTTGCCATTTGGTTCAATGACGGTTCCAAAAATTTGAGTAAATTTATCTATTTAGACTGCGCCAGTGGCATTAGCGGAGATATGTGCCTTGGCGCATTTATCGACCTTGGCGTAGATTTTGGCTTCTTAAAACACAGCCTCGAAAAGCTAGGAATTTCTAGTGAGTATGAAATTTGCGCCAAAAAGGTTTTAAAATCTGGCATAAACGCTACGAAAGTAGATGTGATTTTAAAGCGCAAATGGAGCACGACGCCCCATTTCCATGAGCATGGACGCACTTTTAAAGACATTGTAAATTTAATAAATTCTTCAAATTTAAGCGATTTTGTAAAAGAAAAATCAATCGAAATTTTCACTATCATCGGCGAAGCGGAGGCAAAAATCCACCAAAGTAGCCTAGAAAATGTCCATTTCCACGAGGTTGGTTGCACCGATAGCATAGTCGATATCGTAGGAAGCGCGATTTGCTTCGAATCGCTTGGGATTTCGCGAGTGCTTTGCTCGCCACTTGCCCTTGGCGGGGGATTTGTGAGGTGCGCTCACGGAATTTTAAGCGTGCCAGCACCCGCGGTGAGTGAAATTTTATCTGGCGTGCCTGTGAAATTTGGCGGTGATTTTGAGCAGACGACACCTACTGGCGCAGGTATCGCAAAGGCTCTAACGAGCGAATTTTGCGCCGAATTTAGCGCTAAAATTTTGCGCACTGGATACGGGGCTGGAAGCAAGGAAGCTAAATTTGCAAATTTGCTTAAAATTATGATTTGCGAAGATGAGCGCTTGGCTCAATCAGGGCAGGTTTTAATCGAGACAAATATCGATGATATGGACGCTGAGAGCTTGGCGCTGGCGAGCGAAATTTTACTAAATGCTGGCGCACTTGATGTGTTTAGCGAGGCTGTGAATATGAAAAAATCGCGCCTTGGCACGAAGCTTAGTGTGCTAGCTAAATCTAGCGACGCACCCGCGCTAAAAGAGCTGATTTTTCGCCATACCACAGCGATTGGGGTGCGTGAAATTTCTGTGCAAAAAACAGAACTTCCGCGCCAAATTCGCGCTGTGAATACGAAATTTGGCGAGGTTAGGATTAAAATTTGCAAATTTGAGGGCGGAGAAAAAATCAAGCCCGAATTTGATGATTGCAAAAATTTGGCACAAAAATTTGGCACAAATATCGCTACGGTGAGAGCTGCGGCGATCAAAGAGTATGAAAATGGAAACTTTAAAGGAAGAGATTAGAGGGCTTAAAAATCTCGCCTTGGCCTTTTCTGGCGGGGTGGATAGCTCGTTTTTAGCCTGCGTGGCGGGCGAAATCTTGGGCGCAAATTTCATCGCGCTTACCATAAAAACGCCATATATGAGCGAACGCGAAATTTCGCAGGCTATAAATTTTGCTAAAATTCACAAATTTCGCCACGAAATTTTAGAACTTCAAACCCCGCAAGAAATCGCGAATAATCCGCAAAATCGCTGTTATTTATGCAAAAGAAATTTATTCGAAAATTTAATTAAATTTGGGCGAAATTTGGGATTTTCAAATTTCGCAGACGGCACAAACAAAGATGATTTGGGCGAAGATCGCCCAGGACTTCGCGCTGTGCGCGAGCTTGGCGTCATTTCGCCACTGATAAATTTAACCAAAGCCCAAATTAGGGAGTATTCACGCACCCTGCGCCTAGAAAGCGCGGACTTGCCTAGCTTTGCGTGCTTGCTAACTCGTTTGCCTCACGGGCGCGAATTTAGCGCAGATGATTTAAAATTGGTTGAGCGTGTGGAAAATTTACTCATACAAAACGGCTTTGCAAACATCAGAGCGCGCTATAATGGGCGAAATTTAAAAATCGAAATGCCAAGAGCGCTGATGAGCGAATTTGTGGCGAGTGAAAATTTTGCAAAAATTATTCAAAAAATAGATGAAATTTCACAAATTGATGAAATTTTGCTCGATTTAAAGGGTTTTAGAAAGGAAGTTTTAAATGAAAAAGGCTGAAATTTTGGACTTAATCGCCCAAATTAAGGGTAGCAAAATTTCTGATGAAAAGGTCGTCGAGTATTTCGCAAACTACCCATTTTCCGATATCGGCTGTGCTAAGGTCGATATGCAAAGAGAGCTTAGAAGTGGCGTAGGCGAGGTGATTTATGGCGAGGGAAAAAGTGCTGAGGCGATTTTGGCAATCGCGCGCGAGTGTGTGAAAAATGGCAACAATGTCCTAATCACGCGCACAAATTCGCAGGTGGCTGAGATTTTGCAAAAAGACTTCCCGCTTGCCAAATTTAACGAGGTCGGCCGCACGATAAGCATTATCATAAACGAGCCAAAACTTACCGAAAGTTATATCGGTATCATTTCGGCTGGCACATCTGATTCTTACGCTGTGGAAGAGGCATACGAGACGGCGAAATTTTTGGGTAATGATGTGCGCAAAATCACCGATGTGGGCGTGGCTGGGATAAATAGGCTGTTTTTGAAGCTTGATGAAATCCAAAAAGCCAAAGTCCTAATCGTCATAGCAGGCATGGAAGGAGCCCTTCCTAGCGTGATTGCAGGCCTTGTCAAAGCCCCAGTCATCGCTGTGCCTACGAGCGTGGGATATGGGGCGAGTTTTGGTGGTGTGGCAGCCTTGCTTGGTATGCTAAATTCGTGCGCAAACGGCATTAGTGTCGTAAATATTGACAACGGATACGGCGCAGCGTATAATGCGAGTATAATCAATCATTTATAAGGAGAGAGCGTGGAAAATGTAGAGAAAATGACCGCCGTCATGGCTAGTCTCGTCGGATACAGTGGCAAAATTTTGCCAGATGATGTCACGGCGAAATTAAAGGAGCTAGCGAGCAAAGAAAATGCGCCACTAGCAAAGACGATTTATGAGACAATGTTTAAAAACCAAGAGCTTGCCAAAGAGCTAAATCGCCCCTCTTGTCAAGATACTGGCGCGATTCAGTTTTTCGTAAAATGTGGCGCGAAATTTCCGCTAATTGGCGAATTAGAGCAAATTTTGCGTGAAAGCGTCTTGCGTGCGACAAAAGAAGCTCCACTTCGCCACAACAGTGTTGAGACCTTTGATGAATACAACACCGGCAAAAATGTCGGAAAAGATGTGCCTTCGATCTTTTGGGAAATAGTCCCTGGTAGCGATAAATGCGAGATTGATACATACATGGCAGGAGGCGGCTGCACGCTTCCTGGAAAAGCCGGCGTGCTAATGCCTGGTATGGGCTATGAGGGCGTGGTGAAATTCGTAATGGATATAATGACAAGCTATGGCCTAAACGCCTGTCCGCCGCTAGTCGTGGGCGTGGGCGTGGCAACCTCGATAGATGTGGCGTCGTTGCTTTCAAAAAAGGCTTTGTTTCGCCCGCTTGGAAAGCATAATCCAAACGAACGCGCCGCAAAAACCGAAAAATTGCTAGAAGATGGCATTAACAAAATCGGCCTTGGCCCGCAAGGTATGGGCGGAGCTAGCTCGGTGCTTGGCGTGCATATTGAAAACTCAGCTCGTCACCCCTCAGTCATCGCTGTGGCTGTAAATACAGGCTGTTGGTCGCACAGACGCGCGAATATCGTTTGGAACGGCGATTTAAGCTTTACCGTGACATCTCATAAGGACTATAAATATGAATAAGAAAATTTTGCAAACTCCGATTTCTAGGGAGGATTTAGAGGATATTAAAATTGGCGATATCATTTATCTAAGCGGAAATATCGTAACTTGTCGCGATGTGGCTCACAGGCGCGTGGTTGAAAAAAATATGCCTTTGCCACTTGATATTCGTGGCGGGGCGATACTGCACGCAGGCCCTATTATCAAAAAAACAAGCGCTGGTGGCGAGGATAGATACGAAATCGTCTCAGTAGGACCTACGACAAGCATGCGTATGGAGAAATTTGAGTATGAATTTATCGAAAAAACGGGCGTTAGAGTAATCGTAGGCAAGGGGGGAATGGCTAGCAATACAGAAAATGGTTGCAAGGATTTTGGCGCATTGCACTGCGTTTTCCCAGCAGGGTGCGCAGTAATCGCTGCTATGGAGGTCGAGGAAATCGTAAGCGCTGATTGGATGGAGCTTGGTATGCCAGAGACCTTGTGGAATTGTAAAGTCAAAGAATTTGGCCCACTAATCGTATCAATCGACGCGAAAGGCAATAATCTTTTTGAGAAAAATAAGGTCGAATTTAACAAGAAAAAAGATGAGGCGTTGGCGGAAATTTTGCCAGAAGTTAGCTTTATAAAATAGGGAAAAATTATGAAAAAAACAGCTTTTATTACAGGTGCGACGAGTGGTTTTGGCGAGGCGATAGCTAGAATTTTGAGTAAAGAGGGCTATAAAATCATCGCTCTTGGGCGCAGAAAAGAGAGATTAGAAAATTTGGCCAAAGAGCTAGGAAATACCCATATAATCGCAGCTGATGTGCGAAATAAAGATGAAATTTTTAAGGCTGTGGAGAGTTTGCCGAGTGAGTATAGAGATGTCGAAATTTTGGTAAATAATGCTGGTCTCGCACTAGGTCTAGATGGCATTAAAGACGCTCAAATCGAGGATTTAGAGACTATGGTCGATACGAATATCAAGGGCGTTATTTACACTACAAAGGCAGTTTTGCCACTACTTTTGCAAAGTGGCAATGGCTATATTTTCAATATCGGCTCTACTGCTGGTGCGTGGCCGTATCCTGGAAGCCATGTTTATGGCGCAAGCAAGGCGTTTGTGAAGCAATTTAGCAGAAATATCAGAAACGATTTAATCGGCACTGGTATTCGCGTAACAGAGATCGCGCCGGGTATTTGCGAGACTGAATTTAGCGATGTGAGATTTAAAGGTGATAAAGCAAGGGCGAAAAAGGTCTATGAAAACACAGATCCGATTAAGGCAGAGGATATAGCACAAATCGTGCTAAATTGCATAAATATGCCTCATCATGTCAATATAAATATCGTCGAGGCTATGGCGACAGCGCAAACTTGGGCTGGATTACATGTAGAGAAAAGATAACTCTAAATTTTGAATAAGTATTATAAATAAATTTTTAACACTTATTCTATAAAAATTCAATATTTTGAATTTTATTTATATTTCTTTAAAAGAAATATTGATATAATAAAATAAGTATTTTTTAAGGAAAGGAAGAAGCGATGGAGTTTCTTACAGGTTTGTCTGAGAGCGTCCAATTTACTATTCAGTTGATAATAGTTTTGGCGTGTCTGTTTTATGGTGCCAAAAAGGGTGGTATGGCTCTTGGTATTTTAGGTGGTATAGGTTTAGTTATACTCGTATTTTTATTCAAAATGTCTCCGGGCAAACCAGCCGTTGATGTTATTTTGACAATCCTTGCGGTTGTTGTCGCCTCAGCTACATTGCAGGCTGCGGGTGGTTTGGATGTTATGCTTCAACTTGCTGAAAAAGCGTTGAGAAAAAATCCAAAATTAGTTTGTTATGTTGCACCAATGTGTGCTTGGACTTTGACAGTTCTTTGCGGTACTGGTCACACAGTTTATACACTTTTGCCGATTATCTACGATGTATCTATGAAAAGTGGTGTGCGCCCAGAGCGTCCAATGGCAGCTACTACCGTTTCATCACAATTAGCAATTATCGCTAGCCCAGTTTCAGTTGCTGGTGTTTCTATCGTGGCTGTATTGCTAGGTGCTGGTGCTCAAATCGAGGGATTTTCTAGCTACCTTGACCTTCTTAAAGTAACTATTCCTTCTACTTTCTTCGGTATGCTATGTATCAGCACATACTCAGTATTCCGCGGTAAAAGCCTTGAAAAAGATGAGGAATTCCAAGCTAAACTTAAAGATCCAGAGCAAAGAAAAATCATCTATGGTTCTGATGACGCTAAATCACTAGTTGGTGTTAAACTTCCACAAAAACAATGGAATGTTATGTATATCTTCCTTTCAGCAATCGTTGTTGTTGCGGTTTTGGGTTATTACAAACAACTTCGCCCGACATGGTCTATCTCAAAAGACGCTGCTATCGTTAATATCGTAGATGCAGGCGATAGCTCAAAAGTTCTAGACAAAGTAAAAATCAGCGACGGAACTATGATGTTAAGCGGTGCTGAGACAAAAATGAGCGTTAAAAAAGATAAATCTAAACTATCTCAAACTGCACAAGGTGTCGAGGTTAAAGATAAAGACGGCAAAACTTACAAAGTTAGCCAAGACGGCGCAAATGTAACTTATGTAAATGCAAAAGGCGAAACTAAAACTTACGAAAACGCAAAAATCGATGTAGCTACAAGCACAAAAGGCTCAAAAACTCTTGGTATGGTTGATACTATCCAAATGTTTATGCTTCTTGCAGCTGCTATTATGATGATTTATTCAGGTATCAAAGCTGGCACAATCGCTCAAAACGAAATCTTCCACAGCGGTATGATTGCGCTTGTTGCGATTTATGGTATCTCATGGATGGCCGATACTATGTTCCACGCTCATATCGATATGCTAGCTGGCTCACTTGGTAAGGTAATGCAAGCATATCCATTTACATACATTGTAGTTGGTATGTTGATTTCAAAATTCCTTAACTCACAAGCTGCTGCTGCTGCGACTTTCGTTCCACTAGCGATTGCTATCGGTGTAAATCCAGGAACAATCATTGCGTTCGCAACTGCATGCTATGGTTATTTCATCTTACCTACATACCCAAGCGACCTTGCTGCGATCCAATTCGACCGCTCAGGCACAACAAAAATCGGTAAATATGTTATCAACCACAGCTTCATTATCCCTGGTTTCATCGGCGTATTCAGCTCATGCTTCCTAGGATATATCCTAGCTCATTTCTACGGATATATGTAATAGCTCTTGTCTGCGAGGAAACTCGCAGACAAATTCTTCTAATTTTCTAAATTTTATTTCAAATATTTATTAAGTCAAATTATGCAAAACACCGATATTGACATACAGGCATTAAAGGAAGAATTTAAAAAATTCAATGCCAAAAATTATACAAACAACGGAGTGTGTGTATGTATTGCACACTTTCAAATATTGTGCTTTTAAATCAATTACAAAAGAAAGGATAAAAATAGATTTTTATATTTTTCGCACCTTTCTCGCAGAAAATTTCTTATAAATAATTTTTATTAATAAACATAAGCTAAAATCCAAATTTTAAATTTTTCAAAAGGAGAGAAAATGAAATTTTTGTCAATTTTAAGTGCATGCGCGCTTGGCGCAATGCTAGCAAACGCTGCCCCTTACGAGGTCGATAACGCCCATTCTAGCGTAGGTTTTAAGATCAAACACATGAGCATTAGCAATGTGGTCGGAAACTTCAAGGATTTTAGCGCAGAGATTGACGCCGAGAACGGCAAACTAAACAAACTAAGCGCCGTGGTCAAAACCGCCTCAGTTTTTACTGACAACGAAAAACGCGACGCTCACTTGCAAGCTGACGATTTTTTCGGCTCAGAAAAGTTTCCTGATATGAAATTTGAGATGAAAGAGTTCGCGCCTGACAAGGTCAAAGGTGAGCTTACGATTCGCGATGTGAGCAAAGAGGTCGAGTTTGATTATGATTTTGGTGGCGAGGCAAAACAGGGCGATAAGGCTAAAATCGGATTTAGTTTAGAGGGCAAAATCAAACGCTCTGATTTTAATTTCGCCCCAGGTAGCGGCACTGCGATGCTAGGCGATGATATAAAAATTTCTATCGAAATCGAAGCTGTGGCGAAGTAAAATTTTACGCAAATTTCATTGCAAATTTTGGGAAATTTAGCAAATCGCTAAATTTCCCTTTTTTATTTAAATTTTAAATTTTCGCTACGCAACTCTGCAATACTGCGCCCGAAATTTCGGCGCAGTGTTTAAAGACTTGCGGTAGCGAAATTTGGCTAAATTTAGCGCACAAACGAGCGTAGTAGCGCGATTTCCTCCGCCCAAATACTCTCATCAATCGTCTCTAAAATGAGCGGAATTTCATCGATATTTTTGTCGTTCATAATGTTTTCGAAGCTTGCCAGCCCCAAAAATCCGCGTCCAAGGCTCTCGTGGCGGTCTTTGCGCACGCCAAGATCGTTTTTGGTGTCGTTTAGGTGCATGCCAGATAAAAATTTATAGCCGATGACGCGGTCAAACTCGCTCATAGTGCGCTCATAGGCGTCTTTCGTGCGAAAGTCGTATCCGCCGGCGAAGGCGTGGCAGGTGTCGATACAAACGCCAATGCGGGTCTTGTCGCTTACGCGCGCGATTATGTAGGCGATTTGGGCGAATTCAAAGCCTAAATTTGAGCCTTGGCCTGCTGTGTTTTCGATGACGAGTTTGACACCGCTAGTGTTTGCGATAGCGAAATTTAGGCACTCTGCGATATTTTGCAGACACTGCTGGGGCGAAATTTCATTTAAATGTGAGCCCGGGTGGAAATTTAGCAGTTTTATGCCAAGTTTTTCGCAACGCCACACTTCATCGACAAAGGCGTCAAGGCTTTTTTGGCGAAGCGTGGGGTCTGGGTGGCCTAGATTTATGAGATAGCTATCGTGGGCTAGGATATGCTCTGCTCGTATGCCAGTGGTGGCGAGATTTGCACGAAACTGCGCTATATCGCTATCGCTAAGCGGTTTTGCGCTCCATTGGCGCTGATTTTTGACAAAAAGCGCAAACGCGTCTGCGCCGATTTTTTGCGCGTTAAGCGGAGCGTTAAAAACCCCGCCAGCTGCGCTTACATGGGCTCCGACACGCTTCATAAAAGCTCTCTTACGCTGATTTTTACCCCGGCTTTTTTGTCGCTAAATTTGATAATTTTACCGCTATCATCGCAGACGCTGTATGAAATTTCGCCCAAATTTTGCTCGAATCCACAATCTGTTTTGGCTAAATTTTTCGCGCCATAGATTGCCTTCGCGCCCAAAATTTCACCCAAAAAGCCCTTGTAATGGGCGTTTTTGAAAAATTTCTCATTGAAAGTTGGCTCATCATCGCAGGCATTATTCATGCACACGCTTTCGTTTTTTGCGACCAAGGAAAGCACGCTAACCCCGCTAGAATAGACCTGCAACTCGGTTTGGTTTTTAAAACTTCTAATAAACCCTGTGTCGTTTAGGCGCAAATTTGGCGAAATTATCGAAAACGCCACCGCTTGCGTCTTTTGCGGGGTGAGCTTGGCGCAACCACAAAACACTGCCCCGATTCCCAAAAATCCAGCAAAAATCAAATTTATTTTTTTCATTTTTGTCCTTTTTTAAATTTTAATATTTTCATTTTAGCGAAATTTATAAAAATTCCAGCTTTATTAAGTGAAAATTAAGCGCAATTTATATAAAATAATCGTTCCTTTTAATTTAACCGAATTAAGTGGCCCCTTCGTCTAACGGTTAGGACATCGCCCTTTCACGGCGGTAACACGAGTTCGAATCTCGTAGGGGTCACCACTAAAATACAAAATCCAAAAATTAAATTTCAAATCAAAATTTAATGAAAATTCAAAATTCGCTTAAAATTTCTTAAAATTTAGCCAAATTTAAATTTACGGTTAAGGTTGTATTGGCTAAAATTACAGCTTATTCTTTTATTGTAGAAAAGATAAATTTGGTAAAAAAGGAAAAAAATGAGCGACATTATCGCATATAAATTTAATGGTGAAATTTATGATACTCAAAGTATCGGCGAGGGCGCAGATGGCGCAGAACCGATATTTTTCGATAACTCTGCTGACGCGCTAAAAGTGCTTCGCCACTCATGCGCGCATTTGTTAGCACAAGCTGTCAAATCACTCTACCCAGACGCGAAATTTTTCGTGGGCCCTGCGATTGAAGATGGATTTTATTATGATATGCGCGTGAGCAAAAACGGTGGCGAGAAGCTTGGCGAGGACGATTTGAAGGCGATTGAGAAAAAAATGAAAGAGCTAGCCGAAGCCAAGCAAGATATAGTTAAAATTTGCTCTACCAAAGGCGCTGTTAGCGCAAAATACGCCGAGGACGACCTAAAAGTCGAGGTTTTGAAGCGAATCCCAGAAGGCGAAGTGAGTTTGTATGCGCAAGGCGATTTTGAGGATATTTGTCGCGGACCGCATGTGCCAAATACAAAATTTTTGCGAAATTTCGCGCTAACTAGGATTGCGGGTGCGTATTTGGGCGGCGATGAGACACGCGAAATGCTAACTCGAATTTACGGCGTGGTTTTTGCTGACAAAGAGAGCTTAAAAAATCACCTAACAATGCTCGAAGAGGCTAAAAAGCGCGATCACCGCAAGCTTGGTGCGGAGATGAAATTTTTTACATTTGATGAAGAAATCGGCGCTGGACTTCCGATTTGGTTGCCAGCGGGTGCGAAAATGCGTGTAAAACTCGAAGAAAGGCTTTATCGACAGCTACGCCGTCGCGGTTACGAGCCAGTCAGAGGCCCAGAAATCCTAAAATCAGACGCTTGGAAAATCAGCGGACACTACACAAATTACAAAGAAAATATGTATTTTACGATGATCGAAGAGCAAGAATACGGCATTAAGCCGATGAACTGCGTGGGTCATATCAAAGTCTATCAAAGCGAAATTCGCTCATACCGCGATTTGCCGCTTAAATTTTGCGAATACGGCGTCGTGCATAGACACGAAAAATCAGGCGTTTTGCACGGGTTATTTAGAGTGCGCGAATTTACCCAAGATGACGCTCATATCTTTTGTATGCCAAGCCAAATCAAAGAAAATGTTTATGAAATTTTAGATTTCGTCGATGTGCTAATGGGCGCATTTGATTTCAACTACGAAATGGAAATTTCAACCAAACCTGCCAAGGCTGTGGGCGATGATGAAGTCTGGGAGATCGCTACAAAAGCGCTTAAAGACGCACTTGATGAAAAGGGCTTTAAATACGGCATTGACGAAGGCGGCGGTGCGTTTTATGGTCCGAAAATCGACATAAAAATCACAGACGCTTTGGGTCGAAAATGGCAGTGTGGCACCGTGCAGGTGGATTTCAACCTGCCAAATCGCTTCGAGCTAGGCTATATTGACGAAAACAATGAGAAAAAACAGCCTGTCATGCTTCACAGAGCTATTTTGGGAAGCTTTGAGAGATTTATAGGAATTTTGATCGAACACACAGCTGGCGAGCTTCCGTTTTGGATCTGCCCGACACAAGTGGCGATTATCCCGATTGGCGAAGCGCACAGCGCGTATGCAAAAGAGATTTCAGCGGGATTGCGCGAATTGGGCATAGACAGCGAAATTTTAACCAAAAACGAAACTTTAAATAAAAAAATCAGAACAGCCGAAAAGCAAAAGGTGCCATTAATCATCGTTCTTGGCGATAACGAAGTGGCTAATCGTAGCGTCGCATTGCGTGATAGGCGTGCGCGCGAACAGCGAAATTTAGGGCTTAGCGAGTTCTTGGGTTTCGTGCAAAACAAATTAAATGAGGTGAATTTTTGAGCAGCAAAAAAGAAGTTTTTCTAAACGAAGAAATCGAGGCTGATGAAGTTAGGTGTATCGGCGAAGATGGTGAAGCATACGGCGTAATCTCGCTAGATGAGGCGTTGCAAATCGCAAGCAAACAAGGTGTCGATCTCGTGCTAATCGCGCCAGATGCGAAACCGCCAGTGTGCAAGGTAATGGATTATAGTAAATTCCGTTATCAACAAGAAAAAAAGCTAAAAGAGACCAAGAAAAAACAGAAAATCATCGAGATTAAAGAGATAAAATTTTCGGCAAAAATCGCTCAAAACGATGTGAATTACAAGGTAAAACACGCAAAAGAATTCCTAGATTCTGGCAAACATGTCAAACTTCGCGTGTTTTTGAAGGGTCGCGAGATGAGCACTCCTGAGATTGGTGTAAATTTGCTAAACAAAATTTGGGAAGAGAATTTCGTAGGTAGCGCAGAGCGCGACAAAGCCCCGATTTTAGAGGGAAGATATGTGAGTATGCTAATTACGCCGAAAAAGTCTTAAATTTCGGCGTAGCTTAAATATTTTTAAATTTCAGCAGAAATTTAAAATTTTATTATATAATCACAGCTTATCTTAAAAAAAAGGATAAACATGCCAAAGATGAAAAGTGTGCGTGGCGCAGCAAAACGCTTTAAAGTAGGCAAAAACAAGATTAAACGCGGTTCAGCTTTCCGCAGCCATATCTTGACTAAAAAGTCTAGCGAGTGTAAAAGAGATTTGCGCGGCCCACATTATGTAGATTCTACAAATGTTAGAGCTGTTAAGCTTATGCTTTGTAAATAATTTTAGTTTTTGACCTAGTCATTCAAACTCCCCTAAGATAGGGAAAGACCCAAAAATGGGCGCCATTTAAGAAAGGATTAATATGGCAAGAGTAAAAACAGGCGTTGTTAGAAGACGCAGACACAATAAAGTTTTAAAACTTGCTCGCGGTTTTTATAGCGCAAGAAGAAAACATTTCAGAAAAGCCAAAGAACAATTAGAAAGAAGTTTGGTTTATGCTTACCGCGACAGACGCGCGAAAAAACGCGACTTCCGCAGACTATGGATCGTTAGAATTAACGCTGCTTGCAGAATCAACGATATTAGTTATTCTAAATTTATGCACGGTCTTAAACTTGCAAATATCGAATTAGATAGAAAAATCCTAGCAAACCTTGCTATGAACGATGCTAAGGCTTTCACTGCATTAGCTGATAAAGCAAAGGCTGCTTTAAAATAATTTTTTGAATTTCAAGATTTTTTCTTGAAATTCTCCCTTTTAAATTTTGTATTCTGGCTCGTTTAAATAGATTTTAAGCGGGGTTTGAATACAATGCTCCCTTTATTTCGTGGTTGGATAGCTCAGTCGGTAGAGCAGCAGACTGAAAATCTGCGTGTCGGCAGTTCGATTCTGCCTCTAACCACCACTTTTTATTTCAGATAAAATTATGCAACGATTTGAAATCTATATTAGCGATAAAATTTTTAAATTTGATAAATCAAAGCTAGATAAAAAAGATAAAAAACTATATAAATCCCGTAAAAATTCTGCTGATTTTTTACTTTCTCGTTCTATTAAATCACGCATTAAAAAACGGGGCAAGTTTTGCATTTCGCATAAAAAATTTGATGAAAATTTACTAAATTTGAGCGATTTAAATACTGCTTTAAATTTGCAAAATTCTCCAAATTTGGTAACAAATAAAGCAAATTTATCAAATCACATCGCAGCTGTTGGCTTTTCAAATAAAAAATTTGGGCTTGATTTGGAGATTTTAGCGGATCGAGATTTTGACGGCGTAATTGATTTTTGTTTTAACGAATTTGAAAAAAATTTAATGCAAATTTGCGATAAAAGCGAAAAAACAATCTTTTTTTATCAAATTTACACCATCAAAGAAGCTATCATTAAGCTAGAAAATCTCGCATTTAGCGACCTTGCAAGGGTCGGGCTAAGCACAAATCAAAACGAAATCAAAGCCAAAAATCACAAGGGAAAATTTATCCGATTTAAAACATATTTACTCTATAATCAGTTTTTAATTTCAATTTGTTTCAAAGGATAAAAATGTATGATGTTTTGGTAATCGGGGCAGGTCCTAGTGGTAGCGTGGCGGCGGCATTTTTGCATAAAGCCGGTCTTAAAGTGCGAGTTTTGGAAAAAGAAACCATGCCAAAATTCGTCATCGGCGAGAGTTTGCTCTCAAACTGCAACAATATCCTTGAAGAAGCAGGTCTATTAGACGCTGTTTATAACTACGGATTTCAATACAAAAACGGCGCTGCTTTTTCGTGGGGCGAGAAATACACATATATCGATTTTTGCGATAAATCAAGCGTTGGAAGCGGGACGACTTTTCAAGTTCCAAGGGCTGATTTTGACAAGCTTTTGATAGATGAAGTTCAAAAGTTGGGCGTAGAAGTAACTTATAAATGCGAAGTAAAAGCAGTCGATTTTAGCGGACAAAATGCAGTTTTAAGCGTGGAAAATAACGGCATTAGCGAAAATTTAGAAGCCAAATTTGTCCTTGATGCGAGCGGATACGGGCGGATTTTGCCGACACTTTTAAATTTAGAAACGCCGTCTCACTTACCGCCTAGAAGTGCGTATTTCACGCATATAGAGGATAACATAACCGAGCCGCTTTATGATAGAAATAAGATTTTAATCACCACTCACCCGGTTCATAGAGATGTTTGGATTTGGTTGATTCCGTTTTCAAATGGGCGTTGTTCTATCGGTGTGGTCGGCGAAAAACATATCATAAATCCATCAAATTTAGAAATAAATCCTGAAAATAACGCCGAAATTCTTAAAAAATGCGTTTATGAATGTCCTATGCTAAAAAGGCTTTTAAACAATGCTCTCTGGGATACTCCTGTGCGAAATCTCAACGGATATTCAAAAAATGTAAGCCGTCTGTATGGCGATAAATACGCACTTTTGGGCAATGCGACTGAGTTTTTAGATCCTGTATTTAGCTCAGGCGTTACGATTGCATTGTATTCAGCTAAAATCGCCGCAAAATGCGTGATAGACGAGATCAAAAACGGCAAGGCTGATTGGGAAAATGACTACGCAAAAGAGCTAATGAGCGGCGTTGATACATTTAGAGTTTATGTCGATGGCTGGTATGATGGCAAATTCCAAGATGTGATTTATTATCCGAAAAAAGATCACAAAATCAAACGCTACATAAGCTCGGTTTTAGCGGGTTATGCGTGGGATAAAAGCAATCCATTTGTAAAAGATGCAAAAAGGCATTTAGATACCTTAGCTGAGCTTTGCAAATGAGATTTTTGATTGCCGTTTTTTCGGTTTTTTTGTTTTTTGGGTGTGCTGCTAAATTTACGCTTAGCGATACGCCCAAATTTAGCCAAAAGCATTTTTTGGTAGAAAAGGACGGCGTAAAAAGCCAAATTTTTGCTAGAAGCGGCGATGGATTTTATCATTTTATCTGGCTTGATATGCTAAAAGCCCCGATTGCAAGAAAATTTTTGCGTTTAAATAATTGCGGTGAAAAAATTTGCGCAGAGTTTGAAAACGACGGATTTTTACCGCCAAATAAAGAAGCTGAGAATTTATTTTTAAATTTGCTTGAAAATATCGAAAAAAGCGAATTTGAGATAAATTTGCAAGGTCAAATTTACAAGGTCAAAAATGCAAATTTATCTAAGTAGCCCTGGGCTCATAAGCTCTGCCGGAAATGATACAAACGCCGTATTTAAGGCAGTTTGCGACAAAAACTCAGCCCTTAAAAAAATAGAAAATTTTTATAATAACAAAAACTTTGTTTTGGGCAAAATTTCGCAAAATTTAGATCAAATTTGCCCTAAATTTAAAGGAGATTTTGCAAATCGCACAAATCAAATTTTATTCCTTGCTTTTATGCAGATTGAAAATGAGATTAAAAATGCGATTGCTAAATTTGGCTCACACCGCGTCGGCGTGGTCATTGGCACGACCGTAACAGGCGTGCAAAGCAATTTTAAAGCCTTTGAAAATCATGCAAAAACGGGCGAATTTAAAGGATACAACGCAGAGCAAAACTCTCAGGGAAATCCTGCGAATTTCGTGAGAGATTTTTTTGGCTTAAAAAGCGTTGCTGTGGGGATTTCATCAGCTTGTACTAGCGGAAATAAAGCCGTAATCGAAGCTGCAAGGCTTATAAAAAGCGGGATTTGCGACGCCGTGATTTGCGGTGGGAGCGACGGGATCGATACTTTGACCGTTTTGGGATTTGAGAGTCTTGGAGTGCTAAGCGATGAGAGATTAAATCCGTTCTCTCTTAACCGAAAAGGCACGAATTTGGGCGAAGGAGCGGGAGTTTTTTTGCTAAGCCGTGATGAGATTTCAGACATTGTTTTGCTCTCATACCACGCAAACTCGGACGCTTTTCATATAACTCAGCCAAATCCAAGTGCCACTATGCAAATTGAGGCGATAAATTTAGCTTTGCAAAAAGCGGGTTTGGACAAAGTGGATTATGTAAATTTACACGGCACAGGCACAAATGCAAACGACATTATGGAAAGCGTGGCGATAAGTTCGACGCTAAAAAACACGCCGTGTAGTTCGAGTAAGCCGATTTTTGGGCATACGCTAGGAGCAGCAGGAGCTATTGAGCTTGGAATTTGCTTTCAAGCCATAAAAAACGGCATTTTGCCGTCTCAAATTTACGATAAAGAGCAAATTTTGCCAAAAATAAATATAATAGATGAAAAAATACAGACGAACATAAAAACTGCGATGAATTTAAGCTTTGCTTTTGGCGGAGATAACGCAGTTAGCGTGATAGGAAAAGTATGAATATAAAATCAATTTTGCCCCAAAGCGGATATATGGTTTTTTTGGACGAAATCAAAGAAATCAAGCAAGGCGAGATAGTATGCGCTGTGAAAATTCCGCCTAGTTCGCCATTTGTAGAAAACGGACGACTTGAAAGCTACACATATATCGAAATAATGGCACAATCAATCGCGGCTTATGCAGGAAGCAACGATAAAATCGAGCTTGGATTTTTGCTAAGTTGTCGCAAAATGGATATTTTTCGCCCTTTTGTAAATGTGGGCGACGAGCTAATCATAAAAGCAATTGAGAGCCTAAGTGACGGGGCTGGAATGTTTGTGTTTGATTGTGAGATTTTGTTTGGCAATGAGTGCGTTGCAAGGGCGAGTTTGAGTGTGTTAAATCCAAGCAAAGAATTTTTAGATAAGGCGATAAATGAATAAGCGGGTTTTGATTACAGGTTCTAGTGCGGGGATCGGCAAGGCGTGTGCTTTAAGACTAGCAAAAGCCGGTTATGAAGTGGTTTTGCACGGGCGAAATTTAGTAAATTTACAAGCCGTAGCGGATGAAATTTGCAAATTTGGAGCTAAAAAGCCTGAAATTTTAAATTTTGATGTCGCAGATACTGAGGGGGCAAAAGAAATTCTTACAAAAGATTTGCAAAATGGCGTGTATTACGGCGTGATTTTAAATGCAGGAATCACGCGAGATAACACATTTGCAGGGCTTGAAGAGATCGAGTGGAAAAGCGTAATTGATACAAATTTAAATAGTTTTTACAATGTGTTAAATCCCGTGCTAATGCCGATGATAAGGGCTAAAAATCCGGCTAGAATAATCGTAATGAGCTCAGTTAGCGCAATCATGGGAAATCGCGGACAGAGTAATTATGCTGCTAGTAAAGCAGGTCTCATTGCGGCGGCAAAATCTTTGGCGATCGAGCTTGCAAGTAGGAAAATAACCGTTAATTGCATAGCGCCTGGGCTAATCGATACGGCTATGACGGATTTGGGTGAATTAAAAGATGAGATAATCAAGCAAATCCCGGCTCGTCGCATCGGGGAAGCAGACGAAGTGGCGGCTTTGGCTGAGTTTTTGCTAAGCGAAAATGCTAGCTATATCACAAGACAAGTAATAGGAGTAAATGGCGGATTATGTTAAATAGGGTTGTTGTTACGGGTTTTGGAAATGTTTGTGCATTTGGGCGTGAGTGGAGCGAGATAAGAGCTAAATTTGAAGCTAAGCAAAATGCCGTTAAATTTATGAGCGAGTGGGATAGATTTGGGAGTGAATTAAATACTCGCTTGGCCGCTCCGATAATAAACTACGCACCGCCTTCGCAGTGGGATAGAAAACAACTTCGCTCTTTAGGGATTGTGTCTCAATACGCAGTCGAAGCCGCAGGACTAGCCTTAAAAGACGCAGGGCTTTTAGATGATGAGAGCATAAAAGACGGACGCATGGGCGTTGCGGCGGGTTCTAGCACGGGAAGCACGGGGCCGATTTGCGAAGCAGTAAAACTTATGCTTGGTATGCCAAGTAATTTTAACGCAAATACCTATGTCAAAATGATGCCTCACACTACGGCGGCAAATATAGCGATTTTTTATGGACTTAAAGGGCGTATGATTCCGACAAGTTCAGCTTGCACGAGTGCAAGTCATGCCATAGGATATTCGTATGAAGCCATAAAATACGGACAAATCGATATGATGTTAGCAGGTGGCGCAGAAGAGCTTTGCCCTAGTGAAGCCTTTGTTTTTGATAGATTGTTTGCGACAAGCTGTAAAAATGATGCGCCAAATTTAGCTCCCGCGCCGTTTGATAGTGAGCGAGACGGGCTAGTTTTGGGCGAGGGCGGATCGATGTTAGTATTAGAGAGTTTAGAAAGCGCAAAAAAAAGAAATGCTAAAATTTACGCTGAGATTGTGGGTTTTGGATCGAGTTGCGATGGCACTCACATCACTAGACCGCAAAGTGCCACGATGAAAGAAGCTATGCGTTTAGCCTTAAAAGATGCAAATTTAACGCCTGAAAAAATCGGTTACATAAACGCCCACGCCACAGCCACCAAGCAAGGCGACATCGCAGAAAGTATCGCTACAAACGAACTTTTTGGTGAAAAAACGGCGATTAGTTCGCTAAAAAGCTATCTTGGGCATACTTTGGGAGCGTGCGGGGCATTGGAGAGTTTTTTTAGTATAATGATGATGAAACAAAGTAGGTTTTATCCAAATTTAAATTTAAATAAAGTAGATTGCGAGTGCGCAAATTTAAACTATTTGCGCGATATTACTGAGATAAAAACCGAATTTGTAATGAATAATAATTTCGCATTTGGCGGGGTTAATACATCTTTGATTTTTAAAAATTTTGATAATTAATTTTTTTATGGAGGAAAAAATGAAAAAGTTTTTGAGTGTTGTTGCTGCTTTGGCGGTTTGTGCGAATTTTGCTTTCGCAAAAAATGATGTTAAGAAATTTTCTATTTCAAAGGCTTTAAGCGATCCAGCTGTCAAATCTGTGCTAGATCCTAGCGTGCAACTAAGCTTTGGTAAAAAAGGCGGTGGTAAAAAAATCACAGGCTTAATTTCATCAAACAAAAAGGCAAACAAAGTCGGCAAAAGCGAGGAAGAGGCGTGTTTTAGAGCGTTTGCTTCTGCTATGATAAGTTTCCAAGAAAGGGCCAAAAGAGAGGGTGGAAACAAGGCTGTGAATTTGTCGAGTTATTACTACAAACACGAATTTGTCAGCGATAAAGAATTTGAGTGTGGTATCGGAAATATCATGGTCGGCGTGACATTTAGAGGTTATATTGCAAAATAAAGTTTATTTTAATATTTCCAAATTCGACGCTATTATCGATACTGGCTCGAATTTAGGTGAGCTTGAAATTTACAAAAAAAGTCCAGATTTAACGCATATCGCCCCTATTGAGCGAAGAAGACTTAGCAAGGGGGCGAGATTTTGCATTTCGCTCTTAAAAGAGTGCGATGAAATGCCTGTGATTTTTAGCTCAAAGCACGGCGAGATAAATCGCTGTTTTTCTTTGCAATCTAGTCTAGCTACACTCGAACCGCTCTCTCCTGCTTCATTTTGCATTAGTGTTCATAATGCGATTGTGGCACAAAATGCGATTTTTGCCAAAAATAGGGCTGAAATTTCGGCAGTATCTGCAAATTTGAGCTTAGAAAACGGAATTTTAAATGCCGTAGCTAAATTTGATGAATTTGATAAAATAGCGATTATTAGCTATTTTGAGAGCATAAATAATGAACTTATGAACGAAAATGATTTGATTTATGCGATTTTGGTCGTGGTAGAAAAAGGCAAAAATTTTAGCATTGAAATTTCACCAAATAACGAGCCAAATTTAGCAAATTTGACTAAAAATAGCGATTTTGAATTTTTGCTAAATCTAAAAAATCACAAAAAATCTTGGATTACAAAAGAGCAAGATTTAATCTGGAAATGGGTCGATGAAACTGCTATTTAGGCGAATTTGCGTAGCGTTATGCTTTGCAAGTTTTGGCATTATTTGCATGGTTGGAAATCTCTTTTTTATTCCCTTAATAATACTGCGATTAAACAAATTTAAAATCATAGAAAATTTCGCTAGGGATTTGGTTTTTGTGGCTTGGCGAGTGTTTTTGTATTTGATTGTGTTTTATGGATACGCAAAAATAGATTTTAGGGCAAAATTTGTTCGCAAAGATAGCGCTATCATCATCGCAAACCACCCGTCCTTGCTCGATGTTGTGTTGCTTTTATCTCACATACGCAGGGCAAATTGCATAGTAAAGGCAAGTTTAGCAAAAAATATTTTTTTATTTGGGGCGATAAAATCGGCAAATTATATTTTAAACACAGAAAATGAAAAAATGCTAGAACTATCAAAAAAAGCGTTGCAAAATGGAGAAAATTTGATAATTTTCCCAGAAGGCACTCGCACGAAAGATAAAATTTGCATGCAAAAAGGCGCATTTTATATAGCCATAAACTGCGCAAAAGAGCTAATCGCGCTAGGCATAAAAATGTCGCCAAAAAGCTTAAAAAAAGGACAATCGTGGTATGATACGCCACAAAATAAGATAAAATATGAAGTGGATATTTTAGAAAATTTAGATTTGAGCGAATTTGAAAAATCCCGTTCAAATCCGATTCGAGTTAGATTATTACACGAAAAAATACAAAATTTATATGAAAGGCAAGATTTATGAGTGATCTTATTTTAGAGATTAAAGAGATGATTATCTCAGGGCTTAACCTTGAAGATATGAGCGTGAGTGACATCGACGAGAATGCACCGCTTTTTGGAGAAGGACTTGGGCTTGATAGCGTCGATGCGCTCGAACTTGGGCTTTTGATCCAAAAAAAATATGACATTGTAATAAACTCAAAAACTGAAAATGTCAAAGAAATTTTCGCAAATGTCGTAAATTTGGCAGATTTTATATCAAAAAATAGGAAATAAAATGGATAAAAATCAGATTTTTGAAATTCTAAAACAGGCTTTGGTTGAGCTTTTTGAGATAGATGAAAGCAAAATTTCGCTTGATGCTAAGATTTATGAAGACTTAGACATTGATAGCATTGATGCGATTGATTTGGTTGATTTTGTCAAAAAACAAACAGGTCATAAACTAATGCCAGAAGACTTCAAAGCCATAAAAACGCTTGGCGATATTGTTGAGGTCGTGGCGAAAAAATACCAAATCGGCGAGTAAATTTGAAAACTATTTTAAAGGCGATAATTACGCTTTTTAGTGTATTTTATCCTTTTGGGATTGTCTTTTTTAGGGAATTTAGTCTTTATTTGCTAATCATAATGGCGATTTTATGGGGAGCGCGTGGGGTTTTAGAATTAGAGCAAAACGGCGAAAACAAAAGCAAAAATTTAAGCGAATTTGGCAAATTTAGCTTTGTAATGTGCGGATTTTTCGCACTTTGTGCGGTTTTTAACGCTTACGGGTTAAAATATCTTTACCCAGTGCTAATAAACGCCTTTTTGGGGGCAGTTTTTTATTTTAGCTTAAAGCAAACGCCGATGATAACTAAATTTGCTATGTTAAAAGAAAAAAATTTAGAGCCAAAAGCTTTGATTTATACAAGAAATTTAACCAAAATTTGGATAGGATTTTTTGTGATAAATGGGCTTATAAGTGCGATTTTAGCGTATTTTGAAAACAAAATTTACTGGGGCGTTTATTGTGGGGCGATTTCTTATGTTTTGATAGGAGCGTTGCTTTTTGGCGAGATTATTTTTAGGAAGTTTTATATAAAAAATGCGTGAATTTATACAAAATTTAAGTGAAATTTCGGAGCAAATTTGCAAATTCGCAGCTGTTTTAAAAAATAAAAACATAAAGCGAACTCAAATTTTTCTAAGCGATATGAGTGAGTTTAAAATCGCCTTTTTTGGGGCGATGCTGGCAGGGACAAAACCTGAGCTTTTAAGAGATAATCATTTTGAAGATGGTTTTTTTGGCATTGATGATGAAAAATTTGCTGGGATTTGTGCTGAGTTTGAAAATTTAGGCGAATTTGGCGAGTTAAATTTAAACGGAAGCGAGATTTTTTATCTAAAAACATCTGGAAGCACAGGCAAACCAAAAAATATTCAAAAGTCGCTTTTGGATATGGTCTTAGAAGCAAAGCATTTAGCAAAAGCCCTAAATTTAAGCTCCCAAGAGCAGTTTTTAGCCAGTGTAACTCACCAAAATATGTTTGGGCTGACATTTAAATTTTTTGTGCCTTTAAATTTGGGTGCGAAGTCGGATTTAAGGGAGCTAAATTACCCTGAAATCATACTTGATGAAGAGCTTGAAAATAAAATTTTAATCTCGTCCCCAACCGTGCTAAACGCACTTTACCAGCACAAAAACGCCAAAAAAATAGCAAATTTAAAAATGATAATCTCAGCAGGAGCTAAGCTCCCGCAAAATTTGCGTGATGAATTAAATAAAATCACAAAAGCCAAAATTGTCGATATTTACGGATCTAGCGAAACGGGCGTTGTGGGGGCAAATTTAGGAGTGGGGCTTAAAAAATTTGAGCCTGCGAATTTAGAAGTGGGCAAAAAAGGCGAACTCATCATAACTTCGCCTTGGTGCAAAAGGTTTGAAAGTAGCGATAGTGGCGAGATTAGAGGCGATGATATTATTTTGCACGGACGGCTTGATAGGATTGTCAAATTTAGCGAAAACCGCGTAAATTTGGACGCCATAGAAGAAAAATTAAATCAAAATGAACTTATAAAAGACTGCAAATTAGGGCTTCACCCAAAATTTGAGCGAATTTTGGCTTTGATAGTTTTAAGCGAGAGCGGTGAAGAAGAGTTTAGAAAAAACGGCAAAAAAAGCGTCGTAGAAAATTTAAAAAAATATCTAAAATATGATTTTGGCTCGGTTGTAAGGTATTTTAAAATAGTCAGTAAAGTCCCGTATTCTGCGCAAAGTAAGGTAAAAAAAGATGATTTTTTAAAAGCTTATGAAAGCTACGAAATGCCTGAATTTACGCAAATTTCGCAAAATGAATTTAGGGCAAAAATTAAGCCAAGCGATTTTTATTTTGACGGACATTTTGCGAGTTTTCCTGTGGTGCCGGGTTTTATGCAGCTTAAATTTGCTAAGATTTGCGCCGAAAAATTAGGATATGATTTGCAAAATTTAAGCCATATTCCAAGCATAAAATTTATGCACTTTATCCGCCCAAATGACGAAATAACCATAACTTTTGAGAAAAAAGAAAAAACGCTAAGTTTTAAAATCAAAAGTCAAAAAGAGTGTTGCAATGGAAAAATCAGCCTTTAAGCCTGTTTTTTTGGTGCCTTACTACAACCACCCCGCTAAAATCGCCGATTTGGTAGAAAATTTATCAAAAATGGGCGAGATTTTAATCATCGATGACGGCAGCGATGAAGTTAGCAAAAATGCACTAATCGGTTTAAAAGCTGAAATTTTTACTCGCGAAAACAACGGCGGCAAGGGCGCTGCGCTCAAAGACGGATTTAAAATAGCTTTGCAAAAGGGCTACACTCACGCATTTCAGATTGATGCCGATTTTCAGCACGATATTTCAAAATGCGACGATTTTTTGCAAACCGCACAAGAAAATCCACACTCTCTAATTTGTGCCAATCCGATTTATGATGAAAATGCACCAAAAAGCCGTTTTTATGGACGAAAAATAACAAATTTTTGGTGCAGTATCAATACTTTATCAAACGACATAAAAGACGGCATGTGCGGGTTTAGAATTTATCCCTTAAAAGAGATTTGCGAAATTTTACCAAGCGTAAAAGATGATCGCATGGGCTTTGATATCGAAATTTTGGTTCAAGCTTACAGAGCGAAAATAAACCTAAAATGGATTGAGCTAAAAGTTCGCTACGAAAAGGGCGGAGTAAGCCACTTTCGCATGTTTAGAGACAATCTGCAAATTTCGCTAACCCACGCAAGGCTGTTTTTCACGCTTCTGCCGTGGTTGGCAAAAAGGGCATTTCATGGCTAAGCACTGGGCAGAGCAAAATGAAGTCGCACCAAGTTTATTTTTAAAAGCGACATTTTTTTTGGTTACAAAACTGCCTAGTTTTATCGTTAAGTGTATCGTATTTATCGTAGTTAGCGTGTATTTTTTGTTTTTAAAAAACCAAAGAGAAAATATAATAAATTTTAGAAAAAATGTCGCACAAAGTGGCGGGAAAATAAGCGGCAACGCGTATGCGAATTTTTATAATTTTGGCGTTGCAATCTGCGATAAAATCGCCATTTGGACAAATAAAAAGGGCATAGAAATCGACCGAACAAATTTAGAAAAAATTCGCTCACAACTAGACGGCGTAAAACGGGGCAAAATTTTGCTAACTAGCCATTATGGCAATATCGAAGTGGCAAAAGCCCTTGTGAGCGAACTTGGTCGCACGAAAATAAATATCTTTATGTATCGTGCAAACAACGCCAAATTTAACGAATTTATGGATAAAGTCAGCGGCGGGAAAATCAATGTCTTTTGGGTCGATGAATTAAATATCCCAGCTATGCTAAATTTGGGAAATTTGCTAGATAACGGCGAACATATCGCCATAATGGCAGATCGTGTGCCGATAAAAAGCGAAAAGGTCGCAAAGGTCGAATTTTTAGGAAAAACGGCGAATTTTAGCATTGGGGCGTATCTCATAGCAGGGATTTTAAAGGCTGAAATTTACTCATTTTGGTGTTACAAAGTAGGCAAAAAATATACTTTTGAAACGAAAAAACTGCCAAGCGTGGAGCTAAAAAGCGATAAAATCGCTTCTGTGATGCCTGCTTTGAGAGCGTATGTGGCGGATTTAGAGAGCAAATGCGTAAGCGATCCCGCGCAATGGTATAATTTTTTTGATTTTTGGGGGCAAGGTGAAAAAGAGCTATAAATTTAGAGTTGAGTTTTACGATACCGACAGCATGGGCGTAGTGTGGCACGGAAACTATGTCAAATACTGCGAAATGGCGCGGTGTGCGTTTTTGCGCGAGATCGGCTACACCTATATCGATATGAAAAATGACGGATACGCTTATCCGATTGTGAAAATGGATTTTAAATTTGTGCGTCCTGCGATGTTTGATGATGAAATTTGTGTTGAAGTAGAATTGAGCGAATTTGAAAGCTTACTTAAATTCAAATACACCATAAAAAACGCTGATACGGGCGAAATTTTATGCAAGGCAACCACCGCCCAAGCAGCGGTAAATTTAAAAAATATGGAAACCTGCTTTTATCTACCTGAGATTTTAAAAGAAAAATTAAAGGGGCTAAAATAAAATTTGATAAAAATATAAAATTCGGTGGGCAAGGATGCCCACCCTACGGTGCTAAACATGAATAGTTTGATTGATATTTTTATCGGACATATTGATAGAGCTATTAGCACCGTTGTGAGACTTCATTTAGCTGAATTATCTTTAAAATATGATTTTATAAATTGGATATTTTTTATAATTTTAGCAATTCCACTTATTTATGCAGGATTTAAAAATTTTGGAACTAAATTTAGCTTTGGTAGCTTGGCGGTAATTTTTGCTATTTTTATTTATTTGTGTATTTTTAATTTAAAAACCAAAATATCATTTTTACTTTGTATTGTAAGTATAATTTTAATAATTTTTGTTATTTATAAAGCTTTTGTAAAAAAACAAATTATAAATCAAAATCAAGAATATAGAAATTGCAAAAAACCCAAAAATCAAAAAGGCGAAAAAGTTAAATTTGATAAACCAAAAAATAAGTTAAATTTGAAAAATATAAAATTTAAAAACAACAATAAAGGCAGTATCGATGATGAAGCCAAATAAATTTATAAGTGGAGCAATAGCGAAACAATGGAGAGATTTTTTAAATGCAAGGACAATAAATAGAGAAAATAAGTATCGTAGGGTGGGCATCCTTGCCCACCATAATGTTACCAAAATTTTCGCTAGGCAACTTGCCACACTACAACTAAAATTTCGGGGCAGTATCCGGAGATTGCGTTAGCTGGAAATTTTAAATTTTAAAAGAAATTTGACCCAAAATGGCACTTTTACAAAATTTAGCAATATTTATTTTATGAGTTATTGTAAAATTAAGAAATTTTTTTGATTATCAAGGAATAAAATGAGAATTTTGCTTTCGTTTTTGGCATTTTGTGGTTTGGTTTTTGGCTTGGAAGTGGGCGAGTTAAATCTCAAAACCGACAACATAAGCGGTAAATTTAACGAAGAGATGATTTTGGGCGGATTTGACGAGCCGATTAAAAGTAGCGGCGAGTTTGAAATAAAAAACAAAGAGCTTATTTGGCATATAAAAGAGCCTATCGAAAATAGCGTTAAAATCGCACAAAATGGCATTTTTAGCCTAGAAAACGGCAAATGGGAACTGCAAAAAAACTCACTCATGGATAAAGAGCTTTTTTTGGCGATTTTTTCTTTGGATTTTAGCGTTTTGCAAAAAGATTTTGACATTTCGCTAAGTGGCGAAAGTGGCGCATGGGAGCTAAATTTGAGCCCAAAAGGGACGCTTTTTAAAGAAATTTTTAAAAACATTATCATAAAAGGTGGCGAAACGGTGCGAGAAATCGCCATTACTAACGCGCAGGGCGATGAAACAAGGACTTTGTTCAGTGATGTTAAATAAAGCCGTTTTTGCCGTAACTTTTGCCATAATGAGCGTTTTTATCGCTTTGAATTTGGGCAAAATAAATTCCGATATTTACGGCTTAATCGGATTTGATAAAGAAAGCAAGGAAATTTTTACCAACCTAAATGATAGTTTAAGAGATGAGATAATTTTTGCTTCAAGTGATAAAATGAAATTTGAAAATTTTATCGCAGAGTGCGAAAATAGCGGAATTTTTAGCGAAATTTTATATAAAATAAATTCGATAAAAGATTATCAAAAAGAGCTTGAAATTTACAAAATCGCACTTTTGGACGATGAGAGCGTAAATTTACTCGAAAACAACGCCACTGCCTTTTTTGCGCGAAGTCAGGCGGATTTTTTTAACAAATTTAAGCCATTAAGTGCTTCGCAGGATTTTTTCTCTTTGACACTTCACTCAGAGATTTTAAAAGGCGGTGGCGGGATAAAATTTGATATGAGCGAAAACCGATTTTACGGCGAGATCGAAAGCCAAAAATATTATTTTGCCAAAGCAAAATTAGAGCAAATTTATGATGAAAATGTGCTTTTAAATTTAACCCAAATCGCAAAAAATAGCGAAATTCTCATAAGCGGTGGCGCGATTTACTCGGCGCTTGGGAAAAATTCGGCTAAATTTGAAAGTGCGTTTATGGGAAGTTTTTCGCTGATAATCTGCGCTATTTTGCTATTTTTGGCTTTTAAAAACGCTAGAATTTTTGCCGTTACTGGCGTAGTGGCTTTTGGGCTAGTTAGCGGGGTGTTTGCGTTATTTTTGTTTTTTGAGAGCGTTCATAGCATAAGCGTGGTGATTTCGACTAGCTTAATCGGACTCATGCTCGATTTTAGCGCACATTGGCTTGGCTCAAATGCAAATTCGCTGGTAAAAAAACAGAGCATAAAAGATATGAAAAAAATCTTTTTGTTAGGCTTTTTTATTACCGCCGGGGGATATGCTGTATTTTTGTTTTCGTCGTTTGATTTGCTTTTGCAAATTGCGGTATTTGCGATATTTGCGCTTTTGGGAGCGTTTTTATTTTCCTATTTTATGTTGCCTGAAATTTTTGATAATTGCGAATTTAAAAGCTCTAAAATTTGGGATAAATTTTTGCAAATTTTGATTAAATTCGGCGCTAAATTTAAATTCGTAAATTTGAAATTTAATCTCGTTTGCATAGCGATTTTAACGCTATTTTTGTATAATTTTGCCGTTTTTAAAGACGACATTAGCGAGTATTCTAGTATGGATAAAACGCTTTTGCAAATGAGTGCTAAACTATCCACGCTAAGCTCTCAAAGTTATGATTTGGCGGTTTTAGATAGTGGCTCAAATGTGCCAAATACGCTTGTTTCTAACGAAATCATCGGCTCGTATTTGAGTGCGGAAAAATTTATCCAAAGTCCAAAAACGCAAGAAAAAATAATGCAAATTTTTGCAAATTCCAATGCGGATTTGATGAAAGGCATAAATCCAAATTTGGTTCAAAAAGAGCTTGATAAACTCGCAAATTCGCAGGTTTTCACGCGAAATGAAGTTTTAAATTCATCGCTTTTTTTAAATTTAAAAAATTTGCAAATAGATGGCAAAAATATCGTTTTTTTATACGATATAAAAGATAAAATTGCGTTAAAAAATGCCATTTTAGCAGACGGCGGAGCGTATCTGAGCTTCAAAGATAGCGCAAATTCGGCATTTTTAAACATTAAGATAAATGCGATTTACCTTAAAATCATCGCTTACGCCTTAGCATTTTTGCTTTTGTGTTATTTTTTTGGATTAAAAATCAGTGCAAATATCGTTACAGCAGTATTTTTATCAAATTTAATTACCCTTTTTATCCTTAGTGTTTTTGGTTTTTCTATCAATATTTTTGTGATTTTTGGGCTGATTTTAGCAGGGGCTGTGGGGGTTGATTATATGATTTTTGCGCTAAATTCGCACCTTCAAACAGCCAAAAAAACCTTTGGCATAAGCGTTGCGGCTCTTACTAGCATGGTTTCATTTTTTGCTCTTAGTTTTAGCGGGACTGCGGCGGTAGCGGTTTTTGGGCTAAGTGTGGCGATAAACATCGCGATTTGTGCGTTTTTAGCCACAATCTACGCGACAGAAACAGAATTTGCAAAATTTTAAATCCTCCCCCTTCATTTAATCTCTTTTTAAGCAACCCTTGAATATAATCCACTTTCCGTTTTTGAAATCTAACTTCTGTTATTTTCCAATGCGTGTTATTTTATTTATTATTGTCAAAAACT
>NZ_JAOVTJ010000005.1:0-109207 GCF_027736965.1 Campylobacter sp. JMF_11 EL3
TGGTCTGCTTGAATTCTCGTCTCCGTTTTCATCATAGCTTACTAATGTGATAGTGCCGTTATTATCACCACCTAGTTTAACAGGAACTTTTAGATCATACCCAGTAGTCATTGTATCGGCATTGTATTCGCTAGCGATGATTACGCTTCCGTTTTTAGAAGTTACATTTGTATCTTTCGCGCTAAATTTAATGCCATACGCACTACTAGTTTCATTATTATCTTTGCTTAGCTCGACATACGAGATATCTACATTATCCCCAGCGATAAAGTCAAGACCAGTTTTATTATAATCCTCAGTGCCTACTGTGTGTTTGCCAAATGTAAGAGTTCCGTCTTTGTTTGTGCCAGTGCCATTTTTGTCTATACCCACAGACCAGATTGTGCCAGCACCGCTCACTGCTCGTTTTAGTTGAGCGACATTGACTGCGTCTGTGTCCTCGCTACCAGCGGCTAAGCCTGTGATTTGGCGAGTTACATTTTTATCTATATTTCCGACTGCGATAGCATTTGCTGTGCCAATCCATACAGCGTCATCAGGCATTTTTAAATTCTTATCGCCTGCTGTTTTTGTTTGAACATCGTAGCCTTTATAAGTTTTAGCAAGCCAAGTAGCGTTATTTTCGCCTAGATTATCTCTATTAGCCACTGAACCGCTACCAAGTGCTATGGTATCAGCCACAGATACAGTCGCACCCTTGCCGATAGCTGCTGAATTTACACCTTGAATTTGAACTTGACCGCCCAAAGCTCCGAGTGCGTTTGTCGCATATACCAACGAACTATCGCCAAAGGCTGTTGAATTTTGTGCAGGTAAAAGACCGCCGTTTTGATCTTTTATCCAGTTGTTAGCTGCATTTCTATCGGCTAAATCTTGAACCAAAATATTTCCGTGTTCGTCTATGACATAATAACTTCCAACTGCTCCGACAGGTTGATTATCGGTAGAAAGCAATACTTCTACCGTATCGCCATTAAGTTGCTGTAAGACTTTTGAGCTACTACCCCAAGCAACTGAATTCTCGCCGTCTGCTTGTGTATCAAAGCCAAAAGCAGTTGAACCGCCGCCGTTAGCGTGAGTTTGACTACCCCAAGCAGTCGCATTTTCGCCGTTTGCGTATGTATCATAACCAAAAGCGGTTGAATTTCTACCGTTTGCGTGAGTGCTTATACCAAAAGCAGTAGCTCTATCGCCGATTGCTTTTGTATCATGTCCGAAAGCAGTTGAATTTTTACCTTCTGCCACAGCTTTAAAACCAAATGCAGTTGAATTTTCACCACCGGCTTTGGCTTGATCGCCAAATGCGGTTGCATTAGTAGCATTTGCTTCTGAGCCTACGCCAAATGCGGTTGAATTTTGTCCGCTTGCGGTTGTTTTTTCGCCAAAAGCGATTGCATTTGTATTACTTGCTGTTGTGTAGTTACCAAAAGCGACTGAATTCATACCTTTTGGATAATATTCTACAACTGCACTATTGTCAATTTGCGTTTGCGTTTTGTCCTCTGTATGTCCGTCAGGGAAATATAAACGATAATAAGTCTGCCCGTTATATGTTACAAGCGAAAAGCTAGTCACTTCTCTACCTTGGTATGATTTTATCTCGCCTATTACTTGTTCGCTATCATCACCTACGGTTTTTGAGCCCGAACCAAAAGCGGTTGAATTTTTCGCACCTGCGATAGTATTTCTACCCCAAGCGGTTGATTCATCGGCTTGTGCTTGTGTGTTATAACCAAAAGCAGTAGCATTTTTACCAGTGATTTGTGTGGTAGTTTCCGTAGTCGTTCCCATAACGACACTTGCATCGTTTTGATATACTCTACCTGATGCAAGCGTAGGAAAATTAGCTCCCACACAAACACTAACACCAGTTGGTTTTCCTGTTGTTATATCAACGAAATTAAATGTTGCTGTGTTACAACTATTAGTCCTACCAAGTTTAAAATATCCTACCATAGTAGTATCACTAGCATCATAAGCATCTTTATCGCGATAATATAAATTATAAGTTTCAATTATAGGGACTTCGGTTGTAGTAGTTGTAACTCCTGCCGAGACATTTTCGCCCCAAGTCATAGCATTTTTACCATCTGCTGTCGTTCCCATTAAAGCAACTGAGTTATCACCATTAGCTTGTGAATTTGCACCAATTGCTACGGCGTTTGTGCCAGTAGCTTGTGCAAAAGTAACATTAGTCGCAGGGCCTACACCGTTTATGTGTATATATGGGCTTACTATTTTATCATCATCGATTCTTACGACTCTGTTGTCGCTAGTGATACTACCGCCACTTGGCAAATTCTCTATCACAGAGTATAGTTGGCTTCCATTTATTGCGTCTGTGCTATCAGCAGAGATCAGACCAGCGGCGACATTTTGGATTCTGCGTGGAGCTGTGGCGTTGCCTATGCTCACTACGCCAGTAGGTATAGCACCTGCAAAGCTTAATTTGTTTGCCGCAATCTTTCCTATCGCAACAGAATTTGTAGAGTATGTATCCATACTAGCCGAGGTATCACCTGTCACATACGCTGCACCATCTCCCAAAAAGACAGAATTTTCAATAGTAGTTTGGACATTATTACCCAAAATAAATGTTTTGTCGTCGCCGTCTTTGATTTTATTATTATTACCTATGGCATAGCTATCATTACCGTCGATATTGCTCGGATCACCAAACACACCTGAGCGATTGCCAGTTACGGTATTGCCAGTTCCCATAGCGATAGAGTTTTTACCACTTACTGTGTTGCCATAACCATGAGCGATACTCTCGACACCTGTTGCGGTTACATTGTTGTCCATACCGACTGAGAAAGATCTAGTAGCACTTGCGGTATTGCCAAAACCAAGCGCGGCTGATTTCTCGCCCTCGGCGACATTGCTCATACCGGCAGCGACAGAAAACTTAGCAGTAGTGTTGTTATCAGCACCCAAAGCCATAGAATTTGCAGCCTTAGCGTTATTTAAAGTTCCGATAGCTAGGGTATTATCCGCCATAGCATTGTTTTTCAAACCAAATGCGGTCGCATAATCGCCTTTTGCCACATTTAATCCACCCACAGCGATAGAGCCTTCGCCAAGAGCATAGTTGCTTAGACCCACAGCAGCAGCACTTGTGTTGTTTGCGTCGTTATATAAACCAACCGATATAGTATTATCAGCGTGGTTTTCGTTATAGTAACCAGCTGCGATAGAAAAATTGCTACCTTCGACAATGTTTCCATTACCAGTAGCCATAGCGTTTGTCGAGCCACCACTGATTGTATTGATTACACCGATTGCGGTAGAATTTACATCGACTATGGTATTTTCTGCACCCACAGCGGTCGAGCCGTGACCATCGACTACATTGTATGTTCCGATAGCACTAGCACCGATACCATTAGCTATATCCCTATAACCAAAAGCATTTGAGAAGGTATTGCTAGCTACTGAGCTTTGACCTACTGCCAAAGAGCCAAGGCCAGAAGCTTTTGTTGGTATGTATAGGTGACCATCAGTAGATGTATTATTATACTTATTATACTTAGTTCTTACAGCTTCTCTTTCATCTGGATCGGTTATCTCATTTATTTTATCGTTATTGAGAGTTAGCTTTCCACTACCAGCGGTTAAATATCCAGCAAATACACCTTTTAAAATTTCAATATGCTCACTAGCATACTCCTCACCACCGATGACATAGAGGTATTCATTAAGCTTTTCTAGTTTAGGAGCACTGGCTGCACCACCGATATCATCTCCACCTATTGAAATAGAGCCGTATCCGTTCGCGACAGTATTCGCACCCAGAGCCATTGCCTGACCGCCAGTTGCTTTTGCTCCCATACCGATAGCAGTGCTTTGTCCTGGTTTGTCATTTGGATCAAGAGTGCTCGCTTCGATAGCTTCTGCATAAGCACCGATAGCTATATTGCCTTGTGCATCTGGTTTTAGAGTGCTTGATTTTGCTTGGTAACCAATAGCGATAGTGCCATATCCTGCACTCGATGAGTCAGAACCGATAGAAATAGCAGCCGTTCCGTTTGCGTCTGCTCCTTTGCCATTTGAGCCACCTATCGCTATGGCACCGGCTGTGTGCGCATGAGTATTTTTGCCTATGGCTACGCTTCTACCGCCTAAGGCTTGTGCGTTCAGACCCAACGCGATAGTGCCACCGAAATCTCCGCTTGTCTCTTTACCCGCTACCGCTCCGTTACCAAACGCGATAGAATTATCACCCCTAGTTTCGGCTCCTACACCGATAGCATAGGTATTTGCTTTATGTGCTATTGCACCCATAAGTGCTAACGAATTTACTCCGTTTGCATGAGAATTATTGCCAAAAGCAGTAGAATAGTCGGCAACAGCAAATGAACTGCCCCAAGATATACCTGTTGTTACTGGCGTGGTATCCCCTGGACAACTATCTCCCGCTATATAATATATAGGAGCCAAAGCGCCATTGTGTGCTCTACATAATATAGCTGCTTCCGCCTCGCTTGGCATAAATGGCGCACTGATAGCCACTATCGTAGCTAGCGACATAGCCAGCCGTCCCAGAGCAGGCGCGCTCGCTATCTTGCCAATGCTTGAAAAAATCGTGCTACCGAACCCCTCGCGCACAGTTTTTTCGCCACTGTGACCTTTGGCTATCTCAGAGACGACCTTGACGCCGTGTGAGCTCCTTTTGAGCTTATAGACCTTGTTCATGAAAAACTCCTTTTTTTCTGCGAACTCAATCGCAAAATGTGATGAATAACTCCGTATTTTATCTCTTTAAAATTTAAAAAAAGTTTAATTACACATTTGTAAAGGATAAAATTTATCGCTGTTTTTTTTTTGCGCCGTTTTTGGGGAATTTGGGGGAATTTTTGAGGGTTGTGAGTGTGGAAATTTTCGCTAGTTATGTCATTTTTGGAATTCGCTAAATCTGTCATTGCGAGCGTAGCGAAGCAATCCAGAAAAATTTAGAAAGAATTTAAAATTTGTCAAAATTCATTTATTAATTTGAAATTTATATGTGAATTAAAATTTTTTAGAATTTCCCTAGATTGCTTCGTCGCTTCGCTCCTCGCAATGACAGATTAAGGCAAATTTGCTTCGCTATGCTCGCAATGACAAATCAAGGAAAATTTCCTCGCAATGACAATAGCATACAAAAATCTCGGGGCAGTGTTTAGAAGTTGCACTAGCGGAAAAATGCGAAATAAAAAAGCCTAGACGCAAGGTCTAGGCAAAGGGGGAAATGAAATTTAAATTTCAAACAAAATTTTAAACAAGATTTTAAATAATCAAAATTTCAATCATAAATTTAAATGACCAAAATTTTAAACCCAAAATTTAAAAACTAAAATTTCAAACCAAAAATTTAAAAAACCAAAATTTAAAAAACTAAAATTCACAATCCATGCAAATTTAAATCATCAAATTTCAAGCCAAATTTAGCCAAAAAGCTTCCTCATCGCCTTGAAAAACAGCGCAGTAATCGGGTTTGACTTGCCAGTAATGCGCACAATCCAGCTCTCATAAGTCTCGCCTTGTTTTTTGAGATACTCGTTTAGCAGCGCTTCGCTAGCCTCCATACCGCCTTGCTCCTCTGCGGCGCAAAGCTTTTTATACAGCGGTTCGACGATGTCGATAGCAGCGCGTGGCGGGGCTTTGCGGTAGGCTGTGTATTCGACAATCTCGCCTGTGGCGGGGTCTTTTTTAGGAATAAATTCGGTCATGACCCAGTAGTAACTGCCGTCTTTGGCCATATTTTTGACGACTGCGACGAAATCACGACCCTTTTGGATCGTATCCCACATGAGCTTAAACGCGATTTTTGGCATATCTGGGTGGCGGATTATGTTGTGTGGCTGACCGAGTAGCTCCTCGACGCTATACCCGCAAATAGCGCAAAAATACACATTGCCAAATGTGATGATACCCTTAGGATCGGTGCGCGAGACGATATATCTACCCGGATCTAACTTGATTTCGTTGTTTTTAGGGGTTGGTCTTGGCATTTTTTTCCTTTACGATAAAATTTCTCTCAATTTTACAAAGTGATTTATAAAATTTAACTTAAAATAAAAAAATAACAATAATATTATGTGGAAAATTTAAAATTCAGGCAGTTTGAGTATCTCAAACGGCGCGATGAAACCCTGCGCGAAATCCGCGAAAATCGCTGTTTGCGCCCGAGAAAGAGCGCACGAAAACACAGCCCCTGTGTCGGTGAAATTTAGCGTGTAAGCGAAATTTTGCTTTTTCATAAAATGTTCGAATTTCGCAATTTGCGCAAACGGCACGAAAAATTCGCAAGGCTTTTTAAGCTCGTATAATACTAGCTCGCTCGCATTTATCGCCAAATTTACAGCCCCGCCATACGCGCGCACTAGCCCGCCCGTGCCTAGCTTGATCCCGCCAAAATACCGCACCACAAGCACAGCTGTGTCGATAAGACCTGCACCACGAAGCGCATTTAGGCATGATGGCCCGCTCGTGGATTTAGGCTCGCCGTCGTCGCTTTGGTTTTCGACGATTTGGGAATACTCATTTAGCGCTCGATACGCCCAGACGATGTGGCGGGCTTTGGGGTGTTCGTATTTTAGCCGCTCACGCACGCGCTCAAACTCAGATAACGGCACCAAATGCGCGATGAAATTTGACTTTTTGACCTCTAAATTCGCGCTAAATTCGCGCTGTATGATATACATTTTCGCCTTTTGATTAAATTTAAAATTTGAATTTGAAATTTGCAGGCTTACCACCCACCGCTGGCACCGCCACCGCCAAATCCGCCTCCGCCACCGCGAAAGCCACCACCTCGCGAACTGCGCCCAAATCCACCAGAGCCACCGCCGAAACCACCGCCAAATCCGCCACCAAATCCGCCAGAACCGCCAAAGCCACCGCGCAAAATTTCATCAAGCCCGTCGCCTAAAATGATAGTGTTGCCATAATCCCCATGAGAGCGTGATTTGTTTCTCATCATCATAAAAAATACAAAGAAAAAGAAAAGCATAAAGATTATGAAATCAATGTCGATTTCCTCGCCCTGAACGCGCTCGATTTTGGCGAATTTTATGTCGCCACTCTCGATAAAATCGAGGATCGTAAGCACACCAGAAACTATCCCCCCCTCATAATCCCCAGCCCTAAAATGGGGCAAAATTTTATACTCAATTATGCGTTTTGACACGCCGTCAGTCAGCACTCCCTCCAAGCCATATCCGACCTCAATACGCACTCTGCGCTCGTTTGGCGCGACGAGCAAAAGCACGCCGTTATCATAGCCCTTCTGCCCTATGCCAAGCGCCCTAGCCTGCTCGTTCGCGACCTCTTCGATAGAGTAATCCCCGAGCGTTTTTAGGGTTACGACCATGATTTGATTGGTGGAATTTTCATCAAATTTAAGCAAAATTTCGTTTAACGCACCAGCCGTAGAGGCGCGCAAAATACCCGCCTCATCGATAATAGCCGTGTCGTTTGGCAATGCTAGATAGTCTGAAATTTTAGCCTGCGAAAAAGATAAAGCCAAAAATAAAAAAAGTAAAATTCTTCTCATTTTATTTCCACAATCTTTTCTTTTATTTCATCTTTATCGCCCATTTCATGGGGGATTTTCGCCATTATTAACGCGCAAAGCCTATCTATACCCACGCTCACAGCCTCGCCAAAATTCGCAGTTTTTGCCTGGACGCAAAATTCCTGCACAATCTGCAAAAATTCAGAATCATCAATCTTCGCGCTGATATTTTCGCCACAAACTATGTGCGCGATTTTTTCATTTTTACAAACACAAAAAATCACAGCGTTTGGGATTTTATCATATCCAAACAGCTCAAATTTACTCACGGCAAAGTCGTAAGTAAGCCTAAATTTAAAGAATTTAGGGATAAAAAATTCTAAAAATTTAGGAAATTTAGAAAAGAGAAATTTAAAGAGCAAAAATACAATCGCAATCAACTCAAACGCGCCTACTTTGCCTACTTGCTGGAAAAACATCAGCGCAGTGCCCACTACAAAGGCAATCGTGCAAGCCACGCCCCAGCTAAGGGGCTCTAAGTCCAAAGCCTCGCCACTTAGCACGCAGATGATTTCAGCGTCGCTCGCATCTTCGGCCTTTGAGATTTTATCCGTTATGGCGTCTTTGTAAATTTGCTCAATCATCTAAAACGAAACTTTTGGCGCGTTTTGATTGGCTTCGCCTGCGTTAAATACAGGCTTAGCTCCACCCTTGCCTACGAGTTTGGCGATGATATTTGTAGGGAAAACCCTAATCATCTTGTTATACTCTTGCACCACAGCGATATAGTCCTTGCGAGCCACAGCTATGCGGTTTTCGGTGCCTTCTAGCTGATTTTGCAAATCCGTGAAATTTGAGTTCGCTTTTAGCTCAGGGTATCGTTCTACAACCAGCATTAAGCGCGATAGAGCCGAGCTTAGCTCGCCTTGTGCGTTGTTAAACTGCGTAAAGGCTTCTGGGTTATTTGCGATATCGTTTGCGTCGATTTTCACACTCGTTGCCTTCGCGCGAGCCTCGATTACGCCTTCTAAGGTGCCTCTTTCATGGCTTGCGTATCCTTTGACGGTTTCGACGAAATTCGGGATCAAATCAGCGCGCCTTTGATATTGGTTTTGCACCTGCGCCCAGGCCGCATTGACATCTTCGTCTTTTAGGGTCAGTTTGTTATACACAGGCACGGCGAAAATCGCAAACACAGCCAAAATTATGCCAGCGATAATCAGCCATTTTAGCCAGCCTTTTGATGATTTTTTCTCGACATTAGCTGAGCCATTGTAAGTTTGGCTTTGCTCTGCACCTTTTGCGCCGTCATAGCCGATTTGTTCGGCGCCATTTTGGTTTTCTAACTCGTTCATACCACTCTCCTTGATATTTTTTCATGAAGTTTAACTAACACATCATACTCAATCGTGCCAAAAAATCTCGCCCACTCTCTGGCGTCATTTATCACGCACACTCGCTCGCCACCAAACTCAGCGCAAAAGCTATCCATGGACATTTTGCCAAGTAGCCTTTCGCCACTGGCTAATCGCAAATCCCCAATCCCAGCGTATCGCAAAAGCCCGTCCGCATAGCCTAAATCATAGGTGCCGATTTTCATATCGCACGGCGCGCAAAACACCCCGCCATAGCCTACCCTTTCGCCTTTTTTAAGCACTCTTTGGCTGATTAAATCAGCCCACAAGCTAAGCACAGGGCGCAAATTTAGGCTCTCATCAAACTGAGCGTATCCATACTGCGCCATACCCACACGCACAAACTCATCGTCAAACCCCGCTCTACGCTCGATCGCGGCTGAATTTGAGGAGTGGAAAATAAGCTCATTAAATCCAGCCTCATTTGCCTTAAATTTGGCGATTTTTTTAAATTCGGCGAAATTTTGCCTTTGCGCGTAAAAATCAGAGCTTAGCTCATCGCTGGCGCGGTAATGTGTCAAAAATCCGCGTAAATTTAGCGAGTGTTTTTTGCAAAGTGCCAAAGCTTCGCTTAAATCCTGCGCGCAAATGCCGTTTCTATGCATAGCTGTATCAGCCACGATATGGACTTTCGCGCCCCGTTTTAGGCGAGAGAAATAGCTCATATCATTTACGGCATAAATAAAATTTGGATTTTCGTTTCCGTTTGGAATATGCGATAAAATCAAAATTTCCTCGAAAAATTCTGAAATCTCGCGCGCTTCATCTAGCGTCCTAGTAACGGCTCTTTTGATACCAAACTCGCGCGCCAAACCCGCGATTTCGCGCATGCCATGCCCATAAGCGTTATCTTTGAGCACGAGCATAATGCGCTCTTTGGCTACTTTTTGCGAAATTTGCGAAAGATTGTGAAAATACGCTGATTTATCAATCAAAATTTCAGACATTAAAGCTCACTCCATACGCCTTGTATAAATACGGCAAAAGCTTGCGAATAGCGTAATCATAGCCGTAAAATTTGGCGTAAATTTCCTTTAAATTCGCCTCTTTTGCGTTTGCGAAATCAAACACATCTGTGCCCTCTATTTTTGGCACTTTTTCATCTAATAGCGCGAAAAATTCAGCCCTAGCGCCAAGAAGCTCTTTTATATTTTGCTCGACTAGCTCTTTTTCCATTATTTTGCAATCTCCTCTAATGCGCCCATTATCACCCTTTGCATTTCATCGCGAAATTCAGGGCTTTTAGCCTCAAATCTCGTTACGATTATCGGTGTTGTATTGCTAGCTCTCACCAAAGCCCAGCCATCATCAAACCTCAATCTAACCCCATCGATTTCTATCATATCGCGCACGGCTGGAAGCCCAGAAATGCCGTTTTTGGCTAAATTTTTAAATTTTTCAATTATCTCAAATTTTGCAGTGTCTGTGGTTTTAAATTTAATCTCATCGGTGCTGTGCATTACAGGAAGCGCGTCGAGCTCGGCGTCTAAATCAATGCCCTTTGCGACGAGTTCTAGCACTCTCATCATCGCATATACGCCATCATCGAAGCCAAAATATCGCTCCTTAAAATAAATATGCCCGCTCACCTCAGCCGCCAAATCAATGCCAAGCTCCTTCATAGCCTTTTTGATATTGCTATGGCCTGTTTTGCCCATAAAGCTCTTGCCGCGGCGGTTTATCTCATCATACATTACCTGCGAGCATTTCACCTCGCCCAAAATTTTCGGCTCTTTCATATTTAGCGATAAAAGGCAGGCTAGCTCATCGCCTTTGATATTTCGCTTCGCTGTTAGCACGGCGATTCTATCGGCGTCTCCGTCGAAACCAAAGCCCAAATTTAGCCCGTTTTCGCTAATTGCATTTTTTAAATCGACTAAATTTTTCTCTTCGCTTGGATCTGGGTGGTGGTTTGGGAAATTTCCGTCAGGTTCTGGAAATAAAATTTTAGCATTTAAGCCTAGTTTTTCTACGATTTTACACGCCGTAACACCTGCTGCGCCGTTTGCGCAATCAATCACAAATGGTGTTTTGAAATTTTTCAAATTTGCAAATTCTTTTTCAAAATAATCCAAATACTCGCCCAAAATATTATATTTTTCGCAAAATGTATTTGTTGGGATCTCCACGCCACTAGCCATAAATTCAGCCACTTGGCGGCCGAGTGTTTTAAGCTGTGCGCCAAAAAAACTATCCGTGCCAATTGTGATTTTAAAGCCGTTATAATTTTTCGGATTGTGCGAGCCTGTAATCATAATGTTTGCGTCAAATTTGTGCGTAAATACGCCAAAATACCCCACGGGCGTAGGCAAAAGACCAATATCAAAAATCCTAAGCCCAGCGTAATTAAGCCCACTTACTAGGTATTCAAACATATCTGGCGCGCTTAGCCTCGCATCATAGCCCACACTGATACGCTCACGGCCTAAATGGCGCAAATGCATACCAAAGGCAAAACCAATCGCCTTAACGCTCTCTTCGTTTAGATCCTCGCCCACGATTCCGCGGATATCGTATTCTCTAAAAATATCTTCAATCATAAAATTCCTTAACAAAAAAATTACAATATTTTAAATTATAAATGTTAAAATTTGTCAAATTTAAGGAGTCAAAATGAAAAAAATTTTTCTTATTTGTGCGATTTTGGGCGCAGTTTTTGCTAAGGATTATGAGGTGATTGATAGTGTAAATACTTCGTTTAGAATTTTTGGCAAAAACGATAGAATCGAGGTTATCAGCGTCAGCGACCCTAAAATCGACGGGGTTACATGCTTCATCTCATACGCCAAAAAAGGTGGCGCCAAAGAGATTGTTGGCGTCGAAGAAGACCGCTCAGAAGCCTCTGTTTCATGCAGCCAAACAGCCCCAAAAATCATAATCAAAGAAGAGCTTAAAAAAGAGGATATATTTGCGAAAAAATCCTCGCTAATCTTTAAAAAAACCCATGTCGTGCGTATGTTTGACGAAGCAAGCCAGAGCATAATTTATCTAGTGTATTCAGATAAAATCATCGACGGCTCGCCAGATAATTCTATCTCGGCAATTCCGTGCAATCAAGCCGTAGGCAAGGTGTGCGAATTTGCATATAAAAAATAAAATTTCACTGTCCGCAAGCATGAAATACTAACCCGAAATTTTGCTTTTAAGTGTCATTGCGAGCGAAGCGAAGCAATCGCCAAATTTTAAATTACCAACCGCCAAAATGGCAAAAAATTTTAAAATTTTAAATTCTATAAAATTTTAAAATTTTTTTAAATTTTTTGTAAGGGGGGAAGGGGGCTTGAATTGCGATGTCGCTCCCCTTCCCCCCTTACCAACCCCCTAACCCCCGACGACGCTTGCAGAGTGGCGTGCTACGCACGCGCTTATTTATAGAATTTTGCTTCGCAAAATTCTTTGCAATTATGCTTATAGGTAAAATTTAATGCAAAATTTCGCTAAATTTTGCATTGGTATCGATACGCTTTTTGCGATGATTTATTTATTGATTTATCGCAACGAATTTTTAAGAATTTTTTGATAAAATCCCAGCTCTTAATAAAATTTATCATTTAGCAAGGAAAAATATGAAATCTATTTTTAGCATGGAATCTGCCAGCATTATGCTTGCCCTGCTGGCTATCGCGTGCGCGGTGGCGACATTTGTGGAGACTGCATTTGGCACGCCAGTAGCGTGGGCGAGTGTGTATAATGCGTGGTGGTTCGGGCTGATAATGCTACTTTTGGGGCTAAATTTAGCCTACAATATCTACCGCTACCGCCTCGGCGATATCAAAAAGCTTCCGACCTTTATATTTCATTTAAGCTTTCTTTTTATTTTACTTGGGGCTGGGCTTACGAGATATTTTGGATTTGAGGGGAATTTGCACATTAGAGAGGGAGAGGAAAGCTCGCTGATTAGCACCAAGGACGAATTTGTGCAATTAATCAGCATAGGCGAGGATAAAAATTTCATCTCAGCCGATGAAAAAAACTACCTAAGCAGCGTGGGAAAGATGAAATTTGATCTAAATTTAGATGTAAATGGCAAAAACGCAAATTTGAAATTTAAAGAATTTATCCCACACGGCGAGCTAAAATGGGTCAAAGACGAGAGTCAAAGCGCACCCGCTAGAATCGAGTTTTTGTTCTCAAACGATACCCAAAAACAGCCCCTTTCGCTACTTTCTGGGCAGAGTATCGAGCTAGGCGAGGTTAGCATTAGCTTTAATACCATGCCAAAAACCAAATATTTCATCTATGTCAAAAACGATGCCGATAAATTCTATATAAACTCGAATTTCGACATAAACGCCACTAAAATGGGCACTAGCGAAAAAATCGCACTAAATAAAAACGAAGATAATCTAATCGATGATTTATCGCTTTATAGCTTTGAGGGGACGAATTTCGCCCCAGTTAGCCTGCTAAGCTCAGCTGTGGAAAAATTTGTGCCAGTAGAAGAAAATTTAGCTGGTATGGGTGGCATTATCGCAGATCTTAGCTATAACAACGAAAGCAAAGAGGTGCTAGTAATACAAGGCGAAAAAGGCCTTCAATACGAAGTCGGTGGCGCAAATTTTATCACGCTTTTGGGGCCAAAAATGGTAAATTTGCCGTTTAAATTAGCTTTGCGCGATTTCGTCATGGATCGCTACCCAGGCACAAACTCGCCCTCAGGATATAAAAGCGAAGTTACCGTCAAAGACGGCGCAAACAGCTATGATTACGATATTTATATGAACCATGTCCTAGATCACGGCGGATACAGATTTTTCCAAAGCTCGTATGATAGGGACGAGGGAGGCACTGTGCTATCTGTAAATCGCGATCCGGGCAAATTCCCGACATATCTAGGATATTTTCTACTCTGCCTTGGCATGTTTTTAAACTTTTTAAACCCAAATTCACGCTTTTTCAAGCTTTCTAAACTCATCAGCGAAAACACTCACCTAGCAAAAAGCGTGGCGATTTTGGCTATAATTTTCGCCTGTGTTGCGCCAAATTTAGCCCACGCAGAGGGAAATGAGAGTGTGAATTTAAATGAAATCAAGCTAAATTTGCCAAATTTTGATAAGGAATTTAGCAAAGAACTTGGCAAATTAGTCGTGCAAGGTTTCAATGGCCGTATGGAACCATTTGATACAGTTTCGCGCGAAATTTTGCACAAAATTTACCGCGGCGAAACCTACAAGGGCGAGGACGGGATTACGCTCAATCACAACGAAGCCTTGCTTTCGTTTATGCTAAATCAAGATTATTGGCGCACCGCCAAAATCATACGCATAGGCGATAAGGAACTACGCAAAATTCTAGGTTTAGATGAAAATCAAAAATACGCTTCGATGATGGATTTTTTCGAAATGAAGGATAATGAGAGCTTTTATAAGCTCGATAAATTAAGCGAGGAAATCAACCGCAAACCCCTTGGTAACCGCTCTACGCTCGATAAAGAAATCATCAAAGTAAATGAGAGAGTAAATGTGTTTTACGGCGCGATTATGGGCGAATACTTCCGCATAATCCCTACCGGAAAGTCAAACGATAGCACCTGGATTTCGCCGTTTGCAACCCTTGAAATGCTAGGCGAAAGTGAGCGAGATAAGGTGCGCGATATGAGCGCGATGTTTGCCACGGCTGTGATTTACGCCCAAAACAAAAACGACTGGCAAAGCGCAAACAAAATGCTAAACATTATCAAGGATTATCAAATCAAAAATGGTGGCGAGTTAGCACCTAGCGAGAGTGCGATAAAATATGAAATTTTATACAACAACGCGCATATTTTCAAACGACTTTTTTCGATTTATACAATCGCTGGATTTTTGCTTTTAATCTTTATTTTTATCCGTATGATGAAGCCAAATTTGGGCTTAAAATGGGCGTTTAATCTAGTTTGGTTTGTAAATGTAGTGGCGTTTTTGATCCACACTTTCGGACTTGCGCTTCGTGCGTATGTATCAGGACACGCGCCGTGGTCGAATTCGTATGAGTCGATGATTTATATCGCGTGGGCGCTAGCGCTTAGTGGAATTTTCTTTTCGCGCAAATCTGCGATTTCTTTGGCGCTAACGGCGATTATGGCGGGAATTACGCTAATGGTCGCGCATTTAAGTGATATGGATCCACAAATCACAAACCTACAACCAGTCCTTAAATCTCACTGGCTGACAATCCATGTCTCTGTAATCACCGCTAGCTACGGATTTTTGGGGCTTTGTATGTTGCTTGGAATTTTCACGCTTTTGATGTTTTGCTTCGGCAAAAACAACCCAGAAATCGCGCGCAATATCACAGAAGCCACTAGAATCAACGAAATGTCGATGATTCTTGGACTTTGTTTGCTAACAGCTGGAAACTTCCTAGGTGGCGTGTGGGCGAACGAGAGCTGGGGCAGGTATTGGGGCTGGGATCCAAAGGAAACTTGGGCTTTGATTACGATTTTTGTCTATGCGATTGTGGTGCATTTTAGATTTATGCCAAAGCTAAATTCACAATTTGCCTTCGCCGTAGCGTCGATGTTTGCGTATTTTAGCGTCATAATGACATATTTTGGAGTAAATTTTTATCTCACAGGCATGCACTCTTACGCAGCGGGCGAAAAAATCCCTGTGCCAAGCTGGGCATATATAATGACAGCTTCTATGTTTATTTTAGCAATCGTTGCATATTTTCGCTCGGGAAAATCGGCTAGATTGTAAAATTTATTATATGAAATTTAGAGTTTGTAAAAATAAAATTTCAAACTCTAAATTTTAAAATTTCATTAAATAATTCCCTTAAATAGGCATTTTAAGCCAAAATTCTTAACTCAAATCAATTAAATTTAATATTTATTTGGCTAGAATTACCCTTTTATTTCACAAAAAGAAAGGGTAAAGATGTCTGTTAAATCTGATTTTAGTGAAAATAGACGAGGCTTTATCGGACTTGCGTTTGGTGCGGTCGCTGCTGTGGGTGGCGTATTTGCATTAGGCGGTATGAAAAAAAGCTGGGATCCGCTTCCTAGCGTCAAAGCAGCCGGCGTAACGACTGTGGATTTAAGCCCGATTAAAGACGGAGAGCTATACAGGACAGAGTGGCGCAAAAAGCCAATATTTATTCTCAAAAAGACAGCCGATATGGGCAAAAACGATGAACGAGATGTCGTCGTAGGTGGCGCTAGATACACGCTTTGTATCGGTTTATGCACGCATTTGGGCTGTATCCCTAGCTACAAACCAGCTTCTAAACAATTCGTTTGCGCATGCCACGGAGGCGTTTTCAACACTGATGGCGTAGCTGTGTTTGGTCCGCCACCACGCGGTATGGATATACCTCCGTTTAAAATAGACGGAACTAAACTTGTCCTTGGCGAAGAAGGCCCTGAATATCAAGCTCTAATGGGCAAAGCGTAGGAGGATTGATATGCATGTAAGAAAATCAACAGGCATCTTGGATTGGTTAGATCAAAGACTTGCTGTTAATAAATTTATGAAAGTTATGATGACGGAGTATTGGATTCCGAAAAACATCAGCTTTTTATGGGCTATGGGCGTTATTTTGATGACGCTATTTATCGTGCTTTTTGTAAGCGGTTTAATGCTTGTAATGTATTACAAACCAGACGCTGCTTTGGCCTTTGATAGCGTAAATAAAACTATCATGCAAGAGGTAGAATATGGCTGGCTATGGCGACATATCCACGCAGTGGCTGCTTCGGTCGTGTTTTTGGTGATTTATATCCACACTTTTGCGGGACTTTACTATCGCTCATATAAGCAAGGTAGAGAGATGATTTGGGTCAGCGGTATGCTACTTTTCATACTTTTTTCAGCCGAAGCTTTTAGCGGATATATGCTTCCTTGGGGACAAATGAGCTACTGGGCGGCTATGGTTATTACAAATTTATTCGGTGGAATTCCAGTCATAGGACCAGCTGTGGTCGAGTGGATTAGAGGCGATTACGCTGTAAGCGATCCGACTTTGACAAGATTTTTTATGCTTCATGTCTGCTTGCTTCCGATAGTCGTAATCTCTGTCATCGCGTTTCACTTCTACGCGCTTCGCGTCCCTCATGTCAATAACCTAGACGGCGAAGAAATCGATTTTGAGGTAGAGAGCGAAAAATTCCTAAGTGGCGATACAAAAAATGCGAAAGTTATCCCATTTTGGCCAGGATTTTTATCAAAAGACTTCTTATATCTCTCAATCTTTATGATATTTTTCTTCTATTTGGTTGGATTTCAATTCAATTTCGCAATGGATCCGATAAATTTCGACCCTGCAAACAGCCTCAAAACACCAAACCATATCTACCCAGAGTGGTATTTCTTGTGGCAATATGAAATTTTACGCGGATTTTTCTTTGATGTTGGACCATTAAAGGCAGCAGATATCGGACTTATGGCGTTTGCGTTCGCTGGCGTTTCGCTAATGATAGTTCCATGGATGGATAGAAGCTCTGTCGTAGCCCCAGCTCACAGAAACAAAGCATATTTTATCTGGTTTTGGGTATTACTAATCGATATGATACTTTTAAGCCTATTTGGCAAACTCCCAGCAGACGGCGCAGAGCTTGGCATGCCAAATACATATTGGGGCTTTATTTTATCGATACTTTATATCGCATTGATAGTAGTTGTCTTGCCTTTGATAACAATCGCAGAAAGAAAGAAAAGAGGTTAAGATGAAAGAGATAAAAACATTAGCAATACTCGTTGTTTTAGTAGCGGTTTTATACTGGATGATTGAGCCTTTTGCTCATACTAGACTTAGCCCGCATGTCGATCCTGCTAATTATGACTTTGCAGCCGAGGATATCACGCTTGCTACTACAAATGTAGAAAAGGCGCAAAAAGCCCTAGAAACAGCCCAAAACTCAGGCGATGATGGTATGATCACAAGTGCGACTAGAACGCTTCAAGACGCGAAAAACCAACAAGACAAGGTTACGCTATTTTGGGACGAGATCAACAAAATCGACATTATCAAAGGTGATGCCACAAGAGGCGCTGATACCTTTATGAACGCAGGTTGTGTGGCATGCCACGGCGTAAGCAAGCTTGGCATGGACGCTCCAATGGACGCGACAAGCGCTAGCGAAGCTTATGGCGTAAATCCACCAGATCTTAGCAGTGCAGGATATCTATACTCACCAAAATTCCTAGCCGCTCTTATCAAAGATCCTGTAATGGCGATGAAGCTAGATCATAAATTTGGCGATGAAAACCCGCACCCAATGCCAGCATTTTACGGACTTGGCGATGATATAAACCAAGAAATCGCAGATATCGTAGCGTATCTACGCTCAATCGCACCAAGCGCAATGGAAAACGCGCAGGTTTTCGAGGACTCATGCCAAAGATGCCACGATGTCAAATATGCTGGTCGCAAAGTCACAAGCGATATGGAGAAAGTCGCAGCCTACATGGGCTCTACTCCGCCAGATTTATCAATGATGATTCGCTCGAAGTTGCCTGATTATTTGCACGAGTTTATCAACGATACACAAAAGAAACTCCCAGGCACATCTATGCCTCGCGTTGGCTTGACACAAGAAGCTGAAAATCAAGTCGTCGCCTACCTCGAAGAAGTCGGCGATAGCAAAAAAGATGAGCGCGAAAAAACAGCACTTTACATAATGCTATATTTCGCGATTTTATCAGTTTTCGCTGGACTTTGGAAAAGCAAAATTTGGTCGAAACTTCACTAAAACTAAGTAGTCGGTTCGCCGACTACTTTTAAATTTATCCCCTAAATTTCAATAAATTTTCTCAAATTTAACCTTTAAATTTCACTAAATTTCGATTTCAAATTCGCATAAATTTTGCCCTAAATTTGGCTAAATTTCGGCTATCATTTAGCCTTGTTTTTGATAAACATTTTTATTATAGTTTAAGTATTTTGCTGTATAATCCCAAACTGATTTTGAAACCAATTAGCAAAAAGGCAGGTTATGAAATTTATCCTAAAATCATCTTTTTTACTGATTTTTCTGTTTTTATCATCGCTTTTTGGCGCAGATTACCAAGTCCATGCCCAGGCGATAAAGGCTAAATTTGAGCAGGCTTTGAGCGCGTATGATAGCGGCGATAGCGCTAGTGCGCGCAAACTAACCCAAGAGGCGTATTTTAGCCATTTTGAAAATTTAGAAGCTGGAATTCGCATAAATTTAGGACAGAAAAAATCCTACGCTATGGAAAAGCAGTTTGGAAATATCCGCAAAGCCTTTAAAGCAGGCACTCCAAGGGGCGAAATCGAGGCTATGATAGCAAAGCTAAATAGCGAAATCACTGAAATTTTGCCAATCATCGAAAGCGGTCATAAACTAGTCGCACAATATCAAAACGAAGGCGAAGAACAGCCTCAAACTAGCACAAATCAAAGCGAAAATTCTGCTCCAAACGCTACGCAAAATTCTAGCGCAAATTCGGCTGCAAATTCGGCAAATCAAACCCCAAATTCCGACCCAAATTCTCCATGGCTTAGCGTTTATAATGATTTCATCACCGAGCTAAATAATGCAAAAACTGCCTTTGATAACAAAGACGAAACCGCGCTAAAATCGGCTCTAAACAAGGCTAAATTTGACATTTATCGCAACACTCGTCTCGAAGAGGTCGTGCGAAAATATGTTTCTAACAAAAACGACCAAATGATTCAACGCATTATCTCAAATTTATTGCGCGATAACCTAAATATGGACGAAGCGAAATTTAACCAATCTCTAAAAGATTTAGACGATTTGCTTCTTAGCGCCACGCAAAATTTGCCTAGCCAAACTTACGCCCTAGCCCCACAAAGCGCGCAAGAGGCTAGCGAAAGCGAAGTGGCGCAAAATGCAGATTTTAGCCAAACCGTAGCAAACATAAAATCCAAAATGGCGCAGGTTTTGGCTCTGTATGAGGCTGGCAAAACCGATGAGGCAATCGATGAGAGCGGAAATATCTACTTCGACGAATACGAAGAAAGTGGCATGGAAGCCCTCGTGGGTGCGAAAAACTCCCAACTCAAACTTGACACCGAGGCTAGCTTCAATAAAATTTCAGCCCTAATTAGCTCTGGCGCGCCAAAAGAGCAGATTATCGCAGCGCAAAACAAGCTTTTCACGCAACTTGAAGAGAGCCTAAATTTGACGCAAAATTCTAGTGCATGGGATCTGTTTTTATACTCGCTCATAATCATTTTGCGCGAGGGTATGGAAGCCCTAATAATCGTAGCTGCCGTCATCGCCCTACTTATCAAATCAGGTAACGAGGGCAAACTAAAAATCGTTTATAGCGCGCTTGTAATAGCGATTTTGCTTAGTTTCGCCACAGCGTGGGGCATAAGTGCGATTTTTGGCGCCGCAAAAGCAGGTCAAAGTCGCGAAATCCTAGAAGGCGCGGTCATGCTAGTAGCCGTGGGATTGCTGTTTTATGTCGGGTTTTGGCTACTTTCAAATGCAAATTCGAAAAAATGGAGCGCATATATCAGTGGAGCGATTTCGCAAAGCCTGAGCGAAAAAGACGGCAAAATGCTATGGTGGATGGTCTTTTTGGCAGTGTATCGCGAGGGGGCTGAGACGGTGCTATTTTATCTAGCGCTCATAATCGACGCTAAAACTCCGAGCGCGCTAGGTATGGTGGGTGCGGGATTTGTCGTAGGCGTAATCGCACTGCTCGTGGTTTATATCCTAATCAAAAAATTCTCGCTTCGTATCGCAATCAAGCCGTTTTTTATGATAACTTCGGCGATTATTTTTTATATGTCGATTGTCTTTGTCGGCAAGGGAATAATGGAGCTAGTCGAGGGCAAGGTATTTACACCAAGCATAATCGAGGGCTTGCCTACGATTACTTGGCTAGGATTTTACCCTTATAAAGAGAGCCTAATCCCGCAAGCTGCGCTAATCGTGGCTTTAATAGTTGGAATTTTGATAATCAAGCAAAAAAACAAATCTATTTCAAAGGAGAATTTATGAAAAAATTATTTTCATCAGTTTTGGCTTTAAGCCTTGCTTCAAGTATCGCCTTCGCTGGCGAGCAACCTATCGGTGAGCCTGTGGAGATGAACGGCATGGAGATTGCCGCTGTGTATCTACAACCAATCGATATGGAGCCAAAGGGCATTGATCTAGCCCCTAGCCTAGCCGATATTCACTTAGAGGCTGATATCCACGCAATCGAGGGTAACGCAAACGGCTTTGGCGAGGGCGAGTGGATCCCATACCTAAAAATCGGCTACGAGCTAAAAAACCTAGATAACGGCAAAATCCAAAAGGGAAATTTCATGCCAATGGTCGCAAGCGACGGCCCACACTATGGCGCAAATGTCAAAATGGAAAATGGCGTGGGAAATTATGAGCTGATTTTCCATATCGAAAACCCAGGCGCAAACGGCTTTGGTCGCCACGCTGACAAGGCCACAGGCGTGGGTAAATGGTGGGGTGCATTTGATGTGAAATACACATTTGCATACACTGGAACTCCAAAAGAATAACGAAATTTCACCCTTTTTGGGTGAAATTTTAGAAGTGTTTGAAAAAATTTTGTGAATTTAGCTAAAACGCGAAAGAAATGCGAAGTAATTTGCAAATTTGCTGTCATTGCGAGGAGCTGTGAAACAGCGACGAAGCAATCCAGTAAAATTTAATGCAAAATTCTACTTAAATTTTGCATTGAACGATTTTTTAAATTTTAAGCGAAATTTGAAATTCTCTGTAAGGGGGAGGGCGCGCTTTTTAGGAGACGCTACCCTCCCCCTTACCAACCCCCACCCCTGTAAAACCTTAGAGGTGGATAATTTTAAAGCTTCGCTTTAAAATTATCTGGCTTATTTCAAACAGCTCTAAAATTTCACATTTAGGTTGCAGTTTTGTCGATATTTTTTTACCATTTTGTTTTGGCATTTTTGCCACTATTTATCATCGTCGCGCACTTTGGCAAAAAAGATTTTGCATTTGCCTTTTTTGGAGCGTTGCTAGGAGGTGCCTGTTTTAGCGCACTAAATCATAGTCTAATCGCGCAAGAGGGCAAAATTTTCTTTGATATTTTAGCATTGATTGCGCTATTTTTACTGCCTTTTTGCGCTAAATTTTGCCTTTCAAAAATTGCCAAATTTTGCATTTTTGCCCTTGGCGTTTGCGCCTGTTTTGAGTATTTTTTAATCAGCGCAAATTTTAAAATTTTTAGCACCGAACTCCTTGATAGCGGGGCGATTCTCAACCTTTTTATGGTGATTTTGGCTCTTTCGTGCTTGGTTTTATTTTACCTGCTTTATAGCGAAATTTTAAAAAATCGTGCGCGCGCAAATTTTGTCGCCCTTGCCCTAACCTGCGCCCTCTTATTCATCGCTAAGCTCGGATTTGTGGGGCTAGGGATTAGGCAGGGCGGATACTTCGCAAATTTCGCCTCGCTAAAATTTATAAATTCGAGCGAATTTCTAAGCATAATCGCCAAAATCATCTACCACAACAATCAGCATTTAATATTGATTTTGTGCGCAATCGCCCTATTTATGGGGATTTTCTACCTAAATTTAGCCCCCAAAAAACTAGCGCGAGATGAAAATATCATCGCTTGGCGCATAAACAAAAGCGCAAGGTTTAAAATTTGGCGCACTTTCCTCTGCACACTCGCACTTTGCGCCCTATTTTGCGCTATTAGCCTCTATTATCTGCTAGTAGCCTCTCGCCCGCCTACGATCGATACACCCACACTCGTAGAGCCAGTAAATGGCGAGTTTGTCTTTGACGCGCAGGCTTTGCAAGACGGGCGTCTTCACAGATATGCCTATATCAGCGACGATGGGCATAAAATCCGCTTTTTTTTGCTAAATAAATTTAGCACTCATCTCTCGCCGGTTGCGGTGTTTGACGCCTGCTCGATTTGCGGAGATATGGGCTATGTCAAAAAGGGCGATGAGCTAATCTGCATAGCGTGCAATGTGCGAATTTTCTTGCCAAGTGTGGGTAAAATGGGTGGTTGCAACCCAATCCCTATGAAATTTGACTTTGACGGCGAGCGCGTGAAAATCGCGCTTAGCGAAATTTTAAGTGGGGCAAGCTATTTTAGCGAAATCGTCGAAAAACAGGTCATCGACCCCGTTTCGCGCGCGAGGATTTCAAATTCATCGAAATTTAGCTATTTGTATTATGGTAGGATTTATTTTTTCGAAAATGAAAAAAATGAAGAAATTTTCACTCAAAATCCGCAAAATTTCGTCGATGAAAACGGCACTTTAAAGGAGCTTAAATAATGTTTTTTAGAATTTTAAAAGCTTCGATTTTTGGGGCTAAGGAGTCGAAATTTTTAGCGTTTTTGACTATTTTTTTATCGGTTGGCTTAATCGCTTGCATGCTAAATATCACTCTTAAAATCGGCGACAAACTAGCAAGTGAGCTTGGAAGATATGGCGCAAATATCGTGGTTTTGCCTAGATCTGCCAACCTAAATATCGAAATTGCAGGGCGCGATTTTTCGCCACTTGCAAACGATGATTTTTTGTCCGAAAGCGATTTAGTCAAAATCAAAGAGATTTTTTGGCGCAACAATATCACAAGCTACGCGCCGTTTTTATCCGAGCAAATCGATGAATTTGAGGTCGTTGGGACATACTTCGACAGACCCGCAGGTGTGAGCGATGAGCCTGATTTTAGGGTCGGGGTAAGGCACCTTTATCCATTTTGGCGCGTGGAGGGCGAGTGGGCAAAGGACGGCGCAAATGATGAAGTCATCGCAGGCGAAAAGCTGGGTTTAAAAATCGGCGATGAGATTGATCTTGGCATTTACACCGTGCGCGTGGTGGGGATTTTGCACGATGCAGAGGAATACAGCGGTAAAATCATCGCAAATTTAGCCTTCGTGCAAAAGCTCACTCACCGCGAGGGTCAAATCGCCAAAGCAGAAGTATCTGCAATGACAATCCCAGAAGATGATTTATCGGTAAAAGCTAGGCGCAATTTAGACAGCCTAGACGCCGTCGAGCACGATACTTGGTATTGCTCAGCCTATGTTAGCTCCATAGCATACCAAATCGCCGAGGATTTCCCAAACGCAAGCGCCAAAGCAGTCCTTAGTGTGAGCGAAGCCCAGAGCGGAATCACCAAAAAAATCCAAGGCCTAATGGGCGTGGTGAGTATCCTCTCGCTCATCATTTCTAGCATTTGCATTGCAAGTTTGCTTAGCAACGAAACCTTCAAGCGCAAAAAGGAAATCGGGCTTTTAAAGGCGCTTGGGGCAAGCGGTTTGGCCATATATTTGCAATTCATCGCCGAAACCCTCGTCGTGTGCCTTTTCGCTTCGATTTTAGGGGCGAGCGCGGGATACTTAGCAAGCCAGATTATCGCTCAGCAAATCTTTGGCTCGTTTTTGGGCTTTGCTCTGCTAGTTTTGCCACTAAGCATTGCATTTGGGTTTGTAATCTGTCTAATCGGCTCGATTTTGCCACTTCGTAGCGCGCTAAAACTGCCACCAGCGGAGGTTTTATATGGTAGAAAATAATAAATTTTATCGCACGATAGTCTTAAAAAGCATTTTTGCCAACTCTTTGCGCTCGTTTGTGATTTTTATCGCAATCGCCCTTGGCTCGGCAGTTTGCGCGGCGTTTGTGAATATCTGGGCAGATATCGACAAAAAGGTCGCAGGAGAGCTAAACTCTTATGGGGCAAATTTGATAATCTCGCCAACCATGGCGCAAGAATTTCGCATTAGCGAAGATGAGCTAAAAGCGAAATTTCGTAGTATTCCAAATCTCAAAGCGCACAATAGCTATCTATTTAAAAGTGCGAATTTAGGGGTAAATTCGGCTGTGGTAATGGGCGTGGAGTTTTCAAATTTGGCAAAAACAATGCCATTTTTGCAACTCAAAGAGGGCGAGCTAATCAGAGTGGATTTCGACGATAAAAACGCCCTAATCGGCGAGGATTTAGCCAAAATTTTAGGCGTGAAGCTAGGCGATGAAATCGGCATTTCTCCGCACAACGCAAATGCAAATTTCACTCACAAAGTCCGCATAAAGGGCATTGTTTTTGACGGAGGCAAGGAAGATGGCTTGCTTTTAATCTCGCTAAATTTGGCGCAAAATATCTTTAATGCCAAAGGCGAAATCAACTACGCCGAAGCGATTGTAGATAGCGATTTTAAGGGTCTTAGCGAAATTTCACAAAATTTAAGCGATGAGAAAATGAGCTTTAATGTCGTGGGCAAAGTATCCAAAACACAAGGCATAATCCTTGATAAAATCAAGCTTTTAATGCTACTAAGCGGTTTTACGATTTTAGCCATAACCTCGATTTGCATAAACACAAGCCTAAGCCAAGTCCTACTCTCTCGCATTAAAGAATTCGCCCTGCTTCGCGCTATCGGCGCAAACAGAGCCAATATCTTTCACATAATTTTGGGCGAAATTTTGCTTTTGTGCGTTAGCGGGGCAGTATTTGGCGCGATAATCGGGTATTTTTTAGCCATAATTTTGGGTCAAATTTTATTTTCCAGCGGAGTGGATTTTAGATTTATAGGGCTTGTAATGGCGGTGATTTTATCGCTGATTTTCGCGCTTAGTGCGAGTTATTATCCCATAAAACGGGCGCTAAATCCAAATTTAGCAAATTTATTAAAGGAATAATATGGAAATTTTAAAATTTAATGGTATTTGTAAATATTTTGGCGATGTAAAGGCGCTAGATGATATTAGCTTTGGCGTGAAAAAGGGCGAGTGGGTGAGCATAATGGGGCCAAGCGGGAGTGGCAAAAGCACGCTTGTAAATATCCTTTCTTTGATGGATAACCCCACAAAGGGCGAGTATTTGCTAGGCGGAGATGATGCTAGCTCGCTAAATGAAGCGCAAATTTTGGAATTTCGTCGCAAAAAAATCGGCCTAGTTTTCCAGCAATTCCACCTCATACCATACCTAAACGCCATTGAAAATGTCATGCTAAATCAATACTATCACTCCTGTGTCGATGAAAAAAGCGCAAAAAGCGCGCTCGAAAGGGTTGGCCTAGCGCACAGGCTAGCGCATAGACCAAGCCAGCTAAGCGGTGGCGAACAGCAGCGGCTTTGTATCGCGCGCGCCCTAATCAACGAGCCTGATATCATCATCGCCGATGAGCCTACGGGCAATCTAGACGAGGCGAACGAGGCTGTGATTTTAGAGCTTTTTAAGGGACTGCGCGCCGAAGGAAAGAGCCTCATACTGGTCACGCACAACGAAGAATTAGGCAAATACGCCGATAAAATCGTGCGTTTAAGGCACGGAAAATTAGATAAAATCGAGGTTTTAAATGAAATTTAAAATTTTAAAATTTGCGCTAGCCCTAGCGTGCGCTTTAATACTTGGCGCATGCGATGGCGAAAAACGCCATTTAGCCCTAAATGGCGAGAGTATCGCGACGAAATTTGACCCTAAAACTCGCTCTTTTGGCGTGAGCGGAAACGACAAACCTGTGATTTTGTTTTTTTTCACGGCTTCGTGTGGGGCATGTGGGGCGCAAACCCCTATCCTAAATGAAATCCACGCCTCGCAAAAAGCCTTTGTAATCGGCGTTTTAGGCGGTGGTGGCGAGCTAGAAACAGATCTTAAAACCGCGCGCGAAAAAGGGGTAAAATTCCCTACGCTTAGCGCGCCAGCCTCTGTGAAATACCTATCAAATGTCGCTGGCGGGATATTTGGCACGCCAACCTCGCTTGTTTTTGATAAAAACGGCAAAATGGTAAAAAAACTAATCGGTCTGTATCCAAAAAGTGCGTTTGAAAATGAAATTTAAAAATTTAGTCTAAATTCAGTAATTATTTAAATTTTTCCACTAGAATTAGTAACTTTTTTATTTAAGGATAAGAAAATGACAAACCGCATACTAATCGCGATTTTCGCCCTATTTAGCGCACTTTGCGCCGAGCCGTATAGCGCGTATTCAAACGACGCTATAATGAAAAAAAATCCTAATGGTGGTGCGAACCTCGACATCGCCAAACTCTACGAATACTCCGACGCGCTGTGCAAACACGCCTGCGAGTATCCGCTGAAATTTGACAGCGAGGACGAAGCCGAGCAAGGATACAACGACTCCGTGCTCATGGCGAGCGTTTTTGAATATATAAACAAAGAGATCATCACCGATCAAATCGACGCCAAAGACCGCACGCAATTCGATATGAAATTCGCCCAAATTTATGTATCCCAACACAATTTCGATGTGCTAGGTGCGAAGGAAAAAGCCGACGCGATTTATGAGAGAATACTAGCGCGCGATAGCCAAAACACTGAGGTTTTAACGACTTATGGCGAGTTTTTGCTAAATTCCACTCGCACAGACAAGGCAAAAGAAATTTTATCTCGCGCCACAGCTCTTGGCGCAAAACGCCCGTATTTGGCACTCGCAGCAATCGAGCTAATGAATCAAAACAACGCCAAAGGGATTGAGTATTTGGAGATTTACTGCGCCGAGTTTAAAGACGACGAAAAGGCCAAAACCACGCTCGAAGGGCTAAAATCAGGCGATATCATAATCGAAAAAATTGAGCGATAATTTTGGGCTAAATTTGCGAAATTTGGCGAATTTTAAAATTTCTCAAATTTGCAAATTTTAGCCAAATTTGCCCAAATTTCGCGCGCTAAGTTTAGAATTTATCGCGCGTGCCACGCAAAGAGCGCTAGCAAAGGCAAAATGCAGATTATATCCCCCTAGCATTCCAGATGCGTCTATGCACTCGCCTGCAAAATACAGCCCGGGGATTTTTTTGCTTTCACAATCCGCGCCTAGCTCGTCCGTGCAAACGCCACCCGCGCTAATTTCGGCCTTTTCGAAGCCAAAAGTGCCAGCAGGGGCAAACTCGTAAGAAAAAATTCGCGCGATTTTTTCTAGCTCTGCGGGACTGTATTTTGAGAAAATTTTATCCTGCAAATTTTGCGAGCGCAAAAACTCCAAAACAAAGCGTTTTGGTAAAAATGGCAAACTCGAAAGCTGTTTTTTCCCGCCATTTAGGGCCTTTTCTAGGCTTTGCATATTGTGATTTGGGGCGAAATTTAGAGTGATTTTGCCACTTCTCCAAAACAGCGACGCATTTAAAATCGCTGGCCCACTAATGCCTCTGTGCGTAAATAGCGCCTCGCCTGCAATCTCGCGCCCTGCGAGCTTTGCGCGCACGCCAAGACTCACGCCACTTAGATTTTTGAACCAAAACTCGCTCTTTTGCACGCAAAGCCCCACGAGAGCTGGGCGAAATTTCTCGCACTTTATGCCAAAACTCACCGCAAAGCTTAGCGCACTATCACTTGCACCAAGCGCCCTAAAACTGGGCCCACCAGTGGCGATTATGAGATTTTTGGCGCAAAATTTCTCGCCTTTACTACTAAGCACATTAAAAATTTCACCACTCTTTGAAATTTCGCAAATTTCACAATTTGTGCGAATTTCGCAGCTCTTTTGCGCCATAGATAATAGTTTTTGCAATACTGCGCGCGAGTGGTTTTTGCAAAAATACTGAGCGTTTTTTTCTAAGCCAAATTCCAAAGGCGCAAACACGCTCAAAAGCTCATCTACGCTTAGTCGGCGCAGTATTTGCGAGATAAAATTTTCATCTCCTAAATAATTTTTCACACTCAAATTTGCATTTGTGATATTGCACCGCCCACCACCGCTGGCTAAGATTTTGCGCCCTGCCAAGGCGTTTTTCTCCACAATCAAAACGCTTTTTGCGCGCAAATTTATCGCGCTAAAAAGCCCAGCCGCACCCGCGCCCACAACAATCACATCGTAAATCAAAATTTCTCCTATTTTTGGGCGCATTTTACTAAAATTTGCAAAATTGGGCAATAAATTTGGAGAATTTGTCTAAGCAAAATTTCAAAATTTCGCTAATATAAACCAAAAATTTCAAAGGGAAAAAATGATTTTAAAATCGATTTTTTGGTTTTTTGCTACGGTTTTGTTTTTGGGCGCGCTCGTGCTTTGCTTCGTGAAATTTCACCCTGTTTTTGGCGGAGTGCCAGATGAGATTTCTATGGCGAAAATCCGCGCTAGCAAAGCATACAATGGCAAAACCTTCGAAAACGCCCAGCCTACGGTGCTTGCGACCAGCGATGAAATGCCAAGCATGCTAAGCTGGCTTTATGATATGATTTTTACACCCAAGGGCAAAAACCCCTCGCGCGCGCTTCCTAGCGTGAAATTCGAGCCTAGCACCCTCAAAAACGGCGACTTTGTCTGGTTTGGGCATTCGAGTGTGCTATTTCGCATAAATGATTTAAATGTCATCACCGACCCTGTATTTTACCGCGCCTCGCCGATTTTCGTGGGTGGTGCGCCATTTAAGTATGAGATAACGCCTAGGATTTCGGACCTGCCTGAAAAGCTATGCGTGGTAATCAGCCACGATCACTACGATCACCTCGATATGCGCGCTATCAGGGAGATTGACGCCAAAGCAGAGCGCTATATCGTGCCTCTTGGCGTGCGCGCCCACCTGCTTCGCTGGGGCGTAAGCAACGCGAAAATCACGGAACTAGATTTAGAAGAGAGCGCAAGCGTAAATGGCGTGAGTTTCACGCTCGAACGCGCTAGACATTTTAGCGGTAGATTTCACAAAAATACCACGCTGTGGGGCTCGTATGCGATTATCGCTGATGGGGCTAGGATTTTTTACGGGGGCGATAGCGGAGATGGCGAGCATTTCGCGCAAATCGCGCAAAAATACGGACACTTTGATATCGCCATGCTAGAAAACGGCGCCTACAACCGCGCCTGGGCGCAGATCCACTCCATGCCAGAGCAAAGCGCGAAAAACGCCAGCGTGCTTGGTGCGCGCGCGATTTTGCCGATACACTGGGCGAAATTTGATTTGGCGTATCATAAATGGAGCGAGCCTATGGAAAGATTGGTGCACGCCAGTAAGGAAGCTGGGGCGAAATACACTATCACAACGCCGCTTGTGGGGGAGGTTTTCAACCTATCAAATTTACCGCAAAACAGATGGTGGGAGAGTGTAAAATAGCGAAATTTGGCGTTAAATTTCGCTTTGAATTTTACTAGATTGCTTCGTCGTTTCACGCCTCGTAATGACAATAACAAGCAAATTTCAGGGCAGTATTTTGCAAAATTTATGAAATTTTATAAAATCCGTCTTTTAGAGTGATTTTTCCTAAATTTAGCAAATTTGCTAAATTTGCCTTTGAAAGTTCGCTAAATTTAGCCTCTACATCGCTTAGGCTTTGGGGACGGCGAACTAGCATAGATAGAATTTCATCTTCGCTAAAATCGAGCTTTTCGCTATCGTATTTTGGTTTTGCGACTATATTTACGCTTTGATTTTTCAAAAATTTGCTTAAAAATTCTAGCCTCTCAAAGCTTACTGGCTTAGCGTTTTTAAACGCAGGCGGACGATCAATCGTGCCTAAATCAATGCGAGCGGGATTTATTTTTTCAAGCACCGAATTTAGCGCTTCAAATTCGCTGACAGTATCATTAAGACCAGCAACAACCAAAATTTCAATAACTAATTCTCCCCTAAATTCAGAGCTAAATTTAATCAAATTTGAGATAATTTCGTCCAAATTTACACTATCATGCGGATTATCGATTTTTTTAAAAGTCGCGTAAATCACGCTATCAAGGGAAAATTTGCAAATATCGCATTTCAAAAACGCTTCGCGGTTTTGAGAAATTCTGCTCGAATTTGATAAAACTAGCAGTTTTTGTGGCAAATTTAACGCCTTAATCTCGCTTACAAGTTCGCCAAATTTAGGGTGAAGACTAGGTTCGCCATTAGCCGTAAGCGTGATGACTTGGGTATTTTTAAATTTAGCCAAAGCCGTTTTTAGCTCGTGGGTCACGGGCGAAATCTCGCAAATCTCGCTCATCTGCGAAATAGGCTTTTTTGCTTTTAACTCGCAATATGCACAGTTGAAGTTGCATTGCTTCGAATTTGGACTTAAATCAATCCCAAGGCTCTGCCCAAAACGGCGCGAACTTATGGGACCGAAAATGTATTTCATTATCTTGCGCTCATTTCATGCACTAAATTTATGAAATATTTCGCATTTTCCACAGGAATATCAGGCAGTATTCCGTGACCCAAATTAAAAATGTGATTTTTGCCTTTCATCACTTCTAAAATGTGCGAAACACCCTGTTTTGTGGCTCCTTTGTCATAAAGGCGGGTTGGCTCCATATTTCCTTGAAGCGTGTATTTTTCGCCAAGTTTTGCCGCAGCTAACTCTATCGGAGTGCTCCAATCCACGCCAAAAACATCGAAATTACCGCTAATCTTATCCAAATATCCGCTAATGCCTTTTGGAAAGACAATAATCGGCACTTGCGGAAATTTCGCCTTTAAATAGTCACAAATTTCTAAAATATATTTCCAGCTAAACTCGAAAAATGCGCTCTCTTCTAATGCACTCGCCCAGCTATCAAAAATCTGCACAGCATTTACGCCGTTTTTGATTTGGTTTTCAAGGTAAAGTTTGGTCGTCTCCGTAACGGCGCGTAAAATCTCGTGCAAAAGCTCAGGGTTAGAATACACCATTTTTTTGCAAATCGCATAAGTTTTTGTCGTGCCGCCTTCGATCATATATGTCGCCACCGTCCAAGGCGAACCACAAAAGCCAATCAACGCCTTATCATCGCTTAAATTCTGCCTTGTTAGTGCAACCGTATCATAGACATATTGCAGATTTTTCACGGCTTTTTCGGGACTTAAAGCCTTTAAATCTTCCAAATTTTTCAAAGGATTTTTAAATTTTGGTCCCTCGCCTGCGACAAATTCCAAATCAAGCCCCATTTCAAGCGGAACAACCAAAATATCGCTAAATAAAATCGCCGCATCGACGCCTAAAATCTCCACAGGCTGGATCGTAACCTCACTAGCCTTGCGAAAATCCTTGCAAAGCTCCAAAAATCCGCCCACGCTTTTTCGCACCGCCATGTATTCTGGCAAATAACGCCCAGCTTGTCTCATCATCCACACAGGCGTATAAGGTGTCGGTTTTTTCAAACATGCGTCGATAAAAATCATCATTGCTCCTTAAATAGGCTAAATTTAGTGAAATTTGTAAAATTTAAAATGGGCGCTTTAAATTTGCGCCCATAAATTTATTTGTTTTCTTGAAGTTCAATCCAATCAAGCGCGATTCTAACGGCATTTGTAGCCGCTCCGACGCGGATTTGATCGGCACTGCACCAAAGGTGCAAGATTTTATCATCATAAATATCGCGGCGGATTCTGCCTACGAAAGTCTCGTTCGTATCGGTAGCGACGATTGGCATAGGGTATTTTTTCTCGCTTGGATCATCGCAAAGCACGACGCTTTTTGCGTTTGCTAAAATTTCGCGCACCTTTTCAAGGGTGAAATCTTGTTTAAATTTAATCGTAATCGCCTCGCTGTGGCTTCTCATGACAGGCACACGCACGCAAGTGGCGGCTACTGGGAAGTTTTTGTGTAGGATTTTTTGCGTTTCATTTACCATTTTTAGCTCTTCTTTTGTAAAACCATTTTCGTTGAAAACATCGATGTGTGGGATTACATTCATTGCGATTTGGTGAGCGAAAACCTTTGGCTCGCACTCATCGAGCTTAAAGGCAAAAAACGCTTGAAGCTGTTCGACTAGCTCGCTCATACCCTCTTTACCTGCGCCACTTGTGGCTTGGTATGTGCTCACATCTACGCGCTCGATATCAAAAGCGTCGTTTAGTGGTTTTAGGATTTGCACCATTTGGATAGTTGAGCAGTTTGGATTGGCGATGATTCCTGTTTGCTCCCATAGCTCGATATCGCCAGGATTGCACTCAGGCACCACGAGAGGGACATCATCTTGCATTCTAAAATGGCTTGTATTGTCGATTACCACTGCGCCACTAGCCGCTGCAAGCGGTGCGAAATGCGCCGAAATACTGCCACCTGCGCTAAAAAACGCGATATCAATCTCGTTTTCTTCAAATGTAGTCTCAGTAAGCTCTTTTACCACATACTCTTTGCCCTCAAATTCTACGACCTCGCCAGCCGAGCGTGCGCTAGCTAGTGGCAAAATATCTGCTACTGGGAAATTTAACTCAGACAAAACTCTAAGTATCTCTTCGCCAACAGCGCCTGTTGCGCCAACGATTGCGATGTTATATCTATTCATCACCCTCTCCTTGTATGATTTGATTTTCGCTATTTTCTAAATTTAGGCTCTCGCCACCATTTTCTTCGCCCACTTCGCCCTCATCATCGCTTTCTGCTTTCGGGCAAGTAGCAATGCTAACCACATCATCGCCCTCGACATTTACCACGATGACGCCACTTGTGTTGCGTCCAGCCTTGCGTATGCTTTGGATATCTGTGCGAATCATCTTGCCACTTGTGGTTAGCGCCATGAGATCCATTTCCTCATCGACCATTACTACGCCCACCAAATCGCCGGTGCGGTTTGTGAGCTTCATGCAGATTACGCCCTTGCCACCGCGGTTTGTGAGGCGATATTCGCTAGCTGTGGTGCGTTTGCCAATGCCTTTTTGGCTCACGCTTAAAATTTCTAAATTATCATTTAAAATAAATGTCGCACCAATCACCTCATCGCCTGCTTCTTTAAATTTAAGCCCTCTCACGCCTCTGGCTACGCGTCCCATTTGGCGAACTTTACCGAGTTTAAATTTAACACACATACCCTTTTTAGTAGCGATGAAAATCATATTTTCGTTGATTTCGCTACTGTTTTCATCTAAAATTTCGCTCTCAACTTCTTCGATTTCTTGCGAAATTTCTAAATTTTGTCCATTTTCATCATCGCTCTCAATCGGTGCGCTCTCGCCTGCCTCATTTGGCACGATTAGCGCAGTTACTAGCGCGTCATCATCATCTAGGCTGATAGCCCTTACGCCAAGTGAGCGGATATTTGAAAACGCGCTTAAATTTGTGCGTTTTACGATACCATTTTTGGTGAAAAATACTAGCGATTTGCTATCTGAAAAATCGGTAGTCGGGATAATTGCCATGATTTTTTCATCGCCTACGAGTTTGATTAAATTTACAATAGCCTTGCCTTTGGCTGTGCGTGAGCCCTCTGGGATTTTATAGACTTTGAGCCAGTAAAGCTGTCCGCGATCAGTCACAAACATAAGCGTATCGTGGGTGTTGCTAGTGAAGAAATTTTCGATGAAATCATCATCGTATGTAGTCACGGCTACCCTGCCCTTGCCACCTCTTTTTTGCTTCTCGTAAGTCTTGCTTGGCACGCGTTTTATATATCCGCGGTGCGTGATAGTTACGACCATATTTTCGTTTGGTATAAGGTCCTCGATATCGATATCATCGTAGTCATCGACGATTTCTGTAATGCGCGGGCATTTAAATTTATCTTTGATTTCTAAGAGCTCATCTTTGATGATTTGCTCGATTAAATTTTCAGATTTTAGGATATTTTCAAGGCGTGAAATTTCAACCAAAAGCTCTTTTAGCTCGTTTTCGATTTTTTCGCGCTCTAAGCCAGTTAGCTTGCTTAGCCTCATATCCAAAATCGCGTTTGATTGAAGCTCACTTAGGCCAAATTTAGCCATTAAATTTTCCCTAGCTATCGCAGTATCGGCTGAATTTCTAATGATTTCGATCACTTCGTCAATATTATCAAGCGCGATTTTAAGACCCTCTAAAATGTGCGCCCTAGCGCGTGCCTTTTGAAGTTCGAAAATCGTGCGTCTAATGACGACGGTTTTTCTGTGATTTAAGAAAAGTTTAAGTAGCTCGATTAGTGAGAATACCTTTGGCTCTTTGCCGTCGATTGCTAGCATAATTACGCCAAAAGTGCCCTCCATAGTGGTTTGTTTGAAAAGATTATTTAGCACGATATCGCTCATAGCGTCGCGTTTGAGCTCGATTACGACGCGAATTCCCTCGAAATCGCTCTCATCGCGCACTTCGCTAATACCATCGATTTGCTTATCTTTGACCAAATCCGCGATTTGCTCGATAAGGCGGGCTTTGTTTGTCTGATATGGAAGCTCGTCGATGACGATGACATCTTTGTTGGCCTTTTTTTCGATATGCGTTTTGGCCCTGAGTTTGACCCTGCCACGCCCTGTGCGATAAGCATCAATAATGCCTTTTTTACCAAAAATAAGTCCGCCAGTTGGGAAATCTGGACCTTTGATGTATTGCATGACCTCTTCAAGGCTTGCGTTTTTATTGTCGATTAAAAGCAAAAGCCCTTCTACAAGCTCATCAAGGCTATGTGGCGGGATATTTGTCGCCATACCCACAGCGATACCGCTCGATCCGTTTAAAAGCAAATTTGGCACGCGCGCAGGAAGCACATCAGGCTCACTTAGGCTCTCATCGTAGTTTGGTATGAAATCGACCGTCTCTTTGTCTAAATCTTTCAAAAGCTCTTCGGCTAGTGGCGTCATTCTAGCCTCTGTATAACGCATAGCAGCCGCGCCATCTCCGTCAATCGAGCCGAAGTTTCCCTGACCATCGACGGTTGGAATTCTCATAGAAAAGCTTTGTGCCATACGCACTAGCGCATCATACACCGCTGTATCGCCGTGTGGGTGGTATTTACCGATGACATCGCCTACAATACGCGCTGATTTTTTATATGGTTGGCGAGAGCTAACTCCAAGGTCGTTCATAGCGTATAAAATTCGCCTATGCACAGGCTTCAAGCCGTCTCTGGCATCAGGTAAGGCGCGACCTATGATAACGCTCATCGAATAGTCTAAATAGCTTGTTTTTATTGATTCTTCAACATCTATGTCTATGATTTCTTGTGTGTCAAAAATACTTTCTTGCATATCTTTCCTTATTGCAAATTTAAACTTTTGATTTTAGCAAAAAAACCTTTTGAGTAACCTAAAATTCGCGTAAATTTGCTTAAATTTGTGCATTTGCCAAAACTATGCCAAAAACCACTCTAAATCCAGCCTTTTTTAAAACCTCCCTAGCCTCCAACATACTAAGCCCGGTTGTAACGATATCATCGACTAAAATCACGGGAAATTTTGGCTCTTTTGCAATTTTATAATCGCGCCTGTGTTTTAGGCGAAATTCCAAGGACTGACCTGCGTATTTGACCTTGTTTTGGGCTTTAATCACGCCATAAGCTGGCATTATTTCGCGCGATTTTAGCGCACGAGCAAGCACGGCAGTATGCGAAAAACCTGAACTGATATCATCATCTAGCGGGACAGCTTGAAATTTGAAATTTGGGATTTCGCGCGTCAAATTTGGCAAATTCTCATCTAAAAAAGCCTTAAATTCATTTGGAAATTTCGCCAGACTAAATTTAGCCAAGCGCGACAAAACCGCGCTTCCGTGCAAATGGTGCTTGGAGAGGATTAAATTTTTAACCTCCGAGTATCCGTAATAATAAAATACCACGAAATCCTCCACCACGCGCGCATTTAGGCGGTTTTGCGAGAGGGTGCGCGCACAAGAGGCGCAAAAAAGGCGCAGGGAAAATGCGCCACAATTAATGCAACGCATTTAAAATTTAGAGCGAAGAGACGATTTGATCGGCTGATTTTTTGATGATATCTCTTAGCATACTTTCGACGAAAGGCTCCATTGTGCGGGCATTGCGAAGGGCTGCAAACTCGCTTTGATCTTGGGCCACGCGCTTGGTAATCGTTCTGGTGCCATTTACGATAGTGATGAAAACTTCGGCTTTTGCGCTCATATTTTGTTTAGAATACCCCTCGATTGCGGCATTTAGGGTTTTGATATCCACGCTTATGTTAGCCCCACCTGCGCCTATGGCTACGCCACGCGCGCCAAGCTCGGTTTTAAGGGCATTTTCGAACCACGAACTCAAATCTGTTTTAAGCAAAACCTCGTCGATTAAATTTCCGCTATTATCGTTGATAGTGCCGATGATTAGGCTGTTTTGGCGAGAGTCTTTGATATTTAGCTCGCCAGCGCTTTTGGTTTTTGCTTGTGGCGCAACACCAGAAATATATGGACTAAGCCCCAAAACAGGCGTATTGCTCGAACACCCTGCGATTAAAAGTGCAAAGATTGCGACAAAAATTGATTTCATTTTGATCCTTTTTTGAAAAATTTGGCGTAATATAGCGATAAATTTTAAATTTATAGTTTTTTTTGTATTATTAAAGGTTTTAAATCAAGGAGAAATTTTGCAAGCACTCGCACTAAAATACAGACCCAAAAACTTCGACGCCCTAATCGGACAAAACGCAATCGCAAGCTCCCTAGCGCACGCACTCGACGGCGCAAGACTAGGGCATGCGTATCTTTTTAGCGGACTTAGAGGCTCTGGCAAGACCTCGACCGCGCGTATTTTCGCCAAAGCCCTGCTTTGCGATCACGGACCCACTTCGAAGCCTTGCGAGAGTTGCGATAACTGCATAATGGCAAACGAGGGTCGCCATATCGATATCATCGAAATGGACGCCGCAAGCCACCGCAAAATCGACGATATCAGGGAGCTAATCGAGCAGACCAAATACTCCCCGGCTAGTGCGAGATTTAAAATTTTTATCATTGACGAGGTTCATATGCTTACCAAAGAGGCTTCAAACGCCCTTTTAAAGACGCTTGAAGAACCGCCTGCGTATGTGAAATTTATCCTAGCTACCACAGACCCGCTCAAACTACCAGCGACCGTGCTTTCGCGCACGCAACACTTCCGCTTCAAACCAATCGCCCAATTAGCGATTATTTCGCACCTTGAAGCGATTTTGCAAAACGAGGGCATTTCTTACGAAAACGGCGCGCTCAAAATCCTAGCTAGAAGCGGTTCTGGCTCGCTCAGGGATACTCTCACGCTTTTAGATCAAGCCATAATTTATAGCGAAGAAAATGTCACGCAAACCGCAGTAGCCGATATGCTGGGGCTCCTAGATCCCGCCAAAATCAATGAAATTTTAGAAATCGTTTTGCGCCAAGACCGCGTGGGCGCTATCGAAATCGTCAAAGAGATCGAAAACTACAACGCTGAGACCATAATCGACGAGATGATTGCGAATTTAAAAGAGAAATTTTTGCGAAATGATACCAAATTTAGCATGCTAATTTATGAGCGATTTTTCCGAATTTTAGCCGGCGCAAAAAGTATGCTAGGCGTGAGTTCGGATAATACTTACTCGCTTTTGATGATGATATTTTTGATGATGGAAGCTGTGAATTTGCAAGAAATCGACGAGTTAATCGAAATTTCAAAATCCATTGGTGATAGTGGTGCAAGCGGGGCGAATTTGGGCTCTGCGCCAAATTTTGCTACGCCAAAAAGCGCGCAAGCAAATGCAAATTTCAGCGCACCGCGAAATGCGCCAAATTTAACGCAAAATTCAGCGCAAAATTCAGCCCCTGTGCAAAACAAAACTAGCCAAAAACTAAACGATTTAGAGCAAAAAGTAGCGCAAAAAACAGGCGCAGATACGCTAAGTGCGAATTCGGCGTATGATAAATTTCTCTCAAATTTATACGATAGAAGCTACGAGTTGGGCGAGAAATTTGATAATTGCATTGAATTTGTCAAATTCGAAAACTCCACTTTGTATCTGATTTCTCGCGCCAAAAACGAGGACAAAGAGTATTTGCGCGCCGCGTCAAGGGCGATAAATAGCGTTTTGAAAATGACTTTTGGCGAAAATGCTAAAATTTCAATCACCCAAAATGCCCCACTTCGCGAGGCGGAGCCAAAGCCGAATTTAACAACCCCGCCAAAGGATTTACCCAAGCCAAATTTGCTAAATCAGACAAATTTGAGCAATTACGAAATCAGCGCCGAAGCAGCCAAGCCTGATATGCAAAAAACTAAAAACGAGCTTGCCAAGCTTGCAAGCGAGGCTGTGAGCAAGGAAGAAATTTTAAAAACCGAGCTTGCAAATCTTTTCGGCGAACCGAGTAAAATCGTAGAAAATTAGCTTAAATTTATCAGCTTTGGTGTAAAATTAGGGCTCATCTTATCACAAAGGCAAAATATGCGTGGCTATAAAATCGTATCAGGAAGTGCCAATCCTGACTTCGCAAAAAAAATCTCAAAATACCTATCCTTGCCACTTAGCGAGTGCTCTATCAAGACATTTAGCGACGGCGAGATTAGCGTGCAAATCGGCGAAAGTGTGCGCGGCAAGGATGTTTTCGTCATACAACCGACCTGCGCTCCGGCTAACTCAAATTTAATGGAGCTTTTAATCCTAAGCGACGCGCTAAAAAGATCAAGCGCTAGATCAATCACAGCCGTGGTGCCGTATTTCGGATACGCTAGACAGGATCGCAAGGCAGCCCCAAGAGTGCCAATCAGCGCCAAACTCGTCGCAAATATGATGCAAACAGCGGGCATTGATAGAGTGGTGACAATGGATCTGCACGCTGGACAAATTCAGGGATTTTTCGATATTCCGGTAGATAATCTATATGGCTCTTTGGCGTTTTTGGACTATTTCAAAAACAAAAATTTAAAAAACCCTATCATCGCTAGCCCAGATGTCGGCGGTGTGGCGCGCGCAAGATCCTTTGCTAAAAAGTTAAATTTGGATATGGTTATTGTAGATAAAAGACGCGAAGAAGCCAACAAAAGCGAAGTTATGAATATCATCGGCGATGTAAATGGCAAAGATGTGATTTTGATCGACGATATGATCGATACAGCCGGCACTATCGTCAAAGCCGCCGCTGCGTTTAAAGAGCGAGGTGCGACTAGCGTTATGGCGTTTTGCACACACGCGGTTTTAAGCGGACCAGCTTATGAGAGGCTAAATGAGGGCGCGCTAGATGAGCTAATCGTCACAGATACGATTCCGTTGCGCCAAGAGTGCGATAAAATCAAAGTCATCTCGGTAACATCGCTATTTGGCGAGGTTATCCGTCGCGTATATCACGACGAGAGCGTAAATAGCCTTTTTGGTTAAAAATTTATACTAAAATTCTTCAAATTTACCCACATTTGCCGTGAAATTTAAATTTTATTTTAAAATTTCACGGTAAAATTACTCCTAATATATTTTTAAAAAAAACTAAAATTTCATTTATAGGAGTATATAATGAAAAAGTTTTTACTTTTATCACTTGGCTGTGCATGTGCATTTGGTGCCTCTTTGCAAGAAATTCAATCAAGCAAAAAGGTTAAAATCGGTGTGCGAGAAAACCTGCCTCCATTTAGCTCGCAAGCAAACGGCGAGAGTGAGGGGTTCGAGGTATCTTTGGCCAAAGAAATCGGCACAAAGCTAGTAGGAAGCGACGGCTCAATCGACTTAGTAGTCATCGAAGCAAAAGACAGACTTCCTATGCTTAAAAACGGCGATTTAGACCTAGTGGTCGGCAACTTTTCTGCCACACCAGCGCGCGCTAAGGAAGTGGATTTTTCAGTGCCATACCTAGCAGATGTGCAAGTCGTAGTCACCAGAAAAGCTGACGGGGTTACAAAACTATCTGATTTAAAAGGCAAAAAAATCATAGTCCAAAAGGGTACCACAAGCGATGATTGGCTCAAAACAAATGCACAAAAATACAGTTTTGATGTTTCTTACTGCGAACATGGCGTAGAGTGCGCGGAAAAAATGCTATCAAACGAAGTCGATGGCTACATGCATACAAATATCACAGCCGCCGCAGTTGTGATGAATAATCCTAGCTTAGAAACTGGCATCAAAAGCGTAGGCGAGATAGATTATATCTGTGTGGGCGCGCAAAAAGGCAACGCAGAGCTTATAAATTTCGTAAATAACGCGATTATTGAGCTAACAAAGGCGGAGTTTTTCCAACACGCATACACCGATACTTTCGAGAAATTTTACAAAGGCAGTATTGATAAAAAATACCTTCTGCTAGACGATTTCCTTAGCAATTTTTAAGCTAAATTCTACTTTATAAGCCCAAATTTGGGCTTATAAATTTCTATGATTTGTCATTTGCAAGCAAACGCAGCTAACATGCCAATCCATGGGATTTTCATTGACTTTTAATTTGTCATTGCGAGCCGTGCTTGCACGGCGTGGCAATCTACGACTTTAAAATTCCTTGCGCCAAATTTACTGTCATTGTGAGCCCAGCGTTGCAATCTAGGGAAATTCAAATAAATTTTAATTCGCAGAAAAATTTATCGGAATTTATATTTTATGGAATTTTAAAAAACTCACTCTAAATTTTACTGGATTGCTTCGACGGCGTTGCCGTCTCGCAATGACACGAATTAAAGCGTATGGTAGTTTGCACTCGTAGATTGCCACGAATTTTGCTAGCGCAAAATTCTCGCAATGACAGATTAGACAAATTTCCGTTTCAAATTCTCGCAATGACAAATTAAACAAAATTTGCTCGCTATTGTCATTGCGAGGCGCATAGCGCCGAAACAATCTACGATTTAAAATTACCGAACGCTAAATTTACTGTCATTGCGAGCCCAGCGTTGCAATCCAAGGAAATTCAAATAAATTTTAATTCGCAGAAAAATTTATCGGAATTTATATTTTATGGAATTTTAAAAAACTCACTCTAAATTTTACTGGATTGCTTCGACGGCGTTGCCGTCTCGCAATGACACGAATTACAGTGTCTTATAGTTTATGCTCGTAGATTGCTTCGCTTTCTACGAAAGCTCGCAATGACAAATTAAACAAATTTTACCCTCACAAAATTCTCACATGACAAATTAGGCGAAATCCGGGGCAGTATTCACCAAAAAGCCAAATTTTAATCAATCTTCAAAACGCTTAAAAACGCCTCACTAGGCAAATTCACCTTGCCGATAGCCTTCATGCGCTTTTTGCCCTCTTTTTGCTTTTCGAGCAACTTGCGCTTGCGCGTGATATCGCCACCGTAGCACTTGGCGGTTACATTTTTGCCCATGGCGCGGACATTTTCGCGGGCGATGATTTTGTTGCCGATACTAGCCTGAATCGCCACTTCAAAAAGCTGACGCGGGACGATTTCCTTCATCGCTTTTACCAGATCCCTGCCCTTAGACTGCGCCTTTTCTACCGGCACGATGATAGAGAGCGCATCGACAGCCTCGCCAGCGACGCGAATATCGAGTTTGACCAAATTTCCGCGCCTATAATCGCTAGGCTCGTAATCGAAACTCGCATAGCCTTTGGTGCAGGATTTGAGTTTGTCGTAAAAATCCATAATAATCTCATTTGTCGGCACATCGTATTCGAGCAAAACACGCTCTGGCGTGATATAGTCCATTTTGGTCTGCACGCCACGGCGAGAATTTAAAAGCGTGATTAAATTCCCCAAAAATTCACTCGGCGTAATAATTGTAGCGCGCACATAGGGCTCTTCGATATGATCTATATAATTTGGCTCAGGCAGTTCGCTAGGGCTGTGGATTCGCTTGATAGAGCCGTCTGTGAGATAGACCTCATAAGTAACAGTCGGCGCAGTAGCGATTAGATCGAGGTTAAATTCGCGCTCCAAACGCTCTTTGACAACCTCCATGTGCAAAAGGCCCAAAAACCCCACGCGAAAGCCAAATCCAAGCGCAAGCGAGGTCTCAGGCTCGTAGCTAAGTGAGCTATCATTTAGGCTGAGCTTATCTAGCGCGTCGCGGAGCTCTTCGAATTTATCGGTTTCGACAGGGTAAATTCCAGCAAACACAAAAGGCTTGGCCTTTTCAAAGCCACCGATTGGCTGGGAAGCTTGGTTGCGATAGAGCGTAATCGTATCGCCGACTTGCACATCGATGACATTTTTTAGCCCCATTACTACGATACCGACCTCGCCGCTTCGAACGGCGTTTGTTTTAATCGGCGCAAGAGGGTTTGGATACATGAGCCCTAGCACCTCGTGGCGACCGCCAGTGCCCATGACATAGACCTCATCGCCCTTTTTGACCACTCCGTCATAAATGCGCACAAGGGCGAGTGCGCCAAGATAGTTATCAAACCAGCTATCATAAATAAGCGCTTTTAATGGCTTGTTTTCATCGGTTTTAGGGGCTGGGATTTTCGTGATAATCGCCTCTAATAGCTCTTTTATGCCCTGCCCTGTTTTTGCGCTTACTTCGATTGCCTCTGAGCAATCAAGTCCGATTATATGCTCGATCTCGTCCTTGACGCGCGCAGGATCTGCTGATGGAAGGTCGATTTTGTTTAGCACTGGGATAATTTCTAGGTTGTGTTCGAGTGCGATATAGACATTTGCGATAGTTTGAGCCTGCACGCCCTGACTGGCATCGACGACAAGTATCGCGCCCTCGCAGCTAGCCAGACTTCTGCTCACTTCGTAGCTAAAATCCACATGGCCTGGGGTGTCGATGAGATTTAGGACATATTTTTCGCCACCAAGCTCGTATTCTAGGCGCACAGATTGAGCCTTGATAGTGATACCACGCTCTTTTTCGATATCCATAGTATCCATGATTTGCGAGCTCATTTGACGATCTTCGACCGCCTTACACTCGCTGATTAGTCTGTCTGCAAGGGTGCTTTTGCCGTGGTCTATGTGGGCAATAATGCTGAAATTTCGTATATTTTTCAAATGTCTTCCTAATTTAAATTTTACTATTTTTTTAAATTTGATTAAATTTAAAAAAGCCTAGCACCAAGGCTAGGCTTTAAAATTTAACTGGCGTGAAAGTTACCAGTTAATGCGGTTGTTGCGGTATGATCGTGCTTCATCATTAGTTTCGACACTGTTTCCAGAAGCACTAGTGTCATTACCACCGACGAAGTTACCTACATCATCTTCGCCATCTTTGATAGTGCCTTCACCGCCCCAAGCACCACCGAGACTAAATCTAACCTCGATAGGATTATAGTATTGTCTTACGCCACTATATCTATAAGCATACTCTGACGCGCTTGGTGTCTCATCTATATATACTTTATTGCCATGAATTCCATTATCTGGCGTATAAATAAGCCATGGATTTGTTAGTATCCTAATCGTATCGCTTCCTCTGGTAGCAGAAGTAACAGATATAGTCTGAACTCCGTCTTTAAAATTTGCTCCATTATTTTTGCCAGAAGGTATTATGGTTGCCTTACTAGTAGCATACCTAGACACAAAAACATCAGCTATATTGCTAGCGTCAATTCTTCCTGTGGAAAGCTTGTTTAAAACAAAATTATTATTTTCCATAGGTTCATATTCGCCGGCATCTTTAAGGGCTTTAAATATATTACTGCTAGGTTTTAAAAGCTCATAAGTAGTATTAGGAGCTAGTAAAGTAGAGCAATCATCTTCGCTCTTAGGACAATACAACGCCTCATAAACATCTATATTTACATTAGTTCTTACTGATGTGCGTTTGATATCGCCACCATTATCTACATCGTATGATTTACCATATATGAAATATGCATAGGTGCCAGTTCCACTAGGCAAGGCTGCGACACCACCAAGACTTGTTGCATAATCAGCGAAATTCTCGACTTTCATCTCCCTAACGCCACCCATTGGCTGTTTAGCAGATGAAATCTCGGTGGTTGCATAAGGTATAGTTGCATAATCTTTCTTGAATTTAGCCGGCAACATAGATGCTTTATCATCTATAAATTTAAAATTGCTTAGACTAAAATCAGTCGGATAAATCACCAAAGGCAAATGCGGATTTTTTTGCATTCTATCGAAGTTAAAATAGATAGTCGCACTAGGTGTTTGACCCTCTTTAAACGCACGAGACATCAAGATGAAATCTGGTTGTTTTGGATTCAAATACACGCCAGTTTTATTGCCATTAGAATCTTTTTTGTGGATAAAACCACTATTTAAACTCTTATCAGTATAGAAGCTAATCGCAGCACTTAAAGGAAATGCTTGTTGCTCATTAGCGACTTCTGATCTCGTTCCAGCCGCCCCTTGATTTTTGGTATTAAATTTATAACATCTACTATCATAATTTGCGCTAGCTTTACAAACATTATCGTTAAAATACTGCGTTCCACTAGGAATTTTGACCTCAAAATTAGGTTTATCTGGATATGGTTTATAATCTATCTCGCTAGTAGTAGTCAATGCGGTTTGTCCTTGAATACAACGAGCATCGGTAGAGTTTGTAGCACAATCATAATCAAATCCTACACTAAGCTCCATATCGCTAGCAAAACCACACAATGGTTGCATGGCCTCTCCTTCTTTTCCTTCTTTTGCTTTGTATGCTCTTCCGTCATAAAGTGTAGCAATGACATCGCTATATACTTCATCGCTCAAATATACCTTAGCATTTGCCTTTATCATAGCCAACTCACTCAACTGGCTAGTAACAGCTTTGTTTTTATCTGAGTCCGCAAGGGTTATAGTGACATTATTATCACCATAATAATCTATCGTTACATCATCTTCAACTTCTACTGAGTTAAAGTATGTAAAGCGGGTTTGATTTAGGTTTGAAACAACACCATTTGTATAATTACCTACAAGCACAGAAGCGTTAGCGTCATAATCACTTACATCTACGAGTTTGCCATCTTCTTTTCTGACAAACTTCCAACCAGCTCCATTTAAGCCGTTTTGCAATCCGATAGATGATACCTTAATGCGATCTGGTTTATATCTCAAAACCAATCCCAAGCTCTCATTGCTATCTTTTTTCTCGGCTCGTTTTATACTGATATCACAACCTACTCTACCTGTGCTATCAGGTTTATTTGTAGCAGAGTCGATGATACATTTAGTTCCCCAATACTTATCATCGCCGTCTTTTCTCTCATCATAGGTTTGATCGCCATTTTTATCAGTCCATGAGTTGTCATAAACATTTACTAGCACATCACCGACATTGTAGTAGTTAAAAATTTGACCTTTTAGGCTAGATTTACTTGCATCAGAATATAGCGTTTCGGTAGTCAATACTGCCGCTACATCTGCTTTTTCATTTGGCGCTAATCTACCTTGCACTATTAAATCATTTGTGCCAAATCTACTTTCTATCTTAGCAGCACCCTCTGAGAGATTTACACTTTTTACACCAAAATCTGCAAGCAAAGAAATAGCATCTTTATCCCAAATTTTATCATAATTAGTATAAAAATCTTTGCCATTGACCTTACAACCAGTATCTATTTTACCGAAATCATTATCTATCTCGTCAGTCTCTTTTTGTTTTTTCACCAACATGGTCAAATCATCTATCGTATATTTTCCGTCCTCAAATTTGAAGCCAGAGTAAGGCGAGCGAGTATTGCACTCTGTGCCAAGCGTAGATTTGACACCGGTTCTATCTTGCAATTCTTTTTCTACATAGTAAGCCTGACCAGATACAACTCCATAACAATCATTAGAGATAAATGGTTTTAGGTATGTTTTTTGCTCTCTAAATGCCACATTTGCATTTGCTTCATCTACGCTTAATGATTTAATCGTGTAGCTGTTTCTTTGAGCAAATCTTTTCTCGCCCAAATTTCCACCTAACACTGCATTATAGTTAGGCACCGGGTTACCTTTATAGCTTCTTGCATAAAATACTTCGGTTAATACATCATCATTATCTGAATATTTACCGCCTACGCGTAAATCACTAGTGGGGCTATTAACCAAAGCCTCAGTGATATCGCCGTCTTTATCAGGATCTACTAGTTTGGCGTATTTGCTAGTTTTTGCCATATCTACTTCGAAATATGCAGGTCTGATTACGAAATGATCGCTATCACATACATGGAAAGACCCGTCTGGTGACATTTCAGTTCCGAAATACGATCTCGCACTATCTAGCTCAGCTACAACAGCATTTTTCTCTTTTTCAAATTCTGCTCTTTCCTCGCTCGGAGTATTGCCTGTCATAGTATCCGCAAGCCACGCTAACTCTAATCTGCGTTTTTTAGCTTGGGCTTCCTCTACTGTCCTAGCACGATATTCAGATAGCCTAATCCTAAATCTATCTAAACTATACTCGTCCAAAATAGCCCTGACACTATCAGGTATATTCGCATCTTTATCTATATATTTCTCATACAAGCTCTCGATTTGATATCTCTTATAATACTCTGTTGAGTTTGTTATCAGCTCAGCTTCGGCATTTGGATTATCTACTGGATTATAATTATATAGTGCAGTAGCATTCATATCTAGTTTATCAAAGTCATTGTTAAGAGTTAGACCCCTAGGTCTATAACTAAACATAAATGTAACGCCACCGAAAGCATCTTCAAACTCAATTTTTTCGAGCGGAACTACTTTTTTCTTTGATTTTTCTTGTTCTTCTTTAAATCCTGTTTTGTAGTTAAATAACCTTTCATTCTTGCCATTTACCTTAAATGGTAACTTGTCATTATCGGTTATGTATTTACAACCACTACCAGTTCTGATAGCCGAAAGATACAAATCACCAGGAAGCGGGAAGTATTGCAAGCTACCGTCAAGCTCACCAGTGCTACATCCATCAGGACCATTTCCTGGCATACACACTCCCCACACATTACCTATTTTTTTATAGACTCTTGCGCGACACTCTCCCTTTTCATCAGCCGGCAAAAATATTCCAGCGTAGTTCTCACATAAATCAAAATCATCTGACTTATATTTACATTTACCATCTGTATCTCTACTGACACAATACTCATCAAAGATATCATTGATATCTGGCTTAAATATCATATTTACTTTAAACGGCGACTCGGCTATTTGAGTAAATAATCTATCGTCTTGGGCGAGAGTTTTGTTTTTATTACTTTTACTGCACTCATCATCATCATCGTCGTCGTCATCGTCGTCATCATCATCATCATCGCAATGATCTTTGAAATTTTGATTTACCACTTTAAGACCATTTAGAAGCACGATTTTTACATTTTTTTCTCCCTCTTTGCAACGATTCATTATAGCAGTAGGTCCTACTACTGGCTGACCAGCTAGCTCCATAGTATATCCCACTGTATAGCGGATAGGCGTATATGTAAAAGTCCTACCAACCGTAGCATTGTATTCCAAAAATACAGATTCGCCTATTTTTAGTTCGCCACCGACTGGCTCAGTTCCTGATAAACTACCAGCACCACGACCTACATAAAATTTAAGCTGATTATCTCTTAAAGAATTTAGCTGTTTTCCTGCATATACCGTATCAGTTACATCAGGGGTTCCACCAGCAGCTCTTTTTGCCTGAGTGGAGTATGCACCAGGTGTATTATCTTGCAAGAACACAAAATCCCTTCTGCCATCTAGACTAGCACCTTCTACGGGGACATTGTTTATACCAGATGAATTTGGCACATAGGTATTGCTTCTACCAGTATCTACTCTCACCCATACACCTTTTGCAACATTACCTTCATCACTTTTTTTATTTCTAATCTCGGTTCTATAATACAAATTCTCACCAGTTACGACAGTGACATCTTCCACATCTTTTGGTTCATCTATCGGGGTGCCATCTTGCTTGTAAAATCCCAACCAACCTTTTGTATCATACATTTTTTGCTCATAGCATAGTTGTGGAATATATAAATCGACAGACATTCCGATAAATGGAATAAAGGCGCGTTGGTGCCAGCCACCACCAGGATCTCCGTTCGGATCAAATTTAGATACATACGCCCTTAACGACAAAGAACTTTGTCCATTACCAAGAAATTTACTCTCGCTAGTGCTTGAAATATCGTATTCATCTAAATCGAAACCTTGATTATAGTTTCCATTACGATCCAAAACATCACTAATCGTAGGACCATCAAACACATACTCACCCTTGTCGCCGATTGTATATCTTGATATTGTTCCATTAAGCGGTGATCCATCATACGGATTAGCCGGATTTTTTAATCTCTTAGAAGGATGATCTACCATATCAAAATTGCCAGGCTCTCGTGATATATATAAACCTTCGCGCTTACCTAAAGTTGGATCTACATTGTGAGGACCCCACTCAGCACCACCTGATGCCCAGATTATCTTACCGTGCACCGGACCGTCTTCCGGAGTATAAAAACCATTTAATGTAAAATCGACCGTAACATTTTGAACATCACCAGTTGGTTGAATCTCCCCATAGCCATCATACAAAGTAACATTTTTAGCTTTGTAATACAAATCCAGCTCTTCTTGCGTCAATAATCCTGTTTGTTTTGCCTCTTCTCTGGCTTTCATAGTTTTATCATAAACTAGCGTTACATACCAACCGCCAAAAGGCAACTGATGGTTAGACTCTAAGCCCGAACCATTAAGACCACCCATAAAGCCACCTTCATAAGTATGAGCGTCATTAGCATCCGCTCTTGACCACACTTGGTTACCAGATAGATCGCCTGGATAATCGTGAGTTGGATCAAGATTTGTAGCCTTAACATTTCCTACGGTTATATCAAGGTCTGTGGTACCATCTATAAAATTTTCTTTTACTTCATCAATAATATCGATAGCACAGATATAGTTCATATTAAATCTTTGATTTTTAGCTTCTTGGGTAAAAAAAGATGAGTTATAAGAAAAAATTCCTTGACAAACACCGCCATTTTTTTCTATTGCTTCAATCTTGTCTTTTTGTGTCTTATCGACAGTAAGATTATAAACTTTATTTCCAACCTTTAATTTTACATCTTGGTAACCTTTTATTTCATCTATTTTAAGAACTTTTGGCATTCTTCTACAAGGCTTACCTTTTTTTGCAGCTTCTGCTTTATCTTTTTCATCGCAATTCATATCACCAAAACTATCTGTTAAACTATTATCCGGAAATAGATTACCAAACCAATAAAGTCGAGCAAAAGTTATGTCTTCTTTTTTAACACCTTTTGGAAGTTTAATAGTATCTGTGGTGCTATTAAAACCGCTTACCTTGCCGTCATTAAGAAAAGGGGCATTCCAACTTCTATCGGGCATAGGATTAAGCATGTTTCTACTTGACAAAGAAATATATGGACGATCCATAGCCTTTAAAACAGGACTTCCTCCCGTAACAATATCGCCAAATACATAACTACCAGGTCCACCAAATCTTAATTGTTGAGTGTGGGTAATATCATAAGAACCAATCTCCATAGTAGAAAAATTAACTACTTGTTTTTTTCCGTTTTCACCATACCAAGCATTTGGTTTGTAATTATCATCGCATTTACCATCGTTATATGTGCCATTGCCATCGGTATCACAAGGCAAAATACCACCAAACGCATTAACTCTCGTTCCCCGTCCACCGTATAGTATGATACCTATATGCTCACCTCTGGCATCAGAAGGAATTTCGCCATTATTTGGAACAACTGGATGAATTGTTTTAACATTAACAGGAAATTCCTTGGCATAGTGCGTATCATCTAACTCGTCCAAATTAATATCATCGCCGAACGCGCCAACGCTAACTCCAAACAAAATCAACATAGCAGATAACGCTCTGCTAAATACCTTTTCTTTTTTCATAATATGACCTCCATCATTTTATGTGTAAAAATTTTCTCTATTTTATTACTAAATCGCTTAAAATAAATATAAATTTAACCTTTGAAAATGTGAATAATCAAGGCATTTAGTGGATTTTTTATTTTTGTTATTTGGGTGGTTAAATTTGTTTGATTTATTTTTCTGAAAATTTGTCTAATTTGTCATTGCGAGAATTTACGAGCGTGAAATGCAAATTTAGCGCAAGGAATTTTAAAGTCGTAGATTGCTTCGTCGCTATGCTCCTCGCAATGACAATGGCGAGCAAATTTCGTTTAATTTGTCATTACGAGAATTTTGTGCCAGTAAAATTTGTTTAATCTGTCATTGCGAGGCGACGCAGTCGCCGTGGCAATCTACGAGCATAAACTACCAGACGCTATAATCCGTGTCATTGCGAGACGGCAACGCCAGGGGAGCAATCCAATAAAATTTAGGGAGAATTACAAAAATTTTATGAATTTTAAATTCCGATAAATTTTTCTGCGAATTAAAATTTTTTTGAATTTCCCCTGGATTGCTTCGCTACGCTCGCAATGACAGCAAATTTGGCGCAAGGAATTTTAAAATCGTAGATTGCTTCGCTCGTTACACTTGCTCGCAATGACAAAATAAAGTAAATTTTACTTCGCTTACAATGACAATAAGATTTCGGCGCAGTATTTCAGGGTGACAGATTATGTGTCATTGCGAAAAGCCAAAACCTACATATATTTTTCTAAAACTTTTGGGATTTCGATAGTGCCGTCAGCTCGTTGGTAGTTTTCCATGACAGCTATCAATGTCCGACCCACTGCCAAAGATGAGCCATTTAGCGTATGCACTAACGCATTTTTCTTATTTTCATCTTTATAGCGAATTTTCGCGCGTCTTGCCTGAAAATCACGACAATTTGAAATCGAACTAATCTCTCTATATTTATTTTGTCCCGGAAGCCATACTTCAAGATCGATTGTCTTGGCTGCACTAAATCCGAGATCTCCGCTACAAAGCACCATGTGGCGGTGCGGTAAGCCCAAAGAAGCCAGCAAATCACTAGCGCAAGAGACCATTTCATCTAGCATTTTTGCGCTATCTTCTGGCTTCGTAATCGCCACAAGCTCGACCTTTTCGAACTGATGCTGACGAATCATACCCCTAGTATCGCGCCCAGCACTCCCTGCTTCTTTGCGGAAGCAGTGGCTATAACTCGTAAGCTTTATCGGCAAATTCGCGCTTTCGATAATCTCATCGTTGAATAAATTCGTCGCCGTAACTTCGCTCGTAGGTATGAGATACAAATTTAGCTCGTCGCTATCTACTTTGTAAAGATCGTCTTTAAATTTCGGTAGCTGTCCTGTGCCGTAAAGTATCTCATCGCGCACCAAAAATGGCATATTTACAAGCTCAAAACCGCGACTATTATTAAAATCTATCATATAATTTATCAGCGCCATATTTAGCTTCGCACCCACGCCACGAAGTGCGGTAAAACGGCTACCGCTAAGCTTCACGCCACGCTCGAAATCTAGCCAACCAAGGCTCTCGCCAAGCTCGAAATGCTCTTTTGGCGTAAAGTCAAATTTACGCGGTTCTAGCACGGTTTTTACGCAGACATTTTCGTTTTCATCTGCGCCAAAAGGCACATCATCATCGATGATATTTGGCACGACGGCTGCCACACTATTTAGCTTTTCTTCGCACTCGCTGACCACTGCGCCGAGTTCTGCGATTTTTGCCTTGTTTGCGTCAAGTTCGGCTTTTAGGGCTTTCATGTCGCCACCATTTCGCGCGATTACGCCCATTTCTTTACTTTTGGCGTTTTGCACGGCTTGCAAATTTTCCAAATTTGTCTTTTTTTCTTTTAACTCATTATAAGCGTCAAGTAGGCTTTTTAGCGTGTCAGCGGGGACTTTTTTGGCGATTAGTTTTTTATTAAATTCGTCAAAATTTGTTTCGATTAGTCGTAGATTTATCATATCTTTCTCCGTGAAATAAAAATTTTTGGATTTTAGCGAAATTTTACTTTAAAAATATAAAGTGGGCAAATTTAAGCGAAATTTTATAATATCTAAAAATTTTTAGTGTTATTTTAAGCTAAATTCTGTAATATTACGAAACCGAAATTTTTCACAAGGAGCGAATATGAAATTTAAAATTTTATCCCTTCTAACCTGCGCCACAACAGCGTCATTTGCGCACTTTGGCGTAGTTTTGGCAGATAGTGATACTATCGAAGATGAGAGCAAAAACAAGCTAAATTTAGTTTATGAATTCACTCACCCTTTCGAGCAAAATCGTATGAATTTAGAAATTCCAAATCTGGCTGAAATTTGGATAAATGGCGAGAAAAAGCCGTTTTTACAAAATTTAAAAGCGCAAAAAGAGGGCGAAAACGCTTATTTCACAGCCGAATTTGAGGTAAAAGAACCGGGCGTTTATCAATTTTACTTCGATCCTAAGCCATATTTCGAACCAGCCGAAGAAAAATTTATCCGCCACCAGACAAAAACCGTAATCGACGCTTACGGATACGGCGAGGGCTGGGACGAGCCAGTGGGGCTAAAAGCCGAAATCGTGCCACTTACGCGCCCATTTGGGCTGTATGCGGGCAACTCATTTTGCGGGACAGTATTATACAAAAATGCCCCAGCTAAGGGCGTAGAAGTCGAGGTCGAATACTATAATAAATCAAACCTAAAAGCCCCTAGCGAGGATCATATCACGCAGGTTCTAAAAACTAATGCAAACGGGGAATTTTGCTTTACGATGCCTCTATCTGGGCATTGGGGCTTCGCGGCGCTAATAGATGATGACGAAAAAATCGCGCACGAGGGCAAGGAATACGGCGTCGAGCTTGGCGCGGTGCTTTGGGTGCAGACCAAAGACTACGAAAAATAGGGCTTTGCGCGTGAAATTCAGCGTAGAATTTGGAGCGAAATTCAGTATGAATTTAAGAAAGAAATTCGGCGCAAATTTTACCCATAAATTTAGCTCAAATTTGAGCTAAATTTCATTTAAAATTACGAAATTTAGGACATTAAATGCACATTAGCGAAGGCGTTTTACCAAGCGAAATTTTAATCTCAGGCTGGGCGATAAGTGCGCCCGTGGTGGCGTATCTCGCATACCGCTTAAAAGTGGAGAAAATCCCGCAAGTAGCGTGTATGAGCGCGATTTTTTTCATCGCTTCATTTATCCATTTGCCAGTGGGCGCAAGCTCCGTGCATTTGATTTTGGGCGGATTAATCGGCGCAGTATTGGGTGCTGACGCGATTTTAGCGATATTTGTGGGGCTCATGCTTCAAGGGGTTTTCTTTGGATTTGGCGGGATTACGATTTTGGGCGTAAATACCGCAATCATCGGCTTTCCAGCCGTTTTGGGCGCAGTGTTTGTGCGCGTGTGGAAAAATGCTAAAATGCCCGCTACGACGGCATTTTTCCTAGCAGGAGCGGTGCCGATACTCATCTCGACGCTACTTTTGGATTTAATCCTTTTCGCTAGTGGCAAGGAATTTTACACAATCATCACGCTAATCTCGCTAGAATCGGCAGTTTTGGCGGTTTTGGAGGGGATTATCGCGCTGTTTGCGCTGAAATTTATCGTGCGGGTAAAAAAGGAAATTTTGCTATGAAAAGGCTCATTTTTGCGCTGTTTGCGCTAGTTTTGGCGAATACTGCCCCGGCTCACTCGCTAAAAGCTTTTGCTAGCCAAGACGGAGAAAATGTGCGCATAAAAAGCTTTTTTTACGGCAATTCGCCCTGCCAAAACTGCGATGTGAAAATCAGCCAAAACGGCGCAGTATTACTGGAATCAAAAACCGATAAAACTGGCGTTTTGAGCCTAAATTTGGGCGCTGGGGAATACGAAATCGAAATTTACGGCGGCGCAGGTCATGCGAAAAAAATAAATTTTAAAGTAGAAAATTTAGGTGGAAATTCGCAAAATTTGCAAAGCCAAAATTTAGATCAAAATTCGAGCGAAATTTTGCAAAATTCGCTTGAACCAAAAAATTCATCAAACCAAAATTTATTAAATTTTGCGCTTAGTTTGGCTATAATTTTCGCGATTTTTGGCGCACTCTACGCCATAAAAAAACGCAAATAAGGATCAAAAATCAAAACTTTTAACCCATGCCAAAACGCCGCAATTAGCCTACTTTGCTTTGTGATTTATAGCTTTTTTGTCGCACTTGGGGGCAAAATTTATCTTAGCTATTTTTTGCCAGTTTTGGCTCTTTTGGCGCTAAATTTTGCCGATTTTAAAGAGATTTTTAAAAAACTTGCGATTTTAAATATTTTTGTATTTTTTATGATACTAAGCGCGCTAATAGCGCAAAATTCGCACTTTGCACTGCTTGTATTTTTTCGAGCAAATTTGATTATGCTTTTTGCGATTTTGATTTTTTGGAAGAGGGACGAGTATTTTTTGGCACGCGGGGTGCGAAATTTAGGGCTTGGGGATAAAATTTCATCGATTTTTTATTTTTGCGTGAAATTTATCGCGTTTTTGCGCGCGGAGTTAGAACGCCAAAAAACCGTGCTTTTGGTGCGTGGATTTAGGGCGAAAAGTTCGATTTTTAGCTACAAAACCTACGCAAACTGCGTCGCGCTACTGATTTTAGGGGCGTTAGGCAGGGCAGAAAATCTGCAAAACGCCCTGATTACGCGCGGATTTAGCGGGAAATTTTTCTTCGCCAAAGAGAAATTTGGCGCACTTGAAATTGGATTTTTATTTTTTGTATTAATTTGCCTTTTTGTAAGGCTTGGAGAGATGATTTGAGCTGTTCGGTAAAACTTAGAAATTTAAGCGCGAAAATGGGCGAGAGAGCCCTTTTTGCGGGGCTAAATTTAGATGTCGCGCACAAGGAAAAAATCGTAATCTTGGGCGAAAATGGTCGCGGAAAAACTACGCTTTTGGAGATTTTGTGCGGGTTAAGAGCGCCTAGTGACGGAGAGATCGAGATTTTTCACGAAAAAATTTCTAGCGTCAAAGAGTTTGCGAAATTTCGCCAAAATATCGGGTTTTTGTTTCAAAACTCCGACGAGCAATTCATCTGCGCCAATGTCTTTGACGATGTCGCATTTGGGCTTAGGGCGCGAAACGAAGCGATAAAAAAGGGGCGAAACGGGGGCGCAAAAAAGGCTAAAATTTTAAAATTTTTCCGTAAAAATTCAGGCGGAAATTTAGAGCAAAATTCCAGCGAAATTTTCACCACGCCGCACAATCACCACATAAAACCGCGAAAAATTTTAAGTGAAGACGAGATAAAAATCCAAGTTGATGAGATTTTGCAACGCTTCGGAATCTCGCATTTAAGGGACGCCGTGCCGTATCATCTAAGTGGCGGCGAGAAAAAACTCGTAGCACTTGCTGGGGTAATCGTGTGCGAGCCTGAGATAGTTTTGCTCGATGAGCCCACGACTGGGCTTGATTTTGCTATGCAATCGCGCGTCGCAAAAATCCTCAAAAACCTCAATCTTAGCGAGATTATCGTAAGCCATGATGAGAAATTTATAGGTGCCGTGGCGGATAAAATTTACACATTGGGCGAAGAGGGATTATTTAGCGCAAATGGCGAGCCTTGCGGGATTTGAACCACGCGTTTCTACACTGAGAATGTAGCGTCCTGGGCCGCTAGACGAAAAGCTCAAAAAATGTGAATTATACTATTTTTTTGCTAAATTTTGCTTTTACTCTAAATAAAATTAAAAATTTCGGCAAATTTAAAGGCGAAATTTACCGAAATTTAGCTATTTGCTGTGTAGTTGCGTCTCTATAATCTCTTTTTTACAAGTTTGCAAATCTACCCTATAAAGAAACGCCGTGTAAATCGGCGCATAGGTATATCCATTGAAAACAGTGCCATTTTCTTTTAAGCCATATTTGAAACATAAAGTCTCTCCTACTTTTGCCACGATTGTTTCGCCCCACTCAGGGATACCAACATAAATTTTTGTTTGTATATTTGCAGGAATTTCGACTTTTGCATACGCCCCGTTGCTTATCGTGCCGATTTCTTTCGCGCCATCTCCATTATCATAGTAAGCCGTAGTGCGCACCAACGCCCCCATAGCACTCGTTTGTCTATAAACATAAACTACGGCATTATTATTTTGGGGTTCGACAAAATGCTCAAATTTCGCGCCTTTTGCACCACAACCACTCAAAAAAATCGCAAAAAGTATAGAAAATAAACAAACTTTCTTAGACATTTTAATCCCTTATCACAAAACATATTCGCAAAATATTAAAAACTCAAAACCTTACCGCTAAATTCGTTAAATTTCAAAATTCAAAGCCCTTTTAATCGCCAAAATTTCGTTTATATTTTTTTCTAATTGGTCTAAATTTAGCATATTTGGACCATCACAAAGTGCTTCGCACGGATTTAAGTGAGTTTCGTAAAAAAATCCATCAACCCCCACGCTAGCAGCTGCGCGTGCTAGATATGGCACAAATCTCGCGTCTCCGCCACTTGTGGCGCCATTTGCGCTTGGCATTTGCACGCTGTGTGTCGCGTCGAAAATCACGGGCGCGAACTCACGCATTATCGGGAAACTTCGCATATCTACGACCAAATTTCCATATCCAAAAGTGCTTCCCCTCTCACACAGCCACACGCCGTTTTCTTTGGCAGCTGCGTAACCTGAGCTTTTTACGCCACGCGTTTCAAGGACTTTTTTTACGCTGTGATTCATCGCCTGCGGTGCGAGAAACTGCCCCTTTTTGATATTTACTATCGCCTTTGTTTTGGCGGCGGCTACGAGCAAATCAGTCTGACGGCACAAAAACGCCGGGATTTGCAACGCATCGGCGACCTCCGCCACAGGCGCAGCTTGGGTGCTTTCATGGATATCGGTTAAGATTTTAAATCCAAATTTTTCCTTCACTTCGGCTAATATTTCGCAACCCTTTTTAAGCCCCGGACCGCGAAAGCTTGCGATACTCGTGCGGTTTGCCTTATCAAAACTGCTTTTAAAATAAAAATCGATCCCGTCCATTTCGTGAAATTTGCGAAGCTTCTCAGCCACCGCGAAAATTAACTCTTTGCTTTCGATGACGCAAGGTCCTGCGATTAAAATCATTTTCTATCCTTTGTTTAAATTTCGGCTATTTTAACCAAATTTAATTAATAATTAATCTTAATACGGCTTGCCAAACATCTTCTCGTAATGCTCGTAAAATCGCTTGTAGTAGGGGTTGGAGTAGCGTTTGCGCATGCCGTAATTATAACACTCGATTGTGTCTTTTATGTTTTTGTTTTTGGCGTTCCAACATTTGCGCAGGATTTTGGCGCATTTTGTGAGATTATAAACGGGGTTGAAGATATAATCAATCTCGCTTTTGTCGAAATTTACGGCGTTTAACTGCCCAAGCCCCACATCGATAGGAAAGCCATCTTCGTAGAGTTCTTTTGCGATTTGGATTGCGTAGGCTTCATTTATTGGGTGGATTGCCACGACCCATTTGGAGCGATTTAGGCTGTAATTGCTCGTGCGAATTCTAGCATTTGGACTGCTTAGGGTGGCGAAATAATCGGCGTTTGCTTTATTTGTGAGAAATGAAATCGCAAAGGGGTTAAAATCGCTTTCGATTTTTACGATTGTGTATAAAATTTCGGGTTTGACGCCCTCGTTTGTGGCGACATACGCGACAGAATTCGTAATATCTGCATGCGAATATCCAAACAATCGCAATGAAAAAAATAAAATCAGTATAAAATTTCTCATAACTCTTTCTTATTAAATTTAACTTTGCGTGAGTATAGCAAAAAATTCGATTTTTTTCTCCAATTTAAGCGAAATTTAATATCAATCGATATATAATCACACTTCATTTTTAATAAATGGTCGCTTAGCTCAGTTGGTAGAGCGCCACCCTTACAAGGTGGATGTCATAAGTTCGAGTCTTATAGCGACCACCACTTGTGCGATGGTAGTTCAGCTGGTTAGAATGCCGCCCTGTCACGGCGGAGGTCGTGGGTTCGAGCCCCATCCATCGCGCCACTTACTTTACAATCCGTGTCTTGCTAGCTCAGTCGGTAGAGCATCTCACTTTTAATGAGGGGGCCGTTGGTTCGAATCCAACGCAGGACACCACTTTTTTATCCACATAATTTTTAATCCTTAAAGTGTTTGGCTTAAAACCTATATAAATTTTATTTTTCTTTTGATATAATCGCCAGATTTCAATTTTTGGGTATTTTATGAAAAATTTCTTTTTGCTAATTTTCTTTTTTTCGTTTGCAAACTCACAAGAGCTACTAAATGGCTACATAGAGGCTGAATTTACCTATATTTCGCCGTATAATCCTGGGATTTTAGATGAAATTTATGTGCAAAAAGGGCAAAAAATTTCTCCCGCAGATAAACTTTTTTGCGTAGATAAGGGTCTTGTCGAAGCAAATGTCAAAATCGCCCAAAACGAAGTAAATAAGGCAAAATCAAACTACGAAAATTTAATCAAAGGCAAAAGACAAAGCGAAATCTCTGCCCTAAATGCGCAGTTAAATTCCGCTAAAATCGCCTTTGAGAACGCACAAAAAGAGTTTTTTAGAGCGCAAAAACTTTTCAAATCAAACACCATAAGCAAATCCGAATTCGACCAAAAATCTGCGAATTTCGACACTGCAAAAGCCAAAGTAGCGGAATTCGAGGCAGTGTTACAAACAGCTAACCTTGGCGCAAGGGACGATGAAATCGAAATCGCAAAAACAAATATCGCCATTGCTGAGCAAAATTTAGAAAAAACAAAATTAATCTTTGCCAAAAACACAGCCGTCTCGCAACACAGCGGTCAAATTTACGATATTTATTTCAAAAAAGGCGAATTTGTCGGCTCAAACAGCCCGGTTTTATCGATTTTAGAACCGCAAAATATAAAAGTCAGATTTTTTGTGCCACAAAAAATCCTTGCGAAGCTCAAAATCGGCGATGAAATCGGAGTTTCGTGCGACGGCTGTGAGGACGAAAAACCAGCCGTGATCTCGTATATCTCGCCAAGCGCTGAATTTACTCCGCCCGTGATTTACAGCGTCGCAAGCAGAGAAAAAATGGTCTTTATGCTCGAAGCCACCTTTGCGCCAAACACCGAATTTAAGCCGGGTTTGGGCGTTAGCGTGAGAATAAAATGAGCGAATTTGCAATCGATGTTAGCGAGCTAAGAAAAAGTTTCGGCGGCAAAGAGGTCATAAAAAATATCTCGCTTCAAGTCCCGCGTGGCAAAATTTACGGATTTTTAGGCCCCAACGGCAGCGGCAAAACCACGACAATCAGGCTAATTTGCGGACTTTTGACCCCAGATAGCGCAAAAGGTCAGGTTTTAGGATACGATGTTTTGACCCAAAGCGATAAAATCCGCGAAAAAGTCGGCTACATGACCCAAAAATTCAGCTTTTGGGAAGATTTGACGATAAGGGAAAATTTAGAATTCGTAGCCCAAATTTATCAAATCCCAAATTCGAAAACAATCATCGACGAAACACTTGCAAACTTAGGCCTTATAGATAGACAAAATCAGCTAAGCAGGGGACTTTCTGGTGGTTGGAAACAAAGACTTGCGCTTAGTGCTTGCATACTGCACAAGCCTGAAATTTTGTTGCTTGATGAGCCCACGGCAGGCGTCGATCCAAAGGCTAGGCGCGAGTTTTGGGACGAGCTTGGCAGGCTCAGGGACGAGGGAATTACTACGCTTGTGAGCACGCACTACATGGACGAGGCTGAGCGTTGCGATGAGTTGGTCTATATTGCAAACGGCAAAATCGTCGTCAAAGGCACGCCAAAAAGCGTCGCTAGGCAAACTGGGCTTTTTTCGTTTATACTTGGCGGAATAAATTTGGCAAATTTGGCGCAAATTTTGCAAAATATGGACGAAATCACCACCACAGCGATGTTTGGAGAGAGTTTGCGAATTTGTGGCGAAGATGAGCAAAGCCTAGAAAAAATCCTGCAAACCTATAAATTTAAGCACGAACTTTCGTGGCAAAAAAGCGAGGTTTTGCTAGAAGATGCCTTCGTGTATTACCTAAAAAAGGCGCTTAAATGAGGCTGGCGCGCATAAAAGCCCTCGTCAAAAAAGAGCTAATTCAGCTAAGGCGCGATAAAACCACATTTGGCATGGTCGTGGCGATCCCGATAATTTGGCTTTTGATGTTTGGTTACGCCATAAATATGGACCCCAAAAACCTGCCCATGGCGCTTAATTGCAGGGACAATTCGCCGCTTAGCAGAAGCATTGTAAGTGGGCTTGAAAATTCGGGCTATTTTAGGATAGTCGCCGAAATCTCAGATGACAAAACCGGCGAAAAGCTCCTAAAACAGGGAAAAGTTTTGTTCGTGCTAAATATAGGCGAAAATTTTACCAAGGGTATAATCCGCGCTGAAAATCCTAAAATTTTGCTTCAAGCAGACGCTAGCGATCCAGTGGCTGTATCGTCAGCTATAAGCGCGATTTCTGGGGTCAGCCAAAGCGTGATAAATAAAGAATTTAAAGGAAATCTGGCTCATTTGCGCACCAAAAATCCGCCATTTGAAATTCTGCTTCACCGAAATTTCAACCCAGAGGGATTTACGAGATACAACATAATCCCCGGGCTAATCGGCATGGTTTTGATTTTTACCGGCGTTATGATGACGGCACTATCGCTGACGAGGGAGCGCGAGCTAGGCACGATGGAAAATCTGCTCTCCATGCCAGTAACCCCGCTCGAAGTGATGATTGGCAAAATCACGCCGTTTGTTTTCATCGGCATTGTGCAAACCTCTCTCATAATCATAATGGCGAAATTTCTCTTTGAAGTGCCTATTTTAGGCTCTTTGGCACTGCTTTTTTTCTGTTCGTTTATTTTCATTGTTTGCAATTTGGCATTAGGATTTTTGATATCGACAATCGCCAAAAACCAGACCCAAGCCCTGCAAATGTCGGTTTTCGTAATGCTTCCATCAATGCTATTAAGCGGGTTTATGTTCCCATTTTTAGGCATGCCAAGCTGGGCGCAGTTTTTGGGACAGTGTTTCCCGCTGACATATTTTTTGCGAATTTGTCGCGCGATAATGCTAAAAAACGCGCAATTTGCCGATGTTTTGCCAAACCTTGCCCCGCTTTGCCTAATTGTGCTTGTAATCACCGCCCTAACGCTAAAAGCCTACAAAAACACATTGGACTGAGAAATTTAAGCATTTTTTGATAAAATATATCGTTATTGAAATTTAAAAATCCCGTCAAAAGGATATTTATGCAAAATAAAATCGCAAATACGCTATTTATTCCGTTGATCGCAAGAATTCATGCAAGTAAAAATTTCAAGCAGTATTTTTACGATGAGACGGCGATGAAATTTGAAGATAAAATCCCGCAAAAATTCCTAAAAATTTCGTCCGAATACGAGTTTTTGGCTTCTGCGGCAAGATACTATGAAACCGACATTATGATAAAGGATTTCATTGCCACGCACGGCGTTTGTAATGTCGTAAATTTGGGCTGTGGCTTGGAGACTTTGGCATTTCGTTTTAGCAAAAATGGGGCGAAATTTTACGGCGTTGATTTGGCAGAAGTTATCGAATTTAGGCAAAATTTACTCCCACAAAATGAAAATGAAACTCTGATTTCATGCGATTTGTTTGATATGAAATGGAGCGAAAATTTAGATAAAAGCTTGCCTACGATTTTTGTCGCAAACGGCGTTTTTATGTATTTTACCGAGACAAAAATACTAAATTTAATCGCAAATTTAAAGGCAAATTTTAAAAATTCCGAGCACATTTTTGACGCTACGACAAAATTTGGCATAAGATGCGCGAATTTTTATGTTGGGCGGTTTGGCAAAGATATGGCAAAAATGGAGTTTTTCGTGCAAAACAGGGACGAATTTGCTAGTAAGTGCGAGTGTGAAATTTTAAGCAAAACGCCGTTTTTCACCACTGCACGAAAAATGCTAAAAAATAAAACAAAACTCTCCACTCGCCTTACAATGGCGTTTGTGGATAAATTTGATTTGGCGTTTATTTTGAGATTAAATTTGCGAAAAAAATAAAAAAGACGGGCAAAACGCCCGTCAAAATTAAAAAATTACTCCCACTCGATAGTTGCAGGTGGTTTGGACGAAATGTCATAAACTACTCTATTTATGCCTTCTACTTCGTTTATAATGCGGCGTGAACAGTTTTCTAGCAAATCATAAGGTAGGCGTGAAAAACTAGCCGTCATGCCGTCGCTCGCATCTACTACGCGGATACAAACGGCATTTTCATAAGTGCGATTATCGCCCATGACGCCGACACTTCGGACATTTAATAACACACAAAATGCCTGCCAAGTTTTATCATACCAACCGCTCGATTTTAGCTCTTCTCTTAAAATCACATCGGCTTTGCGAAGTAGCTCTAAATTTGGCGTATTTACTTCGCCCATAATGCGAATAGCTAAGCCTGGTCCCGGGAAAGGGTGGCGGAAAACGACATCTCGCGAAAGCCCAAGTTCAAGCCCTAGCTGCCTAACTTCGTCTTTGAAAATTTCACGCAATGGCTCGATTAGCTCAAATTTCATCCACTCAGGCAAACCGCCTACATTGTGATGGCTTTTTATCGTCTTACTTGCTCCGCTTGGAGAGCTTTCGATCACATCGGTATAAAGTGTGCCTTGTGCAAGATATTTTACATTTTCAAATTTTTTGGCTTCCTTATCAAAAACTTCGATAAAAGTCTCGCCGATGATTTTGCGTTTTTTCTCTGGCTCAGTTACGCCTTTTAGTCGGCTCAAAAATAGCTCGCTCGCATCGACGCTGATTAAATTTACGCCAAGTTTGAGTTTAAACATCTCTTCTACTTGCCTTGCTTCGTTTGTGCGAAGTAAGCCGTTATCTACAAAAACTACGATTAGATTCTCTGGCACTGCGTGGGCAAGGAGAGCTGCCACCACAGAGCTATCTACGCCACCACTTACGGCGCAAAGGACTTTATCATTGCCCACTTTTGCTTTTATTTTAGCGATTTGATCTTTTGCGAAGCTTCCCATATTCCAAGTGCTACTTAACCCGCAAATCTCTTTTGCAAAATTCTTTAAAATTTGATCTCCAAACTCGCTGTGTTGCACCTCTGGGTGGAATTGCAATGCGTAAATTTTCTTCGCGTCATTGCCAAACACGCACCACTCGCTCTCGTCCGAACACGCCAAAACCTCGAAATCCTCTGGCAGGCTAGCGACCTTGTCCGAGTGGCTCATCCACACGGTCGAGTTATCGCTCACGCCGTTAAAAAGCTTGTTTGAACGAAGTAGTTTTAGGCTTGCTTTGCCAAATTCTTTTTTCGCTGCTGGCACGACAGAGGCGCCGAAATGTTGCGCGATTAGCTGCATACCATAGCAAATCCCAAGTATCGGCAAACCTAAATCAAAAATTTTCTCATCACAAAAATAAGCGTCCTTCGCATACACGCTCGCTGGCCCACCGCTTAAAATCAAGCCTTTTGGGTTTTTCGCCAAAATTTGCTCGATTGAGGCGTCAAATGGTATAAGCTCTGTATAAACACCTTGTTCGCGAAGCCTACGCGCGATAAGTTGCGTGTATTGCGAACCAAAATCCAAAACTAAAATGTCAGCTGTTTGCATATTTTCCCTTCATTAAAATTTCACTGATTATAACTAAATTTAGCCATTATTTGGTTACCTTGCTCGAATTTGAGTCTGTGCTATAAAACGGATCGGCTTTGTATCCGCACCCACTAAGCAAACCTAAAATAAAAAATGCTAAAATCAACTTATGGAAACTAAAAGTATTAAACAAATCATTGCACATGTGAAAAATAGTCCTTTATACGCCAAATTTCGTGCCAGAGAGAGTTTTATTAAAATTTTGCCCAAAAACTGGCAAAAAATCATAGCCTTTATCTACACCAAAAATGACATTTTGATGATAGCTGTGAAGCACCCAGCAGGACTTCAAGAGCTAAAACGAGATAGTAGTATAAAACTGATAAAAGATATATTAAAAATATTTGCCAGCGTGCATAAATTTGGCGAATTTCACCCTGATATGGATGTGAAAATTTTTGTCGCTACCAAAACAATGAGTAAAAAGCGCAAGCAAGAACTCGCCCAAAAAAAGGCAAGTAGTAGCGATGCGCGCGTGGCAGAGAAATCACAGGGCAAATTCAAAAACAATATCAAAGATGAAAAAATTCATAAAATTTTTGAAGAAATAAGAGAGATTATCATTGCTAATCGACGAAATCAAATCCCTACCCGCTAATCCCGGCATTTATCAGTATTTCGGCGCAGACGGGAAATTGCTCTATGTGGGCAAGGCAAAGGTGCTAAAAAACCGCGTCAAAAGCTATTTTAGCTTCACTCCCACACTCGCTCCAAGCCCGCGCCTTGGCGCTCGAATCGCCAAAATGATAAGCGAAGCTGTGCATTTAGAATACATCATCACCCCAAGCGAGAGCGACGCGCTGATTTTGGAAAATTCCTTTATCAAACAGCTCAAACCTAAGTATAATATTCTTTTGCGCGACGATAAAACATACCCTTATATCTATATAAATTTAAACGATGAATTTCCGCGCTTTGAAATCACGCGCAAGGTGATAAAGGGGGCGAATATTCGCTATTTTGGTCCGTATTTTCACGGCGCAAAGGAAATTTTAGAGACGCTTTATATGAAATTTCCGCTCGTGCAGAAAAAAAACTGTATCAAAGACAAAAAAGCCTGCCTGTTTGCTCAGATTAGCCGCTGTAAAGCCCCGTGCGAGGGCAAAATTTCAAGTGGCGAATATAAAAAAATAGTCGAAGAGGCGTTAAATTCGCTCAAAAATCCGCAAAAAATGGTGCCGTATCTAAGCTCGCTAATGCTTAAATTTGCCGAAAATGAAAATTTCGAAGAAGCTGCCAGCATGCGCGATAAAATCGAAATTTTAAAGCAGATGAATATCAAAGTCGAGGTGGATTTAGCAAAGCTAGATGATTTTGAAGTATTTGCGATCGCTGGGGAGGCAAATTTGATTTGTGCCGTGCATTTTAGCGTGAGAGAGGGCAAAATTTCAGCCTCGAACTATCACATTTCCCACCTAAAAAACGCAAACGATGACGACGCAAAAAACGGCTACAAACAGCTCATTTTAAGCGCATTTCCAGGGGGTTCGCCCGTAGCGTGTGCAAAAATTTATTGCTACGCTGAATTTGACGACAAGGCGCTTGTGAGCGAAATTTTAGCCAGCAGGCATGGCAGAAATTTTAGCATTATCGTCCCAAAAATTGGCGAAAAACGCAAAATTTGCGAAATCGCCTACCAAAACTGCCAAATAAACATAAAAAAATATCTCAAAACGCATGATTATGGATTTTTAGCGGAATTGAAAGATTATTTTGGCTTGCAAAATTTGCCTGTAAATATCGAAATTTTTGATAACTCGCACATGTTCGGAAGTGCGCCAGTAGGGGCGATGGTCTGCTATAAAGAGGGCGAGTTTTTCAAAGAAAATTATCGCCACAAACACCTAAGCTCAAACAATGACTACGACCAAATGAAGGAATATCTCACCTCGCGTGCGCTTAAATTTGACGAGCTTGGCGCACCTGATTTGTGGGTGATTGATGGCGGCGAAGTTTTGTTAAATTTAGCTTGTGAGATTATTTTGAGCGTGGGAGCAAATGTCGATGTGATCGCGATTTCAAAGGAAAAATTGGGCGCCAAAGCTCACCGCGCCAAAGGATCTGCAAAGGATAAAATTTGCACAAATAATGGAATTTTTGCACTCCAACCAAACGATAAAAAATTACAATTTTTCCAAAAATTAAGGGACGAGGCACACAGATTTGCAATCTCATTTCATCAAAAAACAAAACGCAAAAATGACTTAAATAGCTCAAAACTCCTAAATTTAGGGCTTACGCAAGGCAAAATCAAAAAACTTTTGGATTTTTACGGAAGTTTCGAAAATATATATTTGGCAAATTTTGATGAAATAAAAAGCTTAATCGGACAAAATTTTGCTGAAAAATTGTTCAAATTCCGCCCATAAAATAGGCAAACAAAGCTACCTTTAAAGATTTTTAGAGTAAAATCCGAGATTAAATCTTTGAAATACAGTTTTCATTTTTCTTTGTAAAGCTTATTTTGAGGTTGAAATTTCACTTTTTTGCATTTTGCAAAATACGAAGGATGTTTTATGAGACTAAATACTTCTAGCGCTCTTAAAATGGTTGCGTGGGTTCCACTTTTAATCATTTTTGTCGTTGCGTCTTGGTATTTGTATGATGCTGCGAGGTTGTATAAAATCAACGAAAACCTCAAGCATAAAGTCGATATCTCAGCTGCTTTGTATGACTTCTACGAGGAGTTTGCCAAAGAGCGTGGTATCACAGCGGCGTATCTAGGTAGCGGTAACAATGTCGGTCTTGGCTCTGTTCTTAAAACACAACGCGCCAAAACTGATAAAGCATGGCAAGATTTCCTTGACTATCACGCTCAAACACACGAACAAGACAATGCTCTTCACCAACTTTTCATCGAGCACTCAGAGGCACAATCTGCTGCGATTAATCAAATTACAAATTTGATTGGCAGACTTCCTGAGATTAGAAAAAGCATTGACAATCGTGACAAAGTATTCGTTGAGTTATTCGAGGAGTATTATGATAAGTTTGACGAGCAATTGACTGCCTTCCGTGATACTATCAACGAAAACTTGTATTCAGCCGATGTTGGTACTCTATCGCTTACCCTTGCAAACATGTATGACACGATCTCTGGAACAGCTGCGGTTCGCGATGTTAGTATCGAATACATCATCTCAGGTAGCCCACTTCCTAGGGAAGAGATTGATCACTGGAAAGAGCACGCATGGCAATCAGAAATGCCTGACCTAGTCATCGCTACTCACTATGCTGCTACTGGTGAAGATATCGGTATTAAAAACGAGCTAGAAGAGTATTTCGCTAAACCTGAAAATGAGCAAATCGCCGAAAATGCACAAAATGCAATGAGAACGATTGAAACTCAATTAGCAACTGGCGAGTATGATATTCCATTTAACGAGTGGTTTAGTATCCAATCTAAAAAATATGCAATGCTAGATGAAGCTGTTAAAATGGCTTCTAACGCACTACAAGAGCGTGTTGATATTCACTCAGCGCAACAACTTCAAACATTGATTTTCGCTGCCGCTGCGTTCTTGCTATCACTTATCCTAGTTGGTTTCTCAATCGCCGTCGTTAGACGCATTAACAGAAACATCAACGACCTTGGAAGGGTTCTTGGTAGAGTTGGTGAGCTTTCTAACAACAACGAGCAATTCGATATCAACACAGCTGATGGTATCGACAAAGCCTACTCGCTTATCGAGGACGCGATCGACTTCATTGCCTTGCAAAAAGCAGAAGCCGAGGATGCCAACAAAGCGAAATCTATCTTCCTTGCGAATATGTCACACGAGATTAGAACTCCGCTTAATGGTATTATCGGATTTACAGAGTTGCTCAAAAACACAGATTTGGACGAAGAAAAACGCGATTATGTCGATACAATCGAAAAATCATCTGAAAACCTTCTAACCATTATTAATAACATTCTTGATGTTTCTAAAATCGAAAGCAATAAAGTTGAGATTGAGGATATTTTATTCAACCCAATTCAAGATTTCGAAAGTGCTGTTGAGATCTACGCTGCAAAAGCTGCTGAGAAAAACATCGATATCTTGCTTTACATTGACCCTACATTGGTTCATCACCTATACGGCGATATTACTAAGATTAAAGAAGTTCTTATCAACCTTATGTCAAATGCCGTTAAATTTACACCAGAGCAAGGTAGCATTGCTGTTAATATCGTCAGAGAAGAAGAGAAAAACCCTGGCGAAGCTATCGTAACATTTAGCGTCGAAGATACAGGTATCGGTATCTCTGAGGATAAACTAGCAAATGTATTTAACGCCTTCTCACAAGCTGATTCTACAATCACTAGAAAATACGGCGGAACCGGTCTTGGTCTAACCATTTCATCTAAATATGTTGCGATGATGGGTGGTAAGTTACAAGTTAAATCAACAGTTGGTAAAGGAACGAAATTCTTCTTTACTCTACCACTTAAAGAGACTCAAAAATCAGACGCAGAAGAGATGTTTGCTCACATCAGCGGCTTAAATTTCGCACTTCTAGCAGATCCTAACGATGTAATGTATAGCGATGTCGTTAAGAGATATGTAAATAATCTAGGTGCAAAAATTTCAGTCTTTAATTCAAGCGCACAACTTCGCTCTGCACAAAACAACAACTCTTTTGATGCGTTGATTACTAGATTTAAAAACTATGGCGATGTAAGCAATACTACGATTTTACCTACAATCCTAACTCTAAAACCAAAAGAGTTACAAAGTATTAGCATTACAAACCCTAGAATTTTCACTCTATCTGAGCCAGTGAACTTATCAAAACTAGGCAAAACAATAGATAAAATTCTAAAATCTGGTTCATTAAAAGCTAGACCAGCAGCAGCGGCAGCAGCGGCAGCGCCAGTAGTAGAAGAGCCTAGCCTATCTGCTATCGCTGATGAATCACCAATTATCCCAGATATCACTCTTGATGAATCGCCAATCGTCGAGGAAAGCCCTGTCGTAGAAACTCCGATAGTTGCAGAAGAGATGATTATGGAAGAAGCTCCACTAGCCGTAGAAGAACCAAAAATAGAAGAACCAAAAATAGAAGAACCAAAAATAGAAGAGCCAAAACCATCTAGCTCATCAGCAGATGAATTGCGTGCTATTTTACAAAACAGACACAGAGGCACAGCTAGCGAAGCAAGCTTCGTATCTACACCAGAGCCTGCAATCTCAGAGTCAGTTGTAGAACCTAGCGTAAGCATCGAGCCTGAAATCCCAGAGATTAGAACTGATATTTCTGATATCACTCTTGATATCCCTGAAACACCAAATGTCGAGGTAGAAATCCCTGAGATTACAATTGAAGAGCCGGTTGTGGCACCGGTTGTAGAAGCAGAAAGCCAAGAGATTGAAATTTCAGATATCGAAGCTCAAATCAGCGAGCCAGAAGTAGCAATTCAAACTCCTGAGATCAAAGTAGAAGCTCCAAGCGTAGAAGTTAGCGCTCCTGTAGTAGAACCGGTCGTAGAGCCTGAGCCAGTAGTCGAGCCAGTTGCTGCGGTTGTAGAACCAGTAGTAGAGCAAGTAGTTGAGCCAGTCGTAGAAAAAGTAGTCGAGCCAGTGGTAGAAACAGTCGCTCCTGCCGCAGCAGCTACTAAACAAAGAGTAATCGAAGAAATCATCGAAGTTCCTGTTACAATCTACGAGGAAGTTCAACAAGAAGAGACAATTATGGTTGAAGAGGAAGTTGAAGTCGAAGAAGAAGTCGAAGTTCCTGCTGAGCACAATCCAAACGATGACAATGTTCCTATGGTTAATCGCAAATACGCTGCTAAAATTCTAATCGCAGAGGATAATGAAATTAACCAAAAACTTATGAAGCACACATTAAACAGCTTCGAAATGGATTTAACGATCGTAGAAAACGGCTTGTTAGCACTAGAAGCTAGAAAATCAGGCGAAGAGTATGATTTGATTTTTATGGATATTTCAATGCCTGTAATGGACGGTATCGAAGCAACAAAACAAATCAAACAATACGAAGCAGATAACAACCTACGCCATATTCCAATCGTAGCCGTTACAGCTAACGCGCTAAAAGGCGATAGAGAGAAATTTATGGCAGCTGGCTTAGATGAGTATTGTACAAAACCAATCAAAAAAGACATTTTGGCTAATATGCTTAATGACTTTATCGGTGACAAACGCTCTGACGCGGCTCCTGCTGGTGGCACAGTCAAACAAATAGTCAAAAAACTTGTAAAACGCCAAGTTCCAAAAACTATTCTAAAAACCGTGAAAGTGCCTAAAACGATAATGAAACAAGTTCCTAAGAAAACTATCGTTAATGAACCAGTAGCACAAGCTGTCAAAGCAAAAGATGTCTTGATTTGTAAAGCAAATGTCATGGAAAGCAAAATTTTCGCAAGCATTTTGAAACACCAATACAAAGATGTTGATATGGCTGCGAATTTTGAGCAACTAATTACTATGGCAACTAACGATAGCTACAAATTGGTATTGATAGATAAAAAACTAGCTGGTATCGATTTCGCTGCCCTAGAAAATCTACACCAAAAAGCGCCAAATACAAATCTAGTATTGTTCTCTAACGACAACGATGAGAACCCTGCATTTAGCGAAGTTGTTACTTACAATATCACTAAATCTGGCCTAGAAAAACTTGCGCAAAAATATATATAAGGGATAGTTGATGAAAGAATTAAAAGTTTTGATGATTGATGATGACCTTATAAATTTGAAACTATTAGAAGTTATGATAAAAAAATATGGTAAATTTACCACAATTCTCCAAGCCAAAAACGGCTTGGACGGATTGGCTGTATTAGAGGCAGAGCCAGTGGATTTAGTCCTACTTGACATTGTTATGCCTGTAATGAACGGCTTAGAATTTTTAGATAACTTGCATTCTAGGGAGCATATCGCACATATTCCTGTAATAGTTTTGACCACAGATGAAACTGCAAAAAGAGAGGCTTTAAATAAAGGCGCGTATGACTTTATGACTAAGCCAATCGATTATTCAGATTTACAACGCAAGCTAGATGATGTTATGAACATAATCGGTGATTAATTTCACCGATTTTGTCCTTGTAGCTCAGCTGGATAGAGCGCAAAATTCCTAATTTTGAGGCCGTGAGTTCGAATCTCGCCAGGGACACCACCTATTAAATTTCAAATCAAATTTATTAAAATTTAACCCCTTTATAAAGCACAAAACGCTATAATCGCGCCAAAATTTTAAGGCAAAATTTTAAGGATAATAGTGAAAATCGCACTTTTTGGCGGGAGTTTCGATCCGCCTCATGCCGGACACGACGCGATAGTAAAAGAGGCTCTAAGCGCAAATTTAGCCGATTTGCTAGTGATTATGCCAACTTTTATAAATCCGTTTAAGTCCGAATTCACAGCCCCTCCAAGCCTGCGCCTAAAATGGTGTCAAAGCCTTTGGGGTGAGCGCGAAAATATCCTTATTAGCGATTACGAAATCTCGCAAAACCGCAAGGTTGCGACTATTGAAAGCGTGAAATTTTTAAAACAAAAATTTAACCCTAGCCAAATTTACCTCATCATCGGCGCAGACAATCTCGCCGAGCTTGAAAAATGGCAAAATTTCGAGCAGTTGCGAGATTTGGTTTGCTTCGTGATCGCCACCAGAGAGGGCGCTAGTATCCCCACAAAATGGGCAAATTTGCCAAAAATTAATATTAATGTTAAAATCTCTTCCTCATCTTTTCGCGCTAGTTTAAAAGGCGAAATTCCAGCGCAAATCAAAGATGAAGTAATAAATTTTTACAAAGGAAAAAAATGCAAGAAGTAAGACAAAGAGCCGAAAAAATCGCTCATATCCTAAGCGAAAAAAAGGCCGAAAATCCCCAAATCATCGACATGAGCGAGAAAGAATACATAGCTAAATTTGTAGTCATCGCCACGACCTTTACTGGTCGCCACGCATACTCACTGATTGAAGAGATGAAAACCACTCTCAAACCAGCTGGCGAGGAATTTTTGGCGATTGAAGAAGGCGATGATTGGAGCGTGGTTGATTTGGGCGATATAATCGTGCATCTTATGAGCGATACATACCGCGCCAAATACGATATCGAGGACTTTTTAGCAAAACTTAAAAAAGAAGAGTTCTAATGGAGCGTCAAACTTGGAGTAACAAACTCACCTATATCCTAACCGTCGCAGGCGCAACAATCGGCTTTGGCTGCACCTGGCGTTTCCCGTATTTAGTCGGCGAAAACGGCGGTGGGGCGTATGTTTTTGTATTTTGCGTAGCGATGATTGCGCTTGGAATTCCAATGATTTTGGTCGAAAATGTCATCGGACGCAGGGCGCTAAAAAATTCAGTCGATGCCTTTGGTGTGCCAAAACTTAATGGCGAGCAAATATCGCAAAAATGGAAAATCGTAGGCATTATGGGGCTAATTGGCGCGTTTGGAATTTTGGCTTATTATATGGTGCTTGGCGGCTGGGTTCTGACATACATTATCAACATAATCAATGGAAATTTCAATCTCTCCGCCCCGATAACAGACCCAAAATTTACGGAAAATTTCTACAACGCAAATATCGAAAACAACCCGCTTTGGATCGGAATTTACACATTTATTTTCGTAGCTATTAACTGGTATATCCTAAAAAAGGGCATAATAGATGGAATCGAAAAATTTGTCAAATTTCTCATGCCAGCACTTTTTTTGTGCTTTATCGCGGTTATTGTTACAAATTTGACCCTGCCTAGCGCGACAGCGGGCGTGGGGTTTTACCTTAGTATCGATTTTGCCAAAATCACGCCAAAGCTTCTAATCGATGTGCTAGGGCAGGTATTTTTCGCCCTATCTTTGGGATTTGGCGTTATGATTACCCTTTCTAGCTTTTTGGACAAGGAAGAAAATTTAATCCAAACCGCCACACTCACAGCCGTGATAAACACGATAATTGCGGTGCTTGCGGGATTTATGATTTTCCCTGCGCTCTTTTCTGTGGGTTTAGAGCCTACAAAGGGCACAAGGCTAGTGTTCGAATCCCTACCTATCGCGTTTTCGTATATGCCATTTGGCAATCTAATCGGCGTCGTGTTTTTGTCGATACTGCTCATCGCAGCACTTACCACATCGCTTACGATTTATCAGGTTTTGATAAATTATGTCGAGGAAAAATTCAACCTCACCACCATAAAATCTACAAATATCGTGCTTTTAGCTATTTTTGTGCTAGGAAATATCCCTTGCATACTTTCAAGCAATATCTTGGGCGATGTGCAAATTCTCTCTCGCTCGATATTTGACGCGTTTGACTTCGTGAGTGCAAATATTTTCTTTGTCCTAACAGCCTTGATGTGTAGCCTTTATGTAGGCTGGGTGCTAGGCGATGACGCCGTGTATGAGCTCACGAACGGCGGAAAACAAGGCGCAGGTTTAGCCAAAATTTGGCTAGTATATGTGCGATTTGTGCTACCACTAATCATAGCGGTCGTCTTTGTGTATGGAATTTTTGGATAGAAATTTATGATTTTATTTTTTCTTACAATGTTTCCGATTTCGCTAATGCCGGGCATTAATATGATTTATGCGCTAAATTTAGGCATGTCGCATGGATACGCACGCTCGCTTCCTGCGCTCATAGCCCAAACTATCGGCATTGCACTCGTTTCGCTTGCTTGCATTTTAGGCATTGCTGGGCTTTTGATAACGCACCCAAGCGCACTTTTTGTAATCAAGGTTTTGGGCGGAATTTACATTTTATACCTTGGAATTTCGCTTTTTAGAAGCAACGGAAAATTCGAAGAAAAAGAGCAAAAAATAGAGAAAAATTTATTCGCGCAAGGCTTTGTGATTTCTACGACAAATCCCAAAGCATGGATATTTTTCGCCGCGATTTATCCTAAATTTATCGATGCTAACCAAATTTTGGGTTATTATAATTTCGGCTTAATCGGCGTAATGTGTCTAAGCGAGATTATCGCGCTTAGCGTGTATTCACTCGGTGGAACGATTTTGAAAAATTTGCTTAAAACACATTTGCGATATTTAGAGATTTTTTGCGCGATTTTAATGTGCGTAATCGGAATTTTGATGATTTTTAGATGATTTAAGGAGGGAAAATGGCAGAGAGGTATGAAGGCTACAATTTTAGACTAAAAGATTCGCTTTTGGGCGTGCAGTTTCTGTTCGTAGCGTTTGGCGCGCTGGTGCTGGTGCCGATTTTGACAGGGCTAGATACTAATGTCGCACTATTTACGGCTGGTATCGGAACGCTTGTTTTTCAGCTTTGCACGAGAAAACAGGTCGTGCCGATATTTTTGGCTAGTTCGTTTGCATTTATCACGCCGATAACTTTCAGCGTATCGCAATGGGGCGTGAGTGCGACAATGGGCGGATTAATGGCGGCAGGTTTGCTCTATGTCGCACTTAGCTTTGTGGTTAGATACAAGGGTGATGGCTTCATACACAAGCTCTTGCCCCCAGTCGTCGTGGGTCCTGTAATCATCGCAATCGGCCTAATCCTAAGCCCGACAGCTGTGAATATGGCTATGGCAAAGGATATCGACGCGATCCCGCAAACCACCGCGCTTATCATCGCTTTTATCTCGCTAATCGCCACGATAATCGCCATAATGTTTGGCAAGGGTATCATCAGGCTAATACCGATTTTATCTGGTATTTTTGTAGGATACATCGCCTCGCTGTGCTTTGGGATCGTGGATTTCTCGCCCATTAGCAACGCAAAGTGGTTTTCCGTGCCAAATTTCAGTGCACCAAGCTTTAATCTAAACGCGATTTTATACATGCTTCCAATCGCCATAGCCCCTACAATCGAGCATATCGGCGATATTTTGACGATTAGTAATGTCACAAAGGAAAATTTCTTAAAAAACCCAGGACTTAAAAGCACGCTTTTGGGCGATGGCTTGGCGACTACGGCAGCTGCGTGTTTTGGTGGTCCGCCAAATACCACTTATAGCGAAGTTACAGGCGCTGTGCGCTTAACCAAAGCCTTCAACCCAGCCATTATGACATGGACAGCCATAACTGCGATTTTGCTTGCATTTGTGGGCAAACTAGGCGCATTTATCGCCACAATCCCGGTGCCTGTCATCGGCGGAATTATGATTTTGCTCTTTGGAATCATCGCTTCTGTGGGCATGGAATCTCTCATCAAAGCCAAAGTTGATCTGTCAAATCCGCGAAACATGGTCATAATCTCGCTAATCTTGGTCGTTTCAATCGGCGGATTGGTGTTGGATTTTAGTTTTGCTAAATTTAGCGGAATTGGCCTTGGAGCAATCGTGGGCGTGGTTTTAAATTTAGTTCTACCAAAGGTCGATAAAATCGAAGAAATGGACTTCGAGCAGCTAGAAAGCGACGAAGAATAAACTCAAAATTTAAAGATAAATTTGCAAAAATTTATCTTTAAATTCCTACTAAAATTCCAAAAAAAACAAAATTTGTAATAAATTATAATTATGTAACATTTTAAGCAAATTTATTGATTTAAATCAATAAATTTTTACTAAATCGTGCTAAAATACCAACTTAACAAATTTTAAATGAAAGGAGTGCTTTGATTACTAACAAATCATCACAGAAAAAGCCTTTTTCTGTAGCCGGCCTCATTCTTTCAGCCTTGATAGGCTTAGTGTTTGGCTTCGGTGTTTTTACATTTGTCTATGCAGACGGCCTAGTGCATCTTAGCAAAGATCCAATCGCCTGTAAAAAATGCCATGTCATGAACCAAGTCTATGAGAGCTGGGAAAAAGGTGGTCACCAGCATGTCGCTACTTGTGGTGATTGCCACTTGCCACACGACTTTGTCGGCAAATGGCTAATGAAAGCAGAAAGCGGTCTTCACCATGGCTATGCTTTTACTTTCAAGGACAACCCGGTAGCTTTTTCAGCTAGCCCTAAGAGCAAAGCAATCGTGCAACAAAACTGCATTGAGTGCCATAAAGAGTATGCTGAACCAGCGATTCACGCTAAACAAGCAGGTGGCTCAGATGTCCAAAACGAAGCCCTTAGTTGCGTATCTTGTCATAGACAAGCCGGACACGCCCATAATTATTAAAATTTAAATAGGAGTACCATAATGAAAAAACTTTTTGCTACCGTTTTTGTCATCGCGGCACTTGCAGGTGCTGGCGTCCTTGCGCTTTTCGCTGACATTAACAGTAAAAAAAATGAGGATAGAGAATATCCACTAATGCTTACTAAGAACGACGATACTGTTCCAAATATCCAAGAGTGGGGTAAAAATTTCCCAAGCCATCTTGATATGACTTTGAAAATGAAAGACATAAATTTCGAGACTGATTGGGCTGGTTCATTGCCATACTCAAAACTTCGCCGCTTCCCAGCTGCTAGCGTATTTTGGAAGGGCTATGCGTTTGCGGTAGATTACAATCGCCCAAGACTTCACTACTATTCACAAATAGATCAAATGGAGACAAAACGCAATAACAAAGAGTATCTAAATTCTCACGGATTGCCTAAATTTAACGGCCAACCAGGATATTGTATGAACTGCCACAGCGGTCATATCATGGCTATAATGAGCGATCCTGATTACAAAGAATTACACGATCCAGCTACTCGCCCAGAGTCATTTAACCAACCAATGGATTATTTCGACAATGACAAAGAAAATGGCGTATTCAAAAAAGAAGCATGGACAAAAATGAACTCTATCCCATACTTCGATGTTGTTAAAATGATCACTAAAAAACACGGCGAAGATCCTCACGGCGGCGCTCAACTAGGTTCAGCCTGTGCAGACTGCCACCACCCAGATGATATGAGCTTACGCGTAACTCGCCCAGGATTTGTAAATGCAATGGTTGAGCGCGGTTATGAAGCAGATCCTAAATCAGGTATCAAAGGCACAAGAGTAGAGATGAGAAACTATGTTTGTATGCAATGCCATGTCGAATACTATCCAGGCATGAACTCTACACTAGTTTTCCCATGGGCTAAATGGAAAAAAGATGAGCCTTTCAAAATCGAGAATTTCGATGAATACTACGATGAGAAAGCTGCAAATGGTCAGTTCAAATTCGACTACAAACACAAACTAACTGACGCTCCAATCGTAAAAATGCAACACCCAGAAGCAGAGCTATACTCTACAAGTATCCACGCTAGAAGCGGTGTAACATGCGTCGATTGCCACATGCCATACAAACGCGAAGGCGCTAAGAAAGTGACAAATCACACTATCCAAACACCTTATGCTGACATTACTGGCGCATGCAAAACTTGCCACATGCAAAGTGAGCAAGAGCTAAAAGATAGAATTTCATTTATCCAAAATCGCTATGCGTTCGAGCTTAGAAAATGCGAAAACAACCTAATGGCATTTATCCAAGATGTCGTTACAGCACGCGAAGAGCTAGCTAAACACGAGCAATTCTCAGGGCTTGATGCTGACGCTCAAAAAGCAGCTATCAGCGAGGCACTAAAAGATGTTCTAGCTTACCACAGAAAAGCTCACATCCGCTGGGACTTCGGATTTAGCGAGAACAGCTATGGATTCCACGCTCCACAAGAAGCAAGCAGAATCGTAGGCCAATGCCAAACTGTCGCAAGAGAGGGTCAAGCAGCACTTGTTAATGCCCTAGCTCCATACGGTATCACAATCGCTCTACGCCAAAACGCAGACGAGATCCCTGAGCCAGAGGTTATCACATCTCACAACTACCCAACAGCGATTGATCCTTCTGATAAACTCAAAAAACTTGACGAGGATATCAAAAATATGAATTTCAAATAATCTTTGATTGATTGAAATTCAGCTGCCCCGAGCAATCGGGGCATTTTTTTGCACTAAAATTTTAAAATTTAACCTTCACAAAAGCACTATTTAACGCTAAATTTTGTATAATCGCCAAATTTTATTTTTGAAGGACGCTTATGAACGCAAAGGCATATTTTGGCGCATTTGGAGGGCAATTTGTCCCAGAAACTGCGATGTTTGCGCTAGAAGAGTTAGAGGAAGCTTACAATAAAATTTCAAAAACCAAAGAATTCCAAGACGAGCTAGCAGATTTGCTGAAAAACTACGCCGGTCGCCCTAGCCCGCTTTACCACGCTACGCGCCTTAGCGAGCATTACGGGCACGAGATTTATCTCAAACGCGAGGATCTAAACCACACTGGCGCACACAAAATCAACAACGCCCTAGCCCAAGCCTTGCTCGCCAAAAAAATGGGCAAAAAAAAGGTCATAGCAGAAACCGGCGCAGGTCAGCACGGCGTGGCGACTGCGACAGCTGCGGCACTTTTGGGATTAGAGTGCGATGTGTATATGGGCGAAACAGATGCGGCTAGACAGCAGTTAAACGCATTTCGTATGAAGCTACTTGGCGCAAATTTAGTCACCATTTCTGACGGATTAAAAACGCTCAAAGAAGCTACCACAGCGGCAATTCAAGCATGGGTCAATGAGATTGAGAGTGTTTTTTATGTCATAGGCTCAGCCGTAGGTCCGCACCCATACCCTGCTATGGTGCGCGATTTCCAGCGCATTATTGGAGATGAAGCCAAAGCACAAGCCACAGAACTTGGCATAAAGCCTGATTTCGTCATCGCCTGCGTGGGTGGCGGAAGCAACGCGATTGGGATTTTCACTGCGTTTTTAGACGATGAGAGCGTAAATTTAATCGGCGTCGAAGCTGCTGGACTTGGCGTAGATACCCCCTATCACGCAGCGACTATCACAAAGGGCAAACCCGGCATAATCCATGGCATGAAAACTATCGTTTTACAAAACAAATACGGCATGATTGACCCAGTCCATAGCATTTCAGCAGGTCTTGATTATCCGGGTGTGGGCCCACAGCACGCGCATTTGCACGATATCGCTCGCGCCAAATACGCCGCCGTCACAGACGATGAGTGCATAAACGCGCTTAAACTTTGCTCGCGTTTAGAGGGTATTATCCCTGCGATTGAGAGCTCGCACGCTTTGGCGTATTTAGAAAAACTCTGCCCAAATTTGAAAGAGAAAAAAACCATAATCGTAAATGTCAGCGGACGCGGTGATAAGGATATGAACACCGTAATGAATTATCAAAAAGGAACAATCTATGGATAAGATAGCAAGCGCATTTAAGGGCAAAAAGCCAAATATCGGCTACATCGTCGCAGGATACCCAAGCGTGGCGCACACGAAGGAATTTTTATCAAATTTAGACGCTGGCGCGCTTGATTTGCTAGAAATCGGCATACCATACTCAGACCCAATCGCCGATGGCAAAGATATTTTTAACGCTAGTTTTAGCGCTGTGCAAAATGGCGTTACCACAGACACGGTGTTTGAAATTTTAGGCGAAGTAAAGACACAAAAACCGCTAGTTTTTTTGGTGTATTACAACCTGATTTTTGCTTACGGCGTGGAAAAATTCATCGAAAAATCCGCGCAGTGCGGAATTAGCGGATTTATAATCCCTGATTTGCCGTATGAGGAAAACGAGGAAGTATTCGCTCTGTGCCAAAAATTTAACCTAGCCCTAATCCCGCTAATTAGCGTTACTAGCGAGCATAGAGCCACGCGCCTTTTAAGCAGGGCGAGCGGATTTATCTACGGCGTGGGCGCAATCGGCGTAACAGGCACGAAGCAAACTCCGCTAGATAGGCTAAAAAACATGGTCGCCGACCTGCATAAAATGAGCGATTTGCCAGTGGCTATTGGCTTTGGAATCCGCACCAAAGAAAATGTTTCAGAAATCAAATCCTTTGCCGACGGCGCGATAATCGGCACTGCGATTGTAAATTTGTGCGCGAAATTTAGTGGCGCCGAGCTACAAAAACAAATCGCAAATTTATTTGAATAAAGAAAGAAAAAAAATGAGAAAACTACTTTTAATCTTACTTGCAAATTTCGCCCTCGGGGCAAATTTATTACAATACGAAATTTTCAACAACGACGATAGCGTCGATATTGTGCTCTCTTTCGACTCGTCGTATGAGCCAGATATCACGCGCACGATCGACGGGCAGTCGATGAGCCTAGTGCTAAAAAATCTAGGCAGCGAAGAGAAATACAACGAAATGCGCACCAACCAAAAGGTTTTGCGCGGATTTACTATCGCGCCTAAGGGCAACAATGTCGAAATCAACTTCCCCACAGGGGCAAATTTAATCGCAAATGCAATTTCGCAAGACGCGAAATTAAAGCTCTCAATCAATATCAAAAACCCGAATTTCGACCAAAGCCAAATGAGCGTTTCGCCTAGCCAAAGCGAAACCGAGCAAGAAAAGCCAAGCTCAAATTCTGGCCTTGGCTGGATACTGCCTGGCATTGTCATTTTGCTACTAATCGGCGCAGTAATGGTGCTCGTGCGCAAATTTAAGGGATTTAAAGGGCGCAAAAGCATAGATGATACTTGGGAGCAGTTCAACTCATCTGTGCTAGAACGCCAAAGTAGCGATGAGAGCGAGGATACAGGCGCGCAAGGTGGTGAGCGTAGCTATGAGGCGCGAGCGAATTTCGACGATGAAATCAGCGACGAAGTAGCCCAAAACATATCCTTCACCCAAGAGAGCGAAAAATCGTGGCAAGAACTAGCCCAAAGCGACGAAATAGAGGAAGCAGTAGCGGAGGAATACGAACCGCGTGGCGATAAATTTGACGATGAAATGCAAGATAAAATAGAAGAAGAATTTGAGGAAGTCCCGCAAAACAGCGCTTCTCAAAACACTGCCCCGAAAAATACTGCGCCGCAAAGCTCATTTAGCTCGGAATTAAAAGAGCGCTTGGAGGCTAAAAGCGATAAAATTTCAGCCTTTGAAAGCGTTTTGCGAAATGAAATCAAAGAAAACGCGGAAGCCAGCGTGAGCGATATCGGCGTCGAGTTTGTCAAAGAAATCGACGAAAGTAGCACAGCTGTGGTGTTAAAATTTGCTGGCAAAAAACACCTTGTCGTGCTCAAAAACTCAAATATCATCGAATAATTCTAAATTCAGGGCGAAATTTGGCTAAATTTCGCCTTTTTTATCTTTTTGATCTTATTTTATACACTCATCTTGTAATTTTTGTGCTTTTTCAAATTCTGCATACTCTTGTAAATCGCCACCATATTTAGGCAAATCATATATTTTGTATCGTAAAAATTATATATTTTTTGCATTTTTTACAACGCACAAATTTTTTCAATAATTTTATTTATTTAAATTTGCCATTTTTTTATATATCAAAAATTCAAAAAATAAATTAGCGTAAATCAAAATAATCACATAGATATGTATGACAAAAATAAAAAGCCAAAATAAAAAATTAATTGATTCTAGCCTCTTCATTATAAATTCTATATCTGAAACAATAGCTAAAAAAGCAAAATAAAAATTTGGGACAAATATAAGCAAAATCGCAAAAACGCTGACCAAAAAATTACCATTATCACTCAATTTGTAAAAAACATAATAGGTTTTGTATATAAAAATACCGCCAAATAGGTAACCTAAAAAAATAATAATATTAATCAGCAAGCTATCATCAGATCCAAAATTGCGAAAATGCAAACAACTCGCCAACATAATAATCAAAACTCCAATCAAATATAAAATCCAAGAATTTTTGTTTTTTGCAGTTTTTGACATTATGTAAAATTGCTTTATTTTGATTAAAAGCACAGAAAATAAAGCAAAATAAACCAAGCCTAAATTTGTAAAGATTGTATCCGGGTGAGAATCTATACACAAAAGACAAACGCTGACTATAAGTAATTGAATATGTATATATCTCTTATATTTTTTTAAATCAATTTTTATTAAGTGCATTGTTCAAATTCTTTATATTTTTCTATATTATTCTAAATTCTGCTTCTTTTTCACGGCCTCGTAAATTTCATCTACGCTGGTTAAATTCTGCTCGATAAATTTTTGCGCGCTTTGGCGAGTTTTGCGCCCGAAAATCCCATCTTGCTTGGCTCCGACAGCCTTTTGGATAAAGAGGATTTTCTCTTTTTGACTGATATTTACGCTATCGTTTGCATCGCGGATTATCACGACGCTGAAATTCCCCTCGTCCTTTATCGCCACGGGCGCGCTCGCGCTATCCCCAGAGCTAAATTTCGCGCACAGCTGGCTGGCTAAATTTTCAAATTTGCCCGCAAGCGCGATTTTTGGGACGCTGTTTTTAGCCGCCAGCGCCCCATACACGCCCCCTGCTAGCACAAAAACAGCCAAAATTTTCGCAAATTTCACAAACGCAGGGCGATTTCGCAGGCTTCTGCGATATTCGCTTGGGATTTCACGCTGTTTTATCAGCGTCCAAACGCTACTTAGCCCCCACAGCACCGCACCGCACACGCTAGCAGCCAGAGCGAAAACACACAACGCGCCCAAAATCCCCACTAGCGCGCTTTTACCTAGCGCCCCCGCCATAAATCCACACGCCCCAAGCGCGCCTAGCACCCATACTATCGCGCCTAGCACGCCCCACACAGCGCGCGAGTGCGTAGGCGAGACCCTATCTAGACAGCCCCTTATCATCGCGCTCATATTTCGCGCCATTTCATCGCCGATGAAGCCCTCGCATGAGCGTTTTACGATATTTACAGCCTCGTCCTCGCTAGGATTTGGCGCGCTAGCGATTTTTTTCATCGCGCTATCAAGCACGGGTTGGGCAGAGTATTTCTCGAAAAATCCATAAGCCTGACGCGCACTCATACCGCCTTGGGATTGAATTTTGACCAAATTTATGGCGTCATCGGCGAACAAATCATCGAAAATTTTAGGCTTTATAAAGATACTAAGCGGATCGCCAAAGCCAACCAAAACATAATTTTTATCAAAAATTTCAAACCTTAGCTCGACCACCTTGCATTTGCCGATATATTCGGCTTCGCACGCACTTTCGCTAAGCTCTTCCCCGCTTTGGGTAAAGGCGATTTTGCTAGCAATAAATTCTAAATTTTGCGCGCACAAATACGCCAAAAATTCATCATTATAAGCGATTTGGCGCAGTCCGATTCTAGCGCTTGCACTTGCATTTGCGCAAACGCTTCTAGTGCGGATAAAAAAGCCATTTCCCGCGCATACTTCGCAATCGCTCCAACCAGCCCCGTCGCAGGCTTTGCACTTCAATTTCCCAGTGCCAGTGCATTTTTGGCACTCTTCATAGCCCGCACCACCGCATTTTTGGCAGGTTTGCACGCCCTCGACCATTTTGGTAGAGCCGTCGCTTTGCTCCTTAATGTATGTGGCTGGGATCTGACCTGCGCCCGCGCAGACAAAGCAGGGCTGTTTGCCCGCACCCTCGCATGCTGGGCAATCTTGCGTGCCTGAACCTGCGCATTTTTTGCAGGCGATTTTGCCCTCTTGGGCGCATTTTTCGCAACCCTCATAGACGCTAAATGGGCTAAATGAATAATACCTTTGCTGTGCTTGCGCGCTTGCGATTGCCGAATTTGCGCCCTCTCTTAGCGAACTAAGCAAAATTTCATGCAGTTTTTGGCTGTTTTTGGCCTCGCTCATGCACTCACTTGCATGCGCTTCAAACCCCGCTCTATCCTTGCCAAAATGGATTGAGGCGTTTTCTCCGCCGGCTATGACCTCATCGCTAAATTCGCCGTCAAATTCCCATTTAATGGAAATTTTGACCTCGCTAGGGAAAAAGTCCCCCCTAGCATTGCGCAAATCGCTAGCCTTGGCAGAGTTTTTGTCGATTAAATTTCGTAATTTTTGTATCAGTGCTTCGTATATTTCGTCCATTTCATCGCCTCAAATTTAATCCCTAATTATAATCAAATTTTGCTTTATTATTTTTCAAATTTCGCCCACCAAGGCGCAACTAGGATAAAAATTTTGTTTTATAAGCAAATTTAAATTATAATCGCTTTATAAAAAAGGAAAACGGACAAAATGAAAAAACCAACCCCCATAAACGAAGAAATTCGCCTAGAACCAGATCGCTACATCGTATCCAAAACCGATACCAAGGGCTTTATCACCTTTGCCAACACTTATTTTTGCTATATTTGCGGATACAGCGCCGATGAGCTTCTAGGCTCGCCACACTCGATTATACGCCACCCAGACATGCCACGCCTCGCCTTTAAAATGATGTGGGACGAGATAAATCAAGGGCATGATTTTATCGCGCTGGTTAAAAATTTAGCCAAAGACGGGCGGTATTATTGGGTGATGACAGAGTTTCGCCCATACCGCGATCCCCTAAGTGGCGAGATTTACGAGCATACCGCATACCGCAAGGCTCCGCCTCGCTCTGCGATTGAGACAATCGCGCCGATTTATGCCAAGCTTTTGGAGGCTGAGAAAACAGGCGGAATCAAGGCTAGCAAGAAAATTTTGGACGAGATTTTAGCTAGCAAGGGCAAAACTTACAAAGAGTGGATTTTGGAGCTGACACTACGCAAAGATACATTTACCGATAATTTTTTCCGCACGATGAGAAATATTTTTAACCGCGGCGAAATTTGAAATTTTGCGTTATTCATTATAATTGTGAGAAATGCGAAGCATTTCAGTTAAACAAAACCAGCTAAATTTAGAGCGAAGCTCTAAATTTAGCCACCTTGTAAAGCGTCGTCGGGGGAAATTCGCACGGTGCAAAAGACGCGAACAGCGCTTTTGCGTGCGAATTAAATGTGGGGAGGGTAGCGTCTCACAAAACAAGCGAAGCGCTCGGCGTCAGCCAATGTTTCCTTGAAAACCAGCGTAGCGGTGCGAGGCGGAAGCCGAAGCAGGTTTCCCCAGAGCGCAACGCGCGAAGCAGAGCAAACAAGCGCGCCCCCTTACAGAGAATTTCAAAATTCGCTTAAAATTTAAAAAATCGTTCAATGCTAAATTTAAGTAGAATTTTGCTTTAAATTTTGCTGGATTGCTTCGGCGATAAATCGCCTCGCAATGACAGCAAATTTGCATACTTTAAATTTTAAAGTCGTAGATTGCTTCGTCGCTATCGCTCCTCGCAATGACATAGCGAGCAAAATTTGCATAATCTGTCATTGCGAGAATTTGCGTAGCAAATTCGAAGCAATCTACGAATTAAAAATTTAAAGTCAGTTTTTTTGCAAAATTTACCTAAATTACTTCGCGCGTTGCGCTTGCAATAAGAATAATTTCGGCTCAGTATTTTGAAGTTTGCGCTAGCGGAATTTGAAGAAAATGGCTAAATTTAGCCTTTGCCAAATTTAGCCTGGATTTTAAAATTTAGCCGTTTTTACGAGCGAATTCGTTCATAAACTCCACGAGAGTTTTGACATTTTGCGCTGTGATTGCATTATACAGCGACGCACGGATTCCGCCTAGCACGCGGTGTCCTTTGAGCCCAATCATACCAGCCTTGCTAGCCTCATCGATAAACTTCGCCTCGATCTTGGCCCCGCTTGCGATATTAAAGCTAATATTCATCAGGCTCCTGCTATCCGCCCTCGCATGCCCAGCGTAAAATCCGCCGCTCGCGTCGATTGTCTCGTATAAAATCGCGGCCTTTTGCTCGTTGCGCGCAGCCATTTTGGCAAGGCCGCCGATTTCGTTTTCGATCCACTCTAACATCAAATCAAGCATATAAATTCCAAAGGTATTTGGGGTATTATACATAGAATCGGCGTTTGCTTGGGTTTTGTAGCGCAAAATCATGGGCGTGTGAGTATCATCAGCCCTATCAAGCAAATCCTCGCGAATCGCCACCATTGTTACACCTGCTGGGCCGCCGTTTTTTTGGATACCGCCATAAAACAGCCCCACGCTTGAAATATCCACAGGCCTAGAAAATAAATCGCTCGAACTATCCACGACTAGCGGGCATTTGCACTTTGGTAGAGCCTTATACTGTGTGCCATAAATCGTATTATTCGAGCAAATATAGCCATAATCGGCATCGTCGCTGAATTTCACCTCTGGGATATGGTCGAATTTGCTCTCTTTGCTACTTGCGATTACGCGGTGATTTATGCCTAAAATTTCCGCCTCTTTTATGGCTTTGTTCGTCCAGTTGCCGGTGTTTGCGTATTCGGCGTAGCCTGTTTTTGTCATGAGATTCATAGGCACTTGCGCGAACTGCAAACTGCCCCCACCCTGCAAAAACAAAATTTTGAAATTCTCGCCAAAGCCATAGAGCCGTTTTACGCGCGCCATTGCGCTATGTAGGACTTCCTCGAAAATTTTGGTGCGGTGAGAAATCTCGATAATCGAATATCCATGACCCTTGTAGTCGGTAAATTCGGCCTTAGCGTGCTCTAAAACGCTTAGCGGAATCGTGCTAGGACCAGCGCTGAAATTAATAACTCTACTCATTTTGCCTCCTTGAAATTTAATCTAATATTTGCGCCACTTTTTTAGCATTTTGCGATACAATCGCGATTTTATCGCCACTTTGTAGCTCTTCTAGGCTGATTTTTTTGCCATCTTTTTGGATTTGCACTAAATCTTTTGTTAGCTCAAAATAGCTTGCTTTTTGTTTTAAAATTTCGTTTTTTAGCTCGATTTGATGAGTTAAATTTGCAAATTTGGCGTTGATTGTGTTTTTAAATTTAATCTCTAAATTTTGCAAATTTAATAAATTTTGCGTGATTTTGGTATCTACGGATTTGCTTTTTAGCTCGAAATATCGCATTTTAAGTTCATTTTGCAAATTTGCGATTTTTTCGTTTATAAATTTTTTCAAACAATTTTCCGCGCCGTCTAAATTCTGATAAAGCGTGGAAATTTCAGGCAATAAATCCACCATAGCCGCTGTTGGCGTGAGTGAGCGATGATCTGCGACAAAATCGCTTATGCTAAAATCTATTTCGTGCCCCACAGCCGAAATTATCGGCGTTTGCGCTGCATAAATTTCGCGGGCGAGCATTTCGTCGTTGAAGCACCACAAATCCTCTTTGCTGCCACCGCCCCTTGCGATAATAATCGCGTCATACCCAGCGCTATCAGCCCTGCGCAGTGCCGATATGATCGAGCTTGGCGCGCTAGTTCCTTGCACCAAAGAGTTGTAAATGTCGATTTTAAGCATAGGAAATCTATCGTTTGCTACTCTAAGCATATCCGCGCACGCTGCCGACCCCGCACTCGTAATAAGCGCGATATGGCGCGGAAATTTCGGAAGCGGTTTTTTGCGCGACGCGTCGAAAAGTCCCTCGCCAGAGAGCTTTTCTTTAAGCGCATTAAAGCGCATTTCTAGCTCGCCAGCCCCAGCTTCTCGCATTTGCGTTACTTGGATTTGATACGCACCAGTGGCTGGATAAATCGTAAGTTTGCCCGTTAGCACGACACGCATGCCGATTTTTGGTGTGAAATTTAGCTTTTGATTGGCGAAGCGAAACATAGCGCAATTAAGGGCTGAGTTTTCGTCTTTTATCGTAAAATACCAGTGTTTGCTTATACTTTGCTCGCTAAATTTCGAGATCTCGCCCTCGACCTCGATACCAGCAAAGGTCGTTTCTAGTAGCGCTTTGGCCTTTTCATTGACTTCGCTGACGCTAAGCATCGCGCACCTTTTTGGCGATAAAAAGCGTGCTCACATCGAAGCTAAATCCCTTTATCACAAGTGGCTCAAAACCCGAAATTATGAGCTTTTCTTTGAAGCTTGCGGTGTCTAGGAAATTGCCGATTGAGCTTGGCAAATACTCGTAAGCTTCCTTGTTTTTCGAAATCGCGCCACCGATTAATGGCAAAATTTTGCTGACATAAAAATCGCGCATTTTAAATACTAACCCGCCGTTTTGGGCTTTGGTAAATTCTAGCACCACGACTAAGCCGCCTGGCTTTATCACGCGGTTAAACTCGCGCAAAGCTTCATCTAGGGCCACTACATTTCGTATGCCATAGCTGATACTTACGATATCCACGCTAGCGTTTTCTAGCGTCGTTTGCGTCGCAGTCGCGGTGATAAAGGTGTGGTCTTTGAATTTCTCTTTGGCTACGCCTAGCATACCCACGCTTGGGTCAATCCCTATGATTTGCTCGATTGAAACGCCGTGTTTTGGGGCTAATTCCTCCCAAATTTTAATCATATCGCCAGTTCCGCACGCTACATCGGCGATTTTTACGCTTTTGTTTTTGCAGTATTCAAGCGCCGCTCCCACGCCTGCTTTGCGCCACGAAGTATCCACGCCAAGGCTGATTGCGCGGTTTGCCTTGTCATAAGTAGGCGCGATTTCATCGAACATTTTTATGATTTTTTCTTGTTTTTCCACGATTTTTCCTATCTGTATATTTTGATTTTTGCAATTGCTTTTTTTATGGATTTTAAAAACTCATCTTTGTGAGCTAAAATCTCGCTTTTTAGGGACTTTGTCTTGGCAATTAGCTCGTTATTTAGAGCTAAAAGATATTTAAAACTCTCGTCGTTTTTATCGCTTGCTTTTTGATACATGGCGATGAAATTTTGCCAAATACTCACATCTTGGAGCGCACCAAAGCTCTCTTGCGCGATTTTTACCTGCTTGTAAGCCTCGCTAATCCTAGCGCTCTCATAAATCCTAGCGCAAAATTCAAGCTCGTAGCGAACCTTTTTTAGATAAATTCGCGCATCGTGAAATTTGGCGATTTCGCTTTTTTCGTTTAATTCACCAATCACGCTTTTTAAAGTTTTCAACGCCTTATTTAGGCGGTTTGAAATAAATTTTTTAGCGATTTTTTCATACTCTGGGCTAAGGTAAATTCCGCCTAAATTTTTCAAAAAATCCTCAAATTTAGCCCTAAATTTATCAAATTCAGCGTCGCTTAAAGCCCTTTTTGTGCGCTCATTGATACTGCGCCCAAGCGTATTCATCTGCGCTCCAAAGTGCGCTGGGGCAGAGTTTTGCACCAAAAATTTGCTAAATACTTCGATATCTCGCATTTGGTTTGTTTTGCCGACGATGTTTTTGAGATGAGTTAAAATTTCATCAGTGATTTTTGGCGCGAAAAGCGGAGCGAAAAATTTCACCATAACCCGCATTTTGCGCATTGCAATGCGAAATTTATGAAGCGCTTCCTCATCTTTGGCGCACATATATTCATCGTGCGATTTTAAAATTTGTGAATAAATTTTAGCAAAAATCACGCCAGCACTTTGCGCGCTATCGGCGTATGGCGGGATTTGAAATTTCATATCGTCAAATTTTTCAAAAACGCTTTTGGCAAAGCCGTAATTTAGCTTTTCGCAAGGCTTACCAAAACGCGCTAAATAGCGTGTTTTGTAGCGAAAATCATCGCTGATATCTAAAAATTCGTGTTCGCCAAATGTTTTGATAAAATCAAACTTCTTGCTAGCTTCTTCGCTTTTGAAATTCGCAACTAGCGTGATTAGCGTAGATAACCTGGAAGAATAAATTTCTAGGTGAAAATCAGCCTGAGAATTCGCAAAGCCATAACGGCATTTTTGCACCATTTCGCCCTGCATATCGGCCTTGGCTTCGCTAAAATCGTCTTTGGAAATTTTAAATTTCAAAGCCTCGCGGATGAGATCTTCTTTTTTATGATGAAGCGTAAAGGTATTGTTTTCGCAGACATAGTAAATTTCGGGCGAAAATGATGTATAAAACCAGCTAACATCGCTTTTGCGAAGTTTGACGCCAGCATCTTGCAATGCAAATAAAATCGCCCTATCATAAAGTAGAAATTTGCGCTTTGTCTTCATACCCACTCCAAAAATAAAATGGGTAATGATAGCAAATTTAAGCTTATATTACCTACAAAACTCGCAGTCTTCAACTGTGGCTGTGATATTTAGTTTGCGGACAAAATTTTTAAGCTGTTTTTCGACGCTGGTGCGCATATCGTCCATAAAAATATCGCCCATAAACATATCGCTGACATTTCCGCATTTTTCGCAAACGACATGCATGTGCGGGGTGTTGTAGATATCGTATCTTGGCTTTTGGTTTGGAGTATTTACCTCGACGACCACGCCCTCATCAAGCAATCTATTTAAATTTTTATAAACCGTAGCAAGCGAAATTGATGGGTAATCCTCTTTGATCCCGTCATAAAGTGAGTCGATATTTGGGTGCTCGTGACGGTCTAGCACTTTTAGGATACAAAGGCGTTGTGGCGTGGCTTTGAGCCCGCAGTTTTTGAGCAAATCTACATGTGTCATAATGTCGTCCTTAGATAAAATTTACTCATTATATGCAAAAAATATTAAACTAAAATTATACTAATTGATAATTTTTTGTATTTGATATTACCTTTGCCAAATTTTGCGCGTCTAAACCTAGCGATTTCTCCACATCTGCGGTGCTTCCGTGCGGTAAAAAAATATCGTCAAACTCATAAGAAATAATTTTTACATTTTGAATATTTTCCTCTTGTAAAAACGCGCCTAGTATTTCGCCCACACCGCCTTTTTTCATACTTTGGCTAAATACGAACCAAATTTTGGTTTTTTTCGCTAAATTTAGTAAAAATTCTCTATCCAGCGGTTTTACAAAGACCAAATCAACGATATTTACGCTCATTTTATCATTTAGGATTTTTGCTACCTCGCACGCCTTGCCGGTGCTATCTCCATAGCCGATAAATGCGATTTGGCTAGCCTCACACTCTTTGATAAATCTTGATTTTAATGGCGAAATTTCAGGAATTTGCCCGAAATTTGGCTCCAAGCTTTGCATCGTAAAACTTCCGCGCGGATAGCGAATCGCCAAAATCCCTTTATGCTCGTGCGAATACCTCATCAAAGCCCTAAAACTCGCCTCATCGCACGGCGCACACATGCTTAAATTTGGAATCCCGTTAAATAGGCTGATATCAAACACACCCTCGTGCGTCTCGCCGTCCTCGCCCACGATTCCAGCCCTATCCATGGCGATTACTGCGTTTAAGCCCATAAGCGCTAAATCGTGGATTACTTGATCGACTGCGCGTTGCATGAAGGTCGAATATATCGTAATATATGGCCTAAAACCCTCTTTTGCCATTGCTGCCATTGAGGTTACGGCGTGTTCTTCGGCAATCGCCACATCCCAAAATCTATCAGGGAAACGCTCAATTAGCGCGTCTAGCCCAGTCCCGCTTGGCATAGCAGCTGTTACGCCAACTACATCAGAGTGAGCCTGCGCTAGCTCTAAAAGGGCTTCTTGGTAAATTTTTGTAGCCGATTTCGCGCCAGATTTTTTCTTAAATTCGCCACTTTTTATGTCGAAAGCTCCCACGCCATGCCAGTTGCCGTCGTCGTTTTCGCTGTTTTTATAACCCTTGCCTTTGATTGTTTGGATATGCACGATTACGGGCTTTTTAGCACTCTTTGCGACCTTAAATGCGCTAATTAGATCGCCCAGGTTGTGCCCATCAACGGGGCCTATGTATTCAAGGCCAAGCTCTTCAAAAAACATGCCAGGGATTATGAGTTTTAGCGAGTTTTCAAAGCGCCTTGCCATGTATGTAGCACTCTCTGGCGCGTGAGATAAAAGCTCTCTTATGCGCGATTTAAATTTTTGATATGTCTCGCCCGCCATCATTTGGCTAAGATACTTGCTAAATGCGCCGATTGGCTTAGAAATGCTCATTTTGTTATCATTTAGTATGATTACGCAAGGCAAATGCAAATCCCCTAGCTCATTCATCGCCTCATAAGTCATGCCCCCACTCATCGAGCCGTCCCCTACTAGCACCACAGGCACTCTATCCTCGCCTTTGAGTTTGATAGCCTTTGCCGCGCCCACAGCTAGGCTAATCGAGGTGCTAGCATGCCCAGCTACGAAATAATCATGCGCGCTTTCGCTAGGCTTAGTATATCCGCTAAGTCCGCCAAATTTACGCAAAGAGCTAAATTCGTCCCAACGCCCAGTCAAAAGCTTGTGCGCGTAGCTTTGGTGGCTGACATCGAAGATAAATGGATCTTTTGCGCTATCAAAAACCACATGCATAGCCACTATCGCCTCGACCGCGCCCATGTTTGAACTAAGATGACCGCCGTTTTGGCTCACGACTTCGACGATTCTGGTGCGAATTTGCTCACAAAGCTCGCTAAGTTCGGTTAGGCTTTTGTTTTTGATATCCACTATAACAACTCTTTTAAGGCTTTAAAAACGCGCGAATTTTGCTTCGGAAGTCCGATTGTAATGCGAATCGCGTTTAATCCATAGCTCTTTAAATTTCGCAAAATTATACCTTGTCGCAAAAGTGCGTCGCAAATTTTAGTTGAATTTTGGTTATCACCCAGCATAAATGTTATGAAATTTGCATAACTTGGCAGGAATTTAATGCCGTTTTTGGTGGCGAATTTTTCAAATTTTTTCATCTGCTGAAAATTATTTTGCAAGGTCTTTTGCACAAATTTATCATCGCCAAGTGCCGCAATCGCCGCTGCTAAGGTCGGCGTGGTGATATTAAATGGCGGGCGCAGTTTATAAAGCGCGCTAATAATTCCGCTCTCGCCAATTCCATACCCCACTCTCATACCCCCAAGCCCATACGCCTTAGAAAATGTCCCAAGATAGAGGGCGTTTGTGAAATGCGTGGCTATAAATTTAGGGTCAAGGTGCTTGTTTTTGTCCTTAAATGTGGCAAATTCGTTATAAGCTGCGTCGATGATGACGAGGGTGTCCTTATCCACGCTAGCGATAAATTCGTAAATTTTCTCAGCGTCCAAACACTCGCCAAGAGGGTTGTTTGGCATACACAAAAATATCGCTTTTATCTCGTTTTTATGCGCCTCGTAAAGCGATTTTAGCGCCTCTAAATCGTGCGAAATTTCTTTGGTTTTATAAATTTTGCCCTCGCAGTGCCTTGCGTAAATGCCATACATCGCAAAGCTTACCCCTGCTTGAAGTATCGCAAAACCCTTGCTAAGCACGCTGTGAAGGGCAAATTCGATGATTTGATCGCTACCTGCGCCGATTATGATATTTTCGCTTTTTACGCCAAATTTCGCCGCTAGCGCGTCTTTTAGCTCAAACATACTATCATCAGGGTAAAGATGAGCACAGGTGGCGCATTTTTTAATGGCTTTTTGCGCTTTTTTGCTAGATCCAAATGGATTTTCGTTGCTAGCTAGTTTTAGCACATCTTTTTTCTTCACACCAAATTCGCGCACCACTAACTCGATTGGCTTTCCAGCCTCGTAATTACTCAAATCGTCCAAAAATTTGTTAAATTTCATTATTCATCTCCATTTAAATAGCTTCCAAGCCAAGTTATTTCATGAGCGTGGCGAGTGGCGTTTTCTAGCACTCTAATCACACCCTCATCGTCGATATGCCCCTCAAAATCGATATAAAATACGCTTTTGAAATCATGCGATTTAATCGGGCGACTCTCTAATTTAGTCAAATTTATCCCCTCATTGCGAAACATTTGAAGTAACTCCACCAAACCGCCCGGTTTATCATCGGTTTTAGCCAAAATGCTAGTTTTGTTGCGATCACTTCTTTGGTTTTTAAAGTCGCTTAGCACGAAAAATCTCGTGCGATTGTTTGCATTATCCTCGATTTTTTCATACATTACAGGCACGCCATACAGCTCGGCTGCGATTTTAGAGCAAATCGCTGCTGAATTTGGGGTTTCAAGCGTGGCTTGGGCGGCTTTGGCAGTAGATTTGGTGGCTGTAAATTTAACCCCGCTAAGTCCGTGATCGTCTAAGAATTTCAAGCATTGATTATAGGCTTGCGGGTGAGAAAAAATCTGCGTAATCTCGGCTGTTTGCGTGCAGTTTGTAACCAAAGAGTGGTGGATATCCATATAAATTTCGGCTACGATTTTGACCTCTTGATATTTGCGCAAACAATCCAGCGTAACGCCGACTGCGCCTTCGGTGTTGTTTTCTATGGGCACGACGCCGTATTTTGCCTCTTTGGTGATTAGGGATTTAAACACTGCCTCGATGTTTGAGAGTGGCTCATAGGTGCTAATCGCGCCAAATCTGGCCTTGGCTGCTTGGTGAGTGTATGTGCCAAAAGGCCCTAAAAACGCTACGACTTGCGGTTTTTCTAAATTTCTAGAAACTGAGAAAATTTCAAAAAATATCGCCTCAATCGCCTCTTTATTTAAATTTTTAAGTTTGACGCCATCGAGCCTAGAAATTATCGCACGCTCCCTTTCTGGGCGATACACGGCGCTTCCTGTGGTTTGCTTCAATTCACCGATTTTTTTGACATAATCCATACGCAAATCAATCAAACGAATAATCTCATCGTCGATTTTATCAATCCCTACGCGTAAATCTTCTATGCTTTTCATCACTCTTCCATATATTTTTTTTCGTTTGCAACGAGATCCTCGAAACTCTCTCTGGCTCTGATTAGGCGATCCTTGCCCTCGCTAATAGCCACCTCAGCTGGACGCGGGCGCGTGTTGTAGTTGCTAGACATGCTAAACCCATACGCTCCTGCGCTTTTTATCACCAAAATATCGCCGTGGTCTAAATTTGGCAAATTTACATTTTTGGCTAAAAAATCGCCACTCTCGCAAATCGGTCCTACAATATCACAAAGCGAGCTTTCGCCCTCTTTTTGCACTGCAACAACCTCGTGATAGGCTTGATACAGGCTTGGGCGGATTAGATCGTTCATAGCTCCGTCTGTGATGACAAAGCGTTTGGCGCCGTTGTATTTCTCGTATAAAACGCTAGTGATAAACTCGCCCGCATTTCCTACGATAAACCTGCCCGGCTCGCATGTAATCGTCACATCTAGCCCACTTAAAACAGCCAAAATTCCTTGCGCATAATCATACAAACTAACCTGTTTTTCGTCTTTGTAGCGGATTCCAATCCCTCCGCCGATATCGAAAAATTTAATCTCAATCTGCGCTGCAAGCAGTTCGCGCAAAAGATCGCTTACGATTTTCGCCGCGTCGTGGATCGGCGAAATGTCAGTTAGCTGCGAACCTATGTGGAAGTGGATTCCAACTGGATTTAAAAATTCAGACTTTTTAGCGTAAAGATACATAGCGCGCGCATTATCAATGCTAACGCCGAATTTGTTTTCGTTAAGTCCAGTAGAAATGTATGGGTGGGTTTTGGCATCGACATTTGGATTTACACGGATACTAATCCTAGCGGTTTTGCCCAAATTTTGCGCGATTTTTTCTAGGCGATACATTTCGGCTTCGCTCTCTAAATTTATATATAAAATTTCGCTTTTTAGCGCCTCTTCTAGCTCGTAATCTTGCTTGCCCACGCCTGAATATATGATTTTATACGAATTTGCCCCAGCTAGTAGCGCGCGTCTAACCTCGCCGATACTCACGCAATCAAACCCGCTTCCTAGCCTTACTAAATGTTGCAAAATGCTTAAATTTGAGTTTGCCTTAATAGCGAAGCAAACTAGCGATTTGCGCGCCGCAAATGCACCTTTTAGCAATTCATAATTTTTCGTAATCTCGTCGAAATCATAAACATAAAGTGGAGAGCCGTATTTTGAGACTAAATTTTTGTAATTCATATATTTTCTTTCGGTAAAAAATTTTGCGCATTTTAGCAAATTCGGACTTAACGATGCTTAAAAACCAGCCAAATCGCAAATACTAAAAGTAGCAAAATCGGCACGATAATGCCTAATTCTGGGAGTATCACGCCATTAAGCGAGAAGCGAATCAGCACGAAAAACAGCCCCCACGCACACAGCGTAATGATAAAAAACCCAAAACTCATAAGAGCTAGGTTAAAAAACCTGCCAGTAATCGGAAAATAATAATAAAGGATTAAAATCATAATCGGCGCAAAAAGCGGGAAAAATATCATATTGTATAAATTTGCCTTGATTGAATTTACATTGACGCCTTGGTTTGCGAAGGTTTTGATAGAGCGAATCGCGTCTTTGATCGAATATACATTGCTCGTATCATACACGCTTTCGATTGAGCTTGGATTAAAGCCCCTTAGCATGGCTTCGTTTTGGATACTTTCCCTTTTCAACCCAGCCTCGCCAAGGCTTAAATTTGTAGGAATTTGGGTTTTTTCGCCCTCCCTAAATTTCCACTCTTTTGCGCTATATTCGCCGTTTTTAGCCCAAATTCTGCTTTGCAACTCGCTAGCGTTGATATCAAATGCTATCATCTCATCAGCGTGGTTTTGGTGAAGTCCGTTGATATAGACATATTTGCCCTCGTATTTGAGAAACATCTCAGGTCCTACCGGGGTAAAATCCGTCAAATTCTTTTGAAATTTCAAAGCATAGGCAAAAGGGGTGGTATTTAGATAAATATATCCTAGCGTGATAAAAAGCGATATCAAAAACGGCGGGATTATCAGGGCGTTTTTGCTCACGCCAAGGGCGTAAAAGCTGATAAGCTCGCTACTTCGAATCATGTTAAAAATCATTATAATCAGCGCAAAAATTAGGCTTAACGGCAAAATATAAGTAATCGCCACGCCAGCTGTTAGTGCCACATATAAAAGCCCTGTATTAGCGCTTTGCGGGAAGTCTTTGAGATTGGTTAAGACATCGATTCCCACATAAAAAAAGTCCAAAGCTACAAATAAAATAAAAAAATATTTAAGATAAACAAGGCTTACATATTTGGCATACAGCTTCATTGCGCAACCTTTTTTATCGTGAATTTTTGCGAAATTTCATCTATATCGCTGTGAATTAGCTCATTTACAGCCTTTTTGGCATACTCTAAAATTTGGCTTAGTTTTTCCGTATCATCGTCTCCAAATTTAGCCAAGACAAAATTTGCAGCGTCCCAGCCTTCTGGCTTTTTGCCCACGCCGATACGCACTCTTTCATACTGGGTTCCGATTAGATTGTCGATTGATTTAAGCCCGTTGTGCCCGCCAGCACTTCCGCCAAGCTTAAATTTAATCGCACCCAAAGGCAAATCAATATCGTCGTGGATTACGATAACTCTATCGGGTTTGTAAAAATCGCAAACCGCTTTGATTGAATTTCCGCTTAAATTCATAAAAGTTTGAGGTTTAAGAAGTAGAAGTGAGCCTTTTTTATAAAGCTCACCCTGAAATTTCGCTCCGCTAACATCGCTAAAACCGCCATTGCTTAGCAGAGCGTCGATTAGCATAAATCCTACATTATGCCTAGTGTGAGAATACTTCTCCCCTGGATTACCAAGTCCGACGAGCAGTATCATAGCTCACCTATTTAGCCGAAGTTACTCCGACAACTGCAACAGAGCCATCCATGATAATGCTTACGCCATCTTTTACAGGGATATCGCGAACTAGGATAAAATCGCCCAAATCTAAATCTGTAACATCTAGTGTAAAGCTATCTGGCAAATCTTTACCAGCGCATTTTACAGCTAAACGGCGTTTTGATTGGACTAAAACACCTTTGTTTTTTAGGCCTTTTGCGATACCTGTTGTATAAACTGGAACAAGATATTTGCTAACTACATTATCATCTACTACGCGTAAATCAACATGAGTTAGGGCGTTTGTTACAGGGTGTTTTTGGTATTCTTGCACTACTACTTTGTATGTGCTATCGCCCACTTTTACCTCGAAAGGCAAAGTATTTTTGCTGCGAACTGCTTTGATAAAATCGTTTGTTTTAAACGCAGCATTTATATTTTGTAATCCTTTCGCATAAATATTAGCGATTAGATAACCATCTCGTTTTAAAGACTTAGAAGCCTTTTTACCGATACTATCTCTAACGATACCTTCTAACATGAGTTTTCCTTTAAAAAAAATAGGGGCTGATTTTACTAAAATTTAACTTTAATATAGCTTTATAAAAGGGTGCTAGCAAGAAATTCTTGCTAGCATAAATTTTAACGACGAATATCTTGGAGTTGAACAACTTCTTCTGCGAGTTGATCTGGGATATCCTCGCCGTTTGCGAGCATAATACCGCGTTTTTTCGCTAGGTCTGCGTTTTTCATTTTTAACTCTAAGTCGTTGCGTTTAGAGGCCTTATCAAGGGCTTCATCTCTCGTAATCACCTCTTGGACATACAGATCAAGCAGGTGTTGATCGAAAGTTTGCATACCATAAGTATTGCGTCCATCAGCAATCGCGTCTGGAATTTCAGAGTCGCGTCCTTCTAAAATCATATCTCTAATACGGGTATTTTTACGCAAAATTTCAACTACCGCCACGCGTTTTCCATCAATTGTGCGTGCAAGGCGTTGTGAGATTACAGCCTCGATAACGCTAGCTAGTGTCATACGGATACGCTCTTGCTCTGCTTGTTCAAACATCGCAACGATACGGTTGATTGTCTCTTTGGCATCGATTGTATGCACGGTAGAAAAGACAAGGTGACCAGTCTCAGCAGCGTGAAGCGCAGTCTCAATCGTAACAAGGTCGCGCATCTCGCCCACGAAGATAACATCAGGGTCCTCGCGCAATGCCGCACGAAGTGAATCAGCGAAAGTGTTGCAGTCCTCGCCGATAGCGCGTTGGTTGATGATACATTTATCATCTTTGAAAACAAACTCAACTGGATCTTCAATCGTAACGATATGGCTCGTTCTAGCGTGGTTTATGCGATTTAGCATAGAAGCGATTGTGGTTGTTTTACCGCTACCTGTTGGACCAGTTAGAAGCACGACGCCGCGCATAGCAGTATCGCAGATCTCTTTGATACTTTTTGGAAGTCCAAGCTCATCAATAGTTGGAATTTTTACAGGAATTGTTCTAAATACCGCGCTTACGCCGTCAATTTGGAAAAAGATATTTACACGAAAGCGGTATTCGTCGTTTAATTTGTATGTAAAATCCACACTTTTATTTTTAATCATCTCCGGAAAACGAGTTTTAAGTAGCTCTTTTGCCAAAGTCATCATATCTTCTTTAAGATAAGGATCTTTTGTAAATTTTACAAGCTCACCATTAATCCTACCACGCACCACAGAACCTGCTTTTAGGTGCAAGTCGCTACCGCCGTTTTGAACCAAAAAATTCAAAAATTTATCAAGCCTATCGCGTTGCTTAAAATCCAGCGTGCTTACATCGACTTGATATTGTGAATAATCAATTGCGTCAGCCATTATTTCTCCTTTTCAAGTGTTGTCATAATCTCATCAAATGCTTGTTCAAAAGCCACCAAGCCATCTTTTAAAAGCTTTTTATAAATTTTATCCATATCAATGCCAGCCTTTTGCGCGACATCTGCGAAAAATTTATCAATTTCCTCATCGCTAAATGGAGTCTTTGGCTCACATTTTGCCCCTATGAAAGCCTTGATTGTATCAAGTGGCGCAGTATTTACGCTAAGCGGATACAAAAGCTCTTTTATATAATAATCCGCAGGGATTTCGCCACCTTTTACCCCCGTGCTAGCAAAAAGCGCCCTAACAAACGGCAAATTTTCCTTTGCGATTATATTATAGCATTTCGTAGCGTTCATAATGCCGATTTTTGCAGGCTCTAAGCCAGCTTTTTTCATATCCTCATCAAGGGCTCTATCAAAACGGCTAACAAAAATACTAATCACAGATTGCGGAAGTTTTGCGCCTTCAAATTTAGCCGCGAACTCGCTTGTGCCCTCTTTAATCGCTTCTAGGCATTTTGCGGTTTGCTCTGGCGAGAAAATCAAGGTCGCATTTACATTTATACCACGCCTCGTTAGGGCTCTCATCGTCTCGTATCCAGCCTGGGTCGCTGGGACTTTTATCATCACATTTGGCATTGCGATTTGCGCATAAAGCCTTTTGCCCTCTTTTATCATAGCCTCTGCATCATCTGAGATACTAGGATCTACTTCGATACTAATAAAGCCGTCATCGCCCCTAGCGTAGTTTGCCAAAAGCGCATTTGCGGCGTTTTTGATATCAGTTATAGCTAAAATTTCATAAAGCTTTTTTGTGTTTTTGTGCGCAAATTTCGCCTTTTGCGCGCCGTAAGCTTGGGAGGTGGTAATGGCGTTTTTGAAAATAGATGGATTTGAGGTCGCGCCGTTAAATGTGCCTTTTGCAAGAAATTCGCCAAATTCCTTTGCGATAAAATCGCGCTCGATAAAATCGCACCACAAGCTAAATTTGATATCGTCGTTATACATACTGCATTATCTCCCTTAAATCTTTTTTATCCACGCAATGAGTTGCCTCTTTTTTCAAAATTTCATTAGCGCAAAACGCGATTCTTAGCCCCGCTTCTCTAAACATCGCCACATCGTTTGCCCCATCTCCCACACACATAACCTCATCTGCGCTTAAATGCAAAATCGCTTTGAGCTGTTGCAAGACCACGCCTTTGGAGTAGCCAAACATCATCTCTCCGCCCACATGGCCGGTTAAAACGCCATCTTTTCGGTGCAAGATATTGGCAAAACTCGCATCAAATCCTAGCACCTCTTTTGCCCAGTCAGTCGCCACATGAAATCCGCCACTAAACACCACGACGGTAATTCCCTTGGATTTAAGGTAGCTTATAAGCTCTTTTGCGCCTGGCACAAAGGGCAAATTTTGCGCGATTTTTTGCATATCCGAAAATTTCATACCCTTTAAAAACATAGCCCGCTCTTGCAAACTCTCGAAAAAATCGATCTCGCCCGCCATTGCGCGCTTTGTAATCTCTTTAACCTCTTTTTCTTTTCCTACGCTTTTTGCAAAATTCGTTATCGTCTCCCCGTCCATAAGCGTAGAATCGAAATCAAACACACAAAGTTTTATCATTAAATTTCCTTTATAAAAAAAAGCAATTATATCTAAGTTTTAATTTAAGTTTTTTGAAAAGAGCTCAAAATTTTGGCTATTTTGCACCTCGTAAATTTTCTCACTCACGGCAAATGAGTTTAAATTTATATATTTCACACCCTCAAATTCTAAAATTTCATCTTGGTGATAATGCCCCTCGATTACGATAGGTGCGGTGTAGTTGTGGATTTTTGGCTCGATATAGGATTTGAAATTCCCAGCCTTTTTATACAAAATTTTATTCTCTTGGCTTTTTAAAATCATTTTTGAAATTTTAAAATTTAGCGCGCAATCGATTTTATCCATAAATTTCAAAAACGCCCTATTTCGCAGTGATAAAAGCGCAAATTTTGTCAAAGCTGGCAAAAAAATATCGCCGTGAGAGATTTGGATTTGCCTGCCTTTAAAGCTAAAATTTGCTGGCTGGGCGCAGTTTGCGAAGACCCGCGCGTGCGGGAAAATAGCCTCTAAATTAAAATCGTGATTTCCCTCGAAATAATAAATTTCACATTTTTGCGAAATTTCGTTGATTATGGCGATATATTCGGCGTAAAATTCGCGCACAAATGTCGTATTTGCGAGGAAATCAAACATATCACCAAGCATGAAAATTTGCGGCGGCAGTGTTTTCGCGCTCCTTAAATTTCGCAAAAATTTCAGAAAATTTCGCTTGTTTGCGTTATCGTGCGCGTCGCTGATAAAAATAGCTCCGGGCTTTATTTGCAGATTTTCCACGATTTAAATGCTATTTCCTAGGCGTGGCAAACCCTCGCCCACATCGTAGCCAAACATCAAATTCGCATTTGCCACGGCTTGGCTTGACGCGCCTTTTAGCAGGTTGTCGATTGCCGAGTTTATCCAAATTTTATCCCCCTGCGTTTTGACAAAAATATCGCAAAAATGCGTTCCTGCGACATTTTTCACAGACACTGGCTCACTACGCACACGCACAAAAGGCGAATTTGCATAAAATTCGCGCAAAATTTTCTCCGCGTCGATACTCTCTTTTAGCACGCCAAATACACTTGCAAGCATTCCGCGCGTAAATGGGGCCAAATTTGGCACAAAAGATACGCTAAATTCCGCGCCGTTTATTAGGCTAAGTTGCTCCATAATCTCGTCTGCGTGGCGGTGAGTGAGTGGCGAGTATGCGTTTATGTTTTCATTGACGCTCACGAAATGGCTAGTGGCTTTTAGCCCCTTGCCTGCGCCACTGACGCCACTTTTAGCGTCGATAAAAACGCCGATTTTACTATCCATATATTTCACAAATGGCGCAGCAGCTAAAATAGAGCATGTCGGATAGCAGCCAGGATTTGCCACAAGCCTTGCAGAGGCGATTTTTTCGGCGTTTAGCTCAGCCAAACCATACACAGCATGGGCTAAATTTAGCGGGTCTAAATGTTTAGTGTAGTTTTTCTCGTAAAGTTCAAGCGATAGGCGATAATCCGCGCTTAAATCCACGACTTTGACGCTAGGAAATTTTAAAATTTCACTCGCAAACTCCATTGCCTTTTCGTGCGGAAGTGCCAAAAACACCACATCGCAACTTTGCGCGGCAGTTTTAGGATCTGCTATTTGCACCCTCATATCCAAAAACCCAGCTAACTGCGGGAAAATCTCAGAAATTTCGCCCTCACTCGTAGCGGCAAGATACGAAATTTCAAGGCCTTTGTGCGCTAGTAAAATTTTAACTAGTTCAAGCCCAGTATATCCCCCTACGCCGATGATTCCAACTCTTTTCATATTTTCGCCTTAAAATTTAATCGGTTTGTAGCTAACGCTGATAATCTCGACATCTCTGGTGCCACTTGGCAGGTTTAGCACCACTTCATCGCCCTCGGCCTTGCCTAAAAGCTGGCGCGCTAGCGGGGTGTTGATATTAAGCAGTCTTTTGGAAATATCAGCCTCCATAAGCCCCACGATAACATAGGTTTCCTCGATTTCGGTTTCCACATCCATGAAAGTCACGGTAGAGCCAAATTTGACCTTATCGTGCTCGTAGCTTGCAGGATCTATTATGCGAGAGCGCGAGAGTATGTCGTTTAGCTCGGCAATGCGAGAGAGCAAAAACGCCTGTTCCTCGCGCGCGGCGTGATACTCGGCATTTTCCTTCAAATCGCCGTGATCTCGCGCGATATCGATTTGCTTGATGATGTGCGGGAGTTTGACATTTTGGAGCTCTTTAAGCTCGGCAGTGATTTTTTCGTATCCGTAAGAGGTCATGGGTTCTGTGATACTCATAGCAATCCTTTTTCAAATTTTTCTAATTATACTTTAAATTTAGCGTTTGTCGTTAAAATTCGCGCCACATTTTTCGCACTTGGCATAGCCAAATACTCTCTAAGCTCCACGCAAGCGCGCGCAAATCGCTCATCATCGCGCAAGGCGTAGGCGTCGTAGAGATTTGAGACACTCACTTCTTCTTGGATTAATTCTTTGTGAAGCTCGTCTTTTTCGCAAAAATCAAAGATTATGTTTGCAAGGCCGACATGTTTTAGCTTCACAAACCTGCGCGCGATCGCGACATCTAGGGCTTTGGCTTTGTAGCAAAGCACAAAAGGTGTGCCAATAAGCGCTGCTTGCAGGGTCGCAGTCCCAGAGCAGATAAAGGCAAATTCGCTTTTTGCTAGGGTTTTTATAGCATCTGTTTCTATGCTAAAACCGCGCGTATCGCCGTAAATTTGCTCCACCTTATCCGCTAAAAATGGTGGCACAACTAGGCTAAATTTTAAATTTGCATTTTCGCTTTTTAGCTTTTTAGCTAACTCTCTATAAACTGGCATCAGCCGCGAAATCTCAGCCCTGCGAGAGCCTGGCATAAAGGCGATTAGTCCGTTTTTTTCATACGAGCTTTTGCGCTCTTTGATTTCATCTAAAAGCGGGTGTCCTACGAAGCAAAAACCGCTTTTATCGCTTAAATTTGGCAAATTTTCAAAATTTAGATCCAAAATTTTAGAATAAAACTGCCTCTCAAACTGCCAAATTCCACACAAAAAATCGCAATTTTCTTGCAGAGCTTTGACTCTACCGCGCTTCCACGCCCAAATTTGAGGCAGGATATAATACACTATCCTCGCACTCGCGCCCGATTTTTTCAGAGCCTTTGCAAGGGGCAGGTTAAAGGCTGGACTATCGATTAACAGCACCACATCGCAGTTTTTTGCTAGCTCGCACATTTGCTTTAACGCCCTTTTTGCCTTGAAAATCAGTGGAATAATCTCCACAAATCCCATTGCCGAAAATTCGCTCGATTTATACAACGGCTCGCCGTGCGCGCTAAATTCCTCGCCAAAAATGCCATAAATTTTAGCGTTTTTATCGAGGGCTAAAATTTCACGCAAAACCTCGCTAAAATGCAGATTTGCAGACGGCTCCAAACACGAAATCAAATAATTCAAACTCTTACCTTTTTTAATTTTTGGCAATTATATCAAAATGTGCTAAAATTAAACATTTTTAAATTTTAATCACAAGGAAAAATTATGCAAAAATCCCTAATTTGCGCCATTTGCGCGCTGTTTGTAGCAGGGTGCGCTTCCACTCCAACCTACCAAAAAATGCAAATCGACGAACCAGATAGTGCCATAAAAGTGGCAAAGACAATGACCGCAAACAACGCCCCAGAGGGTATCACAAGGCAAATCAGCGATAGTTTTCGCGCTCACCCTAGCGCGCAGGCTGATTTTAACGGCGCAAGGCTAGTAGATGTCACAAGCGAGGGAGCAAGTGCTGTTTATCACTTCGAACTATCCTCAAAATGGGGCGAAATGAGCCCAAAAAATAAGGAAAATTATCTCAAATCCTTCCAAATCGTCCTAGCAAATCAAGCTTGCAACTCGCCTAGCAAGCGCATTTTGCTCCGACATGGCGTGAAATTTAGCCATAGATTTTTCTACGATGACCCAGCTTCGCCACTCTCAACTAGTGATGTCGATGAGAGCTTTTGCCTAAGCAAGGGGCTTTAATGCACGAAATTTTAATCACAAACGATGATGGCTTCGAAGCTAGGGGGCTTTTGGAACTTGCAAGCGCGCTAAGGGATATCGCGCATATCACTATCGTAGCCCCAAGCTCGCAAAAGTCCGCCTGCTCACACTCTCTCACGCTCACTCGCCCACTTCGCTTCATCGCAATCGGCGATGATTTTTACAAACTCGACGACGCTACGCCTAGCGATTGCGTGTATCTCGCACTTCAAGCCCTGTATTCGCGCAAACCTGACCTTGTGATTTCTGGCATAAATCACGGCGCAAATATAGCCGAAGATATCACATACTCAGGCACTTGCGGAGGGGCTATGGAGGGGGTTTTGCAAGGAATTCCCGCAATCGCGATCAGCCAGTATTACAGCGCAGATTCGCTGGATAAATACGGATTTAGCCTAGCTTGCAAGTTAGCGCGAAATTTGGTTAAAAAAATCTTTTCGCAAGGTTTTCCACTTCCGCCAAAACAATTTTTAAATTTAAATGTCCCGGCTGTGAGTGCGTCGCAGTTTTTGGGGCTAAAATGCGCGAGGCTTGGCGAGAAATTTTACGGACACGACGCCACGCTAAATCGCAATCCGCGCGGAGAGGAGTATTACTGGCTAGGAAATGCGGTTTTTGAGTTTGATAGCGAAAAAAACGCAGGTAGCGACATAGACCTTTTGATGAAGGGCTACGCTACGCTCTCGCCGGTGCAGTTAAATTTGACCGCAAATGACCAATTAAAGGGGCTTGAAGAGTGGATTATGAAATAAATGACCGCTTCACCAGAGCGCGCTGGATTTTTGGCGAGAAATTTGAAATTTTGCAAAATGCGCGCGTGCTTGTGTGTGGCTGTGGTGGCGTAGGAGGCGCACTCATCGAGGCGCTGTATCGTAGTGGCGTAGTAAATTTGAGCGTGATTGACTGCGATGAATTTGACATCACCAATCAAAATAGGCAGTTTGCAAGCGAAAATTTAGGGCAGAAAAAAGCAGAAGTTTTCGCGCGCAAATTTAAAGGCGTGCGCGCAATCTGCGCCAAAATAGATAGCGAATTTTTAGCTGGTTTTGACATAGGCGAATTTGACTTTATCATCGACGCAATCGACGATGTGGGCGCCAAAATCGCGCTTGCCGCGCTTGCTCACGAAAAAAATGTGAGATTCATAAGCTCTCTTGGCGCCGCCAAACGGCTGAACCCCGCCAAAATCGAAATCGCCTCCGTGTGGAAAACCCACACCGACCCATTTGCGCGCAAATTTCGCTACGAACTCAAAAAAGCGGGATTTTCTGGCGATTTTCCTTGCGTTTTTAGCTCCGAGCTTCCGCGCTGCGAAAAGCTTGGCAGTTTCATGGGCGTAACGGCCAGTTTTGGGCTTTTTATCGCCAGCTATGTCGTGCGAAATCTAATAGGCGAAAAATGAAATTTTTCATCGCCGAATTTTGGGCTTTTGGGCTAAAACAAATCCGAGCCTGCATTTTTGCTGGCTCATTTTTTGTGCTACTTTTCGCCTCAAAACACCTAAATTTGGGCTTCATCGCGCGCTATGATTTTTTGCTAATTTCGGCTTTGATTTTGCAAATTTTGCTTGTGGCGTTTAAATTCGAAAGTCTTCGCGAACTTTGCGCGATTTGCCTTTTTCACGCCATTGGGCTAGCCTTAGAGATTTTTAAAACCCACCCAGCTATCGGCTCGTGGAGCTACCCGGAGGCGGGAGTGTTTAAAATTTATGGCGTGCCACTTTATAGCGGATTTATGTATGCGGCTGTGGGAAGCTATATGATTCAGGCATGGCGAATTTTGCATTTACGGCTAGAAAACATGCCCCGCTCATACGCCAGTTTCGCCATTTGCGCGCTAATTTATGCGAATTTTTTCACGCACCATTTCATAGGTTATGATTTTCGCTATGTCCTATTAATCGCTGTTTGCGCGCTGTATTTTCGCGCGAAAGTCTATTTTCGCCCGCGCCAAAGAGAGTATGAAATGCCACTTATCCTTGCGTTTTGTCTAATCGGATTTTTTATCTGGGTTGCCGAAAATATCGCTACATTTTTTGGTGCATGGGTTTATCCAAACCAAGCCAAGAGCTGGCAAATAGTTGGCTTTGGCAAGATTTCTAGCTGGATTTTGCTTTGTATTATTAGCTTTATTATCGTAGCCGTGCTAAAACGGCTAGAAGAAAAAATGCGAATTTAGCCCAAATTTGGGCTAAATTTTGACTAAATTTATCTAACTGCGACGATGATTTGAGTAGCTTTGATTATCGCTTTTACGCTATCGCCTACTTTGAGTGCTAGGTTTTTCACAGATTCATTTGTGATAATTGCGCTCAAAACAAACTCGCCAGATTCGATTGCGATTTCGGAATTTACAGCTCCCTCTTTTACCGCCGAAACCTTACCCTCGATTTGGTTTGCCGCGCTTAGTCTGAGCTCATCTTCGCCTTTGCCAACTATGATTGATGAGGCTTTAAACAAAAACACAGCCTTTTTTCCGACTCTTAAATCCAGCGCTTTTTCAGAATCCACAGTCACAGTGGCTTTTAGGATTGCGCCATTTTGGGCTCTCGCGCACACAAGCGAATTTACAGCACCTGTTTTAACATCGGTAATTTCGACATTTAGCATATTTCTTGCACTTAGCATTATTGCTCCTTTATTTTAAAATTTGCGTCATCGTAGCAAAGAAACTTTAAGTTTTGTTTAAGTATATAATTAAAATTTTAGATTTTATTTTACAAATTTTAGCCAAAATTTGGGCGGTAGAGATTTGTTATGATTTAAATTTTGTATTTTAGAAGGCTGTTTTTAAGCCAAAATTTCAAAAATTAAATTTAACTATTTTATGAAATTTACTCGAAATGGTGCCTTGCGCCCTTAAATTCACAAGTATTGTCTAAATTTCGTTCCTCTGCCCTGCCGATGACGCTAATCGGGGTTTTGGTTTTGGAGGCGATTTCATAAATTTTGCTAAGAAATTTTGGCTCGAACGCGAATAAAATCTCATACTCTTCGCCCGAGTTTAGCACATATTCTTTGGGGCTAACAAGCCAACTCATACCCACGCCACTAGCGCGCAAAAGCCGCTCCAAATCCTGCCCAAGCCCGTCGCTGATATCCATAGAGGCACTTATGTATTTGGCGGCTTTGTAGAAAAATTTCGCCCTGAGTTCTGGGCGGAGCATGCGGGAATTTGGCGAAATTTCGCTTCTTTTGCCCCCACCTAGCAAAATTTGCAAATCAATGCCCACATAGCCGAGCTTGCCCGTGTGCGCAATCAAATGCCCGCACTTCGCGCCATTTCTGAAAATCGGCTTTTTGCACTTGCCTATCATCGTGATACTAATGGAAATTTTATCGTCGCTAATCGTATCCCCGCCGATAATCTCAATGCCCCATTTCTGCGCGGTTTCGTTTAGCCCAGCGCACAGCTCGTCAATCTGGGCAGCGGTAATGTCCCCGGGCAGCGAAAGCCCGATTAGAGCATATTTTGGCTTAGCGTTTTTGGCAATCATGTCCGAGATATTTACCAGCATGGCTTTCGCGCCGATTTCGTGCATACTAAGCCACTCGCGCCTAAAATGCACGCCCTCGACAAAAAGGTCCTTGCAATACGCCAAATCGCCCACGATAGCGCAATCATCGCCGTTTAGTTTGCTTTTGAATTTCGTGTAAATGTAGGCCTCTTTGTCCATTTTGCTAACCTTTTCGCGAGAATTAAATTTTGCTATTATATGAAATTTAGCTTAAATTTATGGGGTAAAAGCGATATTAGGCGTGAATTTCAAACTACGGGCTAAATTTAAAATTTAACCCATAGCTTAAATTTGGAAATTTGAGAATTTTGCAGAATTTATAAATTCTAAATTCTTATTCGCTCACAGCTTTTTTGATTTTTTTGGCTTCGTCTGCTGTATCTTTTGCTTTTTTGGCTTTTTTAGCTGTGTCGGTGCTCGCAGCCTTGTCTTTTAGATTTACGACCTCTTTTTTGACCTTTTTATCGGCTTTTTTTGCGGCTTTTTCTTTTTCTTTTTTCACGGTAGATTTTAGATCGCTAGTGTCCGTCTTGCCAGTGAGAGTTAGGTCGTCTTTGATAGCCTCGAAGCGCTTATCGCCGATGCCTTTGATGTTTTTAATCTCGTCGATTGAGTTAAATTTGTTGTTTTTTCTGTATTCGATGATAGCTTCGGCCTTGGCCTCGCCAATGCCAGGAAGTGCCATTAGCTCGTCTTTTGTGGCGGTGTTTAGGTTAATCCCAGCAAAAGCTAGGCTTGCAAAGATTGCGGTTGTTGATAGGATTTTAAAGATTTTCATTTTTTCTCCTTTGGGTTAAATTTGAGAAATAATTCTAAATTTAAGCTACTTAAAATTTAATAATTTTTTTAAATTTTGATAAGAATAATTTTAAAATTTAGCGATAAAGTTAAATTCGCAAAGTGAAATTTTAAATTTAAAGATAAAATTTATAGAATTTGGAATTTAAAATTTAAAAACTACAAGCAAAATTTTAAAAATTTCATTGTAATTGATTTAAAATTTGATTGACATAAAATTTTAATTGATTTAAAAAGCATAAAGAATAAAACAAAGTCCGCAACGACCTACTTTCCCGACATCCGAGTAACGGAGAGTATCATCAGCCATGATGAGCTTAGCTTCTTGGTTCGGTATGGAGCAAGGCGTTTCCTCATCTGTATAGTCACGGACAGTGTTAATTAAAAAAATTATTTCGTCTTTTTTCGCTATGCTTCGTTAGATTTCGCTTCGCACCGCAGTCACGAACCAAAGTTCGCTCCTTTGTGCTTGCTCATCTGCCTCGCCTAGCGAAAAAATACTTTATAATTTTAGAAATTGCAAATTCACAAATTCTAAATTATAAAATTTGATATTTTCTTAATTAACACTGCAAAAGTCATCAAGCCTAATAAAATCTTTTACCATATTGTTAAATGATTTCTAATACCTTTAACAAGGAAGTAATGCTTAAAAAGATAAGCAAACGAGCTATTAGTACCGGTCAGCTAAATGACTTTCATCACTTACACATCCG
>NZ_JAOVTJ010000006.1:0-88652 GCF_027736965.1 Campylobacter sp. JMF_11 EL3
CTTGTAAAACATTGAAATTTAGATTTTCAAAATTTGAAATTTGTCCTGCTTTTCGTGTGCCCCAAGTGCTAGTGCTGTTGCCTAGGATTAGGGTATTTTCTGTTTTTTCTTTATTTCCACCTACGACAGCTCCTCCAACATTGCCGTTTAGGAAATACACGGCGTTGCCTGTCGTGGTTCCCAGAGATGTATCAAATATATATCCGCCATATACATTTTCTGTAACTTTTCCATCGCCAGATAAATCTAAAATGACTAAATTTTTATTTGCGCCTTTTGATATATTAGTTACTCTATCATCTGCCTTAAAGCCTACTGCACCACCATAGATATTTGCGATTTTACTCTCACCCACTGCGACAGCTATATTGCCCTCTGCACCACCTGATTTTGGTCTCCAAGTATCACCACCTACGACATTGGTGGCTATTGCACTATCATCTGCATCTTTATTTAAATCTCTTACATATATGCGGTTATTATTTGCTTCGCCCTGTCTTGCTACACCAGCATGTAAGTATTTAGAAGTAGTTTTTTTAGTTGTACCAGTGTATGTCGTGACTCCATCATAGATAAGTTGATTGTAACTCGCAGTGCCTACTAAGTCAGCTTTATTTTCCGATGTTGGAACATCTTGTGCAAACCCACCTGTTATTTCAAAAGAGTCACCAGAGCCAAACATTGTGCTATTTTTTACATATAGCGTATTATAATCTACTGTGCTTTTAGCTGGATATAATATAGCGCCTCTTAGTTGGGTGTGAGTAATTGTGCTATCTTCGATTATGGTTGTGTTGTAATTAATACTTGCTGGACTGCCATCATTGACCCTAGCCGCCCACATACTGCTATTAATAGTTGAACCACCTGTTATATATATTGAGTTATTATTTGCTAGTCTTGGACCAGTTGTAGTAGTTGATGTTCCTGTGCTAGCAGCAGCTTGTAATGACCTATTATTATGTTTCCATTCTGCTTTATCTCTTATAATTATCTTGTTATTTAAAACATTTTCACCATTTTCTGCGTAACCACCATACACATTGCGATTTGTAAGAGGACTGCCAGTGGCATCATCGGCGCCTGAAATGATAACAGTTCCCTCGCTAGGTTGTGTAGTCGCTTGCCAACGATTTGGGTTTGTTTTTTCTTCTGCTCCATCGATTTTGGTAACTGCGTTTGCAATACTGACTGAGCTCACAGCAAAGAGCATAGCAGCTAAGACGATACTTCCTCTGCTTTTGTTTAATGCTTTCATCTCAAACTCCTTTGAAATTTTATAAATAGCTGAAATTATAACTTAAATTACAGAAAAAAGCGGTAAAATTTAAAGAATTTATGGGAATATTTGCATTTTTTTAAAAATTTGACAAATTAGGCGTTTTTGGGCGCGGATTAAGTGCAAATTCTCGCAATGACAAATTAAACAAATTTTCCTCGCTATTGTCATTGCAAGGAAGTGAAGCACTGAGAACGCAAAATCAAATTTTCTGATTTAAATCCACGCTTTCAATTGCTAAATTTCTAAATTTAGCCAAATTTTCCACTTCGCGCGCAGTATCCTTGGTGCAAGGCAAAACTATATGAAATCCACGCTCAAAGCCCAAAAAATAGTTTTCGCCACTCTTAGCTATGCGGTTTAAATCGCTAGTAGCGAACTTCTCGCTCGCACTCGCTTCACCATTAGCGAAGCTAATCTCACTCTCACTCCACAAAAAATTCATCACCACGCTCGAAGGCTCGATATTTTCGGCGTTTGCGATATGTTTGCGAAGCATTTTGCGATAAAATTTAGGGAAAAACACCAGCCACAACGCGCCCATGATTAGCGAGGCGACGCTTGCAATCGGGGCTGTTTTGAAAAGTCCGTCGATGATGATACCAAAGATCAAAAACTCAAAGGCGATCGCATAGGTGCTGACGATTTTTTGTTTTTTTGCTTTTTTGCTGTGAAGAAGCATAAATTTGTTAAGTGCGCTCACATCGCGCTCAGTGATAGTTACTTGCATAATTTTCCTTGATAAAATTTGGCGCATTTTATCAAATTCGGCTTAAATTTTCTATGTTAAATTTAAAAGGCTAAAATTCGCGCAAATTCAAGGAAAAAATATGAAAAATTTACTCAAAATCAGCGGATTTTTGCCCTTTATGATAATAATGTTTATCAACGCTAGCGTAGATCTCGCGCACAAAATCACTATCCAAAATGTCCTAGTCAAGAGCTTTTCGGGCGACACGCTCATTGCCCTGACCGCGCTAGTAAATATGCTAATCTTGCTTCCATATATTTTTTTATTTAGCACTTCTGGCTTTTTAAATGACAAATTCTCGCGCACGAAAATCACTCGCGCTTGCGCCCTGCTTGGCGTGGCTTTGTGCGCGCTAATCACGCTTGGATACATTTGCGGGTGGTTTTATTTCGCATTTTTTATGACAATTCTTTTAGCTGCGCAAAGCGCGATATACTCGCCCGCGAAGTATGGATTAATCAAAAAAATCGTCGGAGCGAAAAATTTAGGCGCGGCAAACGGCGCAGTGCAGGCTCTAACCATAATCGCGATTTTGCTCTCATCGCTTGTGTTTTCTGTGATTTTCGAAAGTTTCGCAAAGCAAGGCGCAGGTGCTGGCGAGCTTTTGCGCTCGGTGTGGTTTATAGGGCTTTTGCTCGTGGCTGGCTCTATGGTGGAGGCGTATTTTGCCTATAAAATTCCATATTTTGACGCGGCTGAGCCTGAGGCGAAATTTGAGTTTGCAAAATTCGCAAAATTCGAGTATCTAAGGCAAAATTTAAAATTTGTAACCTCGGATAAAAATATCTTGCTCTGCACGCTTGGGCTTTCGATGTTTTGGGCTGTTTCACAGCTCGTGATTGCGACATTTCCGGCGCATTTCAAGGCCATTAGCGGAAATGATAATGTGATGATTATCCAAGTTATCCTAGCTCTAAGTGCGATTGGAATTGCGCTGGGAGCGGTGTTTGCAGGAAGCTACTGCAAAAAACATATCGAGCTAGGAATCGTGCCATTTGGCGCGTTTGGGCTAGGACTTGCGCTGATGATTTTGGCAAACGCAAATTCGGCTTTTACACTATCTTTGGCGTCGCTATTTTTCGGATTTAGCGGTGGAATTTTCATCGTGCCACTTAATGCGAATATTCAGTTTTTTACCCGCGATGAGCGCATGGGGCGCGTGCTAGCGGGGTCAAATTTTATCCAAAATATCTTTATGGTGCTGTTTTTGATAATCGCCATAATTCTAGTAAATTTTGCCGTGTATAGTGGCGAAATCTTTGTAATGTGCGCGCTGTGCGTGCTAATCTGTGGAATTTTTAGCGCCAGATACCTGCCGCACCTTTTCATGCGAATTTTGCTTTTGCCGTTTTTGAAATTTGGATATAAAGTCCGCGTCGATGGGCTAGAAAATATCCCGCAAAGTGGCGGAGTTTTGCTTTTAGGCAATCACATTAGCTGGATTGATTGGGCGGTCGTGCAGCTTGCCTGCCCGCGCGCTGTGCGCTTTGTAATGCACAGAAGCTATTATGAGCTGTGGTATTTGAAGTGGTTTTTGAAAATTTTTGGCGTAATTCCAATCGGCGCAGGGGTCAGCAAAAGTGCGCTTGGCGCGATAAAAGAAGCCCTAAACGCTGGCGAAGTGGTGGGGCTTTTCCCAGAAGGGCACATCAGCTACAACGGCAGAATTGATGAGTTTCAAGCGGGATTTGAGCACGCTGCAAAGGGCGCAAATGCCGTGATAGTGCCGTTTTATATCCGTGGGCTTTGGGGTTCGACATTTTCAAGGGCTAGCGAACATTATAAAAAAACAATCTCCAAGCTTGGCACGCACGCTTTAAGGGTAAGCTTTGGTGCGCCACTAGATATAAATGCCAAAGCGCACGAGGTCAAAAAGGCCGTGCGCGAACTATCGTTTTTTAGCTGGGAAAAATACCTTAGCTCGCTCGATCCACTCGCGTATAACTGGCTAAATCAGGCGAAAATTTCGCCATTTAAAACTATCGCGGTCGATAGCACAGGGGTGAAATTTACAAATTTAGCGATGATGAGCGCGCTAATAATGTTTCAAAAGCGCCTATCACCGCGCATAGGAAATGAAAAAAACATAGGCATAATCCTGCCTAGCTCTGTGATTGCAAGTGCGATAAATTTGACGATTTTAGCCATGGGAAAAATCAGCGTAAATCTCAACTACACTCTAAGCGAAGAAAATCTCGTGTATTGCGCCACAAAGGCGAATCTGCGCACCATAATCAGCTCGAAAAAATTTGTCGAAAAGCTAAAATCGCGCGGATTTGAGCTAGAAAGTAGCCTTGGCGAGAGATTAGTGTATTTAGAGGATATCGGCGCAGATATCACACGCAAAGAGCGCATAAGCACGGCGATAAAGGCTCTTTTGATGCCGAAATTTTTATTTGAGGTTTTGTATATCGCGCCACACGCAATCGACGATGAGGCTACGATTTTATTTAGCAGTGGAAGCGAGGGGCGCCCAAAAGGCGTGGTGCTCACGCACAAAAACATAATGGCAAATGTGCGCCAAATCTCCGAACTCGTAAATGCCACGGGCGAAGACGCGCTTTTGGCGTCCTTGCCGATTTTTCACTGCTTTGGGCTAACCGTTACGACGCTATTTCCGCTAAATGACGGGCTTTTGAGCATACATGTCCCAGACCCGACAGACGCGTTTTGTGTGGGCAAAATGAGCGCGAAATATGGCGCGTCGATTATGTTTGGAACCTCGACATTTTTTAGACTTTATGCCAAAAACAAACGCCTAAATCCGCTAATGTTACGAAATTTGCGCCTTGCAATCGCAGGTGCTGAAAAGCTAAGCGAGAGCGTGAAAAAGGACTTTAAGGTCAAATTTGGCGTGGATATCTACGAGGGATACGGCACCACTGAGACTGCCCCTGTGGTGAGCGTAAATACGCCAAATATTTTAGAGCCAGATTTTTTCAAGGAACTTGCCTTCAACCGCGAAAAAAGCGTGGGTTTGCCACTAGCTGGCACGATAATAAAAATCGTCGATCCTGCGAATTTCGCCGAGCTTGGAAACGGCGAAGCAGGGCTAATCCTAATCGGCGGGGCGCAGGTGATGAAATGCTACTACGATGAGCCAGAGCGCACGGCGCGCGCGATTATCGAAATCGATGGCGTGAGGTATTATAACAGCGGCGATATCGGATACTGCGACGATGACGGGTTTTTGTTTATCACAGACCGCCTTTCGCGCTTCGCAAAAATCGGTGGCGAGATGATAAGTCTGGGCGCAGTAGAGGGGGCGATAGGCGAAATTTTGGGCTCTGCGGTTAGCTTTTCGTGCGTAAATTTGGCTGATGAGAAAAAGGGCGAGAAAATCGCGCTACTATATAGCGCCGAATTTGGCGAAGATGAAATTTCGCAGATTATAAAGGGTGCAAATTTAGCTCCGATAATGCAGCCAAGCGTGGTAAAAAAAGTGGGTGAAATACCGATTTTAGGCAGCGGCAAGGTGGATTTTAAAGCTGTGAAAAAAATGGCAGAGGATATGGGAATTTAAAAAATTTGTTAGGCAAATACCCGCAATGACAGATTAAGCAAATTTACTGCCATTGCGAGTGAAATTTACTTCACCAAAGATAAATCAAGTTTGATTTCGTCGTTTTTGATGACGCAAATACCCTTGTTTAGCACATTTTGTGCGATTTGCTTGGCGCCTTGCAAAGAGTGCATTTCACAGGTGCCACACTGAAATTTATTCAGCTCTGGTATGTCGCTTTGGCATTTTACCGCTAGCACATCGTGCATAGAGCTCTTCCATGCGTGAATTATCTCCTCTTCGCGCGGTTCGCCGATTAAACTCATATAAAATCCAGTCCTGCACCCCATTGGCGAAATGTCGATGATTTCGACATCGGCGCTGTTTAAATGCGCTCTCATAAAGCCCGCAAAAAGGTGTTCGAGCGTGTGTGTGGCGCGCTCGCTCATAATCTCTAAATTTGGCCTGCAAAATCGCAAATCAAAAACGCAAATCCTATCGCCGCCCTTTGTGGTCATTTTTTTGGCGAGTCGCACGCCAGGGGCTTTCATTTTGGTATGATCTACTAAAAAACTATCAAGTAGTGGCATTTTTTCTCCTTTAAAGCCGTTTGATTTCTTTTTTTTTCAAATAAAATTTCGCTAGGGCTTTTCTCGTCAGAGAAAAAGACATTATAAACAAACATCGAAAACACCGCGGTCGTGACGATAGCCATAAAAATCAAAACCGCGAAAATTATCTTGCGAATTATTAGCATGCGCAAAAAGCCCTTAAAACGCCATTAAACGCGCGCCCGCAAGATTATAAATCATCGCAGAGCCCTGCGTGGCGAGTTTATTTAGCATTTTTTCATACGGGCTTGGTTCTAGCCAGATTGGATTTGATACGCCACTTAGCTTTTCGCACGCTGTTTTGGCGCTTTGCAGTGAGCCTACCTCGTCGATTAGGCCTAGTTTTTTGGCCTGCGCGCTTAAAAACACCCTAGCGTTCGCCCAAATTTCGCGCTCGTCGAATTTAAGCTTTCTCGCACTTGCTACTTCGCGCGCAAACAGCTCGTAGCTTTGATTTACTAGGCTTTGCAGACTTTCCCTCTCAGCCTCGCTCCACGGCCTCATCATGGTTCCTGCTTCTTTAAATTCCCCAGCCTTAACGACCTGCTCGCTAATGCCGATTTTTTCGGTTAAATTCGAAACATCAAGCCCTTGCATAATCACGCCGATTGAGCCGATAAACGAGCCCGGGTTTGCGTAAATTTTACTAGCCCACACGCCACTAAGATAGCTTCCGCTCGCCATTGTGCCCTTGGCGTATGCTACGACTGGCTTTTTGGCGTTTAGGGATTTTATCGCTTGCGAGATTTCTACGCTTGGGCTTAGAGCTCCGCCTGGGCTATCAATGATGAGCAAAACGCCCTTGATTGCGCCGTTGTTTTCGATTTCTTTGATTTTTTCTAAAATTTGGCTATCGTCCATAATCGCGCCGGTCAAATTTATCGTGGCTAAATTTGCATTTGGACTTTGCGCACTCTTATCCCCGCTAAAAATCAAAAACACAATGAGTAAAAATATCATTGATTTAAAATATTTATTTATAAAGCCAAGCACCGCTAAAATGGGTGTAAAAAGGTTTTTTAGAAATTGCATTTTTTGCCTTTGATATATAGTGATTTTGCGTTTTTACTCTGTAAAATCAGCTGTAACGCTAGCTGGCTCTCATCGCACTCAAATCCCTCAAATACGGCGATATCTGCGATTTTGCCACTACTTAGCTCGCCTAAATTCAAATCCAGCGATTTTGCCGCGCGGTTTGTCGCACCTAGCAAAAGTTCGCGCGCAAGCTTGCTAAGCTCCAATCCGTCATGCACAAAGAGATTTGCCCTAAGCTCGTCGAGGAAATTTAGGCTGATATTCGAGCTTAGCCCGTCTGTGCCGATAGAAAATAAATAGCCGTTTTTGATAACGCTAGTTAGCTTTAATCTATCCCTGCCTAAAAGGCGGTTTGAGACCGCGCAGTGCGTGATAGAGTGGAGTTTTTTATCAAAAAGTTTGAGATCTGCAAAGACGCAGTGCGTAAAGAGCGTGCGCACGCCCTTGAAATACTCGATATAGCTTTTTGGCGAATAAAATGGTTTTGGGTTTGGCAAAAACGCCCCAAGCCACTCTTTAAACGCGCCCTTACCGTGTTTGAGCCAGTCGCGCTCGTGGTTGCTTTCCATGAAATGCGAACTCATCAAAAGCTCGTTATCGCGGGCAAAATCAGTGGCAAATTTCGTGATTTCTGGGTGCGTGGAGTATGGCGCATGCACGGAGACTGCCGGGATAAACAGATCGCTTACAAGCTCAGCAGACCTTGTGAAGCGCTCGCTAAATTTATCTATATTTGCGTCGATTGTGTTTTTATCTGCGCCTAAAATTTCGTTGAAAAACACGAAGCGCGCAGGTGATTTGGCGCAAATTTGAGCCTCTGTGCCAAAGCTAGAAATTTCGCCAATTGTAGCCACGCCTGATTTCATCATGGTTAAAATTTCTTTTTCGATTATCGTTTCTAAGGCCTGTTTGGAGAGTTCTTCTCTGGCATTTACGATAGAGGCGACCCATTTTACGAAATCGCCGTAGATTAGGTGCGTGCGGTTCGCGCTAAATTCTAAATGCGTGTGTGTGTTGATAAACGCTGGCATTGCGATATCGCTTCCGCAATCGATAAATTCAGCCTCGGGGTATTTTTCCCTAGCTTCATTTGGTTTTAAAATTTCTTCTATTTTTTCGTCGAAAACTACGGCTTTATCGCGGTGAATTTTAAATTTTTCATCGCAGGTTAAAATCCACTTCGCCTTTAAAATTTTCATAATTAATCCTTGTGATTTGTGATGAAATATTTTACAATAAATTAGTAAAAATTTAAGATAGTCAAAAATAAGCAATATTTGGCTATAATGGGCGATTAAATTTTTTTAAAAAGGACAAAAAATGAAAATTATGGTAATCCAAGGACCAAATATCAACCTTCTAGGACTACGCGAGCCAGGAATTTACGGCCGTATGAAAATGGAAGATATCCACAGACAAATGCAAGTCGTAGCAGAGCAAAGTGGCGTAGAAATCGAGTTTTTCCAAAGCAATTTCGAAGGCGAGCTAGTCGATAAAATCCAAGAGTGCTACGGCACATGCGATGGAATCATCATCAACCCAGCCGCTTACACTCACTCATCAATCGCTATGAGAGACGCGCTTATGGCTGTGGCGTTGCCTACGATCGAGGTGCATATCTCAAATATCAACCGCAGAGAGGAATTCCGCGAAAAATCAATGATAGCCCCTGTTACAGCTGGTCAAATCATCGGCTTTGGCCCTGTGGGATACCATTTAGCGATGATTGGTATGCTTCAAATTTTCGAGCAAATCAAGGCTGCAAAAGAGGCGAAAAAAGAGGCGTAATCAAAGCAGATGAACTATATTTTAAGGGATACTAACGCCGTATTTTGGGAGTGTGGATATGCGTGCGATAACTGCATATTTCTAGCCCTTAATGGCGCGCGGTTTTTTATCACAGACGCTAGATACAGCCTCGAAGCTAGCGAGTTAGCCAAAAATGTGCAAATCGTGCAAAGCTCGGATTTAACCCTTTCTGCGCGTAAAATTTTGCGCTCTTACAAGGTGAGGGCTGTGATTTTTGATCCTAATGATTTTAGTTTTGGCGCATTTAACGCACTAAGTAAAAATTTAAAAACGCACTTTATCCCAAAGCCAAATTTTAGCCAAATTCGTCGCACGATAAAAAGCGAAAATGAGCTTGAAATACTGCGCACTGCGGCTAAAATCGGCGCGCAGAAATTTGATGAATTCGCTAAATTTGTGAGCGAAAATGGGCTTGGCATGAGCGAAAAAGAGCTATTTTATAACGCGACTTTGATTTTCAAAGATAGCGGAAATTTAGCCCTTAGCTTCGAGCCGATTGTAGCGATTAACCAAAACGCCGCCAAGGCTCACGCTCTGCCTAGCGATGAGAGGTTAAAAGACGGCGATTTGCTTTTGCTTGATGCTGGGGTGAGGTATAAAAACTACTGCTCGGATCGCACAAGAACGGCGAAATTTAGCGCACAAGCGGGAATAAATTTTAGCAAAAATCAAAATTTTGGCGATACGAAAAAAGATAAAATTTACGCCATTGTCAAAGAAGCCCAAAAACGCGCCATAAACGCCGTAAAACCCGGTGTCGCTGCGCGCGAAATAGATAAAATCGCGCGAGATTATATCGTAAGCGAGGGCTTTGGGGCGCAGTTTTTGCACTCTACGGGGCACGGTGTGGGCGTGGATATCCACGAATTGCCGATTATTAGCCCACGCTCGAAGGCCATTTTAGAGGAAGGCATGATTTTTAGCATAGAGCCTGGGATTTATTTGCAAGGCGAGTTTGGCGTGAGGATCGAAGATACCGTAATCGTGACAAAAAATGGTTGCGAGGTCATGAGCGAATAATGCAAATTCTAGCGCAAAAAAACGGATTTTTAAGGCTAAATGAGGCTGTGAGAGTGATAAAAAGTCGGAATTTCCCGCGCAAATTCCCAAAAAAAGAGAATTTTAAATTTTGCTATATTTTAGGGCTTGGCGGAAACATCGGCGACAGCAGGGCGCGCTTTGAGCGTGTGTATCACCTGCTAAACAAAAATCCGAATTTTTTCGTTTGTGCTTCGTCGCAAATTTTAGAAAACAAGCCGTTTGGGTTTTTAGAGCAGAGCAATTTTTTAAACGCTACGCTGTGCGTGCAAAGCTCGCTCGCACCGAATTTAATGCTAAAAACTATGCAAAAAATCGAGCTTAAATTTGGGCGCAAACGAAGCTTCAAAAACGCCCCGCGCACGCTGGACATTGACATTTTATATTCTAGCGCGAAAATTAGGCGAAACGAGCGCTTAATCGTGCCGCACAGGGGCGTAGCAGAGCGCATAAGCGTGATTTATCCACTTGGAAGTATGATTGAAAAAGGTTTGGTATGAAAAATAAAATTCTAACATTTCTAAGCGCAAAAGGGGGAGTTGGCAAGAGCCAGATTGTGGCGAATTTCGCTCAAATTTTAGCTAACGCAGGATACTCTGTGGCCGTGCTAGAAGTGCCAAATTTCAATAACCAAGAGATAATCTTAAACGCTAAAATCGACAAAAACCAAATTTTTGTTTTCGCAAACTCTCAGGCTAAGGGGCTTAAAATTTTGCCAAATTTGACGCTAATTGCGCCAAATGACGGCGTGTTTTTGAGCGAAGATGGCGCGATAGAGAGCTTTTTGGGTGCAACGCTTGGCGCGGATATGTTTGATTTCATCTTAATCGACGCTTCACTGGATTATGCGAAAAAATTAGTAGAATTTGATACCGAGCCGATTGTGGTGTGCGCGAACGAACCCTGCGCTATCAGCAACACTTACGCGTTTTTGAAATCACTAAATTTGCCACAAAAAGAGATTTTGTTTTTGATGAATTTCGCCTCTTGCGAGGACGAGGCTGTGGGGATATTCGAAAATCTAAAATCCGTGGCGCAAAAGAATTTGGGCGAGGTGAAATTTGGGCTAGTTGGCTTCATGCCTTATGATAAATATGTCTTTATAAACGCCCAAAACAGGGAGCTTTTCAGCATTTCGCGCCCATTTTGCAAGGCTAGTATCGCGCTTCGTGATAGCGTAAGCAGGACGCTGGTGGCACTTGGGCTAGAAGCTTTGCCAAAGCGCGGCGCTTTCGGTGGCTTTCTAGGAAAGCTTAGTAATTTAATCTAAATTTTAATCACACAATGCAAATACGAGAAATTTTACAAGATATCAGAACGGCGAAAAACAGCCTAAATTTCATAGAACCAGGCGTTACGATTTTTGGCTCAGCGAGGCTAAATGCGGGTAATCAATATGTCAAAGACGCAGAAAAACTCTGCGCGGCACTCGCTGATATGGGATATGCGGTCATCACAGGCGGAGGAGGCGGGATAATGCGCGGGGCAAACAAAGGCGCATTTGCTCGCGCAAAAGCCCCAAGCGTGGGCTTTAATATCAAACTTCCTTTCGAGCAAAAAAGTAATGCGTTTTTGACTCACGATGTGCATTTTAAAACCTTTGCCCCTAGAAAAGGCGCGCTCATCGCAAATAGCGAAATTTTCGTCATTTTCCCGGGTGGGTTTGGGACGATGGACGAGCTGTTTGAGGTATTAACCCTCAAACAAACAGGCTTTAAATCAGCCCAAATTTATCTATACGACGCCAAATTTTACGCCCCTTTGGTGGAGTTTTTCAAAACCTCAATGTTGGCTTTGGGGACGATTGATGAGGGTGATTTGGCGGGATTTAGGCTCTGTTCTAGCGTAGAAGAGATAATAGAGCATATCAAAAAGGAGAAAATTTGAAAATCATGGTCGCCCTAAGCGGGGGCGTGGATAGCTCGATGAGCGCGAAGCTTTTAAAGGACGCTGGGCACGAGATCGAGGGCTGCTATATGAAGCTACACGAAAAGCCAGGCTATCACGAGAAAAATATCGAAAAAGTGCGCAAAGTAGGGGAGTTTTTGGGGATAAAAACGCATATTTTGGATTTGCAAGATGAGTTTAGGCGCGAGGTTTATGAGCCCTTCGTGCGCACATACCAAAACGGCCTTACGCCCAATCCCTGCGCGCTGTGTAACCGCACAATCAAACTTGGCAAGCTTTTGGAATTTGCCCATCAAAACGGCTGCGAACGCCTAGCCACTGGGCATTATGTGCGCGTGGAAAATGGACTTTTAAAAAAGGCGCGCGATGAGAGCAAAGATCAAAGCTATTTTTTGGCAAATGTTAATCCAAATGCCTTAAAATCTATGATTTTCCCGCTTGGCGAAATGCTTAAAAGCGAGGTCAAAGCCAAGGCTAGCGCGTATCCAGAGCTCATCGAAATTGCCGCACAAAGCGAGAGTAGCGAGATTTGCTTCGTGGATAAAACATATATCGAAATTTTACAGCGCCACACAAACACCAAAACCCCGGGCGTGGTAAAAAACGCAAATGGCGAAATCATCGGCACTCACGAGGGCTATATGCACTACACAATCGGCAAAAGGCGTGGGTTTCGCATAGACGGTGCGCATGAGCCACATTTCGTGCTCAAAATCGACGCGCAAAATAATGAAATCATCGTCGGCGGGCGTGACGAGCTCGATACTTACGAATTTTCGACGCGAAATTTAAACGCATTTGTGAGCGTAGGTGAAATTTTAAATGCGCCAAATTTGGGCGTGAAACTTAGATATCGAAGCACGAAAATCCATGTAAAAATCGCGCTAAATGAGCGTGGCGGGGTTAATGGCACGCTCTCTCAGCCAGCAAATGGCGTAGCTGGGGGACAGCTGGCGGTTTTTTATGACGAAGAGGACCGCGTGCTAGCCAGCGGGTTTATTGAGTAAAATTTTAAATTTACAACGCTAGCTATTGTCATTGCGAGCAAGCCTTGCTTGCGTGGCAATCTACGATTTAAAAATTCATACCGCCAAATTTGCTGTCATTGCGAGAAAACGAAGTTTTCGAAGCAATCCAGGAAAATTTAAATTCAAATTTCAACCTAAATTTTGCATTGAACGATTTTTGAATTTAACCTGCGCCGTGTTTTTCTCGTAAGGGGGAAGGGGGCTTGAATTACTCTGCTTCGCTTCGCTCGCAAGAAATGCCGGCTCTCGCCGTCGCTACGCTCATTTTGCGAGGTCGCGCCCCCTCCCCCTTACCAATCCCCGCCCCTGTAAAACCTTAGAAGTGGCTAAATTTAGAAAAACTTCGTTTTTCTAAATTTAGCTGGTTTTATTTTACGGAAATGCTTCGCATTTCTTTGCAATTGCAAAGTAAAATTCCGGGGCAGTGTTTGTGGAAATTAAAATTTCAAATTTTATCTATATCAAAGCAAAATAAGGCTAAAATGCTCAGATTAATTTGAAATTTAAAGGAAGCAATAAATGCACTGTCCCATGGCGACTTGATATTGTCAGTGTTTTTCTAGGGCTAATCATTTATTCACGCATATTCATGCCGCGCTAGCGGCGCAAAATTCAGACTTTTTCTCAACACAATTTATAAAATTTTAAAACAAAAAGGATAAGAATGAAAAGTTATATCACAGGTTTTCCGCGCATTGGCGAGCAACGAGAATTAAAAAAAGCATTAGAGAGTTTTTGGGCAGGAAAGTGCGAACTGGGCGCACTAGAAAAGGTAGCAGACGAGCTAAAAGATCGCCACATAAAATACCAGTTAGACGCATGGACTGGCTTAATTAGCGTAAATGATTTCTCGTTTTATGATTTAATGCTCGATAATAGCGTGCTTTTTGGCGCAGTGCCTGAGAGATTTGCATCTTTGAGTGGCGTGGAGCAGTATTTTGCGATGGCGCGTGGAAACAAAGACGCCGTGGCAATGGAAATGACAAAATGGTTTAACACAAACTACCATTACATCGTGCCTGAAATCAGCAAAAACACAAAATTTAGCCTAAATGCAGACAAAATTCTAAACGAATACAAAGCAGCTAAAAACAACGATTTTAAGGATAGTTGCGCGTTAAAGATAAATTTAATCGGACCGATAACCTATCTAGCACTTTCAAAAAGCACGGACGGGAGCGAACCACTAGCCAAACTCGATGAGCTAGTAGAAAAATACGCCGAGCTTCTAGGCAAGATTTCAGCCCTTGATAGTGAAGTCGTCGTTCAAATCGACGAGCCGATTTTTGTAACCGATAGGGGCGTGGAGCTAACGGGAAAAATCGCACCCGTTTATAACAAGCTAAATTCGGTCGCTTCAAACATTAAAATCGTATTTATGACATATTTCGAACACGCCACAGAAGCTTTGAAAGAAGTCGTTAAAACGGACATTTGGGCTGTGGGGTTAGACTTTGTCTATGCGAGTAAAGAAAATATCAAAGCCGAGCTTGAAATCTTAAAAGATGCGAAAACTACGCTATTTGCAGGGGTTATTGATGGACGAAATATTTGGAAAAGCGACATTGATAAAAAGTTAGAATTTTTGGAATTCATCTCCCAGTATGTCAGCAAAGATCGCCTTTATGTGGGAACTTCATGCTCACTTTTGCATGTGCCATTTACCCTAAAATATGAAGAAAAACTAAACCCTGAGATTAAATCTTGGCTAAGTTTTGCGTGTGAAAAACTAGAAGAAGTCTGCATTTTAACCCACCTTTTCTTTAAAATTCCAATCTGCGATAGCGGTATCAAAAAATATGAAGAAAATCAAAAATCTGCCAAAACACGCCTAAATTCGCCGTTAATCCACGATATAGCGGTGCAAAATCGCGTGAAAAATTTAACCAAATTTGAGCGAAGTGATAAATTTGAAGACCGCATTAAAATTCAGCGCGAAGCCCTTGCTTACGGCGATTTGCCGACCACGACGATAGGCTCTTTTCCACAAACAACCGAACTTCGCCAAGTTCGCAACGCCTATAAAAAGGGTTTAATTAGCAAGGAAGCCTACGAAAAAGATATAAAAGCCTATATCGATGAGTGTGTGGCGTTTCAAGAAGAGATTGGGCTTGATATTTTAGTTCATGGCGAGCCTGAGCGAAACGACATGGTTGAGTATTTTGGCGAACAGCTCAAAGGCTACGCATTTAGCGCAAACGGCTGGGTGCAAAGCTACGGCAGTCGCTGCGTAAAACCGCCACTTTTATTTGGCGATGTTAGCCGTCCAAAGGCGATGACCGTAGAGTGGATAAAATACGCGCAAGGCAAAACAAGCAAGATTATGAAGGGTATGCTAACTGGACCAGTTACGATTATGAACTGGTCGTTTGTGCGTGATGATAAGCCTAGAAGCGAGGTTGTCAAGCAACTAGCTTTGGCAATTAGTGATGAAATTTCTGATTTACAAGTTGCAGGGATTAAGATAATCCAAGTCGATGAAGCAGCCTTTAAAGAGGGCTATCCGCTTCGTAAGGAAAATATCAGCCAATACGAAAATTTCTCGGTGGGCGCGTTTAAACTCGCAGTTTCAAGTGCAGATGCTAAGACGCAAATTCACACTCACATGTGCTATTCTGAATTTAACGATATTATCAAAACGATTGAAGCAATGGACGCTGATGTTATCAGCATAGAAACGGCGCGTTCTGGCAACGAGTTACTTAAAATTTTTAAATCGGTCGGCTACAAACAAGAAGTAGGACCTGGCGTGTATGATATACACAGCCCTCGTGTGCCAAGCGTAGAGGAAATGGTAGCGCAAATTAACGCACTTTTAGAAGTTTTGCCAAAATCTCAGCTTTGGATAAATCCTGATTGTGGGCTTAAAACTCGCAAATGGGAAGAGGTAAAACCAAGCCTAAAAAATATGGTAGAAGCTGTGAAAATCGTAAGAGGATAGGAGTAATGCGGCGCGAGCAGGGTGGTGCAAAGCCTTGCGCGCTTCATAATCAATCAAAATGACATTTTTTTCGCCCGAGTTTATTTTGCTTTTTACGCTGTTTTTTGCCCTGTATTGGTCGCAAAAAGACAGCGTCTTTATCCAAAAAATCCTAATTTTGGCTGCAAGTTACGGCTTCGTCTGCTCTGTAAGCCCAAAATTTGGCGCGATTTTGTTTGCTTACTCGTGTTTTGTCTATTTTGCTGGGAAATTTTTGAGGCGAAATTCCAGCAATTCCGCCATTTTATCGGCAGTTTTTGGCTCTATTTGTTTTTTGTGTTTTTTCAAATATTTTAGCCATATTAGAGAATTTTTCGCCATTGTTACAAATTTTTTTGGACTTTCCCCAATCGAGTCAATCGCCCTGCCGCTGGGCATTTCATACTATACTTTTATGTCGATAACCTATCTCGTGGCCGTGAGCAAAAAGCAGTGCGAGGGGGCGGATTTTTTGAGTTTGCTTTGCTATCTGGCGTTTTTCCCAAGCGTGGTAATGGGCCCCATAGGCAGGGCAGCCGCGCATAAAAACTCCAAAGGATACATTAAAATTTATCCAGTTTTGCCACAATTTAACCAAAAAAAGAGCTTTAAAAACGGCGATAAAATTCTCGCGCTTTTTATCATCGGCGCTTTTAAAGTTCTTGTCATTTGCGGTCATCTTACGCCGTTTGTGGGTGAGATTTTTAGCAATATTTACGATTTTAGCGAGGTTAGCGCGCTAAAAATTGTGTTGGCGATTTTGCTTTATTCTTTTGTGATTTATACTAATTTTAGCGGATTTATCGACATTGCGCGCGCCCTAGCACTCGCACTTGGATTTGCTTTGCCACGCAACTTTCACATGCCATATACTGCGCGAAATATCGATCAGTTTTGGGATAGGTGGCATATCAGCCTTTCTACCTTTATCCGCGATTACATCTATATCCCGCTTGGCGGGAATTGTGGCTGGGGCAAAAAACTGCCAGTAAAGCTCAAAATCGGCGCAAAGAAAAAGAAAAAGAAAAAAGCTAAAAAAGAGATAATCGAATTTGTCGAAGTGCGCGGTATGTGGAAGTTTTGGCGTATGAATTTGAATATAATGTTAGCATTTTTGCTCTCTGGAATTTGGCATGGAGTGGGGCTAAATTTCGCCATTTGGGGGGCGTTACATGGCTTAGCGTGCGTGTGGTTAAAATGCCTACGCGCCTGCAAAGTAAAGCCATTAAATTTGCACTTTTCTAGGTTAATTACATTTATCTATGTCAGTTTTGCGTGGGTGTTTTTCGCAAACACTGATTTTAGCGAGATTGGCGCGATTTTCTCGGCTCTTATTTCATCTCCACTTTATCAGAGCAAATTTGAAATTTTGCTAGTTTTGGCTGTTTTGATTTTTGTTTTGATTTATCCTAAATTTTTGGTTACAAACCGCCTAATTGAGGGCTTTTTAAAGAGATTGCCATTTTGGTTAAAAGGGGTAGTTTTGGGCGCGGTTTTTTGCGCGATTTATCTTTTGATGCCAAGTGGAATTCCAAATTTTATTTATGCGAGTTTTTAGATGATTAAATTTTTGTTTTCGTTGGTTGTGGCATTTTTGATTTTGGCTTTTTTTGCGCAAAATTCCTTGATTTATTACGCGAATTCGCGCTTTGGCTCGAATTTCGGTTTGGAAGAGTATTTGGCGAATTCGCCTTTGAGATTTGGGGGCGAATTGCAATCAAACATTAGCCAAAAAATCCAAAATTTCACGCCAAATTTAAAGGCGAAAATAGAGAGCCTCTCCCCGCAAACAGCCACTTACACACTCGCTAGTAACACTGCGCCTATTATCGCTCCAAGCGATAAAGACGCAATCATCGAGCGTGAGCTTAAAAAAATCGAAGCAGTCAAGCTAACCGATACAACTCTGCCTAAAATTGATAACAACAAAAGCGCGAATTTAACCGCGCCAAAGCCTAGCGAGGCGAACGAAACAGCTCCTGCTCTCGCGCCAAAAATTGCAAAAAAATCTAATGAAAAAATCGCGCTTAAAGCCGGTCAAACCGTGCTATTTATCGGCGATAGCCTAATGCAGTATGTGGGTATGAGTGCTAAGAAATTTTTCCCAAAATCAGGGCTAAAAGTGCTTGATCTTAGCAAGCAATCAACCGGCCTAGTCGATAAAAAGGGGCACAACTGGCAGCAGGTTTTATCCGAAAATCTAGCAAATAACGAAAATATCGGGCTAGTGGTGGTGTTTTTGGGTGCGAACGATACTCACCCGCGCAAGATTAATGGAGCTGTGCGAAGCGTAGGAAGCGAGGTTTGGAGCGAATTTTACGCTAGCAGGGTCAGGGAGATTTACGATACTGCTGAAAAATACGGCGCAAAGGTGCTGTGGCTGGGGCTTCCGTGCATGAACGAAGCGAAATTTGAGCAAAAAACCGAGGCGATTAACAAAGTTTATAAAAGTGTGAATAAAGAATTCGGCGAAATTTACATGCCTACAAGCCCATTTGTGTGTGAAAACGGCGCATACAAGGTCTATCTCAAAAACGGCAAACACCAAATTCGCGTTCGCCAAGACGACGGAATCCACATCAGCAAAAAAGGCTGTGAAATCATAACCCAAAAAATTTTAGCAAGGATTAGCGTTGAATAGCATTGCTCGCGCGCTTTTCGCAGTTTTGCTCTGCATTAGTGGCGCGCTAGCGCAGGGCTTTGGGGTGAAGTTTTTGGGCGATTCGCACCTTGGAAGCGACGCGCTAATACAGGCATTTAGAGATGAATTTTTTGGTGGAAGCGACGATAGTGTGGGCTTTATCGCCCCGCTAATGCCTAAATTTCACGCTAGCGAGGCGGTGAGATTTAAAAATGAGGGCTTTGAGATTATCTCGTCGCGCAGGGATACAGACCCGGATTTCCCACTATGCGGGGTCATTGCAAGGGCGAGAAATGGGGCTGGTTTGCAAATAGAGCTTAAAAAGCTAAGTGGCGAATTTGAGGTCGAAGTGCTTCACAGAGTGGGCGGAAATGGCGAAATTTTCGAGATTATCGACGCTAATGGGCGGAAATTTCGCATAAATCATCTTTTGCGAAATTCTTGGGAATACACGCGCTTTACGCTCGCTTTTCCGGTGCAAATCCGCTCTTTGCGCGAGGGCGCGGAGCTTGGTGGGTATAAAATTTACCGCAAAAATGGCAGTTTCGCCGATAGTTGCGCTAGCAATGGCGCGTATTCGAGCGTGTATCAAAAATGGGGTAAAAACGCCTTTATTAGGGATTTGGCGCGACTTGATTACGAGCTTTTTATCATCGCTTATGGCACAAACGACGCCCTTGATAGCAATTTTGACGAGGCGAAATTTTACGCGACTCTGCGGGGGCTGGTGCGCTCGCTTCGCAAAGGCTCGCGCAGAGCAAAAATCCTGCTCATCGCCCCGCCTCGCAGTCCCAAAGTGCCAAACGCCCCTCGCGCAGCAGCCGTGATAAGGCACCTAGCCAGCGATATGGGGCTTATGTTTTATGATTTTGACATGGTGATGAGCGAGGATGGAGGCTGGGAGGGCTGGCGCAAAATGGGGCTAATCCGTCCCGATGAAATCCACTTAGAAGCTGGGGGTTACGAGAGGCTTGGGCGAAATCTAGCCAGGCTTTTGAAACGAAATTTGATAGAATTTTAAATTTAGCATAACCCGCTAGCGCAACCTTTTAAACACTGCCCCGAAATTTGTAAATTTTGTATAATCTGTCATTGCGAGCAAAAGCAAAGCGTCAAGACGCTTTGCCGAAGCAATCCAGTAAAATTTTCAGCACACTTCAAATTAAATTTTACTTTCAATTTGTCATTGCGAGCAAAGCGAAGCAATCTACGACTTTAAATTTAGAGCATGTAAATTCCGTGTCATTGCGAGGAGCAAAGCGACGAAGCAATCCAGTAAATTTAGGGAGTGTTAGAAATTTGAATTGAAATTTATCTGAATTTCCCTGGATTGCTTCGCTACGCTCGCAATGACAGCAAATTTACACGCCTTAAATTTTATGCTCGTTGATTGCTTCGGCGATAAATCGCCTCGCAATGACAATAGCGAGCAAAATTTGGTGCCAATCTATGAATTTAAAATTTCGGGCAGTGTTTTGGGGAAATTTTAAAATTTCATATAAATTATAAAAATCATCAAATGCCCCTTGCAATGGGAAATTAGATAAAAAATTAAGCCTAAATTTGTTACAATTAAATCTATAAATTTACAAGTTAGGGAACGCAAAATGCCATTTGAAACAACAACGATAATAACATACGATGAATATAAGAAATTTAATTATGCTGTCTTACATGAGACCTTAGGATTTAAAATAAAAATTTTATATATCGCTAGTGTTGTGTTAATCATAATTAATGTTATTCTTATTTTTTTACAAGGTTTTGTCGATAGTGATAATATTGCTATGTTTGTATTTGTAATTGTTTGGCTATTTTTATGGCGTTTTATTACATATAGGCAAATTAAAAATTTCTACAACACTACAAAAGCTATACAAGATAAAACCGCCGTTATAACATTTTTTGATGATTATTTTATAGATAAAACAGAAACTTTTACAACTCAACTAAAATACGATGAGTTGTATAAAATCATAGAAACAAATACGCATTTTTATCTTTTACTAAGCAAATACGGTGGCGGTTCTATCATCGTCAAAGAAAACTGCTCTGCTGAGCTGATAGAATTTTTGCAAAAAATCAAAAGAGAATTTGAAAAATAATAGAAATTTGCGAATTTGAGTTACAAGTGGAGATTATTTGAAATTTTTTTGAATTGCCATGTTGGGCTCGCAATGACAGCAAATTTAATGCAAGGAATTTTAAAGTCGTAGATTGCTTCGCTTTCTACGAAAGCTCGCAATGACAAATTGGGCAAAATTCGTGTCAATCTATGAATTTAAAATTTCGGGGCAGTATTTTGCAGAAATTTAAAATTTAAAATTTCACTGCTGTATCAAGCCTGGTGCAGTTCTCTCATGCCTTTTATGCAGATTTCTACGATCTCTTTGATATCCATGCCAAGCATTTCACAACCCTTTAAAATCACGCTTCTATCGCATTTGGCGGCAAATTTTTTATCTTTAAATTTTTTCATTACACTGCTGGCGCCTAAATCCGCAAAGCCGTTTGGGCGCATTTTGGCGCAGGCATCGATTATGCCTGTTAGCTCATCGACGCAAAATAGGCTTTTTTCTAAATTTGAAATCGGCTCGACATCAGTGCAAATGCCGTATCCGTGGCTGAGTATCGCCCGCACGCTAGCTTCATCTACGCCAGCGTCCAAAAGTGGCCCAGCTGTGTGCGCTAGGTGCTCGTCTGGGAATTTTTCGTAGTCGAAATCGTGCAGATAGCCGATTGCTTGCCAGTATTCTTTATCCTCGCCGAAATGCTCCGCCATAGCCCCCATTGCAGCCATTACATTTTCGCAATGCGCGATTAAATTTGGCTGTGAAATTGCGCCTGAGATTAAATCTTTTGCCATTTTCAAATTTAGCACTATTTTTTCTCGCTTTCGTTTCGTGCTTTCATTTTTTCAAATTCGATTGCAATCTCGTTTAAATTCGGCTCATCTGCCATTTTATCTAGCACAGAGTTGTATTTATTGACTAGCATTATGGCAATCATCGAAAATGTAAATCCAGGCAAAAGCGAATAAATATAGCCCGATAAATCGGCAATTATCCAGATTATGACAGTTACGCCACCAACTATCATGCCGCATAGCGCAGATAGCGCACTCATGTGTTTTGAATACAGGCTAAATAAAAGCACCGCGCCAAAACTCGCGCCAAAGCCCGCCCAAGCGTGTCCGACGACATTTAAAACACTATCGTCCCACAAAAACGCCGCAATCGTAGCTAGCACCGCGATGAAAACGACAGCGAGCCGGGAGACTAGGGTTTGCGTGGCTGATGAGACTTCTTTTTTATAAAATGCGAAAATGAAGTCTTTCGTAACCGAGCTAGCACTGACCAAAAGCTGGCTAGAAATCGTGCTCATAATCGCAGCTAGCACGGCTGAGATAATCACGCCAAGGATAAATGGGTGGAAGAAAATTTTGCCAAGTTCTAGGAAAATTTTCTCTGGATCGCTGATAGATAGGGAGTTTTGGTGAAAATACACTAGACCGATTAGTCCGCTAGCCATCGCCCCAAGCAGTCCAAAAACCATCCACGAAATCCCAATTCTGCGCGCAGAACTCATCTCGGCTGAATTTCTAATCGCCATAAATCGCACGATGATATGAGGCTGTCCAAAATAGCCAAACCCCCATGACAAAAGCCCCAAAATTCCAAGAAAAGTTTGCCCCTCAAACAAATCCAAATGCGACGGATTGATTTTTGATACCTCGCCCCAAAAGCTCGAACTATCGGGGATTTGTAGCGCATTAAATGAAAAAGCTGGAATCATAATCAGCACGATAAACATTAACGCGCCTTGGAAAGCGTCTGTTATCGCTACTGCTTTAAATCCGCCAAAAAATGTATAAAACACAACGATACAAATCGTCGCAATCGCGCCATAAGCGAAATTTAGCCCGAAAAATGTCTCAAAGCTCTTTCCGCCTGCGATAATTCCGCTAGAAACATACAGCGTGAAAAATACGATAATCAAAAGTCCAGAGATTATGCGAAGAGATTTTGTTTTATCTTTAAAACGATTTTCCAAAAAATCAGGGATTGTAATGCTATCGCTTGCGACTTCGGTGTAAATTCTAAGCCTTTTTGCGAGAAATTTATACGCGCACCACGCACCAATACAAAGCCCGATTGCAATCCAAACCGTGCTAATTCCAGTAGCAAAAAACGCCCCAGGAAGCCCTAGAAGCATCCAGCCGCTCATATCGCTAGCACCCGCGCTAAGTGCGGTTACAAAGGGATTTAATCTGCGATTGTCGATGAGGTATTCGCTCAGGCTTGCGTTTTTGTCGTAGTAGTGTCTGCCGATGATGACGAGGGCTAGGAAATACATAGCGATCGAGGCATAGATCCAATAACTCATTTTCCACTCCTTAAAAGGTGCGATTTTATCAAAATTTACTTGAAATTTATCAAAATTTTAGTATGCTTTTAGGCTAAATTTTAATTTAAAGGCTGGGGATTGAACGAGAGAATTTTAAAGATTGTTTTTTCGTTGATTATCATCTGCGCAGGAATTTATTTTTGCTATCCAGATAACTTAACAGACGCGCGCAAAATGGCGCTTGTAAATGCTTATGGCGTTACGCTGATACTCACAAGTGGCGGTATCGCGCTTGGTATAGTTTTGGGATTTATTTTGGCGTTTTTGAAATTTTTGGATAATAAAATTTTAAATTTTATTATCGACGAGTATGTCGATATCATCCGTGGCACGCCGATAATCATACAGCTTATGATTTTTGTTTTTGTTGTTTTTGCGACCTGGCAAAACAATATTTTCGCCGCAATCGTAGCGCTAGGTCTTAACAGCTCAGCCTATGTTTGCGAGATCGTCCGCAGTGGAATAAACAGCGTCGATCGCGGTCAAATGGAGGCTGCGCGCGCTATGGGATTATCGTATTCGACAGCGATGAAAGTCATTGTTTTCCCGCAAGCGATAAAAAATATCTTACCAGCTTTGGCAAACGAATTTATCAGCCTTTTTAAAGAAACTTCGGTCGTGGGACTTGTGGCGATTACGGATTTGACATTTTATTCAAAAAGCCTGCAAGCCTCGCTATATACGGTTCAGCCGATACTTTTCGCGGGTGTGATTTATTATGCGAGTGTGAAATTTTTCTCGCTTTTGGTTAAAATTTTAGAATCAAGGCTAAATAGACATGATTGAAATTTCAAATTTAAGCAAAAATTATGGCGAGCTTTGTGTTTTGAAAAACATTTCAAAAACCATAAACAAAGGCGATATTGTCGCAATCATCGGACCTAGCGGGAGTGGAAAATCGACATTTTTGAGATGTTTAAATTTGCTCGAAACCCCAAGCGAGGGCAGTATCAAAATCGGTGGCGCAGACATTACCGATAAAAAAACCGATATCAATAAAATTCGCCAAAAAGTCAGCATGGTTTTTCAGCATTTTAACCTTTTTGCGAATAAAAATGTTTTGCAAAATTTAACCCTAGCCCCAGTAAAAGCTGGAATTTATACCCCAGAAAAAGCCAAAGAAAAGGCTATGGAGCTTTTGCGAAAGGTGGGTTTAGAGAGCAAGGCCCAGTCTTTCCCACACAAACTCTCAGGCGGTCAAAAACAGCGCATCGCAATTGCCAGAAGCCTAGCGATGAACCCAGATGTGATACTTTTCGATGAGCCTACAAGCGCGCTAGATCCTGAGATGATAGGCGAGGTTTTAGCTCTTATGAAAGAGGTTGCCAAAGAGGGCATTACAATGCTTGTCGTAACCCATGAAATGGGCTTTGCGCGCAATGTGGCAAATAGAATATTTTTTATGGACGGCGGAAATATTTTAGTCGATGATACGCCTAAAAATGTTTTTGAAAATCCGCAAAATCCGCGCTTAAAAGACTTTTTAAATAAAATTTTAAACCATTAAAAGGAGCAGAAATGAAAAAATTTCTTAAATTTATGTTGGCAGCTAGCTTGGTTGGCTCAATTGCTTGTGCAAAAGATGTCTATGTAATGGGCACAAACGCCGAATATCCGCCATTTGAGTTCGTAGATGAAAACTCGACTATCACTGGATTTGATATTGATTTGGTAAATGAAATTTCAAAAAGAGCAGATTTGAAAATCGAAATTTTAAATATGAGCTTTGACGGCTTAATCCCAGCGCTAAAAAGCGGTAAAATCGATCTAGCAGGATCAGGTATGAGCGCGACAGCAGAGAGAAGAAACGCTGTGGATTTCACAAACTCATACTATGAGGTCGAAAATTTATATATCAAACACAAAGACGACGATAGCCTAAAAACCAAAGACGACCTTAAAGGCAAACGCCTAACAGCGCAACTTGGCACAATCCAAGAAAACGCAATCCGTGAAATTCCTAGCGCAGATGTCAATCCAGCAGAGACCGTGTTTGCTGGTGTGCTACTAGTAAAAAACAAAAAGGTTGATGCGCTTTGCGTGGATTCATCTGTGGGCGTGGAGTATTTGAAGAAAAACGACGATATCGTGGAGTTTATGAGAGAGTCTGACGGAAGCGACGGATTCGCCTTTGCTTTCGATAAGGGCAAATATCCTGAGCTTGTGGAGAAATTCAACAAAGCAATCGACGAGATGAAAAAAGATGGCTCATACGACAAACTTTTAGAAAAATACAACCTAAAATAATCTAAATTTGGCGCAAAATTTAGCCTTTTAAATTTTGCGCTTTTTTCTATTTAAAGGGCTTTTATGAAAAAACTGATTTTTATATTTTTATCGCTTTTGGTTACGAGTGCATGTGCGAGAAATGACGATTTTATCGTGGCGAAATTCCTAGGCTTCGTCCAAGACGAGGATAGATTGCTTTTTAAACGGGGCAAGACAAGGCTAATGTGCAAATTTAGCGAAGTTACGCTAATTGGCGAAAAGCAAGTCGCTAAATGTATTAAAGACAAAAAAGATTTAAAAACTTTCAAAAAAGATCAAAAAAATATGATCGAAAAATTTCTCGTCCCAACCCAGCGATATTTCATAAAAATCAGAGCCGAGGGCAAAAACGAGCTGATTTGCGATATCAGCACCGAAAAGTCAAATTTGGGGCTAGATTTGGTAAGGGCTGGACTTGCTATGCCTAAAAACGACGATAAAGAGGCGTTTGTGAAGGCTAGCGTTTTGGCGATTGAGGGTGAAAAAGGGTTTTTTGGCAAAAAATATTCAAAGGTAAGTAAATGCGCCTTTGGCATAAAAGATGAGCCAAAATCAAAGCCTTCTGAGCCTAAAAAAGAGCCTAGTGCAGAGCAACCTGAGCCAAAAAACGAAGAGCCAACCCCAAACAAACCAACGATAGAAATGTCAATCAATGAGTGAAATTTACGCCCTTACCGATGATGTTTTGACGCCAAATTCTAGCGTTTTTTCGCAGGTGCGTGAAATTTTAGATAGTGGCGTCAAACTCGTGCAGTATCGCTCCAAACTCCCACGCCAAGATGAAACTCTCATCGCTTCGCTAATCTCGCTTTGCGAGGATTATGGCGCGAAGCTAATCATCAATGACAATGTCGCTTTGGCGAAAAAACTCCGCGCTCATGGCGTGCATATCGGCATAGATGATGCAGATCCCGCCACGGCGCGCGAATTTTTGGGCGCAGGCTCAATCATCGGCGTGACATGTTATAGCGACATAAAAAGGGCTAAAATCGCCCAAAGTTGTGGCGCAAGTTACGCTGCGTTTGGGGCGATGTTTGCAAGCTCCACCAAAAAAGAAGCCCCGCTTTGTCCGCACGAAATCGTGCAAATGGCAAAGCGTGAGCTTGAAATTCCAGTTGCGATAATTGGCGGGATTAGTGAGCAAAATTTAGCTCAAATTTTGGCGTTAAATCCCGATTATATCGCGCTTGTGAGTGCGATTTACAGACCAAATAGCATTTCGCAAAACATAAAAAATTTACAAGGCATAATCAATGGATATAATTAGTGCGATAATTTTAGGCGTTGTCGAGGGGCTGACCGAGTTTTTGCCCGTAAGCTCGACTGGACACATGATTTTGGCTTCACATTTTTTGGGCTTGGAGCAGACAGATACGCTTAAATGCTTTGAAGTCGTAATTCAGCTAGGCTCGATTTTAGCGGTAGTTTTTATGTTTTTCGAGCGCTTGAAGCAGGATTTTTCGCTTTGGGTTAAGCTAATGGTCGGATTTTTCCCCACAGCAATCATCGGATTTTTGATGTATAAGACGATAAAATCGCTATTTTCGCCCGCCACGACAGCGTATATGCTTATCATTTGGGGCGCGATTTTTATCGTGGTTGAGTTACTTCGCAAAAAAAATCCGCCTGTGAGCCAGAGCGAACATTTCAGTGAAATTTCATACAAACAAGCCTTTATAATCGGGCTTTCGCAGTGTTTTGCTATGGTGCCTGGCACTTCTAGATCGGGAGCGACTATTATCGCTGGGCTTCTTTGTGGGCTTAGCCGAAATTTAGCCGCCCGTTTTAGCTTTTTGCTTGCGATTCCTACGATGTTTGCGGCGACTTTGTATGATACTTACAAAAACCTCGACACCTTCGCGCAAAATTCGCAAAATATTTGGATTTTTCTGCTTGGTGGAGCGGTTGCCTTCGTGGTCGCGCTAATCGCAATCAAGCTATTTTTGAGCTTTGTTAGTAAATTTGACTTTATCCCGTTTGGAATTTATCGCATTATCGTAGGAATTTTGTTTTTGGTTGTGATTTTGTGATTTAAATTTCGCCAAATTTCGCTTCGCAAATTTTGGGATACTGCGCCGAAATTTGCTAAATCTGTCATTGCGAGCTGATTTATAAAATTTGCTTGACTTGTCATTGCGAGACGGCAACGCCGTCGAAGCAATCTACGAGTATGAAATTTAAGGTCAGTGTTTTTTGTAGAATTTCATAAAATTCCGCAAATTTAGCGGTTGAAATTTTAAAATGCTAGATTGCTTCGTTCACTTTGCTCACTCGCAATGACAAATTTAAGTGTCATTGCGAGAAGTTGCGAGTAGAATTATAGGCGTTGCTTTAATTCTTCTATAACTTGTTTTAAAATTTTAACATTATTATCATCGTCAAGCATTTCATATATATTTAAAGCTTTTGAACAATAATTTATTGCTGTGCTATAATCTTCAAGAAAGTCATAACAAACCCCTAAATCAGTATAAACAGCAGCAGTATCTAGATGATTTTCTCCAAAGATTTTTTTTCTTATTTCAAGCGCTTTTAAAAAATATTTTATTGCTTTATCGTAATCTCCAAGATAGCCATAAAAAGTTCCTAAATTATTATAAGAACTAGCAGTATCTGGATCATTTTCTCCAAAAATTTCTTCTTTTATTTTAAGTGCTTTTAAGAGATGGTCTTCTGCTTTATAATAATCTCCAAGAGAACCATAGCAAGCTCCTAGATTATTATAAGAAGCAGCAGTACCTGGATGATTTTCTCCAAATTTTTCTTTTGTTATTTCAAGTGCTTTTAAATAATAATTTATCGCTGTATCATAATCTTCAAGAGATTTATAACAATTTCCTAGATTATTATAAGAAGTAGCAATATCTGGATGATTTTCTCCAAAAAATTCTTTAAAAATTTTAAGTGATTGTAAATAATATTCTATTGCTTTATTGTAATCTCCAAGAGATTTATAACATAGTCCTAAATTACCATAAGAACGAGCAGTATCTGGATGATTTTCTCCAAAGATTTCTTTTTTTATTTCAAGTGCTTTTAAATAATATTTTATTGCTTTATCGTAATCATAACAATTTCCTAGATTATTATAAGAACCAGCAGTATCTGGATGATTTTCTCCAAATTTTTCTTTTCTTATTTCAAGTGCTTTTAAATAATAATTTATCGCTGTATCATAATCTTCGAGAGAGTAATAACAAGCTCCTAAATTATTATAAGAAGTAGCGGTATTTGGATGATTTTCTCCAAAGATTTCTTTTCTTATTTCAAGTGCTTTTAAATGATATGTTATTGCTTTATCATAATCTTCAAGAGAGATATAACAATTTCCTAGATTATTATAAGAACTAGCAGTATCTGGATCATTTTCTCCAAAAATTTCTTCTTTTATTTTAAGTGCTTTTAAATGATAATTTATCGCTGTCCTATAATCTCCAAGAGATTCATAACAAACTCCTAAATTATTATAATAAGCAGCAGTATCTGGATGATTTTCTCCAAAAATTCTTTTGTTTATTTCAAGTGCTTTAAAATAATATTTTATTGCCTTAGTGTAGTTGGCTATATTAGTGTATGCAATACCAAGATATGAAAAAATCACTCCCAATCCATAATCAATATTTCTATCCGATAAATTTAATAAAATATCTATGAAATGAAACGAAACACCAGCTTCTAAATAAATTTTAAATTTTTCCAAAAGCCAGTCTATTGCGCTTTCTATGCCATCGATGTTTTCTTTGTGATAAAATGCTTCGTTTATAAATTCCATATAGTAGCCACAAGCTGTTTGGACGCTAAGGTCGCTAAGTTTGGCGTTAAAATAGCCAAAAAGCAATTTATGAACTTCACTTTTTAACTCAGTGTCGCACTGGTTTTTTAGGCACTCCTTCATAAGCCTTTGTATATAGTATCGTCCATCGTCTTGTGAAATAAACGAAAATTTGGCTAGTTCGTTTATCATCGTAGCGGGGTAGCCAGTGGAAAATTTATCTATGATTAATTTAAAAATTTCCTTGTCAAAGTAGTTTGCTACCGATAGTAACTCCAAAGTCGCTCTTTCGCTTCTATCAAGGTAACGCAAAAGCCTTTCTGCGACCTTATTTTGCTTTAAATTTTCAAAATTTTCAGCCCCGTTATTGCTCTCGTAAATTTCAACGCAAATATCTAGATAAAATGGCACTCCACAGCTACATTTTATGATATTATCTTGGATTTTAGTATCTGTGATACCGCAATTATTTAGAAAATATCTACAATCATCACTGCTTAGCTCTTCTAATATATGCTGGTCTAAATATTTATTCCACTCATTGCCATCTTCATCGTCTAAATCCCAGATTAGCCTTTCTCTGCCACCTATTACAAATAAAATTTTTTCATTTTGCGCTATGAAATTTCTAACCCACTCATCTTGTTTTAGCGTGTCGCCGTCATTTTTCTGTTTTTTACATAAAAGCTCGTAAGTATCGAGAAATATAACGACTTTTTTGTCGGGATTTTTATCTTTAAATTGCTCTAAATCATAGGCGAAAAATCTAGGAAGCTCTTGCCCGATTTCGTAGTGTTCTTTGATTTCTAGTTTTTCTAATTCTGTTTTTAGTGTGGGGTTTATAATATCTGCGAATTTTTTATACAAATATCCCACAAGCTTGGTCGCTAGTTCAGCCACGCTACCTGCATTTTCGCTTATAAACATAACTGCGCTTGAAATAATATCGCCCTCTTCTAAAAACGGCAAAGTCTCTTTTTTGAACTCAAAATTTGGATTTTGTTTTTTTAGATAAATCAAATACGCCAAAGAAAAGGCGTTAAATTTGACTTTAAAATTTATGCTAAATCTATCTGCTAGTTTTTTATACACTTCGCTTGGTGTGAAATTTTGGTCTTTTTCAAAATCATAATATGAATAAATTATTTTGTTTTTTAGCTTTTCATCTTTTTGTATCATATCCCAAAAATGCTCTTTTAAGCCAGTTTTACCGATACCACCGACGCCATAAAAGGCTAAAACAGAATAATCTTTTTGGTTTAAATTTTCCAAAGCTTTTAAAAATGCCTCTTTTGGCTCTACCCTGTCTGTGAAAATTCGCTCAGCTCTTGGTTTGGGATTATCGCTTCCGATTTTATTTGATTTTATTGCCATGCTAAATTCCTTATGACTTTTGAAATTCCAAACCAAAATTATATAAAATTTGATTTAACGCTTAAAATTTATCGCTTCGTAAGCGGTGCAGTATTTCTACCTTGCGGGAGCGATTAGCAACGATATTTTCCACTTACGAAATTTATCTTTGTGCGGATTTTGACGATTTCTTTGAGCGCGTGGGCGAGATAGGCGATATCGTCTTCGTCATTGACCCATGAGAAGCTTGCCCGCACCCAGCTTGGTTTGGTCTGATTTACGGGATCTGGCGCAAGCCCCGTCAGATCAAATCCATACGGCGCTGCGCAGTCGCACCCAGAGCGAGTTTGGATTTCGAATTTCGAGCTAAGCACGGAGGCTAGGGCGTCAGAGGCTAAATTTTGCATATTAAACGCAAAAATCGGCACCCTTGGCGCGCTTAAATTTCCGTAAATTTTAATCTCTTTGATTTTTGAAGTTTCATCGATAAATTTCGCATTTAGCGCGCTCTCTCGCTCTTTTATCGCCGCAAAGCCCACCTTACGGCGCAAATCCAGCGCCAAATACGCCCTAATGAGCGCCGTAATGCCTGGCGTGCCTGGCTCTTCTAGCCTTTCTTTGTCGATGACGAAGCTTTGCGAGTTAAAATCAGCGTATTTTACCGCGCCACCGCCCGCAAATGTGGGCTCCACGCCTTCTAAAAACTCTTTTTTCAGCGCCAAAATCCCGCACGCACCCACTCCACCGATTAGTTTATGTGCGCCAAAAAACAGCCCGTCGCAAAAGCCCAAATCCACATTATCATGCGCCACAAGCGCGCTAGCGTCGATGAAAAGTTTCGCGCCGTGCATTTTCAGCGCCAAAAATACCCGCTTATAATCGACTAAAATCCCAGTAGCGTTAGAACACGCGCTAAATACGCCATAAATTTCGCGCCCTTTGTTTGCGCCTAAAATTTCATTTAATTTGCCAAAATCCATAAGCCCGTCCGCACCCAGTGGCACGCGCACGAGTTCGCACAGAGCTTGGCGCAGGCTGATTTCAACTGAGTGGTGCTCGTATGGAGAGATCACGATTAGTGGAAATTTCGCGCGCTCAGTTGTGGCGAAATTTGTCAAATTTAGCCGTTTTTTGGTGTTTGGCGGCAGGTAAATGCCTAAAATTTCCCATAGCTTCTTAATCGCGGCTGTCGCGCCAAATCCGCACGAGATGAGGTAGTATCTGCCGGCGCACCCTAGCATTTCTTTGATTTTGGCGCGCGCATTTTCGTAGTATTCGCTCGTGGTGTGGGCGTTTTCGCCGCCGAGCGAGTGTGTGTTGGCATAAGTGCGCAAAACCCGCTCGATTTCGCGCTCGACGCTATTGCACGCTAGCCCAGACGCGGCGAAATCGAAGTATTTGAGCCCCTCTTTTAGTATTAAATCATTTTTTATTTTTTCGATTTGCATTTTTTACTCCAAAATTTTGTAAATTATACCTAAACTTGCTAAAATTAGCCGTTTTAGGAGGGGTGAAATTCTAGGGTTAAAACACACGGCTAGCAAATTTAGCCATTTGGAACTGAGTGAAATTTTGAAATTCCACTTCGTATTCGATGCTTTTGATATTTGCACGAAATATGACGATGTATTTAGCGCGATAGAGGCTGAAATTTTGCCGAATTTTAGGGAGATTGGCGAGAGGTTTAGTTTCGGTGGCGAGTATGAAAAAGAGCTAAAACAAGCGCTGATGAAATTCGCTAAATCCGATCGCAAAAAAATCGGTGTCGCAAAGATACTGCCCCGCTTCACCGCGCAAAAAATCACACAAATTTTGCTAGAAGCTGGGTTTTTAAATTTAGAAAAATCGCACGAAAAACGCCCTGTAAAACTGCATAAAAATGATAAATTACCACGAATTTTAAGACGCTATCAAATCACAGACAAAGTCCATTTTAACGATAATTTCTCGCGGTTTTGGTTCAGGTTTATCGAGCCAAATTTGCAAATTTTGGCGCAGGGCGAATACGAAAAAGTCGTCGGCGAGATTAGGGAGGATTTCGATAATTACGCGAGTTTTGGCTATGAGATACTCTGTCGCGAACTACTCGCGAACTACCTAAATATCGACATTTCGCAAATTTCGAGTTATTGGGATAAAAATAGCGAGATTGATATTTTTGCGAAATTTGAGGGGTTTTTAATCGTGGGCGAGTGTAAATACAAAGAGCGCAAAATCTCAAAAAATGTCCTAAACGAACTGCTCGCAAAGTGCGAAAATTCCGCGCTTGCGCCCGATATGGTGGCGCTGTTTTCGAAATCTGGGTTCTCAGGCGAGCTAGAAAAAATCAAAAATGATAGAATTTTGCTTTTTGATATAGAGGATTTTAAAATTTTACTTTGATTAAATTTGGCTAAATTTAAAGCTAAATTTAGTATAATCGCAGTTTTATGCAACCAAACTAAGGAGAAAAAATGGCTTATTCAATGGGCGATTTGAAAAAAGGTCTTAAAATCGAAGTTGATGGAATTCCGTTTAAAATCGTAGAGTATCAACATGTAAAACCGGGCAAGGGTGCAGCTTTCGTGCGCGCAAAACTAAAATCCTTCATCGACGGTAAGGTTTTGGAAAAAACTTTCCACGCAGGCGATAAATGCGAGGAGCCAAATTTAGAGCAAAAAGATATGCAATACCTTTATGATGACGGCGAGTATTGCCAATTCATGGACACAGAGAGCTACGAGCAAGTGGCAATCGCTGACGAGGATGTGGGCGAGGCGAAAAAATGGATGCTCGATGGCATGATGGTTAGCATTATGTTTTACAACGGCAAAGCGATCGGCGTGGAAGTTCCGCAAGTAGTCGAGCTAAAAATCGTCGAAACTGCGCCAAATTTCCGTGGCGATACACAAGGAAGCAACAAAAAACCAGCGACCCTTGAAACTGGCGCTGTGGTGCAAATCCCATTTCATGTGCTTGAAGGCGAGGTTATCCGCGTAGATACCGTGCGTGGCGAATATATCGAAAAAGCAAACAAATAATTCTTCCTTCCCTGATTAAATTTGGCGAATTTGCGAAATTTGTTAAATTTGCCGAATTTAGCGGGGAATTTTAAATTTAATCCTTAAAATTTGTTGTTAAATTTTGTTAAATATTCTTGCGCCTTTAAACACTGCGCCGAAATTTGCTTTGGGCTTGATTTTGGTTTGGGCTTGATTTTGGTTTGGGCTTGATTTTGGTTTGGGCTTGATTTTGGTTTGGGCTTGATTTTGGTTTGGGCTTGATTTTGGTTTGGGCTAATACTGCGCCGAAATTTGGGCGATATTTTTAAGCATGGATTGCGTGGATTATACTGCGCCGAAATGCGCGCGGTTCTTGCGTTGTAATGTGTAATGATTTGGCGCCAAAATTTGCGTGCGCGGGTTTAATATGAGTATCGCATGGCAAAAAATTTGGCGTTTGGCGAAATTTTGCGCTTTAACTAAAATTTAAGAAATTTTTTGTAAAATTACAGCTTATCCAATTTATTCAATCGGGCTCATAGCTCAGTTGGTTAGAGCATCCGGCTCATAACCGGATGGTCCCAGGTTCGAGTCCTGGTGAGCCCACCACCGCACAATTTCAGCCTTTTTTAAAAGCTTTCACAAACCACGATTTTAAGAGAGTTTTAAAGCATTTTCGATTACAATCAATTTCAGAGAAAATCAGCGATTTTCACAAAAAAGAATACATAAAAGGTTACATAACAGCACCATAAAAAAAAGTTATGTATCCCTAAAATGCAAAAACGATATTAAGGGACTTTGCTATGAATACATACGAAACAGACAGTCAACTAAAAAATTATAAGCTACCACAAGACAAAAAAGAAATTTGGCTAAAAGACAAAAAGACAGAAAATTTGTATTGCATAGTCAGACAGAACACAAAAAGATTTTATTACAAATATAAGACAAACAAAAAAGAGATAAAAATACCGATAGGCAAATATCCAAGTTTTAGCCTAAATGAAGCAAGGCAAAAAGCCCTAGAATATACGACAGCAAGGGATAGGGGCGAAACGATAAAAAGCGAAAAGGAAAAAGCCCTTACATTTAGCGACATTGCTACCGAGTGGATAGAAAAAGAAAAAGCCAAAGGATTAGCACCTAAAAACATAAGCAAAAGCATAGGGCGAATTGAAAAATACTTATACCCTACTTTGAGAAATAGAAAAATAGGCGAAATTTCAAGGCGTGAGTTAATCGAAGCGATTGAAAAAATCCAAGATTACGAAGCTAAAAAGGGCTTAACTTTTGAAACTTCACGCAGAACATACCAAATTTTGCGAAATATTATGAAGTTAGCAGTTAGCAAAGGCTATATTGATTTTAGTCCGATTAGTGAGATAGAATTTAAAGATAGCTTTAAAACCAAACCACGCAACAACCATTTTAACGCAATTACCGACCCTAAAAGATTGAGCGAATTTGTAAAAGCCCTTTATAGCGATACGACCCTAAATTTAATCACAAAAAACGCTTTAAAATTCGCACTTCACACGGCTTTAAGAACGGCAAATGTAAGGGGCTTAAAATGGAGTTATATCGATTTTAGCAAAGATTTAATCACAATTCCAGCCGATAAAATGAAAATGAATAAAAAAGCTAATGACTTTTTACTTCCGATAAGTAAGCAAGTAAGAGCGATTTTGCAAGAAATGCAAACCCTAAAAAGGGGCGAATTTGTATTTTATAGCGATATTGCACGAAGCAAAATGTTAAGCGAAAATACTATAAATCAAGGAATAAAGCGTTTAGGCTTTGGCGATGAAATGCACGGACACGGATTACGAAGCACATTTTCAACCATAGCAAACGCAAATACAAAGCAACACGGCTTAAATTCTGAAATAATCGAGCTATGCCTAGACCACGCACCACAAAACAGAATAAAAGCCATTTACGACCGAAACGAGTTTTTAAGCGAACGAGCCGAGCTTATGCAGTGGTATAGCGATTATTTAGATAGTTTAATAAAATGATATTGTTAAAAGCTTTTTTAGAAAACAACCTAAATAAAGAACTTGAAAAATTTAATAGTCAAAAAACCAAATTTTTATTAAAAGTTAAGCGAACGCAATTCCACGAAACAAACAAGAAAATAGACAAAAAACTACACGCACAATTTAACAAATTTCGCAATAAATTTTACTCTAAGAATTTGAATTTTAGCGAGGCGCAACTAAGAGCTTTAAGCATATTAAAAGAGCAAACAAATTTTTTATCACTACATAAAATCATAAAAAGCAATTTACCGACAATCGAAAAAGAGACAATTTTTAATCAAAATATGGACTATAAAATTTCATATTATGAAAAACGCCTTTTAACACGAACTAAAACCGACTTATTCCACCAAGAAATAATTTTAAAAGGCATAGATTTTGGCGATTTTGCAGACATAGAAAAAAATATTTATTATTGCTTAGATAATGCAGATTTATTATTAAATGGATTTCTTACGATGCAAGGCAATTACATTTTTTTCATAAATCCAAAATTACAAAAAAAAGATTACAAAGCAGAAATTAAAGGTTTAAATACAAAAATTAACACAGATATTTTAAAGCAATATAACAAACTTCGACCGATACCATTAAACGATTACAAAACAAATACAGCCCTTTTATATGCGCTTATGCACGAACGCAACAAAACAGATAAAGGAGCTAATAAAAAAGGCTATCAATACCGAGATTTCATAATCTCTGTTATCCAAGAATTTATTTATTGCAATTATCGTTTATACGATATACCTATAAAAAATCATAACCAAAACTTAATAAAAAAAAATTTGCTAATAGATAGCTTATTAAGCTTTTTGCATTATAGAAATGCAAAATATTAAAAAAACCACATACGAAATTTTGACCTTTTATTAAATACTCATTTTTAGGCACTTCCAAAATAATAACATTTTTAAAATACCGCTAAAACTATCAAAAATACGATTTTTTTGCAACCCATTTATAACAATTCTCTTAATTTTTCAAACATAGCTATGAACTTGAAAAAAAATTAATTTTTAAGGAGTTTTCATTATGGAAAACAAAAATTTGAATAAATGGCTAAATGCTAAACAATTAAGAGCGTATTTAGGTGGTATCAGTCAAGCCACGCTTTGGCGATACTATAAAAGGGACGGCAAACTTCCACAACCAAAAAGGATAAGTAAATCAATCCTTTTGTGGAATATAAACGAAGTTAATCAAAAATTAGGATTAACTTCCGAAGCTGAAACAGCACAAGGGGACGAAAATGAGCGATAAAAAACAAAATAAAAAAGCCATTTTGGCTATTCGTGGAAGCAAGTATTCTACTACTTTGATTTTAGAAAGCCTAATTCGTGGTGAAAAAATCACAAACCACGAATTAGACAAATTTCACACAAATAGCGTGAAAGATATTATATATAGTTTAAGAAAGAATTATGGGCTAGAAATAGCAGATATTCGTGTAAAAAACGAATTATCAAAAAGCTATCATAAGAGATATTTTCTTGACCCTAAAAACAAAAGAGCAATCAACCGCGCAAAAGGTATTTTAGACTATTTGCGAAAAGCAAAGGGCGCGGTTAATCTTTGCGAGGATTTATTTCGATAAATCCAAATAAAAAGGGCGGTTTGACCGACCGCCCTAAATAAAAATAAAACCTATGGAATTATACCAAAATATGGCGCATAATGCGAGTATTTTCAACAAGATTTTAGATAAAATTTCCGAAGCTGATTTATTTAGCATTTCGCAAAATTTATCTCAATTCGCATCGCCAAATTTTAGCGGTATCGACAGCCTAAGATTTACTGCAACCGACAAATTTATAAGCAAATTTACCAACTTCCTACAATCGCAAGAACTAACCCTAAACGAAACAGCCTTTAAAACCAACCATTTCAGACTATGCGATTTATATGGCTATAAAACGCCAAAGACCGCCCTATTTTGCAAAGTAAGCCAAAAGGTAAGTATTTATATATACTCCACCTCAGAGACGCTAGACAAAGCAAGAAAAGCGCATAGAAACTTAAAGGGATTTCGCTTTTTAGAAATTCACGGATTAAGTCAATACAACAGCCAAGCCAAAGAGCCGCTAAAACTCGACCGAAAAACCAAACGAATTTTAAAATTTTTACTCGAATTTATCGATAATAGAAAAAATCGCCAAAACTTGATTTTAAAGAGCCTTGATTACTCACTCGACTATTTTATCAAAAAAGAAGTTAATGCAGTTTTGGCGCAAAGTATAGCCCCTTATTTAACGAATTTAGATAATTGTAGATTTCATAAGCCAAAAACTCTTAATACTATTTACGCTCAGACCTCGACAAGAAAAGGGGCAAAGCCTATTAATGGAATTTTGCAAAGAGTGAAATTTTATGATAAAAAAATCAAACACGACAGCTCACGGGCGCGCGAGGCTATGCAAAGGCATATTATAAGGGCTGAACTCGTTTTTACTTTTGATAAGACCCCTTAGAAAAGCCCATAAAATCAATATTTGCTGAGGTTATGAAAGCGAAAGACAATAACTTCCGCACTAAATCGCCCTTTTTTAGCCACGCCAAATGCTAAGCAAACCACGCAAGGGGCGCACTCGCAACCGCTTATATAAATAGGCTTTCTAGTAGTGAATTAACATAATAATAAACCCAAAACTATACAAAACTATCAACTATGCTATAATAACAATTATCAAAATATATAAAACAGAAAGGTTAAAATGAGACAAAAAACAAGCGATAAATACAAAGAGCTAACAGCCGAATTTATAAGCGGTAATACCGAAATATCCAAGCTATCTAAAAAATATAAAATCCCTAGAACTTCGATTTATAGCCATTTTGACCGCAACGGATACGACCCAAGCACAGATTTAATCAAGGCTAGACACTTCATAAATCAAGGGCTAGAACACCTAAAACATTTCATTAAATCGAATATTTGCGACAACCCTAACAAACACACAAAAGAGCTAAACGAATTAGCAATTAAAAGCCTAATGGATACGCTAGAAAAAAGAACACGGCACAACAGCCACAGCTATAAACGATTTAATCCTAAATGCAATAATTAAGGCTGATGCTATGCTAGACCAAGCGAACGACCCTAAAAGCCTTTGTGATACTATGCAAGGCATAAAAAAGTTAAGCGAAGCAATAGGGCTACCCCCTAAACTTTCTAAATATGATATAATGCAAGAAATCAAAGAGCTAAACGACAAAGAGCCGTTTAAAATTGAGATTAATTATCTAAATTCATAGCGTAAGCTTAATTAAGTTTTTGGCTAAATTTTGGCTGATTTTTTACAAAGCTTAAAGATTTTTAGCGTGAAACATTGCTTTTAAGCATTGCGAAACTTAAAGCCAAAATTTCGAAATCGTTAAAAGCCCTAAAATAGGGGCTTTTTAAAATTTAGTATTGAAAATAGTTGTTTTCAAAACTAAATAACTACCCCTTTAAAAACTTAAAAATTTCGGTTACATAAAAGAATACATAAAATTAAATTTTCATTTTCAATAAATCCCTTATAATCGAACTTTAAAGGCACTTTTCAACAAGTGGTGAGCCCACCACCGCACAATTTCAACCTTTTTTATAAGCTTTTTAAAAACGATTATATAAAATTAAAAAATAAAATTTAAAGCCCCGAATTTGGGGCTTAGTGGTTATAAATTTATCGAAAATGTAAAATTTCCGTGCAGGTTACAGCGAGAGATTGCTTTTAGGGTTTTGATATCTTTTAGATTTAGTCTTGCGCTCAAAAATCCCCTGCTTGCGACTGGTTCTAACGAGGCTTTGGCTACGAGTTTATCATCTGCGTAAGGCTCAATCGCATAAATCCAGTGATCAGCGTCGCTTGGGTGGATTATTCCGCCCTGTCCGATTTTAAATTCGCCAAATTTATGGTGCAAAATTTAGAAAACAAACGAAATTTTAACCTTTCGTTATAAATTCAGCCCTAATTAAATTAGTTCTATGCAAATTTATTGTAAAATCGTAAGAACATTATATTTAAAAGGGGAAAAAATGTCGCAAAGTGACGCTAATGCGCCTAAAAAGCGCGGTATATTTGCATGGTATTTTGAGTCAAGCCTACTTTGGCGCATAATGATTGCGCTTGTTTTGGGTTCGGTTTTGGGTATAATTTTACCGCAAAATGCCACCGTTGGCGATACCACTTGGGTATCGATTTTAACGCCGTTTGGTGATCTTTTTGTGCGAATGCTCAAAATGATTATGGTGCCTGTAATCGTCTGCTCGCTGATAATTGGCACAAGTTCGATTGATCCAGCTCACCTTGGTAAAGTTGGCGTCAAAACGATAATTTTCTACGCGATTACGACGCTGTTTGCGATCGCGATAGGTTTGGCGTGCGGATTGATTTTCAGCCCTGGTAGTGGGTTGGAGCTAGATGCTGCCAAAGCTGTGGAAAAGAGCGCAAACGCTCCTGCGATGAGCCAAATTCTGCTAAATATTATCCCTACAAATCCGTTTGAAGCTATCGTTAAGGGCGAAATTTTGCCTATTATCGCATTTTGTATTTTTGTGGGAATTGGCCTAGCGTATTGCAAAAGTAGCGACGATGAGCGTATTGCGCGTAGTGCAGAGACTGTGTATGCGTTTTTTGATGGTATGAGCGAGATTATGTTTAAGGTTATTCGCTGGGTTATGCAATACGCACCAATCGGCGTTTTTGCGCTAATGTTCGTTGTATTTAACAAAGCTGGAATTGGCGCGATTAGCTCGCTTTTGACCGTTACGATTGCGCTATATGTAGGGCTTGCGGTGCAGGTTTTTGCAATATACTGCGTGATTTGTATGCTAATTGGTATAAATCCTGCGAAATTCCTCAAAAAAGTCCGCGCGCCTATGCTTACGGCATTTGTTACCAGAAGCTCGAACGGCACACTTCCTATTACAATGAGGACGGCTGATGAGGAAATGGGAATTCCAAAATCAATCTACGGCTTTGTTTTGCCTGTGGGTGCGACTGTGAATATGAACGGAACGACCGTATATTTGGGCGTTTGCACGCTTTTTATCGCTAATGCGTGCGGTATCGACCTAACCGCTCAAAACTACTTTACGATTATTATCACTTCTATGCTAGCAGCTATCGGAACAGCCGGTGTGCCTGGTGCTGGCGCGTTAATGTTACTTTTGATACTAGAATCAGTAGGTATCAGTGTAACTGGAACCGTGGCGGTGGCTTATGGTATGATACTAGGCATTGACGCGATACTAGATATGGGACGAACATCTATGAATGTTACAGGCGATGTCGTGGCTTCGCTATATGTAGCTAAAACAGAGGGCAAACTAGATACCTCAAAATGGGAGAATTAAATGCGTAGAGTCGGAGTAATCGGCGGTATGGGACCGCTAGCAAGTGCTGATTTGTATCTAAAAACGATAGAATTAACGGGGGCTAGAAGCGATCAAGAAAATATCCCGCTTCTAATCGATAGTTATCCGCAAATCGAGGATAGGACGGCGTGCATTTTCGGCGAGGGCGAGGATCCTACGCCAAAGTTAATCGAAAGCGCAACTCGCCTTAAAAATGCAGGTTGCGAGGCGTTTGTCATGGTTTGCAATACAGCGCATTATTTCGCGCCAAGGGTTTTGGAGGCTGTGGATTTGCCACTAATCCATATCGCAAAAAACGCAGTTAGCACGATACAGACCCGCTATCCAAATGCCAAAAAAATCGCAGTTTTGGCTACTTCTGGCACAAAAAAGGCTAGGGTGTATGATGAGCACTTAGAGAATGCTGGATTAATCAGCGTAGAGCTTGGCGAGGAAAATCAAGCTAAGCTAATGGATTGCATTTACAAAGGTGTGAAAGCTGGCAAAACCGCAGAATATGTGGAGACTTTCAAAAGCGTGCTAGATAGCATTGACGCGGATGTTTATATCGCTGGCTGCACGGAGATTCCGCTGTTTTTGCCACTCATTGAGACAGATAAGGTTTTCCTTGACGCTACGCTTGAACTTGCGCGCGCGATTGTGGAATTTGCCCGTTCGTAGCCAAATTTAATCAAATTTAATAAATTTAGCCCAAATTTTGGGCTAAATTTAGATTTTCAAATTCTTAAAATTTCCAAATTTCAGAAATTTCACGCAGCTAAAATTTTGCCCATTTTCTCGCCAAAATCGTCGCCGACGATATATTCGGTAGGATAAATCAAAACCTCGTTTTTAAACCTCACGCGCAAAATTAGCCGTTTGGAGTTTTTCAAATCCCGGTCATTGAAGGCTAGGGAGTAGATTTTTTGAATTTTGTCGCGGTTTAGCTCGCTAGCACTTATTTCAAACTCGAAATCCACGGCCTTTTTTCGCTGTTCCTCGCGCTCTTTTTTGCTTTGTTGCAAGGCTACAAGTGCGGCGTTTTCGCCCTTTTCAAAGCCATTATCGCCAAAATTTCGCCTCTCTTTGCGCGTAGAGCCGCCATAAGCCTTCGCTTCGCTAGGAGCGTAGTTTTCGATATTTCGCGCCTCATCGAGCGATAAAATTTCATCTAGGTAAATTTGATATTTTCCGCCGTAAGTTCCTGTGTTTTTCGCAAGCCTTACCCAAAATGCCAGAGGGCGTTCTAGGTCGCTATCGCTTAGGGCTAGCACGCTTTCGCACACATCGCCAAATGCCGCGACTTCGAAGCTTCCTGATAAATCGAGTATGGTTAAATTTGCCATTTGCGAGCCAGATTTTGTGGTGCGAGAATTTACGCTTTCGATTTTGCCGACACACAAAAGCTTCATTGATGAGCCATCATTTTGCAAAATTTCATCAAATTCACTCGATTTGCTGTGTGCGATAGGCGAAATTTCGCCCTCGAAAACTTTGAGCGGATTTCCTTGTAAAAATACGCCAGAGCGTGGTCTAAACCCAGCGTCTTTGGCGTTTTCTAGGCTTAGCATTGAAAGGAAGGAAACTTGATACGCTCCCTCACCAGCGGCACTTTTGCTGATTTTTATCATAAAAGCGTATGGTTTTTCAAGCTCAGCAGGGCTTAAATTTTCGATAGTTTTTAGCGTGTTGTCAAATACAGCTAGTTCATACGAGCCGTGCAAATCCAAAATGGTTAAAATTCCCATTTTTTTGCCAGTTTTTGTGATACGAGTAGTGATATCCTCGATCCGCCCAACGCTTAAAATTTCGGCATTATCGCCCGTGATCTCGCCAAATTGCGATGAGAGCAGGTAATCTATACCGCTCATTTGCTCTTTATAATCATCGAGCGGGTGGCCAGAGAGATACACGCCCACGGTTTGTTGCTCGAATTTTAAAATTTCACTTTGCGCAAATTCCTCAGCGTTTTCCACGAAGCTTACTCTTATCCCCTCGGTCATCTCCTCATCTTCGCCAAATAGCGAGCTTTGAGCGTCTTTTTTGATTTCTGTGATTTTTTTCATCACATCTAGGATATTTTCCATGTTTTGAATAATCGCAAGCCTAGTTTTACCCAAACAATCCATCGCACCGCCGTAGGTTAGGGACTCGATGACCTTTTTATTGACCTTGAAATTATCCACTCTGGTGGCAAAATCATCGATATTTTCAAAAAGCCTTTCGTTTTGAAGCTCCAAGATATTTTCAATCGCAGCCGAGCCCACGCCCTTAATCGCGCCAAGTCCGTAGATGATAGACTGGCCTGATTCGCTTGCTTCATCGTCGATTACGCTAAATCCGCGCAAACTTTGGTTGATTGAGGGCTGTTTAAGGCCGATTCCTAGGCGTTTGGCTTCGTCTATGTATTTGGCGACTTTCTCTGTGTTTCCCTCCTCAGATGTGAGCAAACCAGCCATAAATTCGGCTGGATAGTAGGTTTTAAGATAGGCTGTTTGAAATGTAATCATCGAATAAGCCGCCGCGTGGGATTTGTTAAATCCATAAGAGGCAAATTTCATAATCATATCAAATAGCTCGTTTGCCTTAGCGACATCAAAGCCGTTTGTCTTAGCCCCCTCTAAATACTGCTCTCTCATGTGAGCTAGCTTTTTTTCGTCCTTTTTACCCATGGCTCTACGCACCAAATCAGCTTCACCAAGCGAAAATCCGCCGATAGTTTGCACTAGCTGCATGACCTGTTCTTGATAGACGATGATTCCATAAGTCGGCTCTAAAATTTCCTTGATTTGCGGGAACATATACGAGGCTTCCTCGCGTCCGTGTTTGATATCTATAAAGCGCGGGATTAGATCCATTGGGCCTGGGCGATATAGCGAAATCATCGCGATGATATCTTCAAATCTATCTGGCTTTAAATTTACGGCTAAATCTTGCATGCCAGCGCCCTCGATTTGGAAAATTCCAAGCGTGTTGCCTGATTGGATTGTTTTATAAGTCGCAGGGTCGTTAAAATCTATTTTTTCCCAGATTATGTCTTTATCATATCGCCTTTTTATGAGTTTTAGTGCGCTGTCGATGACATCGAGAGTTTTAAGCCCCAAAAAGTCAAATTTGATGAGATCCACATCTTCTAGGTAGTTTTTCATATACTGCGTGACGATACGCGCATCATCGCCTTTATCTTGCTTGAAAAGCGGGGCCTTGTGCCACAACTCCTCGTTTGAGATAACAACGCCTGCTGCGTGCATGCCAGCGTTGCGGTTTAAGCCCTCTAATTGAAGCGCGAACTCCCATACCTGCGCGGCTGTGGGATCGCTTTGCAAAAGCTCGGCGATTTTTGGCTCTTGCTCGTAAGCACCCGGTTTGTATTTATCGCTACTTGGATCGCCGACGCCAGTTAGGGTTACGCCAGGGCCTTCCGGGATTAGTTTTGCCATTTTGTCAGCTTGCGAGAGAGGCATATCACATACTCTGGCGACATCGCGGATTACGCCACGAGCTAGCAATTTACCAAAGGTCGCTACTTGGGCGACATTGTATTTGCCATACTGCTTTATGACATAATCAATCACTTCGCCACGCCTTGCTTGACAAAAATCCACATCAATATCTGGCATAGAGATACGAGCAGGGTTTAAGAATCGCTCGAAAAGCAGGTTATAAGGTATCGGATCTAGGTCTGTGATACGAAGCGCATACGCACAAATCGAGCCAGCCGCAGAGCCACGGCCGGGTCCTACTGGGATATCGTGGTCTTTAGCCCAGTTGATGAAGTCTTGCACGATAATCATATAGCCTGAGAAATGCATACTTTTTATGATTTCAAGCTCTTTGTTTAATCTTTCTTCGTAAATTTGGTGTTTTGCCTCATCAATAAATTTTAATCTCTCTTTCAAACCCTCGCGGCATAGATAATCAAATAAAAAATCATCATTGGCAAAGCTATATCTAGCCTCTGGTTCAGGCAGGCTTAGGCCATGTTTGCTAGCGTATTCGAGGGTAAATTTGAAATTTGGCGGTGTGGGCGCGTAGCCCTTTTCCTCGAAAGCAAAGTGCAAATCGCACTTTTCGACGATTTCAGCAGTATTTGTGATGACCTCTGGCATATCGGCAAATAGCCTTTGCATTTCCTCATCTGATTTGACATAAAATTCGCTTACGACATGTTTTAGGCGATCTCCGTCGTTTATGGTTTTGCCCATGGCTATACACTGATACACATCGTGGGCTGTGGCGCGCTCTTTGTAGGCGTAGTGGGCGTCGTTGGTGGCGATGAGTTTGATATCAAGCTCGCGCGCTATGCGGATTAGATCTTTTTCGACATTTAGTTGCTCGCCGATACCGTGTCGCATGATTTCTAGGTAAAAATCATCGCCAAAAATCTCTTTGTATTCTGCGGCGGCCTTTTTGGCGGCTTCGTATCCGCCTGCGCCTCGTCTTAGGTTTCGTTCGCTTAAATTTAGGTGAAACTCAACCTCGCCCGCAAGGCAGGCAGATGAGCAAACAAGCCCCTCGCTATGCTCGCGAAGTAGTTTTTTGTTTATGCGTGGGTAGTAGTAAAATCCGTTTAAAAAGGCTTGCGAGCTAAGATACATTAGGTTTTTGTAACCGATTTCGTTTTTGGCTAGCAAAATTAGGTGGAAGCGATTTTTGTCGCTTTTATCGCCGATATCATCGTGGTTGTGGATATAGGCTTCGATACCGATTATCGGCTTTATGCCGTTTTTGCGCATGGTTTGGTAAAAATCGATCGCCCCAAACATATTGCCGTGATCTGTGATTGCGCAGGCTTTGGCGCCACGCTCGGCTAGGATTTTGGCTAGTTCGCTGACTTTGTTGGCCCCGTCAAGCAATGAGTATTCTGTATGCAGGTGTAAATGTGTGAATTCGCTCATAAAATGTCCTTTGATTTTGCGCTCATTTTAGCAAAAAGGGGTTAAATTTTGGCTTTTTGAAATTTGGAGAATTTGCTTAAATTTGTCATTGCGAGCTTTCGCAGAAAGCGAAGCAATCCAGGGAAATTTAAATTCAAAATTCAACCTAAATTTAGCATTGAACGATTTATAAAATTCTTGCAAAATTTGATAAATTCTGCAAAAATACTGAGCTTAAATTTTATATTCGTAGATTGCCACGAATTTTGCTTACCATTGTCATTGCGAGGAGCAAAGCGACGAAGCAATCTACGAGCCAAAATTACCAAACGCTAAATTTGCTGTCATTGCGAGAAAACGAAGTTTTCGAAGCAATCCAGGGGAATTCAGATAAATTCTAATTCAATTTTCTAACACTCTCTGAATTTTACTGGATTGCCACGGCGACTGCGTCGCCTCGCAATGACAAATCAAGTGTAAATTTTGCCTAATTTGTCATTGCGAGGAGCGAAGCGACGAAGCAATCTACGAGCCAAAATTACCAAACGCTAAATTTGCTGTCATTGCGAGAGCCAAAAGGCTCGAAGCAATCCAGGGAAATTTAAATTCAAAATTCAACCTAAATTTAGCATTGAACGATTTTTTAAATTTTAGGCGAAATTTTGAAATTCTCTGTAAGGGGGAAGGGGGCTTGAATTGCGAGGTCGCGCCCCTTCCCCCTTACAAACCCCCAACCCCCGACGACGCTTTACAAGGTGGCTAAATTTTAAAAAGCGTTGCTTTTTAAAATTTAGCTGGTTTTGTTTAACCGAAATGCTTCGCATTTCCTTGCAATGACAGATTGATGATTAGGGAATTTTACTGGATTGCCACGGCGACTGCGTCGCCTCGCAATGACAAATCAAGCGTAAATTTTGCTCATAATTAGCATTGCGAGATTTGCATTTCTCGCAATGCTAACGAAAGAAAATCAAAATTTAAATTAGTTAAAAAGTAGCTCGGATTTTAGTGTGTTAAAAGCCTGTTCGCCTTTTAGTTCGCGCACGATTGCGAGTGCGAACTCCATTGCAGTGGCAGGTCCAGCAGAGGTAATGATATTTTTATCGATTATGACATTTGCGCTAGCGGTGTAGCCGGCGTGCGCGACCGTGCCCTCGAAGCCTGGGTAGCATGTGTAGCTATCCTTTAAAACACCGGCTGTGCCCAGAGCCCAAGGTGCAGCGCAGATTGCGCCGATTTTTTTGCCAGCTTTGTCAAATTTGCGTAAAATTTCGCCTAGTTTTTCGCTTTTTGCCAAATGCTCGGCACCTGGCAAACCGCCTGGTAAGACTATCATTTCGTATTCGTTAATGTCTAAATTTACGAGTAAATCATCGGCGATGATTTCCACGCCGTGAGAGCCTGTGACGCATTTTTTCTCTAAACCGAGAAATTTAGCGTCGATCCCGGCGCGTCTTAGTAAATCAACCACACTTATTGCTTCGATTTCCTCGAAGCCATTAGCCAAAATGACAGCTACTTTCATTTTTGTCCTTTATTTTAGATATGAGCCTTGCTCGCTTGGAGTGGTCGAAATATCTGTATTGCCACCACGCGCAGAGCCTGAACCGCCAGGCAAAAATGAAGTGTCGCCCTTCAAAAATGCGATGATATAGCCTATCTCTGTCGAGGTTGTAGATAGTGCGATAGGGTTCATCAAATACGCTTTTTTACCGCCAAATTCATGGTCTGTGCCGTAGTTGCTCACAGCCATAGCAATCTCGCCTGCGGATAGATTTTTGATTTTTTTAGAGACGCCGTGAGCGCGCTTTTCGCCTTTTGAGCCGTGGCATGAGGCGCATTTAGCAGCGAAAATCTTAGCTCCCTCTTCTTTGGCAGCGGCAGGGCTATGCTTAATAGTATTTAGCACGCCACCTTTTGAGCCGTCGTTTTTATAGACATTGACTGTGATATTTTCGTCTTTGGAATGCTTTTCGATGAGTGATTTTAGCTCTTTTGCGAACTCGCCTTTTGCCTCAAACACATAGCTTTCTTCTGGCTCATTAGCCCCCAAAAGCGCACCCGCGCAAAAACATGCTAAAAACGAAAGTTTTAAAATCTTCATTTGATACCTTGTCGATAGAATTTAAAAAGGGCGAGGTTTTGCCCTCGCCCTAGGATTATAACTAATCAGAGTAAATGATTAGAAAGCGTATCTAGCTTGGAATCTGATGTGATCTTCTTCGCTATCTTTCACGCCAGCTTTGCCGTCATATTTAACATGTGACCAGAAAGTTGTGAAGCTAAGTTTTTTGTTGTATTTGTAATTAACTCTAACAACATTTTCCCAAGCGTCTTCATCGTTGAATTCACCGCTAACGAAGTCATCGCCGATTGTTAGACCAGTGTCTGCGATAGCATAAGCAGCTGTGATGAACCAAGCGTGGTTGTCGCCTCTGAAATCTCTGTAATTAAGTAGGTCTTCACCTGGGCTGATGAAAGAGCCTTGGTCTTCAAATGATACTCTTGAATGAACTTGTGAATCTGTATCGTATTGAACATAACCAGCTGTTAAATCAAATCCAAATAGGCTTGTGCTAGCTTCTACGCCAAAGAAATCAGCATCATCTGCACCGATTGCAACATATTCATCACTGAAATTTGAGTAAGCGTATTGAGCTGTTAAGCCTAGGTTGATATCTTCTGTAACATCGAAGCTTAGACCAGCTTCAACTGCGAATAAATCAACAACATCCTCTAAGCCAGCATACCATAGTTGGAAAGATACTGGATCATAAGAACCGATAGCAGCTACGCCCCATAGGTCGTGTTGATCTAGTCTTTTGCCATCTGCTGCAAGAGTTGCTGCTGCCGCATTTAAATCGATATCGCCATCGCTCTCTAATGTATCCATATATAGAGCTGCAAGAGTTAAGCCCTCGATATCTTGATTAACGACTTTCAAACCATCACCAAACATATCATCTGTGAAGAATGTGCCTAGTTTTTGGCGACCTAGTTGGAATGTAGTGCCACCAATTTTATATCCTAGGTATCCTTGGTATAAATCAAATTTTGTTGTAACCGCATCAGCTGTTCTGCCCTCTGCCCAGTCATTGTCGTGAGCATAGCGAATACCAGCTACGAAGAAGAAGTTGTCATCGATTTTTACATTTGTATTAACAACGCTTTTGAATCTCCATCTGTGATCGTTTTCTGTTTTTAGACCATCATCTGTTTTTGTAGAATCAATACGCATCCAAGCGAAACCGCTTACATCTACATCTTTGATTGCATCTTCTAATGCAACAGCACTTGCTGATGTAGCAAATGCACCTGCTGCTAATGCAGCTGCTAAACTAAGTTTGAATAATTTCATTTGAACTCCTTGTAAAAGTTATGGTCGTAATAGTAGCACAAAATACTAAATTATTTGCTTAAAACAATCTTAATTTTACTGAAATATAACCATTTTGTTACCGAGTATTAACCAAAATCGCTGAATTTTGCATAAAAAAAGCGAGACGCTCTTGCGCCTCGCAAATATTGAAAGGAGTTTGATTTCGATAGGGTGATTGTAGCTAAATTTGAGTAAATATATGGCAACAAATGAGAATTATTTTTAATAGTGAAAAATTTGTAGTTAAGCTAAATTTGGCTGATAAAATTCATAAAATTTATGCAAAATTTATAATTTTTGGCGCGAAATTTGCCCTTTTTGTTAATTTTGCGTTAAATTTAAAGGGCGAAATTCGGGCGTAAGTTATCAAAAACTGATTTTTTCCTCGGTTGGGGCTTTGATATTTTCGTTTTTGCGGACCTGTTTTTTGATGATTTTGGTCGGTGTGTAGCTCTCTTTCTTGCCCGGGGTGATTTTGCGAGAGAGTATTTGCGCGCTAGAAACACTGCCGTTTGCAACGCTGATAAGTGCGACATCGCCTGGGTTGGCGAAGTATTTATTTGATTTGGCACTGCATTGCTCGCTACCATTTATAAATTTATATGTATATGCGACTTTGCTCTGTCTTGTGTAGCTAGAAATCTGCATTTTGCTGGCGGTGGTGTCTGGGCAAAGTGGCGTGGTGCGTGGCGCGAAAAAGGCGCAACCTGAGAAGCTTAGCGCGATTAGGCAGGGTAGGATTAGGTTTTTCATTTTTTTCCTTTTTTAAATTTTGGTTTTTAATTTTAAAATTTTTTCGGAAAAATTGCAAATTTTGCCTATTTTGTCATTGCAAGGAGCTGTTGTATTACGACGCCGAAGCAATCTACGAGCGAAAAATTTAAATTTTGCAAATTTGCTGTCATTGCGAGAAAACGAAGTTTTCGAAGCAATCCAGTAAAATTTAAAGCAAAATTCTATTTAAATTTTGTATTGAACGATTTTTTAAAATTTAGCTAGTTTTATTTTTCGTTACGGCTTGCTGTGCTGGATTGCTTTGTCGCTGTAAAACAGCTCCTCGCAATGACACGGATTAGAGCGTCTGTGAATTTTATACTTGTAGATTGCCACGCCGTGCAAGCACGGCTCGCAATGACAGATTTAGGATTAGGGAATTTTACTGGATTGCTTCGTCGCTGTAAAACAGCTCCTCGCAATGATATGGATTAGAGTGTCTGTGAATTTTATACTCGTAGATTGCCACGAATTTTGCTACGCAAAATTCTCGCAATGACAGATTAAAGGCAATGGAATTTTTCTGGATTGCTCCGACGGCGTTGCCGTCTCGCAATGACATAAAGAGCAAATTTTGTCTAATTTGTCATTGCGAGGAGCGAAGCGACGAAGCAATCTATGAGTAAAAAATTTAAATTTTGCAAATTTGCTGTCATTGCGAGCGAGTGTAATGAGCGAAGCAATCCAGAGAAATTTAAATTCAAAATTCAATCCAAATTTAGCATTGAACGATTTTTTGAATTTTAGATTGCGCCGTGCTTTTCTCGTAAGGGGGAGGGCGCGCTTTTTAGGAGACGCTACCCTCCCCCTTACCAACCCCCACCCCTGTAAAACCTTAGAAGTGGCTAAATTTAAAGCTTCGCTTTAAATTTAGCTGGTTTTATTTTAACTGAAATGCTTCGCATTTCTCGCAACGACAGATTTAGGATTAGGGAATTTTACTGGATTGCTCCCCTGGCGTTGCCGTCTTACAATGACAAATTTGGCGTGCTCGCTCGCAATGGCAAATTAAAATTTCAAGCGATAGCGGTTTGGAGTTTGTCGCGCAAATCTAAAATTTCATCTCGTTTGATGACAAAGCTGTTTTTGTTGGCGATGAGGTGCGCTGAGCTGTGCATGATAACCTCGGCGACTTTAAGGCCGTTTTGCTTCATCGTAGCGCCTGTTTCGACCACATCGACGATAGCGTCTGATAGCCCTATAATCGGAGCTAGCTCGATTGAGCCATATAGTTTGATGACCTGAGTGGCGACGGCTTTGGTGGCGAAGTATTCGCGCGTGATATTTGGCATTTTGGTTGCGATTTTGATACCTGGGGTGTTGTAATCAAGCTCGGTTTCGTTTGGCACGCCCACACAAACTCTGCATTTGCCGATTTTGAGATCAAGCAGGCGCAAAACATCTGGTTTGTGCTCTTCGAGCACATCTAGCCCCACTACGCCGATATCTGCTGCGCCTCCGACGACATAGGTGGGAATGTCTTGGTTGCGGACATAAAGAAATTTAAAATCACCCTCTTGCATGATTAATTTGCGGTCTTCAAAGGCAAATTCTAGCCCAAAAATGCTTTTGAAAATTTTGAGTGTATCATCGGCAATGCGACCCTTTGGTAGCGCAATCGTAATCATAAAAGTCCTTTTTGTGAGATTAAATTTTTCATAGCGCGGAAAATCAAATCCCTATCATAAACGCCGTTTTTGAAATGTCGCATTAAAAACGCGCCGTCCCCGCCGGTAAAGTGTATGCGCTTATCGCCAGCAATGTCGGCTATGGCTAGGATTGTTGGTTTGAAAATGCCGTAATTCACGGCGTCGCTAGTTTTTTGTGGAAGCGAGTCTAGGGAAATTTTCGTCGAGAGATTGACATCTAAAACAGATGAAATTTCGCCATAAGTGCGAAGCATAGCGTGGATTCCAGGCAGGATAAATCCGCCAAGGTGGGTGCCACCCTCCATGACATCGACCGTGATAGCACTACCTGCATCGACGATGACGCCAGTTTCGACCATACTGCACGCGACGATTCTATCGATTCCTAGCCCTTGGTAGGTGGTGTTTATGTGGAAATGGTGCGTAATGTCGATAAATAGGGGATTGTTTAGCTTGCGTTGCACTCTGGCATTTACATTTATACAATACACTCTCTCGATTGGTTCGTAGTTCAAAAACTCGTCGATACCCATAGCAAATGTTGCGCCGTTATCATAAAATTTGGCATGCGTGTTGCCGATATCACATAAAAGCATAGGTTTTAAATCCGTTTTCTTCTAAAAATTTTTTACTTTTTGAGCAAATTTGGCTGTTGTGAAACAAAACTCGTTTTTTGATAGTTTTGCCTAAATTTGCGCAAATTTGTTCGGTTAAATTTAATAAAAATTCGCTATCTCGCATAATGAAGCGAGATGATGCCTCGCGCATGAAAATCAGGGTATTAAACCCAGATAAATCCACGCCAAAATAGGCGCTGTATGCGCGGGAGCGAGTGAAAATTTTCAAATCTATGGTTTTGAAATTTTTAAGCAAAATTTCATGGCTAACCATGAGATTGGAAATTTTACTTAGCAAAATTTAGCACTTTATCATCGTAGTAAAATGACGAATTTGCGCTAAATGCGCGAGAGTCAATCTCATCATTTAGCTCAAAAATCGCCTCGCTTTGCAGATTTTTATCCGTGCGGATAACAAAACCTGTGCGCTCTACGATATAAAGGTATTCCCCACTAAATACACCCTCTAATAGCTGAGCGAAGGTAAATTTGCGAGATTTTATTAAATTTAGGTTTTTATCCAAAAGCTCGACCGTGCCGTCTTTTAGCAAAAGATAGATTTTATCGCCGTCAAATAGGACATTTCTAATGTCGCGGTTGTAGGTTTTGTTGCCATTTGGGCTGATGAGAACTAGCCTTGTGCCTGTGCCTGCATAAAGGTCGTCGCCACGGGCTTGAAGCGTGGTTATGTTGTTAAAAAATGGTTGATTTGATACGACAAAATCCCTCACAGAGCGGCCACCTGTGCGCTCTACGATATTTACTAAGCCATCAAGTGCTGGGTAGGCTACTAATTGGTTGATAAAAAGTGGAGCGGCTGTGCGTGAATCTATGGCAAATGCGTCGCCGATTTTATCATCTAGCACCATAGCACCCGAGCTTAGGCGAAATAGCATTACGCTATTATCGCTCATTACAAGTGCTAAATCATCGCCGTCAATCGCGCCACTTAGGGCATAGCGTTTGAGATCTCGCTCAAATTTCACACTGCCATCGCTACCCAAAACCCTAGTAGTGCCGTTTGTGTCTGTGGCGATGAAATTTCCATTATACTCGCCTAAAAATCGCTCGTTTTTGTTAAGTTTGATATTTTCATTTACGCCTGATTTGGTGATAACTGCGCCGTTTGATAGTGTGGCACCCTCTTTGGCAGCATAGATAATTTCTGCTGGAAGCGAGCCGTTAAAGGCCATTTCGCCTGTGATATTGTCATCGCCTGGGTCGAAATACTGGCGTTTGGTCGAACAACCGAAAAATAAAAACGAAAGCAGAAGTGTAAATATGATTGATTTTTTCATTATTTATTTCCTTTGTAATGTTTTAAATTTAACGCTAAATTTCGCACTGGCGAATCTATGGCGATTTTGTCAAATTCGGCGTTTGCAGCCTCGATTTGACCTGTTTTCAAAAGCTCGTATCCCTTTACGATAGCGTCATAATCGTTAAGCAAAAGCGGGCTTTGTTTGCCGTTTTGCACGCTGATAATCTCTTTTAGCAAGTAATCGACCTTGCTATCGCTTCCAAGAGCTGTCAAATCATCGGCTGTGCCGTGATTTAGCATATATAACGCATATAGATTGAAATCTTTGTCTTTTAGTTTGGCTAGTTTTGCGTCATCTCGCGCCTCTAAAAGCTCTGAGTATAGTTCGTTTGCGCTGTTTATGCGAGAATTTTGGATAAATTCGTTTGCCCAGTATCCTACGAAAATCACCATTATAAGGGTAGCGAAAAAGATTAAAGGTTTTTTGTATTTTTTAATGAAAATTTCGCTTTTGATAACGCCTTCTAAAAACTGCTCTTCTGTGCCTATTTCTTTTTTAACGCCTTCAATGTCGTCTTTTAAAGCCAAAGTAGTATCCTTTTGTGATTAAATTTGGCGGTAATTGTAGCATAAAAAAATTTAAATATGCCCAAAGACAAGAATTTTTATGATATAATGTCGCATTTATCAGAAAAGGAAAATTTATGATAATAGATGAAATTTTATTATCAAGGCTCGAAAAATTAGCTGCTTTAAAAATCCCTGATGAAAAACGAAATGAGTTTATCGGTCAGTTAAATAAGGTAGTAGATTTTGTCGAAATTTTAAACGAATTAAAATTAGATGGTGAGGAAGTAGCCATAACTACTTTAAAGGGCGGAACTCCGTTTCGCGAGGATGAGCCACGCGCTAGCGATGTTCGCTCTATTATCCTAGGGCATGCACCTTCAAGCGAGGGTGATTATTTTGTAGTGCCTAAAATTATTGATTAGAAAGGAAAAATATGGAAGATCCAAGAAAAAATTTAGTAGATATCGAAACCTTATTAAAGACAGTTGTTTTTAATAAAGCTTCTGACTTGCACCTGGTTTCTCGCTCAGCACCGCAAATCCGAATAGATGGAACACTTCGTCCTTTGGCTATGGATAGCCTTAGCGGAAGTGATATCGAGTATATTTGCTATGCGATGATTACAGATCAACAAAAAAGCGATTTAGAGGAAAACAAAGAGCTTGACTTCGCGATTGAGTTGCCAAATATCGGACGCTTTCGTGGAAACTACTATTACACTATGAACGGCGATTTGGCCGCTGCGTTTCGTATTATTCCTATCGATATCCCTAGCCTTGATGATTTGAAGGCTCCAAGCATTTTTAAAGAGGTTGTAAAACGCGAAAAGGGTATGATTTTAGTCACTGGTCCGACAGGATCTGGTAAATCAACGACTTTGGCAGCTATGCTAAATGAAATCAACGAAAAAGAGCGCAAGCACATTATCACAGTTGAAGACCCAGTCGAGTTCGTGCATCAAAACAAAAAATCTCTATTTTCTCACAGAAATATCGGCACGGATACACACTCTTATGCGCAAGCTTTGAAATTCTCACTTCGTGAAGACCCTGATATTATCCTAGTCGGTGAGATGCGTGATAGGGAGACGATTTCTATCGCGATTACTGCGGCTGAGACAGGACACTTGGTTTTTGGCACACTTCACACAAACTCAGCAATCCAAACAATCAACCGTATCATCGATAGCTTCGACGGTGGCGAGCAACTTCAAGTGCGAAACATGCTTTCAGTTTCACTAACTGCGGTTATTTCGCAATCTTTGCTTCCAAAGCTTGGTGGTGGTCGTATTGCAGTGCATGAAATTTTGATTAACAACAACGCGGTTGCCAACCTAATCCGCGAAAACAAAGTTCATCAAATTTACTCACAAATGCAACTTAACCAACAAAGCACTGGTATGATTACGCAAACACAGGCTATGGTTAAGGCAATCAGAGCAAATCAAATCGCCAAAGAAACAGCATTGCGCTACTCTACAAATTTACAAGAGCTTATCGGCGTTGTGGGTGCGTGATTATGGAAGGTATAAATTGGTTTGACGCCATTGTAGTGGGTCTGATAATCCTTTTTGGACTAAGGGGTCTTACAAATGGCATTATGAAGGAAATTTTTGGAATTTTAGGTTTGATTGGTGGTTTGTGGATCGCTGTGCGCTACAAAGAGATGGCAGGGGCGTGGATAGCTAGCAAAGTCCCTGCATTGCAAAACGCAAATGGGATTTTCTCTGGCGATACTACTCAGACTTTAATCGGATTTTTGGCTGTGCTTTTTGGCGTATGGATAATCTGCTTGATTTTGGGCGAGATTATCTCAAAACTCTTTAAATGGAGTGGGCTAGGATTTGTCGATAGAATCGGTGGATTTGCATTTAGCGTGGCTAAAATTTTCTTAATTTTTGCTGTTATCGTAACCTTTGCAAGAGGTCCTATGATGCTAAACGAGCAGACAAAGAAATTTTTCGAAACTAGCGCAGTCGCTCCGGTGCTACTAAGCGTGGGCAAGTGGATTATGGATTTAAAAGACGACCCAGTAGTCAAAGAAAATTTGCAAAGCTTAGAGCAAAAAGCTAGTGAAATTTTAACCCCAAGCGAAGATAATACGACAGAAATTCAAAATAATATTTCAAACGAGGTTTTTGATATCAATCAAAGCTTGGATTTAAATGTAAGTGAAGGGAGATTGTAATGGACGCTAAAATCGAAAATTTGGAATTTGACGCGCTTTTGCTTGAATTTAAAAAAGCACTTAGCGATAATGGCTTAAAATATACAAAACAGCGCGAGGTTTTGCTAAGAACGCTTTATAATAGCAATACGCACTTTACGCCAGAGGCTTTGCATAGCGAAATCAAGGCGAAAAATCCTGAGCTAAATGTAGGTATCGCCACAGTGTATCGCACGCTAAATTTGCTCGAAGAATCAGGCATGGCGACATCGATTACTTTCGGCGCGCAAGGCAAAAAATTCGAACTTGCAAACAAACCACACCATGATCACCTAATCTGCAAAAGTTGCAATAAAATCGTCGAATTCCGCGACGCTAGTATCGAGAAAAAACAAATCCAAATCGCCAAAGAAAATGGCTTTGTCCTAACTGGCCATATTATGCAGCTTTACGGAATCTGTGCTGATTGCGCGGCAAAAAGGAAATAATTTGTTCGACTCACAATTAGAAATCCAAAGAATAGATAAATCAAACGAATTGCGAAATTTAGGGGTAAATCCATACCCTCATTTTTTAAAACGAGATATGAAAATCGTAGAATTTCGCGAGAAATTCGCTAGTATTGCAAATACAGAGGAAAAAAAATCAGATGAGATTGTCGTTTTAGCAGGGCGTTTGAAACTAAAAAGAGTTGCGGGAAAATCGACATTTGCAAATATCGAAGACGAAAGCGGAAATATTCAAATTTATTATTCGCGCGACAGTATCGGCGAGGAAGATTACGCTAAATTTAAGAAAAATCTTGAAGTAGGCGATATCATTACCGTTACAGGATACGCCTTTATCACGCAAACTGGCGAGTTTTCGATCCATGCTTCAAATATCAAACTAGCTTCAAAAGCGATTTCTCCACTACCTGAGAAATTCCACGGCCTAGTAGATATCGAAATGCGATACCGCCAACGCTACCTCGATATGATAATGAACCCAGAGGTTAGAAGCGATTTTATCAAACGCTCTGTCATAATCCGTGAAATTCGTAACTTTTTCGAGGCGCATGGATTTTTGGAAGTAGAAACCCCAATGATGCACCCAATCGCAGGTGGCGCAAACGCGAAGCCTTTTATCACGCACCACAACGCTCTTGATGTGGATAGATACCTGCGAATCGCACCTGAACTTTATCTAAAACGCCTAATCGTAGGCGGTATGGAAGCTGTTTTTGAAATCAATAGAAATTTCCGCAACGAGGGCATGGATTTAACGCATAATCCTGAATTTACCAGCATTGAGTTTTACTGGGCATGGCATGATTATAATGATGTCATGGATCTGACACAAAATTTAATCTGGGCTGTGATGGATAAGCTAGGACTTGATAAAAAGCTTCAATACGACGAGCTTGAAATCGACTTTACCAAGCCTTTTGCGCGCATAAAATACCTTGATGCGCTGGTTGAAATAGGCGGATTGGATCCTGAGATTATAAATGATAAAGACAAAATTTTAGCAAAGCTTAAAGCTGATAAATTCGAAGTCAATGAAAAGCTCGATTTGGGCCACTTGCAAAGCGAACTTTTCGATAATTATGTCGAAGCCAAGCTCATAGATCCGACCTTTATCGTGGATTTTCCTATCGAGATTAGCCCGCTTGCAAGAAGGAGCGACGAAAATCCAAAAATTGCCGAGAGATTTGAACTATATATCGCTGGCAAGGAGATTGCAAACGCATTTAATGAGCTAAACGATCCACTTGATCAATTTGAGAGATTTAAGGCGCAAATCGACGCTAAAAATGCAGGCGATGACGAAGCGCACGAAATGGACGCTGATTATGTCAAAGCACTAAGCTATGCTATGCCACCTACCGCTGGTTGGGGGCTTGGGATTGATAGATTGGTGATGATTTTATTAAATAAAAAATCTATTCGAGATGTTATTTTGTTTCCAGCTATGAAACCGTTAAATTCAGATAAGGAGTAAAAATGTTGGCAGATTTTGATAAAGAAATTTTTGATTTGATGAGCAAGGAGCTAGCTCGTCAATGCGACCATTTGGAGATGATTGCAAGTGAGAATTTCACTTACCCAGAAGTTATGCAGGTAATGGGCTCAGTGCTATCAAACAAATACGCAGAAGGTTATCCCGGCAAAAGATATTATGGTGGCTGCGAATTTGTCGATGAAATCGAAACTATCGCTATTGAGCGATGTAAAAAACTTTTTGGTTGCGAATTTGCAAATGTTCAGCCAAACTCAGGCTCACAAGCAAATCAAGGCGTTTATGGAGCGTTTTTGAAACCGGGTGATAAAATTTTGGGTATGTCGCTAAGCCACGGCGGACACCTAACGCATGGCGCAAAGGTTTCAAGTAGCGGAAAATATTACGAGAGCTTTGAATACGGCGTCGAGCTTGATGGTCGCATAAACTACGACCGCGTAGCAGACATAGCTGGTATCGTAAAACCAAAAATGATAGTTTGTGGCGCAAGTGCCTATACAAGAGAGATAGATTTCGCTAAATTTAGAGAAATCGCAGATAGCGTGGGTGCGTATCTTTTTGCCGATGTGGCTCATATCGCAGGTCTAGTTGTAGCTGGCGAGCACGCTCATCCGTTCCCGCACTGCCATGTAGTTAGCTCTACCACTCACAAAACACTTCGCGGACCACGCGGCGGTATCATTATGACAAATGATGAAGAATTTGCTAAAAAAATCAATAGCTCGATTTTCCCAGGCATTCAAGGTGGTCCTTTAATGCATGTCATCGCAGGAAAGGCTGTTAGCTTCAAACACAACCTTAGCGATGAATGGAAAGTTTATGCAAAACAGGTCAAAGCAAATGCAAAAATTTTAGGCGAAACTTTGGTAAAAAGGGGATTTGATCTAGTAAGTGGTGGCACGGATAATCACCTAATTTTGGTTAGCTTTTTAAATAAAGAATTTAGCGGAAAAGACGCTGATATAGCCCTAGGAAACGCTGGAATCACCGTAAATAAAAACACAGTCCCGGGCGAGATTCGCAGTCCATTTATCACAAGCGGAATTCGCGTCGGAAGCCCTGCTTTGACATCTCGCGGTATGAAAGAGGCTGAGTTTGAGTTTATCGCAAATAAAATCGCAGATGTGCTTAGCGATATAACAAACACCGAACTTCAAGCAAAAGTTAAAAAAGAGATTGTTGATTTGGCGCATAAATTTATCATTTACGATAAAGCGATGTATTGATTTTAAGGCGCTTCGTGCGCCTTATTACCCTTTTTAAAAGATTTGTTAAATTTTTTAAAAAGGGTAAATAAATTTTTAGGAGATATTATGACAGATAAATTTGATATGAGCGATATCACTATGAACGGAGCGCCAGGAGACGGCACAGCTAGCCTAAAAAAGCTTTTGACTATTGCGGCTGGAATTATAGTTTTGTTTTTGATAGTTCTTATAATAATGAAAGCTATCAACAAAAACGACATTGACACAAACGCAGCCCTAACAATGCCTAGCGAAGAAGAACTTACTAAAAAAGAAGAGGTAAAAAAAGAGCCAGAGATCAATGTGGTTAGCGGTGATACTTCTAACGCGCAGCCTCAAACCCCAGCTCCAAAGGCAGAGCCAGCCCCTGCGCCAAAACCAAGCGAGCTTCAAATTTCAAAGGTCGAAATCAAAAGCGAAGTAAAAGATGAGCCAAAGCCAGTGATGCAAAACACTGCCCCTCAAACAAAAGTAGAGATTAAAAAACCCGAGGTCAAAGAAGAGCCAAAACCAGTAGAGATAAAAAAAGAAGAGCCTAAGCCTGTCGTAGTCCAAAGAATCGAGGTTAAAAAAGAAGAACCAAAACCAGAAGAGGTAAAAACCGTAAAAGAGCAGTTGCAAGTTCCGAAGGTTGAAATCAAAAAAGAAGCTCCAAAAGTCGAAGTCAAAAAAGAGGCTCCAAAAACTGAGCCTAAAAAAGCAGAGGTGAAAAAGGCTGAGGTTAAAAAAGATGAGCCTAAAAAGGTAGAGGCGAAAAAACCTGAACCTAAAAAAGAGGAAATCAAAAAAGCCGAAGTCAAAAAAGAGGCTCCAAAAACTGAGCCCAAAAAAGAACCTGCCAAAGTAGGCACTGCGGCAAAAACTGCAAATTCGAGCGTGGGGCCTGGAAATTATATCCAAGTTTTCGCTTCGAACTCTTACGATCCAAACAGCTCAGATGTGCGCAAAATCACAGCCAAAGGCTATAATCCAGTGGGTTTAAAAACCCAAGTAAATGGCAAAGATGTGGTTAAAATTTTGGTCGGTCCATTTAGCGGAGAAGAGCTAAACAAGGCTATTAGCGACATGCGTGCGGTTAATAGTGGCGCATACATTTACAGAGTGAAATAATGCACAAATTTGCCGTTTTTGGCAATCCGATATCTCACTCCATATCGCCTTTAATGCACAATTTGGCGATTAAAGAGCTAGGCCTTGATGCCTTTTATGGGCGGGTTTTCTTAGAAACAGCTACGGATTTGAAACAAAAATTTCTGAATTTAGGCTTAAATGGCGCGAACATCACCGTGCCTTTTAAGCTGGAAGCTTGCAGGATAAGCGATGAGCTAAGCGAGGCGGCGCGCGAGATCGGCTCAGTGAATACTCTCGTGCGAAAAAACGCCAAATTTTACGGATACAACACTGACGCGCCCGGGTTTTACGAGGCGATTAGGGAATTTGGAAGTTTAAAGCGCGTGCTTGTTTTGGGTGCTGGTGGCACGACGCGGGCGATTGGCTATATTTTGGCGAAAAATGGCGTTAAATTTGACATTTTAAACCGCAGCGAAAAAGAGCCAGAAAATTTTAAATGTGAGAATTTTTATACCTACGAAAATTTCAAATTTCAAAGCTATGATTTGATTGTAAATTCCACAAGTGCGGGGCTTAAAGATGATTTTTTACCAGCCCCAGCCGAAATTTTAGACGCTGTTTTTAAAGAGGCAAAATTCGCATTTGACGCCATTTATGGCAAGATTACGCCGTTTTTAGATTTGGCTAGCACTCAGGGCGTTCGCACAAAAGACGGACGCGAAATGCTAATCAACCAAGGCGCATTAGCGTTTAATCTTTTTTATGATAATAAATTTGATAAAAATTTGATTTTAAGCGCTATGTCTAGGGCAATAAGATTATAAATTTATGCAAAGAGATTACGACAAAGAACCATTAATTATCAAAAGCTATGAGAGATTTTTTGTCTATAATCTATTTGTATTTCCATTTTTATTTGCATTAACTATCGCACTTAGTATTAGAAGCTTATTTGATAAATATGAAACTATAAGCGGTGTTATTTCATTTGGCATTATGATGATATTTATTTTATCGTCCGAATTTATCATTACATATATACTATATGTAGAAAACAGCAAATCAACAATACATTTTAAAAATAATTCCATTGAATTTTACGACGGATTGGAGCTAAAAAGCGTTACATATCTTTCAAATGTAGAAAATTATATTTGTAAGCCGTTTATTACGAATTGGCACTTAAAAGGAGAATTAAAAGTTATTAAGTATTTTTTTATGGCAATTCTTATTTATTTAATGCTAATAAGCAAATATATAGTGGTTTTTATCACACTATTTATTTGTTTTTATCTTGGAATTTTGATTGTAAAAATTTTAGTTTTTTATAAAATTAACGGAAATTTAAAAGGTTTTACGCCATTTTTAAATGTTGTTGTAGATGAACCAAAATCGCCAGATACAAAATCAGCCCTAAATGCAACTATATTTAATTCTGAATTTTACACGATTTATATTTTTAACAAAAATGATTATTTGGAAATTAAAAAATATTTTTTGACAAGAAAAAATATAAATATAGACAAAATTCGTAAAGAATATTTATAAATGTAACCCAAAGCGATATTTAATCGCTTTGGGTTTATTTGAAAATGGTAAATTTAGCCAATTTCGACACTGCGCAAATTGCCGAATTTATGGCACGCGCAGTATTGTTAAAAGGCTAAATTTACTTACTTTTCGGATTTAAAATCGCAATAAACGGCTCTTTTGCGATTAAATTTGCCCCAAATTTCACATCATCGTTGCTAAGGGCGTTTATGCGAGTAGCGTAAATTTCATCATCGTAAAACGGATAGCCGAAAAGCTCGTGCGAAGCGATGTTACTTAGCCAAAAATCGTTGTTTTCGCTGGCTCTTTTCATAGATAAAATTTGCGCTTTTTTGAAATTTTCTAGCTGATCTGCGCTAGTGCCGTTGCGCGCGATATCAGCGATGATTTCTTTGATTCCCTCAATCACCGCTTCCTTGTCCTTTTCGTTGCACGAAAATGAGATATTTAACCCAGATTTTATCTGCGGAAACTGCGCGTATGAGGCACTCACGCTGGCTGAGTAGATTAGCCCTTTGGCCTCTCTGATTTTTTCGGTGATTTGCGTTTTTACGGCACTTTCGAAGGCTTTGAGCTTGTATGAGTTTAAAATGTCAAACTCGCTCAAATCGTAGTTTAGATAAATCATTCTAACCTCGCTTTTATCGCTATCGCCGTAGTTTTCCTCGATTTTTACGGCGTTTGCGCTAAGCTTTGTTTGGGCGATTTCGCCCCTGCCAGCTTTGCCTTTTAAATTTCCTGCGTATTTGGCTAAAATTTCGGTGATTTTATCCTCGTCAAAATCCCCACTTATCACAAACAAATACTCGCCACCATTAGCGAAAATTTTATCTGCTAAGCCCCCAAAATGCGCTAAATTCGCGCTTTTTACATCGCCTATTTCAAGCGGAGTTTTAAAGCGCAAATCCCCGCTAAATAGCGAATTTACGATTTGTTTGTTGAAACGAAAATCTATCGTCTCATCTCTAAGCGCAAGGTTAGAAAGCGCGCTACTTTGGTATTTTTCTAGCGAATTTGCGTGGATTTTTGGCGTGCTCATTTTCACAAACAGCTCCCTCATCATTGCCTCGAAATCCTTGCTAGCGCACTCCCCGCTAAACCCGCTAGAAAGCTCGTTTATACCAAAGCGCAAAGAGTAGTTAAACCCGCTAGTAAGCCTCCTGGCCTCGTATTCGTTAAACTCGCCAATAGTGCCTGAATTTAGCAATGCGCTTAAAATTTCAGCCTCGGCCTTGCTCGCAAAATTCGAAATTCCGCCTAGTTTTTTCACGCTGATTTGTATGCTATTTTTTTTGCCCAAATTTCGCTTTAAAATCGCCTTGACGCCGTTATCGAAATTTAGCGTGGTTATGTTTTTGTCGCTATCGAAATTTTGGCTAAATTTGGCTGGTGAAGGCTCGTTTTCTAAAAGTTTTTTATCGCCCAGGCCGTTTTTGCTAAAATCAAATGGGGTTGCGTTTTGATAAATTTTATCTATTTCCTCTGCGCTTAAATTTAGATCTTTCGTCGAAATTATCTCCGTAAAGTGCGCTCCGCTCGTGATTTGCTTAAAGTATTCATTGACATCGCTAAGCGAAATTTCGCCCAAAATCGCAAGGCTTAAATCGTGTTTGTCCTGCTTGCCAAGCTTAGTGTTGCCGTTTATTACAAAATCCAAAATTTCATAAATTTGCTTGTTTTGCGTGTCGTTTTTGATGAGATTGGTTTGGACGGAGTTTATAAATTCCACCTTTGCACTCTCAAAATCCCCAGCCGAAAATCCATGCTCCCTAGCGCCCTTAATTGCGCTAAATAGGCTAGTCAGCGTGGCATTTGCGTCGAAATCAAAAATGTTTGCGCCAAACGAGTAAAGTCTGCGCTCACCGAATAAATCATCGCTGTCAAATCCCGCTTTTAGGGGGATTTTCGCGCCTATATTTAGGGCATCGTAGCTAAGGCTAAGAAGTTTTGCGATGTAGGTATCAAGCCAGGCTTTTTTCATTTCGCCTACGCTGTTTAAAGGGCTGTGCTCGCCGGCAAACACGATATTTACGGCATTTGTGCCAATCTGAGGCTCTACGATGTTTGCATAACCTGCGCCGAATTTTTGCAGGCTCGTATCGCGCGCGATTTTTTCGCCATGAGGTTTTAAATCGCTAAATTTGGCTTTGATTAAATTTTCGATTTGCGTCGAATTTACATCGCCCACGACGATGACGCTCATCAAATTTGGCGCATAATTTCTATCATAAAACGCCCGCAAACTCTCGCTCGTCGCACCTGCTATGGCTTCGTTTTTGCCTATTGGGAAGCGTCTTTGAAAGATCGAGTTTGGATACAAAGACTTGGCTCTTTGCTCGTAAAATCTGGTTTTATAATCCTTTTTCGCCTCTTCTAAAATCACGCCTTTTTCTTTTTCGACCTCGGCTGGGTCGAATTTCACGCCCTTAGCGTAATCTCTAAATACCGTGAAAATGTCGTTTAAATTTTCATCGCTCACGCTTGCTTGGATATTGTAGGTCGTGTTTTGAAAGCTAGTTTGGGCGTTTAAATCTGCGCCAAATTTCACGCCTAGGCTCTCTAATTTTTTGACTAGTTCGTTTTTATCGAAATTTTCGCTACCGTTGAACGCCATGTGCTCGACAAAGTGCGCAAATCCCTGCTCATCGTCGTTTTCGTCGATACTGCCAGCATTTACATTTAGGTAAAAATATGCACTGTTTTTGGGGACGGGGTTTTGCTGTATGAAGTATTTTAGGCCGTTTTCTAGCGTGCCTGTGGTGACATTGGCGTCAAATTTCAGTGCTAAATTTGGATCAAGTGATACGGCGAAATTTAGGCTAAATGCCGCGCAAAGTGCGAAAAATATTTTTTTCATAAATTATCCTTTTTAAAAAAGCGAGATTTTAACTGAAAATAGTAAATTTTAAATGAAAAAAAGAGAGCTTTTAAAGGCTCTCTTAAAATTTCAATTTTATGGGGATACATAAAGGTGGAGCCTTAGGGGGAAGGCCCCATACGCACGCGTTTGCGTGATAAATTTGGCGCAGGGAGCTGCGCCAAATTTGGAGTTTTATAGTTTGTCTGAGTTTTTGCCTAAATACTCGGCTACGCCTTGTGGGTTAGCCTTCATACCAGCGTCGCCTTTGTTCCAGCCAGCTGGGCAGACCTCGCCGTGCTCGTTAGTAAATAGCATAGTATCTACCATACGAATCATCTCGTCGATATTTCTGCCAAGTGGAAGGTCGTTGATGACAGCGTGGCGGATTGTCCCGTCGCTATCTAGCAAAAATGAGCCTCTTAGCGCAACTGCGTTGCCAAAAAGCACATCGAAGCTTCTAGCGATATCTTTTGTGATATCTGAAACTAGCGGGAATTGGACTTTGCCGATACCGCCTGCATTTACTGGTGTGTTTTTCCATGCAAGATGAACAAACTCGCTATCGCAAGATACGCCGATGACCTCTACGCCTCTATCTTTAAATTCTTTATAGCGTTTGTCAAATGCGATAATCTCGCTAGGGCAAACAAATGTGAAATCTTTTGGATAAAAGAACACAACTGCGCCTTTTGGGCCGATGTTTTTGTAGAGATTGAAATCCTCTACAATGCTGTTGTCGCCAAGAACGGCTTGTGCTGTGAAATCTACTGCTTTTGTAGTTACTAACATGATATTTTCTCCTTAATAATAAAATTTATCATTTGCGAATTATACACATTTTATCTTATAAAAAATTTAAACCAAATTTACACGCAATATAAAATTCAAATCTAATCCAAATTTTTAATGACTTTTTAAAAATAGTGTGTTATTATTTAGGGTATTTTTTTGATAAAGGAGAAAATATGGCAGTAAAAATTACTGATATTTGTATAGCATGCGGTTCTTGTATCGATGAGTGCCCAGTTAGCGCGATTGTTGATGATAGCGATAACCCAACAGGGGCAGACACATACTATGTATATGCTGATAAATGCGTAGAGTGTGTAGGTCATAATGACGAACCAGCCTGTGCAAACGCCTGTCCAACTGACGGCTGTATCGTTTGGAGCGAAGTTGTCGCTGGACAACCAAGCAAAGCTGAAATCGGCGCAGAATTGCGCGGTGGCGATACTCCGGTAGTCGCATAAATACAAATTCAAAATTTTCATGGCTTAAATGCCATGAAAATTTAATTCTTAAATAAATTTTAACCTATTTTAGATATAATCACCCTTTTACAATAAAGGAGTTCGTATGCAACAAACACTATCAATAATTAAGCCAGATGCCGTAAAAAAGGGCGTTATAGGCAAAATCATAGATAGATTTGAAAGCAACGGTTTGCGTATAGCAGCAGCAAAAAAATTGCAATTAAGCGTAGATGACGCAAAAGCGTTTTACGCAGTTCATAAAGATCGTCCATTTTTTGGCGAATTAGTTGATTTTATGGTTAGTGGCCCAGTTGTGGTTATGGTTTTAGAGGGCGAGAACGCAGTAGCTAAAAACCGCGAATTAATGGGTGCAACAAATCCAAAAGAGGCAAAGCCAGGCACAATTCGCGCTGATTTCGCCGAAAGTATCGATGCAAACGCAGTCCATGGTAGCGATAGCCTAGAAAACGCAGCTATCGAGATTGCATTTTTCTTTGCTAAAAAAGAGATTTGCTAAGGTAAAATTTTGAAAATTAGCTTTGTAAAAATCACAAAAGAGCCGATTAAATTTGATATCCAAAGCGGTAATGTCAAATTTAGTGGTGAATTGCATAAATCAGGAGAAAGCCTGTATAAATGCAACGCCCAAATTTGCGGAGCGATACCATATATTTGTGATCGTTGCGGAAGCGAATTTGAGTTAAACTTAGACGAAAATGTCGATTTAACGCTAAGCGACGGGATATATAAAGGCTCTGATAGCTTAGATGTAATCGAGTTTTTCGAGGGCAGTATCGACATAGATGAAATTTTACAAAGCGAAGTAGAAGCGATAAAGAGCGACTACTTTTATTGCGACAAATGTAAAGAATTATAAATTTTATAAAGGAGAAAAAATGGCAGTTCCTAAACGAAGAGTGAGTAAAACTCGCGCAGCAAAAAGAAGAACTCATTACACTGTAACTCTACCTGTGCCAGTCAAAGACAAAGACGGTAGCTGGAAGATTCCTCACAGAGTAAATAAAAATACAGGAGAATACTAATCCCATGACGTCGATTGCTATCGACGCAATGGGTGGCGACTTCGGTTGCGAGCCTATTGTATGCGGAGTTATTGAAGCACTAAGAGAGCAAAAATTCAAAGCTTTCTTAGTAGGCGACGAGGCAAAAATCGCCCCTTTTATCCCGGCAGAATTTCAAAAATACATAGAGTATGTCCAAACTGACGAAGTTTTCGAGATGAAAGAGGGTGCGACGGATGTTTTAAAACGCAAAAATTCCACCATTTATCAAGCAGTAGATTTGGTCAGAAATGGCAGCTGTAAGGCCGTGGTTTCAGCTGGTCATAGTGGGGCTACGCACAGCCTAGCTACGCTTAGAATCGGTAGAATTCCAGGCATTTCGCGCCCAGCCATTGCTACGCTTTTTCCGACTAGTCAGGGTGGTAAAACGCTGGTTTTAGATGTCGGGGCAAATGTGGATTGCAAACCTGAAAATTTATTCGAATTTGCCGTTATGGGCGAGGCTTACGCAAAAGAGATTATGGGGATTAAAGCCCCTAGGATCGGGCTTTTGTCAAATGGCGAAGAGGATAGCAAGGGTAACGAGGTCAATAAAGAAATTTTCCCAAAACTCAAAAAAATGCAAAATTTCGTCGGTAACGCCGAGGGAAATCAGATTTTCGACGGCTCGGTAGATGTCGTCATCACTGACGGATTTATCGGAAATATCGTCCTTAAAACCAGCGAGGGCATAGCCAGCGCTATGAATAAGCTTATCAAAAAAGAGGCGAAAAAATCGCCGATTGCGATAGCTGGTTCGATTTTGATGAGGCGAGTATTTAAGATAATCAAAAAATCGACCGATTACGATGAAACTGGTGGCGCGCCACTTTTGGGCGTGAAAGAGTGCGTGATCATAAGCCACGGCAAAAGCACGCCAAAAGCGATAAAAAACGCAATTTTTCAAGCGCTTAAATTTTCGGATTCAAACATAAACTCAGTTATCCAAACCCAACTTAGCAACTACAACCAAGGATAAAGATGAAGGCTTCGGTGGTATCCATAGGCGCTTACGCCCCAAAGAGAGTTCTAACAAACCACGATTTGGAGGGTATGGTCGATACCAGCGATGAGTGGATTACCCAAAGAACGGGCATTAAAGAGCGACATATCGCAGATGCAAATGAGGCTACCAGCGATATGGGCGCAAAGGCTGCTGCTTTGGCACTTCAAAGAAGTGGGCTAAGAGCAGAGCAAATAGATGCCGTGCTTTGCGCCACAATCACGCCTGATTATTTTTGTATGCCATCAACTGCGGCTTTGATTGCAGATAAGCTAGGGTGTAAATTTGGCGTTATGGCGTTTGATATAAGTGCGGCGTGTAGTGGATTTGTATATTTACTAGACCTAGCAAAATCGCTTATCGAAAGCGGAGCGAAAAAACATATACTAATCGTCGGAAGCGAAAAACTAAGCGCGATTACGGATTATAGCGACAGGAGCACCTGCGTGCTTTTTGGCGACGGTGCTGGCGCAGCAGTAGTGAGTGCTAGCAATGGTGAGGGTATAATCTACACAAATAGTGCGAGCGACGGCGCAAAGGCTGATTATTTGATCACGCCAGCACCTGGGAGCGCAAATCCTATCTCGCAACAAATTTTAGACGATAAGCTTGGATTTATCAAAATGCGCGGTCAAGATGTCTATAAAATCGCGGTTCCAACGCTGATAAAATCGGTCGAAGAGGCCTTAGAAAAAAACAGCCTTAAAGCTAGCGATATTGATCTGTTCGTCCCGCACCAGGCGAATTTGCGCATAATCGAGGCAGTGCGCGAAAAGATAGGCTTTGCGGAAAATCAATGTGTCGTAACCGTGCAAAAATACGGCAACACAAGCTCAGCTTCAATCCCAATGGCGCTAAACGAAGCTTATGAGGCTGGCAGGCTAAAAAATGGCTCGCTAGTCTTGTTAGACGCCTTTGGTGGGGGATTTACTTGGGGTTCTGTGCTATTTAAATTTAACGCTTAAATTTCAAAATTTATCAAATTTAGACATTAATTGTCGAATTCTTATTGTAAAATTCACTAAAATTTTAAAGTAAAGGAAAAATCATGTCTGAGATCAAATGTCCAAACTGCGGCGAAATTTTCGCAATTGATGAGAGTGAATACCAAAAAATCGTAAGCCAAATCAGAAATAGCGAATTTGAGAAAATTTTAAACGAGAGATTGCAAAACGAAAACGCAAAATTCCAAAGCGAATTAGAGCTTGTAAAATCCCAAGAAATCGCTAGGGCAAAAGAATATATCGCAAGTTTAAAAGCGCAAAAAGATAGTGAAATTTCACAACTTAAAGAAAATTTAGCCAAATTCGAAGCCGAACTAAAAGGCAAAGATGAGAATTTGACGCAAAAATTTGAGATTGAAAAAAGCAAAATTTCCCTTGAAAATGAGGCTAAAATCGCCGAGCTAAACCAGAAAATCACAGAGTTAAACGCCAAAATCAGTGCAAGTGAAAATGAGAAAAATTTGGCTGTGAGCAACGCTATTTCGAGCAAAGATAGCGAAATTTCCGAGCTTAAAATCACACTGAGCGAAAAAGAAAAAAATTTCGTCGAAAAAGAGCAAATTTTGCGTGAAAATTTCGAAAAAACAATCAGCGACAAAGACGCGATGATAGATTATTACAAGGATTTAAAGGCGAAATTATCGACAAAAATGGTTGGCGAGAGCTTGGAAACCCATTGTAGCACAGAGTTTGAGAAGCTCCGCACCACCGCATTTGCAAACGCTTATTTTGAAAAAGACAATGAGGTCAAAGAGGGCGGCAAAGGCGATTTTATATTTCGCGATTTCAAAGACGGCGTAGAGTATATTTCGATAATGTTTGAGATGAAAAACGAGGCCGATACGACCGCGTCAAAGCACAAAAACGAGGAATTTTTTGCCAAATTAGACAAGGATAGAAAGGCGAAAAACTGCGAATACGCGGTGCTTGTCTCGCTACTTGAAAGCGATAGTGAGCTTTATAACACAGGTATCGTCGATGTTTCGCATAAATATGAGAAAATGTATGTGATCCGCCCGCAGTTTTTCTTGCCAATAATCTCGCTACTACGCAACGCTGCGCTAAATTCGCTCGAAGATAAAAAGCGTCTAGTAGAGTATCAAAACCAAAATTTGGACATCGAAACCTTTAAAAGCAATATTGACGAATTTAAGGATAAATTTGGCAAAAATTACCGCCTAGCAAGCGAGAAATTTCAAAAGGCAATCGATGAAATCGACAAAACTATAAGCCACCTAGAAAAGGTAAAAAATGAGCTTTTATCTTCTGAAAATAACCTGCGCCTAGCTAATGATAAAGCCGAAAAACTAACTATCAAAAAGCTAACCAACAACGCTCCAAGCGTGCAAAAAATGTTTGATGAAGCAGGGCAGAATTCGGGCGAGTAAATTTGGCGAATTTGGCGCAAAATTTAGCAAAATTTGGGTGAAATTTAAACAAAATTTTGCGCCATAAATCTGCTAAATTTAAGCAAAATTTCATGCTAAATTTAGTCAGAATTTTCTCAAATTTTGGCGAAATCTATTTTTCGCCAATTCCTAAATTTTCCCTTTTTACGATTATTTCTTTGATTTTTTTCAAAAGCTCGATCGAGGCCTCGATTTCAGCGCGTTTGGTGCTGACACTCTCCACATTTGCCCCCACGCTAATGCCCTTTGCAAGCGAGTATTTGTAGATGAAATCAAACAGCTCCACGCACAGGCTCACCGAGCTTTGCAAGATATCGGTGCTGGTTTTTAGGCGATTTTCCAAAAAATCCGGCACGCTAATGCCAAGCCACTTCATAAATTCGAGCGTTTTTTCGCTTCCGCAAGGCGTGAAAGTAAAGATTATAGGCACTTTTTTGCACCCAAGATTAGCATAATCATCTATGAAATTTTTCACACTCTCAGCGTCATAGACGGCTTGGCTGATGAAATACTCGCACCCGCTTATGCTTTTTGACGCGATTTTTAGGTGCTCGGCGCGTGTTTGTTTGTGGCGCTCGGCTATGCAAATTCCGCCCAAATGCAAATCGCTAGCAATCTCTTTTTTTATCTGATACGCCCGTTTTAGCGGGATTTTCATCGTATCGTATTTCGAGGAGGCGCCCACAAATACGCCAAAATTACTCGCTCTTGCATTTAAAATTTCGTTAAATTTGCTCTCATTGTATTTGCCCACGGCGCGGTAGATTATGGCTGGTTTGACCTCGCGCAGGTGTTTGGTGTAATACAGTGCGGGATCTAGCGTTTCGATGAATTCATAAGTGCGCGTCTCGCTCGTCCTTGCGCTCTCATCTTGTAAATCATAAATGACTATGCCGTCGCATGGCATGGAGCTTATGCGCTCTCTCCAAAGCGCGCCAAGTCGCTCGATTTTTTCGGTCTCGAAACTGATTTTTGGCGGAACGATACCATAGAGTAAAATTCCGCTAGCATTGTTTTTAATTTTTTGTTCCAACATTGATAAATTCCTTAAATTTAGGATATTGTAGCAAATTTAAATTTAAAAATTTAAATGATATAATGCGCCAAATTTTACGAAGGAAAATTTATGAAAACTTTGCAAGAAAATTTGAAGCTTTTTTATTTGGGGCTCGAAAATTCTGAGCCGTATTTGTATAAAAACAAAGATCTCACAACCCACGCGCTAATCATCGGTATGACCGGCAGTGGTAAGACAGGGCTTGGAATCACGCTTTTAGAAGAGGCTGCGATTGATAATATCCCGTCTATCATCATCGATCCAAAGGGCGATTTGACAAATTTAGCTCTTACATTTCCAAATATGAGCGCGCAGGATTTTTTGCCTTATATCGACGAAACGGAGGCTGCGAATAAAGGTCTTAGCGTGGAGCAAATGGCGAGCGAGACCGCGCAAATGTGGCGAAATGGCATAGAAAATTCTTACCAAAATTTAGACAGAGTCGAGCTACTTAAAAACAGCGTCGAGTTTAAAATTTACACGCCAAAATCAAGCGCTGGGCTAGGAGTTAGCCTGCTTAGCGACTTTGAAGCACCGAAAAATTTAAACGATGAGGATATGAATAATTATATCTGCGGTATTGCTTCTAGCGTGCTTAGCCTAGCTGGTATTACTAGCGATAATCTAAGCTCGCCAGAATTTTTGCTGATTTCTCAAATTTTTAGTTCAAATTTCAGCGAGGGCAGGGGCGTGAGCGTGGTCGATCTCATCAACCAAATCATCACTCCGCCATTTGATAAAATCGGCGTTTTTGATGTGAATAACTTCTTTCCTAGCGACAAACGCATGGCGCTAGCTATGAAAATTAACGCCCTAATCGCAAGCCCAAGTTTTAAGCTTTGGTGCGAGGGCGAGAGGCTAGATATCGCAAAAATGCTATTTGATGAGAGTGGCAAGGCTAGGGCGAATATCTTTTGTATCTCGCATTTAAATGACGATGAGAGAATGTTTTTCGTAACCTTGCTTTTAAACGAAATGGTTAATTGGATGCGCCAAACGCAAGGCACTAGCGCACTTAGAGCGATTTTGTATATGGACGAGATTTATGGATTTTTCCCGCCAAATGGCAATCCGCCGTCAAAAACCCCTATGCTAACCCTGCTAAAACAAGCGCGCGCTTTTGGGCTAGGCTGCGTTCTTAGCACGCAAAACCCTGTGGATTTGGATTACAAAGGCCTTAGCAATATCGGCACTTGGTTTATCGGTCGTCTCCAAACCGCCCAAGATAAAGAGCGAGTGATCGGCGGGCTTAGCGGAATTGGCTCAAATCCTGTGGATAAATCTGCGCTAATGGAGCAAATCTCAAACCTCAAAAAGCGAAATTTCTTAGTCAAAAATATCAACGAAGATAGCCTAAAAACGATAGAAACTCGCTTTGCACTTAGCTATTTAAAAGGCCCTTTAAGCAACGAGCAAATTTCAAATTTAATGAGCGAAAAAAAGGGCGCACCAGGCGCGAATAGCACTGGAAACAAAGTAAAAAGTGCAAGCAGTGCCAAACCAATCGTATCAAATGAAATTTCGCAAATTTACAGCTACGGCGCCTCTCGCGAGCTAAGTCCGTATTTATACGCCACAGCTAAGGTGCGCTATGCTGACAAAGAGGGCGAATACACGAGGGATTACGCGTATTTGCTTGATATCTCAGATGCTAGCGAGATTAACTGGGACGAGGCGAGCGACCGCGCTATCGATAATATACGAAGCGATGAGTTAGAGGATTCGTCGTATTGCGCTTTGCCAAGCTTTATTGCTAGTGCGAAAAATTTCGCCACTTTTATTCGCAATTTCAAAGACTGGGTTTATCGTAACCAAAGGCTAGAATTATACAGCGCGCTTGATATGCACAGCACGCCAGATGAGAGCAAAGAGGAATTTTATCAAAGACTGCAAGATAAGGCAAATGAAATTTTAGAGCAAAAAACAGATGAAATTCTAGCTAAATTTGAAAAAGAAAAATCTACGCTTCAAACCCGCATAAACCGCGCCGAAGAGAAGCTAGAAAAAGAAAAAAGCGATGTTACTAGCCAAGGAATTAATGCAGCCCTTAGCATAGGAAGCGCGATACTAGGCTCGCTTTTTGGCAGATCGCGCGCTAGTGCGACTACGATTAGCAAAACCGTAAGTGGCGTGCGAAACGCTCACCGCGTGCTAACCCAGCGCAACGAAGCCAAAAATGCAGAAGCTAGCGTAGATGAGCTATACTCGCAAATGCAGGCTCTGCAAGAGAGATTTGATGAGCAAATCGCGCAGTTAAAAGAGAGCTTGGATCTCAAAAATATCGAGCTTGGCGTAGTGTCGCTGGCTCCGAAAAAGACAGATATTTATGATGAAAAAATTTCGATTTTGTGGAAGAGTTAGGGTAAAAAATGATATTAGATGTGGTTTTAGGACTTTTTAAAGCGCCAAATTTTTGGTGCTATTTAATAGCGTATTTACTAGGAGCTGTGCCGTTTGGCTTGCTCATTGGCAAATACTTTGGCAAGGTTGATATTAAATCTGCTGGAAGTGGCTCGATAGGGGCTACAAATGTCTTGCGAGTGCTTAAAGAAACAGACCCCAAAAAGGCTAAAATTTTAGCGATTTTAACCGTGGTTTGCGACGCTTTAAAGGGCGTGGTGCCGATTTTGGTGGCGAGGGCTATGGGTTTTGATGAAAATGTGCTTTGGGGCATGGCTGTGTTTGCTGTGGTGGGGCATTGTTTTTCGCCATACCTTGGATTTAGCGGTGGCAAGGGCGTAGCCACGGGAGCTGGCGTGCTAGCATGCTTCGTGCCAATCGAGCTAATCATCGCGCTTGTTGTTTGGTTTATTGTGGGCAAAGTGCTTAAAATTTCGTCCGTAGCCTCGCTATCAGCGGCACTGGCGTTAATTGTGGCTAGCTACATACTCCACGCAGATATGCCAGCAATCCACACTCACGCGCCGATTTTTATCATAGTTTTTATCGTCTTTTACAAACATATTCCAAATATCGCAAGACTGCTTCGTGGCGAGGAAAAACGGGTAATATGATTCGGGTTTTGATTGAGGATTTGAAATTCGACGCGATTGTTGGAATTTTGGATTTCGAAAGAGAAAAAAAACAAGAAATTTTAGTAAGCGCAAAATTTGGCGCAGATGAATTTATAGACTATGCCAAGGCTTGCGAATTTATAAAATTTAGCTTTGAGAGGGAGAAATTTTTGCTCGTCGAAGACGCGCTAAATTTCTTCGCCCAAAGCTTTAAAACCCAGTATAAAAGCCTGAATTACTTCTATATGAAAATTTACAAAACCCAAATTTTAGCTGACGCAAAAGTCGGCGCGCAAATCGAAATAAATTTTTAAAATTTCTTTAAAAAAACTTGAATTTTGGCTTAAAATATGCTACAATCACGCCAAATTTTATTACGAAGGAAAATCAATGAGAATTTTAATTGTCGAAGATGAAGTTACTCTAAACAAAACTATCGCCGAGGGTTTGGCGGAGTTTGGTTACCAAACAGACAGTTCAGAAAGCTTTAAAGACGCTGAATATTACATAGGCATACGAAATTACGATTTAGTTTTGACAGACTGGATGTTACCAGATGGCAGTGGCGTCGATTTAATCAACATTATAAAACAAAAATTCGCTCGCACAGCAGTCGTCGTGCTATCTGCAAAAGACGATAAAGAAAGCGAGATAAAAGCCCTAAAAGCAGGCGCAGATGATTATATCAAAAAACCATTTGATTTCGATGTTTTGGTTGCCCGCCTTGAAGCTAGACTTAGATTTGGTGGCTCAAATATCATCAAAATCGACGATCTTATCATTGACCCAGATGAGGAAAAAATCACATATCTTGGCCAAGAAATCGAGCTAAAAGGCAAACCTTTCGAGGTGCTAACTCACCTAGCTCGCCACTCAGACCAAATCGTAAGCAAAGAGCAACTACTTGATGCTATTTGGGAAGAGCCAGAGCTAGTAACCCCAAATGTAATCGAGGTCGCAATCAACCAAATCCGCCAAAAAATGGATAAACCACTAAATATTTCTACAATCGAGACAGTTCGTCGTCGCGGATATAGATTTTGCTTTCCACAAAAAGCCTAAGAACCCGTTTCATAATCCAATTAGCATCTGCTTCGGCGATGCTAATTTTGATTTTTTCCGTAATGCTTTATAACTACATAAGGATTACGATTTTCGAAAATTCAGTCCATGGACTTTTAGTAAGGGCTGAAAATATCACAAAACTGCCAAAAATTCCAGTCGAAAAAATCCCAGAGTATCTGCCAGACCCCAAAGGCGAGTTTATCACGAGTTTCGTTTATGGCGAGAAAATCACCAAGCCTAAATTTTACGAGAGCCAAGAGGGTGAAAGCAATTTTTTGACCCTTCAATACCCATATAGCAACGAGGAAATTTTGCAGATCAAAACCGATGTAACGGTCTATGCAAATATCGCAAATCAGATACTTGTGGATATTATTATCCTAAATTTGACAATGATATTTTTGATAATTTTTTACGCTATGTTTCTATCGCGCACGCTTTTGATGCCAATTAAAGTAATCTCGCAAAAGCTAGCCAGTCTTGATGAGAAATTCCTAGCCCCGCTTGATATGGAGAGGTGCGAGAGCGAATTTCGCCCGATTTTGACAAACATAAACCGCCTAATCGATAGAATTCAGACCTTCATAATGTATCAAAAAGAGCTATTTATCGGTATCGCGCACGAGCTAAAAACCCCGCTAGCAGTGATGAAAACCAAAAACGAAGTAACGCTCATAAAGCCAAGAGAGGCGGAAAAATACATCGAGGCGCTCCAAAACAACAACAAATCAATCGACGATATGAACAAAATGATAATCTCGATTTTAGAGATCGGTCGCCAAGAGGGCGCGCAGTTTGAGAGCCCAGAGCAGCTTGATATCGTGCAGTATCTAGGCGAGCTGTGCGTGAATTTTAAAATTTTGGCTAGAAACGAAAAAAAAGATGTCGTAAGCAAAATTTCGCCAAAATCCCTAGAAGTGAGTATCCAAAAAAACCTTTTTATGCACATTATCCAAAATTTCGTCCAAAACGCGATTAAATTTTCCCCAGAGGGCGAAGTAATCGAGGTTTTCAGTGAAATTTCGGGCGATTATTTTATCGTGCGCGTAGAAAATTTGGGCGAGAGTATTGATGAAAGTCAGGACTTTTTCGCGCCGTTTAAACGCAAGGGCGGCAAGCCTGGCGCTGGGCTTGGGCTGTTTTTAGCCAAAAACGCCGCGCAGGCTATGGGCGCATCTGTGAGCCTTAAAAATTCGCCCGCCAAAGATAAGATTGTAGCGACCCTTACAATTCCGCTAAAAAATCTCAAAAAATAGCGCAAATTTGGTAGTTTTTAAAATAAAATTAAAAGTTTTTAGTGTATAAATGCACTAATTTTTTTTGTAAAGGTTAAATTTATGTCTTTGATGATTACAGACGAGTGTATCAGTTGCGATGCGTGTCGCGAAGAGTGCCCAAATGAGGCGATTTTCGAGGACGAGCCGACATATATGATTGATTCAGATAGGTGCTGCGAGTGCGTGGATCAATACTCAGAACCAGCCTGCATCGTAGTCTGCCCTGTCGAGTGTATCACATACGATCCTGATAATATCGAAACCGAGGGTGAGCTTAAATACAAACACGCTCACATGGATTATTAATGCCAAAACGCGTTGGAGTGATTGATTTAGGCTCAAATTCTGCCAGATTAGTGATTTTTGAGCGAACGAGCAGATTTGGGTTTTTTATCCTTGCAGAGCACAAAATCAAAGTCCGCCTAGGCGAGGGCGCGTATGAAAACGGCGGAGTTTTGCAACCAGCGGCTATGCAAAAATGCCTTGACGCGTTTGTGGAATTCAAAGAATTGCTCCAAAAATACGGCGCCAAAAGGGTGCTTTGCGTAGGCACTTCTGCACTGCGCGACGCTCCAAATGGGGGCGAGTTTATCAAGCTAGTTTTTAAAAAAACCAAAATCGCAATCCGCAAAATAGATGGCGAGAGTGAGGCATATTTTGGAGGATACGCCGCACACAACCTCCTTAGCGATTTTAAAGATGGCGTGAGCGTGGATATCGGCGGAGGCTCGACTGAGCTTGCGCGCATTAAAAATGGTAAAATCGAGGCCAAAATTTCGCTAAATTTAGGCACCGTTCGCCTAAAAGAGCTATTTTTTGACAAAGGCGATATGGCCGGGCTATATGGCTATATAAATGAGGCAATCAGCGCGGTTGGCGATGAATTTGCCAGCTCAAATTTAATCGCTATGGGCGGTTCGGCAAGAGCGCTAAGCAATGCCATAATGGCGATTGAGAATTATCCGATTAAAATCGTGCATAATTACTGCTACGATTACGAAAAATACGCGCCGTTTTTTAGCAAATTAATCGGCGCCAAAACCCTAGAACTAGCCAAATTTCCGATAAAAAAAGAGCGTTATGATACGATTAGAGAGGGTGCGATAATTTTTAGCGAGATTGCTAAAAAAATCGGCGCAAAAAGCGTGATTACAAGCGGTGTGGGCGTGCGAGAGGGTGTGTTTTTGGGCTCGATTTTGCACGGGGCAAATTTGCCAAAGAATTTCAACCCAAGCCTAAAAAGTCTGCAAGATAGATTTGCTAGCGAAAGCTCGCACGCAGACAAGTTCGCCAAAGCCCTTTTTAGCGTGCTTTTCTCGCTTCACAAGCTAGAAGATAGATACATTGGCCCGCTTTGCTATGCCGCCAAACTTTGCGAGATTGGCGCAAGGCTCGGCTTTTATGCCAAACACGAAAGCGCAGCTTCCATGGTGCTAAATGGGCTAAACTACCGCACGAGCCACGAGCAAAAAGCCCTAATCGCGGCGATTATCGCAATGCACGGCAAGCCAAATTTAAGCCCAAATTTTGCAAATTTAAGCGAAATTTTACCGGGCGAGCGAACATTAGCGTGGCTTAGCTTTTTGTGCGAATTTGCTAGGATTTTAAACGAAAACGCCCTTAAAAATTTGGAGTTTAAATTCGAAAATTTAACCCTGCAAATCGCGGGCGCAAAAAACAAATTAATGCTTAAAGACAGCCTGCGCAAACTCCCAAAACCAGCTGTTTTTGCGATAAATTTTATATAAATTTAACACCAAATTTAACAAATTTGAAGGTTATAAAACCTTCAAATTTTTCCAAGCGCTTTTTTGACATGATCTTGCGCCATTTCGATATTCCACGCTGGTTCCCACACTAGCTCGATTTGGACATTTTTTACGCCATCTACGCTACTTGCGCCATTTCTTACCCACTCTATCATCATTTCGTGTAACGGGCATGAGCGAGTCGATAGGGTCATTGTGATTGTGGCGTTTTGGTGTTCATCAACGCTAACGCCATAAATTAATCCTAGACTTACCACATCAAATCCAACCTCAGGGTCGATTACAGCGCGAAGTGCAGTGTAGATTTTATCCTTTATCTTTTCCATTTTCTACTCCAAATTTAGTGTATTTAAAGACATTTATTATGTTTATTGCGACAAAAATGATACTTAGTGCTTGAAAAATAAGCGCAAACGCTGTGATTTTAAATACGATAAAAACAAGTGCGATTATGTTTGCAAATATCGCAAAATAGGCCAAATTTTTGATAATCATATCTTCAAGTAGTGGAATTTTGCCTTTGCCCACATAAGGCGATACATAATGATACCAGATCAAAAACGGCGCAATTTTATACAAATGAGCACAGATAAATGCGTATAAAAATCCGTAACATAGGCAAAAAATCGCACTTTGGGTTTTATCAAAATTCCATAAGCAAAATCCCAAAACAAGCGCTACTAGTGACAAAAATATATTTGCGCTCCAATAATCAATTTTACGCCTTACTCGCTTTGATAAAATGTAGATAATTTGCGCCCCAAAAATCGCAAATGCCAAAGCACAAAGATAAATTCCAAAATCAAAATTTACAAAAAATATGCAAATCAAATAGAGCAAACCAGAAATTTTAGCTGGTAAAAAACTCAAATCATGTGCTAAGCTAAACATCGGCAAAAGCACGCACCCAGCGCCAACGATGACGAAAAATACAAATCCACACATAAAGTATATATGATAAGCCAAAACTCTACTAAAATCAGCCTCGCTCGCCCCAGTTACTACAAGAACTAGCAAAAATCCGAGTATTATGCCTATGATAAGGTAGATTGATGAGATTATTAGCGCAATACTTGGTGTTTTGTATGATTTTGCCTTAACAAAGCTAAGCGCATAGTTTGTGCCAAAAAACAGCAAAGATAGCATCGCTATACCGCCACCTGCGTGCAAAAGTGGTAGTTTTTCTAAAAACATGCCAAGAGACAAAATCGCAACCGAGCCAGCAAATACAAAAAGATTTGCAAAGGCAAATTTAGTGCTGAAAAATTTATTTTCTATGATGACAGAGGTTAGCTGATAAAGTGCGCCAATAATGATACTAAGGGCAAAACCTAGTAAAAATATATGAAAAAACGAAGCAGTTTTTAGGCTGGTTAGTCCATAAAAATCGGCGTTATAAAAGCCAAAAATGCTAAGGACTAAAAACACTAGCCCACAAATAAAATATCCACCAACTATGCGAAATGGTGGCGAAAATGTGGTAAAGTTCATATTCTATCCGTGGCAAGAGACATTTGTATCCAAATCACCGCTACTTGCGCCGTCTTTTAGGCTAAATACGATCTTAACGCCACCGCTAGGTAAATCTTGCCTTTCGTAATCAAATTTAGCTTCGATTTTTGGGATTAAGCCTATTGGAAATTTGTGATTTACCATAACTACTTTTGTATTTTTGTCTTTTACTAAATTCAGAGCTACAAGCCCATTTATCATAGGTTCTGGTGGGACACAAGAGCGCGAATCAAAGCCAATAAATTCGCAATTATCTTTGTTTGTGCGATAAAATTTCACACTTGCGCCTTCTGGGTTAAATTCTTCCCAATCTTTGAAAAAATCCATGAAATATCCTTTCTTTGAAAATGATAGATTATATCGATATTTTGAAATTTAGTGATTGAGATAAATCAAGTTTTATTTTAAAATTTGCAAAATTTAGCCAAATTTCACTACACTACGCAAAATCAAAATTTAAGGAAATGTATGAAAACTATCACGATTATCGACACTTTTGGCTTTTTTTTCCGTCTGTATTATGCGATGAGTAGCTTAAAGACCAAAGGTGGCAAGCCAAGTGGCATGGTGAGCGGATTTGCGAATTTTATCGCAAATTTGGAGCGAGAGTTCAAAAGCGATTATATAATTTTCGCCCTTGATAGCAAGGGCAAGACCTTTCGCTCAGATATTGACCCAAACTACAAAACAAACCGCCAAACCCCGCCGGACGCTCTTTTGGCACAGCTTCCGGTTTGCATAGAAATGATAGAGAAAATGGGCTTTTGCACAGCGCAAAAAGAGGGCTATGAGGCCGATGACTTGATAGCAAGCGTGGTCAAAGCCTATCGCGACACGCACAAAATCAATATCGTAACTAGCGACAAAGACCTTTATCAGCTAATCGGTGGTGAGACGCGCATTTATAGCCATGCTAAAAAAATGCTTTATGGCCGCGATGAGTGCTATGAAAAATACGGCGTCTATCCCGAGCAAATCATTGATTTTTTGGCTATTTGTGGCGACAGCGCAGATAATATCCCAGGCGTAAAAGGCATAGGCGAAAAGGGGGCGAAAAAACTGCTTGATGAGTGGGGGAGTTTGGAGAGGATTTACGAAAATATCGAGCTTTTGCCACCAAACAAACAGCGCGAGTATCTCATCGCCTCTAAAAACGAAGCTTTTATGAGCCAAAAGCTTGCCACGCTTTGCGATGAGGTCGAAATTTCGCCACTGCAAAACGCCGTTTTTCCCGAGCAAAATCCGCTTCATAAAATCAAAGAAATTTTGCGCGAATACGAGCTACACAAACTTCTTTCTGCGCTCGAAAACGAGGGCGATAAAAGCGAAGAGAGCCTAGCTTTTAAGCCAGTGTGTGTGAGGGACGAGAGCGAGCTAGCGCGCCTTTGCGATGGCATTAGCGAGGATACTATCGTGGCATTTGATACCGAAACCACTGGGCTAGATAGCAAAAACGCCAAAATCGTGGGCTTTTCGTTTTGTTTCAACGAGCAAAGGGCGTATTATGTGCCACTTACGCATAATTACTTAGGTGTAGGCGAGCAAATTTCGCTAAATTCGGCGAAAATGGTGATTGAGCGGATTTTTTCTGGCTTTGTCGTGGGGCAAAATTTAAAATACGATTTTAATATCATAGAGCAAAATTTCGGCATAAAACCGCCACGCAAATTCGCTGATACGATGATTTTAGCGTGGCTCATAAATCCTAGCGAGAGCGTGGGTATGGATAATTTAGCTAAGCGGTATTTTGACTATGACACGATTAAATTTGAAAATATTGTTGCCAAAGGCGAGACTTTTGCGAGTTTGGAGTTTGATGAGGCCACGAAATACGCAGCCGAAGATGCGTGGATAACTTTGAAATTTTATTTTAAATTTCAAAATTTACTCTCGTCAGAGTTGCTAAATTTGGCAAAAACGCTAGAATTCCCATTTGTGCGTGTTTTGCGCGATATGGAAAATGCAGGAATTAAAATTTCAAAGCCGAATTTAAGCGAGCTGATTTCTCGCAACGAAAGCGCGCTTAGGGTGCTGACAAACGAAATTTACGAGCTTAGTGGCGAGAGTTTTAACATAAACTCCACAAAACAGCTTGGCGTGGTGCTTTTCGAGCATTTGGGTTTGCCGTGCCAAAAAAAGACCAAAACAGGTTACAGCACCGATGAGAGCGTGCTTGCTGGGCTCATCAACGCTCACCCAGTAATCGAAAAAATCCTAGCTTATCGCGAGCTTTACAAGCTTCAAAGCACCTATTGTGAGCCACTTTACGCCCTTGCGAAGAAAAACGAAAATAGCAGAATTTACTCAAATTTCATGCAAACAGGCACCAGCACTGGCAGGCTATCCTCCAAAAACCCAAATTTGCAAAATATCCCCGCGCGTGGGGCTTTGGCGAAGGATATGCGAAACTGCTTCATCGCGCAGGAGGGGTATAGCCTGCTTTCGCTGGATTATTCGCAAATCGAGCTTAGACTTTTGGCGCATTTTAGCAAGGATCCTGCGCTTTTGCAGGCATTTGCGGCGGGCGAGGACATACATTCGCGCACTGCAATCAGCATTTTTGGGGATAGCGAACCCGCACACAGGGCGATTGCAAAGAGTATAAATTTTGGCTTGATTTATGGCATGGGGGCAAGCAAACTAGCGCAAAATTTGCAAATTCCGCGAAATGAGGCCAAGGGCTATATCGAGCGATATTTCGCCTCGTTTGCGACGATTAAGGAGTTTTTGGAGGGGCTAAAAAACAGCGCCAAAAACGACGGATTTATCACTACGCTTTTTGGGCGCAGGCGGTATTTTGATTTCGCCAATGCTTCGCCAATGCTTCTAGCCACTTATGAGCGAGAGGCGGTAAATACGAAGTTTCAAGGCTCGGCAGCGGACATTATCAAAAAGGCTATGGTTGAGATTTCGCCGCATTTAAGCGCGGAGGCAAGGCTAGTTTTGCAAATCCACGATGAGCTGATTTTCGAGGTAAAAAGCGAGTATGCACAGGAATTTGGCGCGAAAATTAGGGAAATCATGCAAAATGTCGTGAATTTAAATGTCCCGCTCGTCACAAGCCTAGATATCGCTACTAGCTGGGGCGAGTTGAAGTAAATTTTCAAATTTTGCAAAATTTTATTTATAAGCGCAATTGCAAAGAATTTTGCGTAAGCAAAATTCCATAAAATAAATGCGTGCATAGCACGCCACAGTATGGGCGTCGGCCTGGTGGGGGGTGCGGGGGCGGGCGGCCCTCGCAACTCTGAGCACCGCCCCCGCATAAAAAGATTAGACTTTAAAAATCCTAGCGGATTGCAATTATTAAAAAATTGAAATTCAAGGAAATTTAAAATTCTGCTATTTACCCTGCCTTTAATTTTAGCTTTGTAGATTGCTTCGGCGTTATCACGCCTCGCAATGACACTTAGTGGCAAAATTTCGGGTGCAGTATCCAAGCTTGCGGACAGCGGAATTTTAAAATTCGGCTAAATTTAGCGTTCTCTTGCGATTAAAATTCCGCTTACGATGACGACCAAAATCCCCAAAAATGCCATTAAATTCGGCAAGCTATCCCCTAGCATGACGCCTAAAATCAGCGTAAAGATAATGTCTGTGTAGCTAATCGCAGCCGCAACGCCGGCCTTTTTGGAGGCTGCGTAAGAGCGCGTCATGTATTTTTGGAAATAAATTCCGCTAATTCCTAGCAATGCGACCAAAACCCAGCCAAAGAGATTTGGCATGTTAAAATAGGCAAATTTGCTTAAATTCGCGCTCGAAATCACGCCTAAAATTTCAATCTCGCCTCCCCTTAGCGCAAATTCAGCGCACATTAGCGCAGAGCTTACAAGCGCAGCACCAAAGACGAAAACTAGGATTATGATATCCGTGGCGTAGTATTTGCGAAGCTCCCTGACGCTGGTGTATGCTAGACCCGCGCACATACCGCCAAAAACGCCGATGATATCAGTCGGCGCAATGCTAATGTGAGGCTGGATAACGAGCAAAATCCCGCCAAAACCGAGCATTATGGCGCACCAGCCTTTAAAGCTCAGCTTTTCGCCTAGGAAAAACGACGAGAAAAGTGCGGTGAAAATCGGGGCTGTTTTTTGGAAGGTAAAAGCCGTGCCAAGCTCGATGTGAGCGATATTATAAAAGGTCGCTATAATCCCGCAACTGCCGATAAATGCACGAAAAAAAAGTAGCCACGGCTTCCCGCCCACGCCGAAATTTTTTAGCCTTTTTAGCGAGATTAGCACAATAGCCAGCCCTACGGCGTTTCTGAAAAACACGATTTCTACGCTACTCATTTGCTCTGCCATGACCTTGGCTAGCGCCCCATTTAGCGCGAAATAAAAGCTAGCGATTAGCATATAATACACGCCTAAATTTTTAAGCCAAAATTTAGAATAACCCAAAATTATCTCCTATTTGCGATCAAAATTCCAGCCGCAATTATCAGCGCGATTCCGCAAAGTGCGGTGAAATTTGGGAGCATATCTCCCAAAGCTAGCCCAAAAATCATCGAAAAAATAATATCCGTGTAGCTTAGTGTGGCGACGATCCCTGCCTTTCTGGTAGCGGCGTAGGCTTTGGTGAGATAGGACTGATAATACAGCCCGCAAATGCCCAAAATCGCGCCAATTCCCCAGCCCATGAGATCTGGCATGACAAATTTGCTAATCATAAAATTTAGCGCAGGAATTTCGATAAATTCGGCAATCACCATGAAAAGTATCGGCATTAGCGTGCCTGCAAGTAGGGCTGAGAGTATGATTACATTTGCGCTGTAATACTTGCGCAGCTCCCTGACAGCCGTGAGCGCAATCGCGGCAAACAGACCGCTTAAAATCCCAAAAATATGTCCAGCGTGAATTCCAAAGTGAGGCTGTATCACTAAAACGATACCCACAAAGCCCAAAAATACGGCAAACCAGCCAAATTTGGATAATTTTTCTTTTAGCGCAAAATATGCAATCACAGCGATAAAAATCGGCGCTGTTTTTTGGAAGGTAAAGGCCTCGCCTAGGCTTAGTTGCGTAAGGTTGTAAAAAAACACGATTAAGCCCAAAATCCCGATAACTCCGCGCGTAGCAAGCATCCACGGATGTCCGCCGCGGCTTGGTTGTGCTTGAATTTTGCGATTTTTGCGCATAATGTATAAAATGATAAAAAGGGCTAATAAATTTCGAAACAGCACGACCTCGATGGCTGGGATTTGCATGGCCAAAATTTTAGCAAATGTCCCTGCAATGGAGTTGTAAAAGCATGCAAGCAACATATAATAAATGCTTAAATGGTGCAATAAAAAGCTGTTGTATTTCAAAATTTGACCCCTCAAAAAAGCCTATAATTATAGCTGTTTTTAAATTTTGATTTACTTAATAAAATTTGGCTATAATGAGAAAAATCAAAGGAAGTATTATGAAAACAGTGATGATAATAGGGCGCCCAAATGTGGGGAAATCAAGCCTTTTTAACCGCTTCGCAAACGCTAGAATTGCCATTACTAGCGAGGTTTCAGGCACCACGAGGGATACGAATAAAATCGCCGTGCAAATTTATGATAGAAATGCGATGATAGTCGATTCTGGCGGACTTGACGATACGAGCGAGCTTTTTGCGCGCGTGCAGGCAAAAACCCTAGCCGAGGCGCAAAATGCGGATATTATTCTTTTTATGGTCGATGGCAAACTGCTCCCGGACGAGCAGGATCGCAAAATTTTCTTTTCTTTGCAAAAGCTAGGCAAACCGATAGTTTTGCTCGTAAATAAAGTAGATAGCAAAAAAGATGAAGAGCGAAGCTGGGAATTTAACGAATTTGGCGCGCAGATGTTTGCGCTATCTGTCAGCCATAATGTCGGTATTGACGAGCTTAGGGATTGGATTTATACTCACTTAGATCCTGCGCCTGTGCGAGGGGACGAGAGCGAGGATTTCGATGATTTTTTAGAAAATTTTGACGATAATGGCGAAATCAAAGAGAGCGATGAGAGCGAGTATTACGAGAATAAAACCATAAATGTAGGTATCATCGGGCGGGTAAATGTGGGCAAATCTAGCCTTTTAAACGCCCTTGTGAAAAACGAACGCTCGGTGGTAAGCAGTGTGGCTGGCACGACGATAGATCCTGTCAATGAAAGCTATGAATTTGAGGGCAGAAGGTTTGAGTTTGTGGATACTGCTGGTATCAGAAAGCGCGGTAAAATCGAGGGAATAGAGAGGTTTGCGCTAAATAGAACGGAGAAAATTTTAGAAAATTCAGACATTGCGCTTTTGGTTTTGGACTCTTCTGAGCCATTTAGCGAGCTAGATGAGCGTATAGCTGGGCTTGCGGCTAAATTTGAGCTAGGCGTGATAATAGTGCTAAATAAATGGGACAAAAGCGAGGCCGAATTTGACGCTATGGTGCGCGATTTGCGCGATAAATTTAAATTTCTAGCTTACGCGCCGGTTATTAGTGTAAGCGCGCTTGGTGGCAAACGCATACACAAGCTCTACCCGCTGATTTTGCAGGTTTATAAAAATTACACGCAAAAGATAAAAACCGCTCATTTAAATGCGCTAATCGAAGAAGCGACCAAAGCTCACCCGCTTCCGCATGATAAGGGTAAGAGCGTAAAAATCTACTATGCGGCGCAGTTTGGTTTCGCTCCGCCTAAAATCGCGCTTGTGATGAATCGTCCGCGCGCGCTACATTTTAGCTATAAACGCTATTTGGCGAACAAACTTAGAGAGAAATTTGATTTAAGCGGGACGCCTTTGGTCATAATCCCTAAAAATCGCGGAAATGACGATGAGGGCGAGGCAAATTTGAAAAAAGGGCAAAAATGAGCGCAAAAAATATAATCTTAATCGGCTTTATGGGCGTTGGCAAGGGGACTTTCGCGCGCGCTTTGGCTGGGGCTAGCGGGCGCTTTGCGATAGATTGCGACGATATGATCGAAAGCTACGCAAACAAAAAAATTCGCAAAATTTTCGAGGAGCAGGGCGAGGTTGAATTTCGCAAAATAGAGAAAAAACTCGCTAAATTTTTGGAAAAAAATGTAAGCGGCGCGATAATTTCGAGCGGTGGCGGGTTTTATGCTGTTAAAAATTTAAACAAAATTGGCACCGTAATCTACCTAAAATCGAGCTTCGATGCGATAATTAAGCGCATAAATTCTAGCCAAAACGCTAGCAAAAAAATCGCAAAACGACCACTTTTAGCTGATTTGAAAAAGGCGCGCGCCCTGCATGAGCAAAGGGATAAAAAATACAGCGCCAAGGCCGATTATATCGTAAATGTAGAGAAAAATTCGCAAAAAGAAGTTATCGAAAAATTATTAAAAATTATCAAAAAAGAGGTTAAAAAATGAGTGAAAAATCTAAAATTTCAAATCCACGCACGCTAACTGGGCTTCAACCCTCAGGCAGGCTACATTTGGGGAATTATTTTGCCAGCATTAAGCAAATGGTAGATGCGCAAAATGCAGGCGAGGAGCTGTTTTTGTTCATCGCAAACTACCACGCGCTCACCTCTGTTAGCGAGGGTGCGAAGCTTAAAGAGAGCACTTATGAGGCGGCTGCGGCGTTTTTGTCTTTGGGAATCGATCCAGAAAAATCGACATTTTGGGTGCAAAGCGATGTGAAAGAGGTTTTGGAGCTTTACTGGATACTTAGCGGATACACGCCAATGGGGCTATTAGAGCGCGCTCACGCTTACAAAGACAAGGTCGCAAAGGGCTTTGAGAGCAAGCACGATTTGTTTTCATACCCTGTGCTAATGGCGGCTGATATTTTGCTATACGACGCTACGAGCGTGCCTGTGGGCAAAGATCAAATTCAGCATGTCGAAATCGCGCGTGATATCGCTTTGAAATTTAACAACGCGCATGGCGAAATTTTAACCCTGCCAAGCGCTAGAATCAGCGAAAATGTCGCAATAGTCCCTGGCACGGACGGCGCAAAAATGAGCAAAAGCTACGGAAATACGATTGATATTTTTTCTTCGCCAAAGGAGCAAAAAAAGCAAATCGGCTCGATTGTTACGACATCTGAGCCGCTCGAAGCGCCAAAACAGTGGCAAAACTGCAATGTTTATAATATAGCAAAACTCTTTTTAGACGAAGCAGGACAAAAAGCCTTGCAAGCTCGATATGAGCGTGGTGGCGAGGGGCACGGACACTTTAAGATGTATCTTGGCGAGCTTATGAGTGAGTATTTCGGACAGGCGCGCGAAAAATACGCTGAGTTGCTAGCTGATAAGAAAAAGCTAGATGAAATTTTGGCTTATGGTGCGCAAAAGGCGCAAAAAATCGCAAGTGAAAAAATGCGCTTAATACGCGAAAGTGTGGGGATTTTTAGATAAATTTTAGTTAAATTTCGCCAAGCAAAATTTGGCGAAATTTATAAATTTTGCAAAATTTTAAATCCTCCCCCTTCATTTAATCTCTTTTTAAGCAACCCTTGAATATAATCCACTTTCCGTTTTTGAAATCTAACTTCTGTTATTT
>NZ_JAOVTJ010000007.1:0-39264 GCF_027736965.1 Campylobacter sp. JMF_11 EL3
CCTTGCTCCATACCGAACCAAGAAGCTAAGCTCATCATGGCTGATGATACTCTCCGTTACTCGGATGTCGGGAAAGTAGGTCGTTGCGGACTTTGTTTTTACTCTTTATGCTTTTTTAAATCAATTAAAATTTTATGTTAATCAAATTTTAAGTCAATCACAGGGTCAGTATTTTTCAGAATTTTAAAATTTAAACAAGTGCCATGAGGTGATACGATCGTGGGTGGATAGGGTCGGTGATAAAAATGCCTCTTATCATTTTGGAAATTTGAGCCTCAATGAAATTTGGTGCAATGAGCACGGCAAAGCTTTGGCTTGCGCAAAGCTAAGCGAGGCGTATTATTATGGCAAAGGCGTGGAGTGCGACGAGGAAAAAGCCGAAGAATTCGCCCAAAAAGCTTGCGATTTGGGGCATGAAATCGCGTGCTTTATCGCTGGGGTCTATGCAGATCACAATAAAACCAGAGCCAAATATTATTTTGGCAAATCTTGCGACCTTGGCTATGCGCCCGCCTGTGATGAGTATAAAAAATTAAAAAAATGGTGATAAGCTAGCTTTTTTGTAATTAAAAAATAAAGTTTAAATTCTAAGATTACGCAAAAATTGCTAACGAAAAATTCTTATGATGACAAATTAAAGTTAAAGAAATTTTTTAATTACTTTGTCACTATTGAAACAGCTTCTTGTGACAATAAACAAATTTTACAACCGCTCGCAGTGTGTTAAATTTAGTAAATTTTAAATTTATTTTAAGGGGGGGGGATATAATGACAGTTTTATTTTGAAAGGTTTTTTTAAGATGAAGATAAAAAAATTATTATTATTTTTATTTTTTGTTTGTTTTTCTTGCGGTGCTTTGTCGGCTGATGGGTCATTTGTATTGAAAAAAGAATCAAACGAAGTTTCTTCACACGAAACAGAGAATCAAATAGACGAAAATGTAATTTATGTAAGAAATATAAGCGGTGTAGGTGAAAGTTTAGAAATAGCAAAAAAAGACGCCATTCAAAATGCTATGAGATTTGGTGTAGGCGAATTATTAGTTTCCAAAGAAGAGTTGAATAATGACGAGCTAAGTCAGGAAATTATGAATTATTCAAACGCTTATGTGCTTGATTACCAACAGATTTCCGAAGTAAATGATGGTGGAATTTATAAAGTTCAAGCCGATGTAAAATTAGAAAAAAATAAAGTTTTGGGAACGCTAAGTAAGTTAAATATAAATGCGCTAGATTTAAGCTCTGGTGTTTTAAAAAATTATGTTGAAGACAAGATTGATAAAAAAGAAAATGCTAAGAGGCTTATCGAAAATGAGATAATTGAGCCTTTTGAAAATGGCAACGCTTATGATATAGAAATTTTAGATATTCAACCATTGACTAGAAGCGATCTTATGAAAGCTAGACTAGCTAAGAGGGAATATACATTTAAAGAGTTTCTAAAAAATAAAACAGACACAAGTGATGTTAGATATAAAGCAGATGTGCCTATGGATAAGATAGATGAATTGTTTGTTGCAAAAGTAAAATTTAAAATGAATGACGGATATGTTAAAAATCTAGAGAAAATTCTTGGTCAGTTTTCTGAAAAACTCAGTAAAGATACAGATGAATTTAAAATAAGCTTTAAAGTGAATAGTAATCCATATATTATCATTGATGAATATATACTAAAAGAATTTTTTAATAAAAAAATACTACGAATGAATATTTATGGTTTTGTATTGAGGCTTATTGATTCCAATGACGAAATTTGGATACGAAAATGCGGTTCTGCCCACTCTTGGGGAGAGTATATGAGTATTTTTGGAACTCCAGAGCGTCAATTTGTAAGTGAATATTTGAACTACGCATTTGAGTTAAAAAAATTAAAAAAATTAACAGAAAAAGATAAAAAAAATGGCATAGAATATTACTATGACGAAGTTTTTAATTATCACTTCGCTTTAATAGAGAAATTAAGTCCAATAAGGAAAATTCGTAAAGGATATGACACTCACGCATATTTAGACTTTAATACCAAAGAACGAATTTTTTATATAATCATACAGTTAGACCAACAAGATAGCGCGAATTCAAAAAAAATAGAATTTGATTTACTTTATACACCAGAAAACGAATGCAACATTAAGGAGTGATTATGAAAAAATTTTTATCAATTTGTGCTATTTTGGCAATTGCAAATGCTGGTATTGATTCGGTTGATATTGACGAAAACGGAAATATTAAACTAAAAGCCACAGGTGAAGATATTATGAAAATAGGCGATGTAAGAGATAAACAATCTTGCTTAAAAAAAGCCGAGTTGAAGGCTAAGGCTGATATAGCTAAATTTTTTAAAGAGCAAATTACTACAAATGAGGTAGTTGATGAGTTGCTACAACAAGCCGAAACAGCACAAATAAATAATGGCAATGAGTCAGAAAGCATAAACAGAGAAGCGCTTATAACCGAAACTTCGCGGATACAAAACAATGCTGAGGCAGCATTGCGCGGTGTCGTGGTAATAGAAAAAATAGCTTCAATTGAAACAAAAGAATGTAGTGTTACGGTTGGCTTTAATAGCAAGACCTTAAAGGCAGCAGAAACAGCAACTAGGGCTATGCAGCAATCAATGGCAGAAGATACGGCAGCAATCAAATCTAATGGTAAATCCGCGACAAAGTCTAATAATTCATACAATGGCGGTGGAATAGAAAAAGCTCAAAGTTCATCTAAAAGATCGTCTATGTATGATGAATTTTAAGAGAAATCATAAACCTAACTCTGACAAATCCATAAAAGCTTTCTTTGAAAAATTTCCAAGAAAGCTTTTATGATTTTTGCTTTGTTCTATTATATATCAAATTTATCCCAATCATGCAGACCAAAGCTTCTATCAGCGAGGCGACAATCATTGCGTAATAAATCTCTTTGCTTATGAAATTTGCCTCGAAAAACAGCGTCGCAGTCGCAATCAAAAGCGTCAGTGGCATCGAGAGGCTAAGCGCAAAAAGTGCGCCTGCTCGCGCGCGCAGTATCTCCCAAAACACCCCAGCGCACAAAATTCTCGTAAAAATCATTATCCCAGCTAGTAGCAGGCAAAATTTCAAAACCCCAGGCATTAGCAGTGCGTCCAGCTCGACCGCCGCGCCTGTGTGTATGAAAAATATCGGCACGATAAAACCAAAGCCAAACGATGAAAGCTTTGGCACAAGGCCCTCTTTGTGCGAGAAAAATGTCGGCAAAAACGCCCCCGCGATGAAGGCTGCGATAAAGATTTCGATATCTAGCCACGACGCGCTCGCGCAAATTAGGCAAAAAATCGCCATAGCAAAGCGTATGTCTTTTTCGTTTTTGTCATAGTGTGGCATGATTATGGTTTTTAGGCTCGGATACCACCAAAACACCATTTCTAGGGACTTAAACACTAGCGCGATTGCGCCGATAAATCCCACAAGCGAGCCGATTTTAAGCAGCATACTCGCCCCAAAGCCGTCTTTTAGGTAAATCCCCACCACGCTAAGTGCTACGATGCTTACTATCTCGCCAAGCACGCCTACTAGCATGGCTAGATTGAGCCACTCTTCGTCCTTGCCGTAGTCCTTATACAGCGTCGAGAGCAGTCCCACGCTCATAAGTGGCACAGCGATGATGATTAAATTTGGCAAATCAAAAATCGCTACCAAAATCGCGCCCAAGATATAAAGCAGAGCCAAAAACAGAAGCGATTTTTTTAAAATTTGGCGCGAAATTTTAAACAAAAAACGGAAATCCACTTCCGCCCCAGCCAAAAACATAAGGTAATAAAACCCGATTTTAGAGGCGAAATCAAAGGTAGGATTGGCATAAAGCAGGCCCAAATTCCCAGCGATTATGCCTAGGATTATCTCTGTGGGCGAGACTGGGATTTTTAGGACTTTGGCTAGATACGGCGAGGTAAATATGAAAAATCCTAGTGTGATTAAAATTAAAATTTCGCTCATTTTGGTTAAATTTCGAAATTTAGCCACGCCAAATTTGGCAATGGCTAAATTTATTTATTCGATTTCCTCTTTAAATTTGCATTTCGGACACTCGGCGAAATTGCCTTTTTTCAGCTCTTTTCGCACCATGTAGGTGTTTTTGCACTCAGGGCATTTGCGCGAAAGCACGGCGTAGTTGCTCACAAAATCGCACTTTGGATAGTTTGAGCAACCATAAAATTTCCCCCTGCGCGAAAATCTCTCGACCACATCGCCTTTGGCGCATTTTGGGCAGATTACGCCGGTGCTAGTGGCCTTTTTGGCCGGGGCTTTGGCAGCGCCTTCGATTTGGCGAGAGTATTTGCATTTCGGATAGCCCTCGCACGCGATAAACTCGCCAAACCTGCCAGCGCGCCTTACTAACTCTTTGCCACATTGTGGGCATTTCTCGCCGATTTTTTCAGGCTCAGATTTGCTTGCCTCATCTGCGCTCTCGCCTAGATTGCGAGAGTATTTGCATTTCGGATACCCCTCACACGCGATAAACTCGCCAAACCTGCCAGCGCGCCTTACTAACTCTTTGCCACATTGCGGACATTTCTCGCCGATTGGTTCGGAGATTTTTTGGCTAGCGATTTCGCTCTTGCCTTTGGCGATTTCGTCCATAAATGGGTAGTAAAAATTCGCCAAAATTTCTTGCCAATCAGCCTTATTTTCGGCGATTTCATCGAGTTTTTCTTCCATTTTGGCGGTGAAATTGCTATCAACGATATTTTTAAAATGCCCCTCCAAAACCTCGGTGATTTTAAAGGCGACCTCGGCTGGGATTAGCTGTTTTTTGTCGATTTCGACATATTTTTTCGAGGTTAGAAGCGTGATAGTTGGCGCATAAGTGCTTGGTCTGCCAATGCCTAGACTTTCTAGCTTTTTAATCAAACTCGCTTCTGAATACCTAGCTGGTGCTTCGGTGAAATGCTGTTCGCTTCCTAGGCTTTCAAGCTCCATTTTATCGCCTTTTTTAAGCTCGGGCAAAATTTTATCCTTATCCAAATCGCCATAAACCTTGTAAAATCCGTCAAATGTAACCTTGCGCCCGCTTATGCGAAATTCAGCGCTCTCTCCGCAAATCGTGATTGTTTGGATATCTGAGGTAGAAGCGCTCATTTGACACGCGATGAAACGATTATAAATCAGCGTATAAAGCCTAGCTTCGTCGCGTGGGAGCGTGGCCTTTGCCATTTGTGGCGTAAAGGCTATGTTTGTAGGGCGAATCGCCTCGTGGGCTTCTTGCGCGCCTTTGGATTTGGTGGTGTAAATGTTTGGCGATTTTGGCAGATACTGCGCGCCATAGGTTTTTTCGATCATATCGCGTGCGGCAGCGACGGCCTCTTTGGCTAAATTTAGGCTATCTGTTCTCATATATGTAATCGCACCGCCAAAATTCGTATTCACGCCCTCATACAGGCTTTGGGCTAGGCTCATAGTCTTGCGCGGATTAAAGCCAAGGCTAGTTGAGGCTGCTTGTTGAAGCGTGCTTGTCATAAACGGCGCGCTTGGGGCTGTTTTGCGAGATTTGCTCTCAATTGCGCTAACGCTAAATTCTTCGCTTTTTAAAATTTTTAGAATTTTATCGGCTTGGGCTTTTGTTTTTATGGATAGTTTTTCCATTTTTTCGCCGTTAAATTTGACAAATTCGGCTTCTAGTTTTTTCTTAAAAACAGCGTCTATGCTGTGGTATTCCACTGGCACAAACGCCCTTATTTCGCGCTCTTTATCGACAATGATTTTTAAAGCTGCGCTTTGGACGCGCCCAGCGCTTAGCCCTCTTTGGATTTTGGTGTTTAGTAGCGGGCTTAGCTTGTATCCTACTATGCGATCTAGCAAGCGACGCGCTTGTTGGGCATTTACGCTATTCATATCGAGTGTGCGAGGCGAGTTTATGGCGTTATCAATCGCGCTTTTTGTGATTTCGTGAAATACAATGCGAGGCAGGCTGGTTGGGGCTTTGCCGATTGATTCTGCGATATGGTATGCTATCGCCTCTCCCTCTCTATCCTCGTCGGTTGCTAGGTAAATTTGACCTGCTTTTTTGGCTAAATTTTTTATCTGCGACACGATTGCTTCGTGATCGGTGCTGATTTCGTATTCGGGGCTAAATTTGTTGCCGTCGATTTTAATGCCAAATTTTTTTTGCGGAAGGTCGCGGATATGACCTTTGCTAGCGATTACTTCGTAATCTTCGCCTAAAAATTTTTTTATCGTTTTGGCTTTGGCTGGTGATTCAACTATGACTAAATTTTTCATATTTCTCTCTTATTTTAAAATTCTTGGTAGCGTAATGCCCTCTTGGGCTTGGTATTTGCCCTTTTTGTCGGCGTATGTTACTTCGCATGGCTCATCGCCTTGCAAAAACAGCACCTGCGCGATTCCCTCGTTTGCGTAAATTTTGGCTGGAAGCGGGGTTGTGTTTGAGATTTCGATTGTGATATGCCCCTTAAATCCTGGCTCAAAAGGCGTTACATTTACGATGATTCCGCACCTTGCGTAAGTGCTCTTGCCAAGGCAGATTGCAAGCACATTGGAGGGCATATTAAAATACTCGATTGTGCGAGCCAGCGCAAATGAATTTGGCGGGACGATACAGATATCGCCTACGAAATCCACGACATTTTTTTCGTCGAAATTCTTAGGATCGACGACCGTGCCACCGATATTTGTGAAAATTTTAAACTCATTTCCCACTCTGATATCATATCCGTAGCTAGATACGCCATAGCTCACCACGCCACGCCCCACTTGCTCCTCGGCAAATGGCACTATCATAGCGTGCTTTTGCGACATTTCTCTAATCCATTTATCGCTTTTTAGTCCCATATTTATCCTTAAACTGAAAAATTTTTCGCGCATTATAGCAATAAAATTCCACGATTTACAAATTTGGTGCTATAATTCAAATTTAATTTTGCAATTAAATGCAGAAATTTATCAAATTTTAAGGAGACAAGATGAAAATCTTAGGCAAATTCGCGTTCGCTGCGCTTTTTATCGCTTCATCACTAGTTGCGGCTAAACCAAACATCTACATTTTGGCCACAGGTGGCACAATCGCTGGTGGAGGCGATAGCGCTGTTAGCGGTGATTACACATCAGGCACAAAAACTGTTGATGAATTGCTAGCTGCCGTTCCTCAAATCAACGACATCGCAAATGTCAAAGGCGAGCAAATTTCACAAATCGGCTCACAAGAGATGAACGATGAAGTTTGGCTAAAACTAGCAAACCGCGTAAATGAGCTACTTACGAAAAACGATGTCGATGGCGTAGTCATCACTCACGGAACTGATACTATGGAAGAGACAGCGTATTTTCTAAATTTAGTCGTAAAAACTAAAAAACCTATCGTAATGGTTGGCGCGATGAGATCTGGCACTTCACTAAGCGCAGATGGCCCGCTAAATATCTTTAACGGCGTAAATGTCGCAATCAACCCAAGCGCTCGCGAAAAAGGCGTAATGGTCGTAATGAACGATGAAATTCACGCTGCACGCGAAGTAACTAAAACAAACACAACTGCTGTTGATACATTTGCTTCACCAAACGCTGGCAAAATCGGCACCGTAAATTACGGAATCGTAAATTTCTATATGAATCCACTTCGCAAACACACAGTCGATAGTGTATTTAACATCAAAGATGTAAAAGAGCTTCCACGCGTTGATATTTTGTTCGCTCATGCACAAGATGTCGCTGATTTCGTTGAAACTGCTGTTGCAAACGGCGCCAAAGGTATCGTGCTAGCTGGTATGGGTAATGGAAATCCTTTCCCAACTGTCGAAGCTGCACTTGCAAAAGCTAGCGAAAACGGCGTTGTCGTAGTTCGCGCTTCTCGCACAGGCTCTGGCTCAACAAGCGTTGGCGCAGAGGTTGATGACGCAAAATACGGCTTTTTGACAAGCGACAACCTAAACGCTGCCAAAGCTAGGGTTTTACTACAACTTGCCCTTTCAAAAGGTCTAGACAAAGCGAAAATTGCTGAAATTTACGCTACTCATTAATAACTCTTGGGCGCAGATTTTGCGCCCTTTTTTAAATTTTACTCAATTTCAAATTTCACAAAATTTCGCCAAATTTAAATTTAATGTAAGAATTAACAAAATTTAGGTAAAATGCGCCTTTGGAATTTCTATTTTTAGGAGAAATAAATGAAACAAGAAGATATTAAGGAATTGATGACTTTCTTCGATGAAAAATCATCTCTTAGCAAGATTAAAATTAAAAATGACGATTTTGAAATCGAGATTAAAAAATTCGGCGCAGATATCGAAACCGGCGCAGCATGTGCCACACCTGCACCGCACGCCCCGGCTGCTGTGCCAGCTGTAAATGTCGTCGTAGGCGACTCTCACGCAGCTAGCAAGGCTAGCATGGATACTATCGATAGTCCTATGGTCGGCACTTTTTACAAGGCTGCAAGTCCGGGCGCAAACCCATTTGTAAGTGCTGGTCAAGTCGTGCATAAAGGCGATACTATCGGCATTATCGAAGCGATGAAGATTATGAACGAGGTCGAGGCTGAGTTTGATTGTCGTATCATCAAATCGCTAGTAGAGGACGGACAGCCAGTAGAATACGCTATGTCGCTATTTGAGGTTGAAAAGCTATGAAAGAGCTAAATAAAATTCTTATCGCAAACCGCGGTGAGATAGCACTTCGCGCACTTCGCACTATTCAGGAAATGGGCAAAAAGGCTATTGTCGTGCATTCAACAGCCGATCAAGACGCGCTTTATGTCAAATACGCTGACGCTGCGATCTGCATAGGTGGGCCGCGTTCGACTGATAGCTACCTAAATATCCCTGCAATCATCACAGCATGCGAGCTGACAGAGGCTGACGCTATTTTTCCAGGATATGGTTTTTTGAGCGAAAATCAAAATTTCGTCGAAATTTGCGCCAAACACGGCATTAAATTTATCGGTCCAAGTGTTGAAGCTATGACGCTAATGAGCGATAAAAGCAAGGCTAAGCAAGTAATGATGAGAGCTGGAATCCCAGTAGTGCCAGGATCAGATGGCGCGATTGCCGATGTCGAGGCTGCGCGCAAACTAGCCAAGGAAATCGGTTATCCTGTCATCATCAAAGCAGCCGCTGGTGGTGGCGGACGCGGTATGAGAGTGGTCGAGAGAGAAGAGGATTTAGAAAAGCTTTTTTGGTCGGCTGAGAGCGAGGCTATGAGTGCGTTTGGCGACGGGACAATGTATATGGAAAAATACATCACAAATCCTCGCCATATCGAGGTTCAAGTCATCGGCGACGAGCACGGAAATGTCCTACATGTGGGCGAGCGCGACTGCTCTATGCAACGCCGCCACCAAAAGCTAATCGAAGAGAGCCCAGCAGTGATACTCGACGATGAAACCCGCGCCAAGCTTCTAGAAACAGCCGTTCGCGCGACTAAGGCGATTGGCTATGTCAGTGCGGGAACATTTGAGTTTTTATACGACAGCAAGGATAAGAAATTTTATTTCATCGAAATGAATACGCGTTTGCAGGTCGAGCATACAATCAGCGAAATGCGCTCAGGGCTTGATTTGATCGAGCAAATGATAAGGGTAGCCGAGGGTCATAAGCTCCCTAGCCAAGACGAGATTAAATTTAGCGGACATGCGATCGAGTGCAGAATCACAGCCGAAGATCCGAAAAGCTTCATGCCAAATCCGGGTAAAATCACTCGCTACATAGCACCTGGCGGACGCAATGTGCGTATGGATAGCCATGTGTATGAGGGATACAGCGTGCCGGCATTTTACGATAGTATGATTGGCAAGCTCATCGTGCATGACAAAGACAGGCTTCGCGCGATTTCTAAGATGAAAATCGCACTATCCCAGCTCGTCATCGGCGGTATCAAATCGACCCGTGATTTCCACATTGCGATGATGAATAACCCTGATTTTATAAACAACGATTACGATACAAATTATTTGTCAAAACACTAAAATTCTAAATTTAGCCCATTTTTGGGCTAAATTTAGTTAAATTATTCATTTTTATTCCTTGTAAAATATTTTATTACTAAATTTATACTCATCTCCACACTTCTTAGTGCTTTGAAACCAAAATTCCCCGCTTCCAGTATTTAAAAATGGATAACCAAATTTATCATAAATGATATTTTCGGACATTATTACTTTGCTGTTTTTATCCACAATACTTATTTGTTTGCCACTAATGAATAAATCAAAAAAAGGATTAAAATTAATTTGCGTAGTGGTTATATTATAATCATTTAAATTTATTCTTTCCAATGTAGTTTGTAAAATAAAATTTTCGTTTTTTTTACACAAACCATAAGCTATTGGTTTTGATATAATAAACCCACACCACGGCAACAATACAATTAAAATCAACACAAACTTATTTACTTTTATTTTAAATTTTTTAAATAAAAAAATAAAAAAAAGTAGATAAAATGGATAAACTAGCAGCATTTAAGAAGCCTTATTTCTACAAATTCTGTATTTTTGTTTTAAATTCACAAAACGCACCCATTTCACTTTTTAAAAATTTTATTTTGTTCTTTGTCATTTAAATAGGCATTTCCTGCCAAATGTGCGTAAATTTTGTAAGTTGAGAATTTGTTATTCATCTTATATCCTTGCCATTAGAATTTTTGTTTATTAAATTTTGTTCTAGAATATTGATTATTTCATAAGTATCTAGCATATTATGGCAAGTTAAGCCCTGAACATCTGTGGATACAGATAAAAATTTGTGCATAAATGAATTATATGGCATAAAATATCTATATACTTTTCCTATTTTTTTATCATTGATATATATGTCGCTTTTATGAATTAAATCTGTATTTTTAGGGCATTTAGCATAATCATTATTGCATTGATGATATATTTCACTATCTTTTAATCGAATATTTTGTAAATCGCTTAGTGCATAATTGTTATCTAAAATTTCAATCTTAAAATTCTTTTTAATATCACACTCATATCTAAATTTAAGTATCTTAAAGCCGTCAAATAAAAATCCATAAGTTAAAAACAGAGTTATTAAAGTAGCTACAAAATGAGTTTTATTTTGAAATAAAAATTTATCATCTTTTGAAATTTCTATTTTTTCATAATTTAATTTATCGTCTATTGTATTGCTTTTGACTTTATGTTTCTTTGTGATTAGTGCTAAGAAAAACAAAGTCAGAAAAAAGACAAATACAAAAAATCCTAATAGAATAAAAACAATGAAAAATAATAAAGCAAAGAATTTTGCAAATTTATTTATTTGCGAATTTGCGATATATCTTATACACAACGCACAAGCAAATGCCACAATTAAATTAACAATTAAAATATCCATATAATTCCTTTGTGTTTTTTTGCAAATTCAAATTCGGTCAGTATCGCCGATACCGAATTTATTAAATTCACAAATTTAAACTTACTTTTGAATTTCAAGCTCGTAGATTGCCACGCAAGCAAGCTTGCTTGCAATGACAAATCAAGGGCTAGGGAATTTCTCTGAATCGCCACAAAATATTTCGCAAATTTTGCCGATGACAAAACGGGCGAAATTTACTCCAAAACTTCGTCTAATCGCACGAACTCGAAGCCATTTTTAACCAAAATTTTAAGGCCCCCCACCACGCCTGCGCCACTTGGCTTTTCGGGGTGGTTTGCGTGAGCGATGATGATGTCGCCGCCGCGCGCACTAGACACAGCAGTGCGCGCCCCTTCCGCGCTCATCGTAGCCCCAGCATCTCCTAGCACGCTAAATCCCACGGGCGCGTATCCCATATCATAAATCTGCGCCACGGCAAGCTCATCGTAATACGCCGTGCCAGAGCGGTAAAATTTCGGGCGTGCGCCAGTAAGCCTTGCGATTAATTCCGCGTTTCGCGCGATTTCATCGTATAGCTCGCTAGCATTCGCCGTGCCCTTTATGCCGTAAATGCTAGCCCCATTTAGCGAGGCTGGGGAGTGTGCGGTGCCGTGATTTTCGATTTCGAAATTTGGATTTTGGCGCAAACGCTCGAATTTTTGCGGAAATTTCTCTATCCAGCGTAAATTTACAAAAAATGTCGCTTTCAGGCTGTGTTTTTCTAAAAATCCCACGATTCGCTCGTCCAAATCGTCCGTTTTGCTTCCGCACAGATCGAGCGTGAGGGCGATTTGTTTTTTATCGGTTTTGAAATTTTTAATCACGCCTTGTAATTCCTCGCCCCAAAGGCTAGGTTTTGCGTCAGAGTATTTTTGCAAAATTTGCTCTTTGGTCAAATTTTCGCCCTGCGCGCCACACAAAACCCCCAAAGCGCAGATAAAAATTAAAAATTTTTTCATTGATTTTCCCCTGTAAATTTGGCTAAATTTTGGCTAAATTTAAAAAGGGGCAAATTTTGAAATTCGCTAAAATTTCGAAATTTTACCCCAAATTTGCGCTTAAATTTTGTTTATTTTTGCGCCAAAATATCGCCAAGCACCTTTGCGGCGTGGTCTTTGGCTTTGACAGATTTATAGACTTTTTCGATTTTGCCGTCTTTGCCGATTAGAAATGTCGAGCGCACGATCCCTAGATACTCGCGCCCGTAGTTTTTGCGCACTTGAAGCACGCCGTAAGCCTTGGCGACTTCGCGTTCGTGGTCGCTTAGTAGGATATGGCGTAGGCTTTGCTTGGCAATGAAACCTGCGTGTGATTTCGCACTATCTGGGCTAATGCCGATAATCAGGGCGTCCTCGGCGATAAATTTATCCCAAAGCTCGCTAAATTCGCAAGCCTCGGTGGTGCAACCGGGCGTATTATCCTTAGGATAAAAATACAAAACGACCCTTTTGCCGATAAAATCGCTTAGGCGAATTTGCACCCCGTCGGCGTTTTCTAGGGCGAAATTTGGCGCCATATCGCCCTTAGCAAGCGTGATTTTGCGCGCTAAATCCTCTGCGCTAAATGTAGTCTCAGCCATTTTGCGCCTTTTTTCGCATATCTGCGACGCTTTCGCCACCGAAATAGAAATTTTCAGCCTCGTCGTATTCGAATTTCACGACCACGCGACTTGGCACCTTGCCTAGGTTTTCGACCATTGTTTTGGTGATTTCACCAGCGATTTTGTCTTGCAACTCCTTGCTTGGGGCTGGTTTGGTTAGGTGGATATTGATGATTGGCATTTTTACTCCTTTATAAAATAATCTCCGTCAAAACTGATTAGCGAATATTTTCGCTCATCTCCTAGCGCGCCGACAAGCTCATTTATGCTTAGAAATGTCAGGCTGTCTGCGCCGATATACTCGCGCACCTCTTCGGTGCTTTTGTTTGCGCTGATTAGCTCGGCGTAGCTTGGCGTGTCTATGCCGTATCTATCTGGGTGCTTGATTTCTGGGCTTGCGATACACATGTGAATCTCCCTCGCCCCAGCGTGGCGCAGAAGCTCGACGATTTTTTTGCTCGTGGTTCCGCGCACGATACTATCGTCGATGACGACTATGCTTTTGTCTTTCAAAACCTCGCTCATAGGGTTTAGTTTGAGTTTGACCTTTAAATTTCGCATTTCTTGTGTCGGCTCGATAAAGGTGCGCCCCACATAGTGATTTCGCACGATTGCTAGCTCAAAAGGCACGCCACTTGCGCCTGAGTATCCCAAAGCTGCTGGCACACCACTATCTGGGACAGGGACGACAAAATCAGCTTTTATATCTTTGCATTTTTCGGCTAAAACTGCGCCTAGTTTTTTGCGGATATTATAGACATTTTTGCCCTCGACAGTGCTGTCTGGGCGGGCGAAATATATGTATTCAAACGCGCAAATTCTAGGATCAACCTCTTCGAAAATTTGAAGCGATTTTATCTCGTCTTTGCCCTCTTCGAAAATCACCATTTCGCCGGGCTTCACATCTCTGATAAACTCCGCTCCCACCAAATCAAAGGCGCATGTCTCGCTCGCTACGATATATCCGCCGTCATTGAGTCTTCCGATACTAAGAGGCCTTACGCCGTGTGGATCGCGCAGGGCAAACATTTTGCTACGACTTAAAATCAAAAGCGAATACGCCCCGGCGCATTTTTTCACAGCCTCGATTATGCGGTTTTGCAATTTTTTTTCTTTGCTTCTAGCGATTAAATGCAAGATATTTTCTGTGTCCATATTTGACTGAAATATCGCTCCCTCGGCGATTAGCTCAGATCTAACGCTATCTTTGTTTATCAAATTTCCATTATGCACGATTGAAATTTCGCCTAGGGCGTATTTAGCAGAGATTGGTTGCGCGTCGTGGATACTCTCGTTGCCCGCTGTGGAGTAGCGATTGTGGCCGATTGCGCTATTGCCCTTTAAAATTTCAAGGGCTTGTGGGGTGAAAATTTTGGTTACTAGTCCTTGACCTTTTACCGTGTTTATATGGTGGTTGTGATTAGCACTAACTCCACTTGCCTCTTGGCCACGGTGTTGCATCGAAAACAGCCCATAAACCGCCGTTTTAGCCGCATTGGCTGAATTTATAACTCCTACTATCGCGCACATTTTAAAATCCTAAACAATCATTTATGCTATAAAGGCCATTTTTTTGTGTGGCAAGCCAAATTCCAGCCTTAATCGCGCCATTGGCGAAGGTTGCACGGCTCGTGGCGGTATGGTTTAGCTCGATATACTCGCCATCGTTGTAAAACCCTACCGTGTGGCGTCCGACGATATCGCCACCACGAAGCGCCATGACAGCGATTTCGTCTTTGCCCCGCTCTCCAATTAGTCCGTCGCGCCCGCTAACTCGCACGCTTTTGATATCCAAATCACGCGCGCTAGCGGCACTGCAAGCTAGCGTCATTGCTGTGCCACTTGGGGCGTCTTTTTTGTGTTTGTGGTGCATTTCGACTATTTCGCAGTCAAAATCGCGCAAAGCCTTGCTAGCTAGATTTACAAGCTTGTTTAGCACGGCTACGCCAAGGCTCATATTTGTCGCGTGAAAAACTGGCATTTTTTGCGCGCACTCTTTTAGTAGTGCTTCGCCCTCATCGCCTAGGGCAGTAGTGCCGATGACAAGGGGTTTTGGGTGAGTTTGGGCGAATTTTAATAAATTTATCGCCCCGTCTCTAATGGTAAAATCAATCACCACATCGCAAGAATCAAAAAATTTCGCCAAATCGTCCGTGATTACGCATTTGGGGCTATATGATAGCCCCTCGATAGTATAAATCGCGCTAACTACCGCGTTTTCGTAGTTTTTCAGACACTCATAAATCATACTTCCCATTCTACCGCTGCCACCGTGGATACCAATCCTAACCATTTTAACCCTTTCTGAATTTGTAAAAATTTGGCGTAGTATAGCCAAATTTAGCTTATTTCTGAATTGTGTTGTGATTAATTTATAGCGCAAAGAAATGCGAAGCATTTCCGTTAAAATAAAACCAGCTAAATTTGGAAAAACTTCGTTTTTCCAAATTTAGCCACTTCTAAGGTTTTACAGGGGTGGGGGTTGGTAAGGGGGAGGGTAGCGTCTCCTAAAAAGCGCGCCCTCCCCCTTACAGAGAATTTCAAAATTTCGCTTAAAATTTAAAAAATCGTTCAATGCTAAATTTTATGTTGAATTTTGAATTTAAATTTCCCTGGATTGCTTCGGCGATAAATCGCCTCGCAATGACAGCAAATTTACACACTTTAAATTTTATGCTCGTAGATTGCTTCGAATTTGCTACGCAAATTCTCGCAATGACACACCCGGTGTAAATTTTGTTCGCTATTGTCATTGCGAGGAAAGGCATGGCCTTGACGAAGCAATCTACGACTTTAAAATTTTTACAGCTAAATTTGCAAAATTGTAAATTTCACTTCTCTACGCCAAGGCCGACGCTGATGAAGCTATCTTGCTTCGCGCTGACATTTGCAGGCTTTTTAATCACGATTTGTGAGTCCGAAACACCCAAATTTGCAAGTGCATTTTGCACGGATTTAGCGCGTTCGACGGCTAAATTCTCCAAACGAGAGGTTGTGAATTTTTGCGCCTGTATGAGTTTTTCAAACCCCTCTTCGCCACTTTCGTTTATGCGGTGTTTCGCTCTTAGGCTCGCAATCGCAGCGTCAGATGAGAGATTTTCTTTTAGCATTAGCCTGTCTATATTTTCGTTTAGCGTGACGAGCTTAAACGCCCTGGTATCTAGCTTCTCATTATATGCTGGGGTTAGGGTGATTTTGATTTCTGGCTTTGATTTTGCAATCGTGGCAAGATTCTCGATTTTTTCGTTTTCGCTGATCAAAATCTCGCTACTAGCTGGCTCAAAATCAATTCCGTCGAGGCTAGAAGTATCGATTCCTGCGATTTTGCCCAAAAACCTAAACGGACTTAGCACGATATCGCTAAATAGCTTTGTCACAGCCCCCACGATAACGCCACCAAAGCTAAATTTCGGATCGTTTAGATTCCCGCTGATTGGCAGGCTGACATTGATTTGGCCGTCGCTGTCTTTGAGAATCGAAATCGCTAAATCCAGTGGCAAATCCAGCGCGTCTTTACTCTCAACCTTTTCGCCAAGCACGAGATTATCGAGGTTTATGTCGTTTGTGGCGTTTAGTTTGGAGGCGTTGATTTTATAATTTAGCTTTAAATTACTCTTGCCACTTTTTATCTCATAGCCCACGAATTTCGCGCTGTATGGGGTGATATCACTGAGCGCGACATCTTTTAAAACCACGCTAATATCGCTTTTTTGCTCTGGCGCGAAAGGATAGGCTCTAAGAGCGATTTGCCCTAAGCCACTTTTGCCCACAAGGCCGTTAAATTTGAGGTTTGCTTGGGATTTGTCGCTGATTTTATCTATTGTAGTTTTGATTTTGGAGACCGTGATATTTAGTGGCATAAAGAGCGTATCATCGATGAAATTAAACGAGCCGTTTTGCACGCTGAGATTTGCAATATTCACGCCAAAAGTGCTTTTTTGCCCCATGGCTTGAGTTTTTGGCGCAGGCGATTTGGACGCAGATTTTGGCGAAGTTTTGGCTAGTTTGGCTAGGTTTATCTCGCCGTTTTTGGCGATATGGATTTTCGCGTAAGGGGCGTTTATGGCGATATTTTTGATATCGATTTTGCTCTGATTTAGGCTTAGCGCGCCCACTTTTGCGCTATTTATGCTAAAAATTTTCGCCCCTTTTGCGTCGTTTAGGGCTAAATTTTTGCCCGAAATTTCAGCGTTTAGCGTGAATTTATCGCTAAATTTGAAATTTCCTTTTAAATTTGCGCTACCGCTTGCGATTTTTGCGTTTAAAAATTGCTCCAAATACGGGTTTACTTTGCGCAAATCAGGGTGAGCGACATCAAAATCAATGTCTAAGTTCAGCGGATTTATGGTGATTTTCGAGGTCGCATTGGCGCTTATTTCGTCGCTTGCTAAGCTTACTTTGGCGCTAAAAGGGGTGCTAAAATTGCTAGATAGATTTTGCACGCTAGCGTCAATTTTAGCGAGGTTGTGGGTCATCTGTGTGGCTACGAAGCTCTCTGTGATTTTCGCGTGGCCGCCATTTAGCGCGATTTGCGCGATAGCAAAGCTAAATTTTGGCTCATTTTTGGCTGGTGAAATACTGCGCGCGGAGCCGTTATTTTCGCTATTTTGCGTGAAATTTCCCTCTGGGGCGAGTGTGTGTATCGCAGAGCGCAAATTTTGGCTAAATTTCGCATTTTCCGCCTTGCTAGGCGCGTAAGAAATCACGCTTAAATCGTTTATGCTTTTTGCGCCCTCTTCGCTAATCTCTGAGTTAAAAAACGGCGCATCAATGCCGATTTTGTCGATATTTAGGGCAAGTTTATCTAGGGCAAAATTTAACTTTTGCACGCTTAAATTTTTAATTCCGCTAAATTTTTCGTTTTTATTAGCTAGGCTAAGCTCGCCAAATTTTGCCAAATTTAGGGCTAAATTTGAACCTTTTTCGCCCATTTGGAAGCTAAAATCATCCGCGCTTAAATTTGCCAAATCTATCTTATCAAATTTCGCCAAGGCTAAATTTAGTGGCAAAATTTCGATTTTTGCGACTTTTGCCTCTGTTTTGGAGGCGTTGTTTTCGCCCTTAAAATTTGCGCTGATTTGCGAAATTTCGCCACCCTTTGCGTTTAAATTTATTAGGCTATCGTTAAATTTGCACTCGCTTAAATTTATCTTGTCTAAATTCGCATTTAAGCCCAAATTTTCGCCCTCTAAGCCAAATTTTAAACCAAAATCAAAAGCCTTAAATTCGCCCAAACTCGCGTTATTTTCTGCGCTTAGAAAATCGCTATTTTTAAGCGCGATTTCACCAGCACCCAAAGTGGCGGTTAAATTTTCCCCAAATTTGGCGTCAAAATCGATATTTGCAAGCGAAATTTGCTCTGATTTGATTAAATTTTGGCTAGCAAGCAGGGCAAGGTCATTTAGAGCGATTTTGCTTTTTTCCAAATTTAGCGCGATTTCCTCGTCCAAAATCACCTTATAAAGGGCATTTGCGCTGATTTTCCCGCCAAGGAGATCAAGCTCTTTTATATCCAAAAACGATAGCCAAAAGGGATTGATTTTGAGATTTTCTACGCTTAAATTTCCCTCGATTTTAAGCGGATTTAAGCTGATTGAGCCTGAGTGAAAGATATTATCGAAAGTCTGCGAAGAGGCGTTAAAATCGTGGTTTCCGATAGAATTACTAGCCAAATTTAGGCCGGCAATTTCGTAGTTTAAGCTACCAAGCTCGATTTTAAAGGGCCTTTTAAGGCTCAAATCTTCGTAAAAAACCCCGCCGTTTTCGATTTTGAAATTATCTAGCTTGACATTTATGCTCGAATTTTCGTCCGTTTCTTCGCTCTGGCTATTGGCATAAAGGCTTTCGAAATTAAACGAGCCGTTATTTTCGCGCGAAATGCTGATTTTAGGGCTTTGCAGGCGCAGGGTTTGGATATCTATGGTTTTGTTAAACAGCTCGCCAAATTTCAGCTTGACATCGATTTTCTCTGCCGAAAATAGCGGTTTGAAAGTCGAAAGCGAGGGGGCGGTGATGTTTAGCTCGTAGGTAAAGGGGTTAAATTTCGCGCTTTTAACGCTGAAATTTGCCTCGTTTTCTAGGATTTTTGGAACTGCTTTTTCGATGAGAAGTGGCACGCCAAAAAAGCCAAAAAGCGTGTAAAACGCGCCAATCCCACAAAAGCTATAAATAAATTTTTTCTTGTGTTTTGCTAAAAATTTCACCATTTTTGCGCCTATTGATTGTTAAATTTAATAATCTAAAATTATAGCAAATTAAATTAAAAGGCTGATTTTGTTAGTTCATATCTGTTGTGCGGTGGATTGTGATTATTTTTTGCGCAGGTTAGCAAGCGAGTGCAACGAGCCCTTGGTAGGGTATTTTTACGACCCAAACATACACCCTTATAGCGAGTATTTGCTGAGGTTGGAGGACGCAAAGAGCGTGTGCGAGGGGCTTGGGATCAAATTTTACGCTGGGGAATATGATTATGAGGCGTGGCTTAGTGGGACAAAAGGCCTTGAAAACGAGCCAGAAAAGGGCAGGCGCTGTGAGTTTTGCTTCGATTTTCGTATGCAAAACACCGCCTGCTTCGCGCACGCTGTCGGCGAGAAAAAAATCACCACGACGCTTTTAATGAGCCCCAAAAAATCGCACACCCAGCTTGTAAATTCGCTAGAAAAAATCTGCAAAGAGCAAAATTTGGAGTTTGTCGCGCCTGATTTTCGCAAAAACGGCGGCACGAACGAGCAGTTTGCCCTAGCCAAAAAAGATAGGCTCTATCACCAAAACTACTGCGGCTGCATGTTTGCGTTATGTGCACAGCGCGGAGAGGGCGAAATTTACGAGCTTATGTCGCCAGTTAGCGGGGAAATTTTGCCTGCTTCGATTGAGGAAAAGTTTAAAATTTATAAAAAAGTGGCGAAATTTAGGCGCGAGGGGGTAAAATTTGAGATTATCAGAGATGAGTTTTTAAACTACCGCTTGCTTAGGGCGTGGGTGAAATTCTCTGGGCAGATAAAGCCTTCGTTTATCTTGCATAACTCCCATTTTAGGCGCGAATTTGTCAAATTTAGCATAAATGAGAGTTGCGAGAAATTTTACTGCGACAAGGGCGAGATTAAAATTTTAAGTCTTAAATTTTTCAACGAAATTTTAAAAACAGATTTCAAAAACACAGCCGAAATTTTAAAAAATCCGCCAAGCCTGAAAAAACAAGAGCAAATTCGCGCGAAAATTTGCGGTGCGCGTTCGCTTTCGCCAATCATCGTCGTAGATGAAATTTACCCAGCCAAAGTGGAGATTTACGCGCTATCTCGGATATTTTTAGATGTTAGGGAAATTTTAGTAAAGTTAGGGTAGAATGGCAAGAATTTTTATCAAGGATACGAAATGATTGACATAACCGAAATCTTAAACATACTCCCGCACCGCTACCCGTTGCTTTTGATCGACAAAGTTACCGATATGGATATGGGAAAAACGATAATCGCTTACAAAAACATCACCTATGGCGAGCAAATTTTCCAAGGACATTTTCCTGGTCACCCGATTTATCCTGGCGTGATGATTATCGAGGGACTTGCCCAAGCTGGGGGAATTTTGGCGTTTAAATCAATGGAAGCTGAGGGCACGGATTTAAGCGATAAGGTTGTGTATTTTATGAGTATCGACAAGGCGAAATTTCGCAAACCAGTGCGCCCAGGCGATCGCTTAGAATACCGCTTAGAGGCGATTAAACACAGAGGCAGAATTTGGCAGTTAAAGGGCGAAGCGTATATCAAAGATGACGCAGGAGGCGATGTTTTGGCAGCCGAGGCAGAACTTCAAGCAATGGTAATGGATAAATAAAATGAGCAAAATTCATCACACCGCTATCGTAGAAGATGGCGCAGTTTTGGGCGATGATGTCATAATCGAGCCTTATGCGTTCATAAGCGCTCAGGCCAAAATCGGCTCTGGCACACTCATAAAGCAGGGCGCGCGCATCATCGGCGATACTACAATCGGCGAAAATTCTAAAATTTTCTCTTATGCGATTGTGGGCGATATCCCGCAAGATATCAGCTTCGAAGTAGGCGAAAAAACAGGTCTTATAATCGGCAAAAACGCCACAATCCACGAATTTTGCACCATTAGCTCTGGTTCGCACAAGGGAGATGGATTTACGCGCATTGGCGATAATATCTTTATGATGGCGTATTGCCATGTGGCGCATGATTGTATTTTGGGCGATAATATCATTTTGGCAAATTCAGCCACTTTGGCTGGGCATGTGCAAATGGGCGATTACGCAGTAATCGGCGGTCTAACCCCCGTGCATCAATTCGTCAAAATCGGCGAGAGTTGCATGATAGCAGGGGCTAGCGCGCTTGGACAAGACATAGTGCCGTTTTGTCTAGCGGAGGGAAACAGAGCCTATATCAGGGGGCTAAATTTAACAGGAATTCGCCGTAGATTTGATAGAGATACGGTCGAAATCATCAACAAAGCGTATAAATTTTTATTTAATCAAGGCGTTGGCTTAAAAGAGCAGGCTGAAATTTTGATAAACGAAACAGATAACGAGCATGTGAAAAAAATGTGCGATTTTATATTAAACACAAAACGCGGAATTCCGCTAGATAAGGGTAGAAATTAATGTTAGATAAATGCAGTTTTTGCGGCTTTACAGAAAAAGATGGATATACGATATTTCCAAACGAAAGAGGCACAGTAGCGATTTGTAATTATTGTGTAGATCAGCTTTATGCGGTAATTCATGGCGGGGAGGTCGCGAAAAAGAGCGAACGAATCGCAGGTGAGATAGATTTCGAGGCGATTAAACCAAAGGCTTTAATGGAGGTTTTGGATAGATATGTAATCGGCCAAGAAAGGGCGAAAAAGATTTTTAGCGTGGGTGTTTATAACCACTACAAACGAATTTTTCGCAAAGATGAGATAGAGGGCGACGATACTGAAATTTCAAAATCAAACATTTTGCTAATCGGTCCGACAGGAAGTGGCAAAACGCTTATGGCGCAGACTTTGGCTAGGTTTTTAGATGTGCCTATTGCAATCAGCGATGCTACGAGCCTAACAGAGGCTGGATATGTGGGCGAAGATGTGGAAAATATTTTAACAAGACTTCTTCAAGCAGCAGGTGGCGATGTCGAGAGAGCGCAAAGGGGAATTGTATTTGTCGATGAAATCGATAAAATCGCTAGAATGAGCGAAAATCGCTCGATTACGCGCGATGTCAGTGGCGAGGGCGTGCAACAAGCGCTTCTTAAAATCATCGAAGGAAGTGTGGTAAATATCCCGCCAAAAGGTGGCAGAAAACACCCTAACCAGGACTTTATTCAGATTGATACAACAAATATTTTGTTTGTTTGCGGTGGTGCGTTTGATGGCATAAACGAGATTATCGGACGCAGAATCGGTAAAAATGTGCTTGGTTTTGGGCAAGAAAAACGAAGCAAAAAAGAAAACCAAAATTTGCTTGGCATGGTAGAGGCTGATGATTTGGTGCATTATGGGCTAATCCCTGAGCTTATCGGCAGACTTCATGTCATGGCGAGTTTAAACGAAATCGACGAGGCGGCAATGGTTAGAATTTTAACCGAGCCAAAAAATGCGATTTTAAAACAATACCAAAAACTTTTCGCAATCGACGGGGCAAATTTGAAATTTGACGATGAAGCTCTAAGCGAGGTAGCAAAACTTGCTATCAAGCGCAAAACTGGTGCTAGGGGACTTAGATCGATTATTGAAGAGATTATGATTGATATAATGTTTGACCTACCAGAGCTTAGTGGATATGATGTGATTATCTCAAAAGAGGTAGTCAGTGAGGGCGCAAAGCCGATATTAGTAAAACAAAATTTAACTGCATAGGGGAATAAATGTTACTTGATTCTTTATTAGGCTTATTTTCTAGTGATATGGGGATTGATCTTGGCACGGCAAACACGCTAGTTTTGCTCAAAGATAAAGGTATAATCATAAACGAACCAAGCGTCGTGGCTGTGCAAAACGAACGCTATGGCAAACAAAAAATCATAGCTGTGGGCGCAGAAGCCAAAGAGATGCTAGGTCGCACACCGGGCGATATCGAGGCTGTGCGCCCGATGAAAGACGGCGTTATCGCAGACTTTGATATGACTGAAAAGATGATTAGATATTTCATCGAAAAAACGCACAAAAGACGCTTTTTTGTAAGTCCTAGGATTATCATCTCTGTGCCTTATGGTCTAACACAAGTCGAGCGCAAGGCCGTGAGAGAAAGCGCGATGATAGCAGGGGCGCGCGAGGTTTATCTAATCGAAGAACCAATGGCAGCAGCGATTGGCGCAGGGCTTCCAGTAGCCGAGGCGAAAGGCTCGCTAGTCGTAGATATCGGTGGTGGCACGACAGAGATTGGTGTGATTTCGCTAGGGGGCATTATAAATGCAAAATCAGTGCGCGTAGCAGGCGATAAAATCGACGCTAGCATTGTAAATTATGTCAAAGAAAAATACAGCCTTCTTATCTCAGAGCGTGCAGCCGAAGAGATCAAAATCAAAATCGGCACCGCAATCCAACAACCAAAAGATCTAACCTACACGGTCAAAGGCAAGGACCAAATCAGCGGGCTTTTAAGCTCGGTTGATCTAACTAGCGAAGATGTCAGAGAGGCGATAAAAGACTCAATCCGCGAAATCGCTGACGCGCTAAAATTTGTGCTTGAAAGTATCCAGCCAGAAGTCGCAGCCGATATCGTAGAAAACGGCGTGGTTTTAACCGGCGGAGGCGCGCTAATTAGAGGGCTAGATAAATATCTAAGTGAGGCTGTGAAATTGCCTGTATTCGTAGCAGATGAACCGCTTCTTTGCGTCGCAAACGGCACTGGCAAGGCCCTAGAAGAGATCAAATCGCTAAAACAAGCAGCAAATGACTAATGTAAAGTTTCTACTCATCGCTGTGGTATTGGTGGCTACTTCGCTTATTTTTGGATCGCAAATTCATGGTAAATTTATCGGTCTTAGCGGAGGAGCTATCGATACTTACAAAGATATTACGAGCTTTATAAAAAACAAAATTTCAAAACATATCGATCAAGCAAACACTATCGAAGCCCTGCGCGCCGAAAACGAGGAGCTGAAAAAATCCGCCATGCTTCTTGGCACCTTTGCGGGGGAGTTAAATAAAATTTTGCTTGATAAAAACAGCTCCGCTTACGAACCGCGTGTCGAGCTTGTTAGGACGCTAAGTTACGCTAGCTTAAATGATTACAACAAATTTTGGATAAATTTTAAAAATTTCAATCCAGATAAAGTCTATGGTCTCATCAGCGAGGGCAAAACCGCAGGAATCGTTGTAAATCGCGATAACAAGCCCCTAGCCATACTCCAAAAAGATGAAAAAAGCAATTTTTCTGTATCAATCGGCGAGAGTCAAATTCCAGGCGTTGCAAACGGCGAGGGAAATGTTTTGGTGGTGAAATTTATCCCACAATGGCTAGACCCAAAAGTCGGCGATGAGGTTTATACGAGCGGAAAGGACGAGATATTTTTCGAGGGTGTGCCTGTGGGGCGGGTCAAATCAGTTCAGAGTGGTAAATTATACAAAAGCGCTGTCATAGAGCCATACGCAAATCCAAATATGCCAACGTTTTTGTATGTCGTTACAAAGGAAAGATAATGCCAAAAAGAGAAGATGTAAAGACGATATTGCTTATCGGAAGCGGTCCTATCGTCATCGGTCAAGCGTGTGAATTTGATTATAGTGGCACACAAGCTGCTAAAACTTTGAAAAATTTGGGCTATCGCGTAGTTTTGATAAATTCAAACCCAGCTACGATTATGACAGACCCTGATTTTGCAGATGCGACTTATGTCGAGCCAATCACAAAAGAGAGCATTTTGCGAATTATCAAAAAAGAGGGCGTCGATGCGATACTGCCTACTATGGGCGGTCAGGTTGCGCTAAATGTCGCAATGGAAGTCTATGAAAGTGGCGAGCTAGGCGATGTGAAATTTCTAGGTGCTAAACCAGAAGCGATTAAAAAGGGCGAAGACCGCGTGGCTTTTAAAGAGGCAATGATTAAAATCGGCATGGATTTACCAAAGTCAAAATATGCCTACACTATGGAAGAAGCTCACCAAGCAGCCGAAGAAATCGGCTTTCCGCTCATTATCCGCGCTAGTTATACACTCGGAGGTGCAGGAAGTGGCGTAGCGTATAATATCGACGAATTTAAAGAAATCGCACAAAACGGCATTGACATTAGCCCAATCCATGAAATTTTGATTGAAGAGAGTTTGCTTGGCTGGAAAGAGTATGAAATGGAGGTTATCAGGGATAATAAAGATAACTGCATTATCGTCTGCTCTATCGAAAATCTCGATCCTATGGGCGTGCATACGGGCGATAGCATTACGATTGCACCGGCTTTGACGCTCACGGATAAAGAATATCAGCGTATGCGTGATGCAAGTTTTGCGATTTTGCGTGAGATTGGCGTCGATACGGGCGGAAGCAATGTGCAATTTGCCATAAATCCGCGCACAGGTCGCATGATAGTAATCGAAATGAATCCGCGCGTCAGCCGTAGCTCAGCCCTAGCTAGCAAGGCCACAGGCTACCCGATAGCCAAAGTCGCTACCATGCTAGCTGTGGGTTTTAGCCTAGATGAGATTAAAAACGATATTACTGGCACGCCTGCAAGCTTTGAGCCTGTGATTGATTATATCGTCACAAAAATCCCGCGTTTTGCCTTTGAGAAATTCCCGGGCGCGAACCCGCACCTTGGCACTGCGATGAAAAGTATCGGCGAGGTAATGGCGATTGGTCGCACATTTAAAGAGAGTATCCAAAAGGCGCTTTGCTCAATGGAGAAAAGCTACTATGGCTTTATCGAGTTAAATTTAAGCAAAGATGATTTGATTTTTGGGCTTAGAAACGCAGGACAGGATAGAATTTTGTATGTCGCGCAAGCTTACCGTGAGGGATTTAGTGTAGATGAGGTCTTTGAATTTAGCAAAATTGATCCATGGTTTTTGCGCGAAATTCACGAAATCGTCGAATTTGAAGCCAAAATCGACATGGATATCCTAAATGCTCCAAATTTGCTTCGCAAAGCCAAAACTATGGGCTTTTCGGACAAAATGATTGCGCATTTGATTAACAAAGTCGATAATCTAGGCCTTACGCAAAACGATATTTTCTTTGCGCGCGCAAAACACGGCATAAATTTAGAGTATAACGAAGTCGATACCTGCGCAGGCGAATTTAAGGCTCTCACGCCGTATTTGTATTCTAGCACAAATATCACGCCAAACCTGCCAACCAGAACGCCGCAAAACGCCAAAAAAGTCCTAATCATCGGTGGTGGTCCAAACCGCATAGGGCAGGGCATTGAGTTTGATTATTGTTGCGTGCATGCAAGTTATGCGCTAAGGGATCTTGGCATAAAGAGCATTATGTATAACTGCAACCCAGAAACGGTTTCGACCGACTACGATACGAGCGATATTTTGTATTTTGAGCCGATTGATTTCGAGCATGTTCGCACCGTAATCGAGACAGAAAAGCCAGAGGGTGTAATCGTGCATTTTGGCGGACAAACTCCGCTTAAATTTGCCAAACGCCTAAACGCAATTGGAGCCAAGATTATCGGCACGAGCGCGCGCACGATTGATATTGCAGAAGACCGCAAGAAATTTAGCGAATTTATCACTAAAATCGGCGTAAAACAGCCTAAAAACGACACAGCCATTAGCGAAGCCGAAGCAATCGAAAAGGCCGCGATTATCGGCTATCCGGTCCTTGTGCGCCCTAGTTATGTGCTTGGCGGACGGGCTATGAGAAGAGTGCATAATGTCGATGAGCTAAAAGAGTATATGAGCGAGGCTGTGAGCGTGAGCTACCACTCACCGGTATTATTAGATAAATTTTTGCTTGATGCCACAGAGCTTGATGTCGATGCTATAAGCGATGGCAAAGATGTCTATATCGGTGCGATAATGGAGCATATCGAAGAGGCTGGAATCCACTCTGGCGATAGTGCAAGCATATTGCCTCCAATGAGCCTAAGCGATGAGATGATTGATAAAATCAACGAAACCACAAAACAAATCGCGCTAAATTTGGGCGTCGTGGGGCTTATGAATATTCAGTTTGCGATTTTTGAGGACGAGCTTTATATGATTGAGGTCAATCCGAGAGCTTCTAGAACCGTGCCGTTTGTGAGCAAAGCAACTGGAATTTCAATGGCAAAGGTCGCCACTCGCGTAATGTGGCAAGGAAATTTGCGCGAGGCGCTTAAATTTTACGATAAATTTGGCGTTTTGTGTGAGGAAAAGGGCATTTTAAAACCGCGCGTGAGTGGCAGAGTTTGCGTCAAAGAGAGCGTATTTCCGTTTAATAAACTCCCAGGCTGCGACATCGCGTTAGGACCTGAGATGAAAAGCACGGGCGAGGTTATGGGTATTAGCGAGAATTTCGCAAAAAGCTTTGCAAAAAGCCAAATTTCAGCCAGCAATGTCTTGCCAAGCAAGGGCGCTGTGTTTATGAGCTTGACTGATCGCGACAAAGAAAAAGGGGTAAGCCTAGCTAAGACTTTGGTTGAGACTGGATTTAGTCTGATTGCCACTGGCGGGACTTGCAAAGCGCTAAAAGAGGCTGGTTTGGAGTGCGAGTTCGTCTATAAAATCTCTGAGGGTCGCCCAAATATCGAAGATAAGCTAAAAAATGGCGAAATCGCCCTTGTCATCAACACCAGCGACACCAAATCAAGCTCGTCAGATACATTTAAAATCCGCCAAGCTGTGGTGAGATTTAAACTGCCGTATTTTACGAATATCAAGGCTGCGCTCGCTGCTACTATGTCAGTGTGTGCGGTCCAAGACGGAAGCGCACTGGAAGTGAAAAGCTTGCAAGAGTATCTAAAAAACAAATAATTCTTAAATTTGGCAAATTTGCGTTAAATTTAGCGTGAATTTGCCGAAATTTTATAAATTTAATTCAATTAATATGAAAACGCAAAGTATAATTTTTGGCATTTTCATAACCTTTCTTGGTGGGGTTTTGTGGGGATTTAGCGGGGTTTGCGGTCAGTATCTCTTCGAAATAAAGGGTGTGAGCGCAAACTGGCTTGTCCCGCTTCGCCTGCTTTGTGCTGGGGGAGTTTTGGTGATTTATTGTGCTTTTTCGTTGCGAGATAGGCGAGTGTTTGCGCCGATTTTGGACGCGAATTTGAGGGCGCAATTTTTGGCGTTTTCGATTTTGGGCTTAATGCTGACGCAATATTTTTATTTTTATTTTATCGAGCTTTCAAACGCCGCTGTTGCCACCGTGATCCAATACACCGCGCCTGCGATGATTTTGGCGATTGTGTGTATCACGGAGGCGCGATTGCCTAAAATCAATGAGTTTGTTTCGCTGATTTTGGCGATTTTGGGCGTTGTGATTTTGGCTACGCATGGGGATTTGGGCTCGCTTGTAATCAGCCAAAAAGCGCTTATTTTTTGTCTGCTTAGCGCAGCTTGCGTTTGTGTGTATAATCTCGCGCCCAAAAAACTAAACCAAAAATACCCCGTCGTGCTAAATTTAGGCTGGGGCATGGTGCTTGGCGGAGTGGTTTTAGGCGGGGTTTTGGGCGTGTGGAATTTAGCTGGCGTTAGCGATTTAAGCGGTGTTTTGGCGTTTTTAGGTGTGGTGTTTTTCGGCACGGTTTTAGCATTTAGTTTTTATATGGTTGGGGTGAAATTAATCGGTGCGCCAAAAGCAAGCCTAATCGCCGCAATTGAGCCAGTTAGCGCAGCATTTTTTGCACATTTTTGGCTAGGGACAAAATTTGTATTTTTGGATTTCGTAGGATTTGTGCTGATACTTTCGTGTATACTTTTATTAGCGAAAAAGGGCTAAATTTAGCCAAATTTGATAATTTGAAAGCTTTAAAAATTAAAATTTGAAAATCAAAAAGACACCCTAAGGTATCTTAAAATCATTGAAGATCTTGGGTGATTTGGGCCAACCAAGCCTTTATGCGACCTTCTGTTAGGGCGCTTTGGTTGTCGTTATCGAGGGCAAGGCCTACGAATTTTCCGTCTTTTATGGCTTTGCTTGCGCTAAATTCATAACCCTCAGTCGGCACCGCGCCTATGATTTTTGCGCCGGCGGTTTTAAATCTGACATACAACTCCGCCATTGCGTTGCAGTATGCGCCAGAATAGCTCGAACTATCGCCCATGCCAAAAATCGCTACCGTTTTGCCAGCTATGTTAATTGCGAGCGAATCAAAATCAAAGCTCGCCCAATCGTCTTGGAGTTCGCCATCGTTCCAAGTAGAGCTTCCTACGATGAGCGCGGTGTAGTTTGCGAGGTCTGCTGGCGTGATATCTGCTACATTTTTGATTTCATTTACTATGCCTAAATTTTCGCTTATGAGTTTCGCGGCTGCTTCTGTGTTTCCCATCGAGCTACCGTAGATAATGCCTATCATTTAAAATCCTTTATAAGCTAAATTTCGAGGGTCTATATTACTAATTTTGCTATGAATTTATACTTAAATTTGATGATTAATTCGCATACAAATCGCGCAAAATGCAAAATTTGGATTTCGTAGAAAGTGCGATTAAATCGCGGTTTAGTTAAATTTAGCAAATTTTAAAAGGGCTAAATTTGGGGTTTCGCAAAAGCTAAATTTCACCCAAAATTTCAGCGAGAAATTTGGGCGAAATTTTAGATTAATCGTTTTTGTCTTTATCGCAACAAAATGTATTTTTTAGCCCGAAAATCTTGCAATACTCGCAAAATACACAGCTCACGCTTCGTTTTGCGCACACAAGCGGGATATTGCGCTTTTTGACTTCGCTTTTGATTTTTTTCATCGTGTTGTGGTTTAAAAAACTAGTTAGCATTACCACGCAGTCGGTATTTTGCGGGATTGGTTTGCGATTGACGCGGTTTTCGTTGCGTGCGTCCCAATGCTCGATATGCGTCGCGCCAAGATTGTGCAAAACAGCCTTTATCGGAGTGATTTCATCCGCGCCTATTACTAAAACACTCATTTTATCCCCTTTTGTTTTGATATTGGTTATTATAACACAAAAAATTTAAAACTTTCTGATAATGGATATAAAAATCTCAGAATTTTTATAAATTTAAAAAGGCTAAATTTGGGGAATTTTGAAAGAATAAAGAAAAAAGGTTGCGGTAAATTTACCGCAACCTGCGAGATTAAATCTCGTCTGAATAATCAGAATTTGCTAAGCGTTTTAGCTGTCTGTATCGTTTTTGAGAGTCTTGTTTGTTTTTAGCATAAAGCTCGTCAGCGTGCTCTGGGTTGTTTTTCCTTAGAGCGTTGTAGCGAACTTCGTTCATCAAAAAGCTCTCGTATAGATCCCAATCAGGCTCTTTTGAGCTGATTTTTAGTGGGTTTTGACCAGCGTCTGCTAAGCGTGGATCGAAGGTATAAGTTGGCCAGTAACCGCATTTTGTCGCAAGCTCAGCTTGTGCGCCAGAGTGGTTTAGACCGCCTTTGATACCATGAGCGATACAAGGGCAGTAGCAGATGATGAGTGATGGACCATCATAAGCCTCTGCTTCCAAAATCGCTTTGATTGTAGCAGCTTGGCTAGCGTTTGAGTTGATTTGAGCTACGAAAATATTTCCGTAAGTCATAGCGATTTGTCCCAAATCTTTCTTTTGAACTGGTTTTCCGCCAGCTGTAAATTGAGCGATAGAACCGCGGCGGCTAGCTTTTGAGCTTTGGCCACCTGTGTTTGAATAAACCTCAGTGTTTAGAACCAAAACATTTACATTTTCGCCACTAGCTAAAACATGATCAAGTCCGCCGTATCCGATATCATAACCCCAGCCGTCGCCACCGATAATCCATTGTGATTTTTTGCTTAGGTAAGATTTTCTCTCTAAAATTTCACTAACGCCCTTAACACCTTTGTTTTGCTCTAAGATTGGGATTAGTTTGTCTGTGACTTCGCGAGATTTTACAGTGTCGTTGCGATTTTCGATCCAGTCATTATATAGAGCTTTTAGCGCGTTTGGAGCTTCTTCCATTGTATTTAGCATAACATCTTCGATTTTATGGCGAATTGTCTCTGTTGCTACCTTCATACCAAGGCCGAATTCTGCGTTGTCCTCGAATAGTGAGTTTGCCCATGCGACACCGCGTCCGTTTGCGTCTTTGCGGTATGGAGTCGAAGGAGCAGAACCGCCGTAGATCGAACTACATCCTGTCGCATTTGCTACAATCATGTGATCGCCGAATAATCTTGTTACAAGTGTGATATATGGAGTTTCACCACAACCTGGGCATGCGCCGTGGAATTCGAAATATGGTCTAGCAAAGCCGACATTTTTGACATTGTTTTTCGGTGCCAAATCATCTTTGTAGCGAACATTTTCAAATAAATAATCAGCGCTTGTTTGCTCACCTTTATCCATTTCTTCGCCAAGTGGAACCATAACCAAAGATTTCTCTTTGCTTGGGCAGTTTTCAGCACACAATGCACAACCAGTGCAATCTAGCGGGCTTACTTGAATTTTATATTTCATACCTGCAAAATCTTTGCCTTTTGCGTCAAGTAGGTGCTCTTTTGTGTATTGTGGAGCGTTTGCTACATCGTTTTCGTCTAGCAAGAACGGTCTGATTACAGCGTGTGGGCAGACGAACGCGCATTGGTTACATTGGATACAATTTGCCTCGATCCATTTTGGCACAAGCACGCCTACACCGCGTTTTTCGTATTTTGTAGTGCCTGCTTCAAATGAGCCGTCTTCGTGTCCGATAAATGCTGATACTGGCAAATCATTTCCTCTGGCTGCATTTACAGGTTTTACGATTTTTTCGACGAATTCTGTGCCTTTGTATCCTACGCTATCAGATTTTACTTCGTCTTTCAAATTTGCCCATGCAGGATCGACTGGGACTTGGACTAAGCCGTCAGCGCCCTTATCAATCGCGTCATAGTTCATTTGCACGATTGCGTCGCCTTTTTTAGCGTATGATTTGTATGCAAATTCCTTCATATATTTTTGAGCTTCTTCAAACGGAATAATCTTTGCTAGTTTGAAAAATGCTGATTGCATAATGGTATTTGTGCGGTTGCCTAGTCCGATTTCGTGGGCTAGTTTAGTAGCGTTTAAAATGTAGAATTTAACATTTTTTTGCGCTAGGATTCTTTTTACTTTGTTTGGTATTTTTTTGATAGTTTCCTCTGCGTCCCAGATTGAGTTCAAAAGGAAAGTTCCACCATCTTTGATACCGTCGATTACATCGTAAATTTCAAGATACGCCGCTACTGAACAGGCTACGAAATTTGGATTTGAAACTAGGTAAGTTGAGCGGATTGGTTTTTTACCAAATCTTAGGTGCGAGCGTGTGTAACCGCCTGATTTTTTGCTATCGTAAGCAAAATATGCTTGCGCATAAAGATCTGTTTTATCGCCGATGATTTTGATTGAGTTTTTGTTCGCACCGACTGTGCCGTCTGCGCCAAGTCCGTAGAAAAGACACTCGATCTCATCTGCTTCGCCAAGAGAAATTTTCTCGCCGACTTTTAGTGATAGGAAGGTTACATCGTCTTCGATACCCACAGTGAAGCCATTTTTTGGTTGGTCTGATTTTAGGTTGTCAAATACAGCGATCATTTGAGCTGGATCGACATCTTTTGAGCTTAGGCCATAGCGTCCGCCGATGATTAGTGGAGCTTTTTTGCTGCCATAAAATGCTGATTTGATATCTAGGTATAGTGGCTCGCCGATACTTCCTGGCTCTTTTGTTCTATCTAAAACGCAAATTCTCTCTACTGATTCTGGTAAAACAGCAAATAGGTGTTTTACGCTAAATGGTCTGTAAAGATGAACTTTGATAACGCCAACTTTTTCGCCTTTTGAATTTAGATAATCAACTACCTCTTCAAGAGTTTGATTTACTGAACCCATTGCGACTACAACGCTTGTAGCGTCTTTTGCGCCATAGTAAGTGAAAGGCTTATACTCTCTGCCTGTGATTTTTGAAATTTTTTCCATATAATCAGCTACGATATCTGGCAAAGCGTCGTAGAATTTGTTTGTTAGCTCTCTTGTTTGGAAGTAAATGTCATCGTTTTGAGCTGTTCCGCGAGTTTTTGGGTGCTCTGGGTTTAGTGCATTATCACGGAAGGCTTGAACTGCGTCGTAATCGAGCAATTTGTCAAATTCAGCGTAATCCATAACCTCGACTTTTTGAATTTCGTGGCTTGTGCGGAAGCCGTCGAAGAAGTGTAGGAAAGGAACGCGACCTTTAATCGCTGCTAGGTGAGCGATACCGCCTAGATCCATTACTTCTTGCACGCTGTCGCTTGCTAGCATAGCAAAGCCTGTTTGGCGACATGCATAGACATCTTGGTGATCACCAAAGATAGAAAGAGCTTGCGCTGCAAGGGCTCTGGCTGCTACATGGATAACGCCTGGTAGCATTTGTCCAGCGATTTTATACATATTTGGAATTTTAAGTAGTAAGCCTTGTGAAGCTGTGTAAGTTGTAGTAAGCGCACCAGCTTGTAGTGAGCCATGCACTGTTCCAGCGGCACCTGCCTCGCTTTGCATTTCTACGACTTTAACTGGCATGCCAAAAAGGTTTTTCATGCCTTTTGCGGCCCACATATCTGTATAATCAGCCATTGGTGAGCTAGGTGTGATAGGGTAAATTCCTGCAACCTCGGTAAAAGCGTAAGAAACATAAGCCGCGGCTTCGTTTCCGTCCATAGTTTTCATAACTTTTCCCATAATTTCTCCTTACTGTTCGGGATTGTGTAAAACCTGTGAATTTTAGCTAAAAGTTGCTTAATTTGTTGTAAGTAATTAAAATAAAAATGGAATTTTACGGATACAAATTCAACTGAATTTAAGTAAAAGGAGTAAAATTTACTCCTCTTTTTTGCGCTCCCAAACGCGCTTTTTACCGAAGGTTACGACATTATCGGTTAGCTTCATCCAATCAAGCCTAATGGCAAAAAGCTCAGGGTTCATCGCCTTGGCAACGGCAAATCTTTTGAAGTAAATTTTAGCCTCGTTTTCATCTGCGCTACGAATTTTGCCCTTAAACTGAATTCCTTTAATCCTAGAAATGATTTTGGTATCCAAAGCAATCGTGCCAGAGACGAAACGATTGGTAAAAAGCGCTTTGATATGCGTAGAATCTTCATGTCCTGAAAAAATCAAGGTTTTATTGTCTTTATCGTAAGCGTAAAATGCGTTTGAGCAATACGGCAGATTTTCGACTAGCACGGCGATTGACATAAGCTTCATTTTGCTTAAAAATAGGTCAAATTTATCCATAAATCCCCCTGTAAAATTTAAAATTTCAAAAATTTGAGTAATTATACCTACATTTTCTTTTATGCGCTATAATTTCGCGCTAAATTTAGGAGAAGTTATGGAAAATTATAAAAAAATAAAAGAGATGTTTTTAATGCAACAACGCCTAAACGACGAAACTAACGGCGTGGGCTGGGAGGACGGATACACCAAAAACGGCAAACTAATCAACTGGAAGCGTTGCATTTATATGGAGTGCGCTGAGCTAATCGACAGCTTTGCATGGAAGCACTGGAAAAACATCGCCGCAGCCCCTGATATAGATAATATCGTCATCGAAATCGTGGATATTTGGCACTTTGTGATGAGCTATGTTTTGGAACAAAACAAAAATTTAAAGAGCATTGATGAGATTGCTAGCGAAGTAATCAGCGTAAGCGCGTTTAGAGAATTTAGCGCGCACCGCGCAAATATCGAGGATTACTCGATTTATGAAATCGTAAATGATATCGAGCTTTTGATTCATGAGACGAGTGGATTTAATTTTAGCGTGGGTTCGCTTTTGCAGGATTATTTCAGAGTGGCGATCAAGTGCGGGGTAAATTTGGAGGTGCTTTTCGCCAAATATATCGGCAAAAATGTGCTAAATAAATTCCGCCAAGACAACGGCTACAAAGAGGGCAGCTACCGCAAAATTTGGAACGGCAAAGAGGATAATGTCGTTTTGGTAGAAATTTTAAATAGTGGCGTTTTGGAAGTGGGCGAAATTTACGCAAATTTAGAAAAAGCCTATAAAAACAGCGAAATTTAAAGAAATTTAATGGGTAAAATTTTTCGCCTTTCAATCAAAGATTTTTTTACGAAAAAATTCATCGCCCTTTCGCTTTTGCCGTTTTTTTGCGCACTTTTGGTGCTTGGATATTTTATGTATTTTGGCGGAAGCGAGATTTTTGCTCTGCTCGAAGAGGGGGCAAAAAGCGGGGATTTTAGCTTTTTGGACGAGGCGAGATTTCCGCTGATTGCAAAACTGCTAGCTTACGGCGCCACAAAATGGATAATCGGCGTGATTTTTTACACCTTTGGGACATTTTTGGTGCTTATGCTAAGCGTGTTTTGCGCGCTTTTTATCGCTGGATTTCTCACGCCGATTGTTACAAAAGAGATAAATTTAAGACACTACCATTTAGAGCGCGCCGATGAGCCAAATTTGGGGCGAGTGCTAACCCTAATGGCGATTGAAATTTTAAAATTTATTGGAATTTTACTGCTTTGCTTGCTACTTTTAGCAGTTCCCTTAATAAATCTTTTTGTGATAAATATACCATTTTTTTATATTTATTATAAACTCATTTTAATCGATGTCGCTTCAAATACCCTAGATAAAAAAAGCTTTGAGAAGTGCTATAAAAAGGGCGGTGGATATAAATTTATGCTTAGCGTATTTTTGTTTTATTTAGCGTGTTTGATCCCGCTCGTGGGTCTGTTTTTCCAGCTATTTTTTATCATATACTTATCGCATATAATATTTTTATCGCAACTAAAATTTAAAAAAATTAATGCAAATCAATGAATTTTATGCCGAATTTGTATAAAATAGCGGTTTAGTTTATTTCAAAGGATTTCTCATGAAAACTGGCAATGTCTATATCTGCAATATCTGCTCACTCAAAAGTAGCGATGACGAAAACGCTGTATTCATCAAAGCCCACAAAAACGGCGAAACCGTGCATATTTGCACCGCCTGTATGCCAAGCGTAATACACGGCTCTGGTATGATTGTAAAAAGCAATGCTGAGCTAGAATCTGAATTTTTCGAAGAGTTTAAAAAACACACAAAATAAAAATTTGGCAAATTTTAAAATTTGCCAAATTTAGCCTAAAATCCCTTTAATTTTTTTAGCTCTGGATCGATTACGAGCTTGTTGCCCTCGCTATCGACGGCTACATAGGTTACTTCTGCGCTTGTTACATGCTGGCAAATGCGAGAGCGCGACTCTTTGCAATACCTCTCGGCTGTGACATTTACCAAAACCGTAATCGAAGTGTTGCCGATTTTGGTCACGGTTGCGTGGCAAGTGACTAAATCTCCCACGAAAACAGGCTGTTTGAAAATCACCTCTTTCATCGATATTGTAACCACGCGCTCAGGTGCAAATTCCCTTGCTGCGACCGTTCCAGCCAAATCAATCTGTGATAAAATCCACCCGCCAAAGATATTTCCGGCTGGGTTAGTGTCTGTTGGCATAGCGATGATTTTTATAACTGCTTCGCCCATATGTTCCATATTTTCTCCTTATTTGTAAATTTAAGCTTGGCATTGTAGCAAAGCCAAATTAAATAAAAAGTTACTAAAACTCTCTTAAAAAAAATTTTGCTAAAATTAGCCAAAATTTTAAAGGGAAAAATATGAATAATTTCGATCGATTAAACGAATTGGTGAGCGAAACGAAGGCAAATTTAAACGCACTTTATGCAAACTCAGATAGCGAAATCATAAAACAAGGTCTGCAAATTTGCGAATTTAGCGACACACAAAGCGCGAAAATCGCGGTTTTAAGGCGTATTGTGGATTTAAAAGAAGAAGCAATGATGCAAGAATTTCGCAAGCTAGGCTATGACGCAAACAAACAAAGCTTTTTGCGTGAAAAAATGTATGATTATGTCAGGCAAATACACTCTGACATGCACGCCGCGCTTATCGCAAAAATCGAAGAGGAGAAAATTTTAAACCCATTTTATTTAGAGCTTATCAAAAGCGTGCATAAAATCGGACTTGTAATCAATCAAATGCAAAAAAGCTGGCAAAAACTCGTTATCGATACCAACAACAAACGCTTAGAGATGAATTTCGCCAGTATCGCGGACGCCAAAGAGTATCTTTTTGAAAACGAGCTTTTACAGCGCACGCCACACGATGAAATTTGCGATCGTTGCTATGGCGCGATTATCCAAGATAGCGAGGGCAAATTTGTCATGGCGCCCTATGCCGTGGCGTTTGAAGAGGATAGCAAGGAGCTAATCGGCACATTTAATAAGGCTATTTTAGAGCTCGAAGATCTAGCTAGCAACGCCGAGGAGCGGGCATATATCTACTACCTAGCCAAGCTTCGCACAGCCTTTGCCGAGCGCAATAATGTCTTTGTAATCGGCGCGTGGCGGGACGCTGAAATGGCGTGGATGGAGACCAAATCCCCGATACAAATCGGCCACCCGCTTGAATACTACGAGGATAACTACACACACGCAGTCGCGCTAGAATGGGACATCAGACTATCTCAGCCAACTAGGTTTGACGCGGATAAATTTAAGGCCCAAGTAAGTGCTAGTTTCGATAAAATTTACAAACAAATCGGCGCAAATAGCCCTGTAATGCGCTCACTCGTGCTTTCAAACATTGATAAAACTCAGCTTTATATCTCCACGCCGATGATTTATTACGGCGCGGATTTAAACGGGCTATTTTCGGCGCAGGTTGTGCCAAATGACGAATTCGTCAGCACAAACTGCGGAAAGAAAATTTTCGCATTTGTAAATTTTGTCTATGAAAGCGCCAAAGCCAAGCCATTTATGAAAATTTCATCGCAAATTTTCGATTTAGATTATCTAAATTTTGGGCGCGAAATTTTATTCAAACAGCCTAAAATTTGGCGCATGGTTTATGAAATCTCCACAATCGGACATGAGTTTGGTCATATATTTTTCATCGACGAGGACACAGAGTCGCTGATGAATAAATCAGGCGCTTTCAAGCTCGTCGAAGAATACAAGGCTACCACGGGCGGGCTAATCAACTTCTTTTTCAACGAAAAACCAGAAATGCGCCTGCCGGTCCTTGACGAGCTAATCCGCCGCAGCGTGGGGCTCATCGCGTGGCAAAGGGTAAATGATGTGAGGCCGTATTATTGCGAGGGGCTAATTCATCTGACGCTACTATTCCGCGCCGGCGTGCTGAAATTTGACGGCGCGAAGCTTGCGGTCGATTTTAGCGAGGCGGGGTATGAGAGATTTAAGGAAATTTGCCTGAAAAATTACGAAATTTTAGCGAGCACTTATTACAAAAAGCTCGATGCTTACGACTTTTTGGACGGATTTGTCGAAAATACTAGCGGCGTGTATCTGCCAAAAGACGCGGTGTGTAGGGAGTTTGTGGAGTATTACTACGCGCTTTATGAAAAAATCGGCAACGAAATCGACGAGAGTGGTGAGCGCGAAAAATGGGCAAATTAGGGTCAAATTTAGCCTTTTTGGTGGTTTAAACACTGCGCCTGAGATTTGAAATTTGCCAAATTTGTCATTGCGAGCGAGCTTTGCTCGCGTGGTAATCTAGCAACGCCGTTAGGCGTTCAGTAAAAATCAAATCAGCTAAATTTAGAAAAACGAAGTTTTTCTAAATTTAGCCACTTCTAAGGTTTTACAGGGGTGGGGGTTGGTAAGGGGGAGGGTAGCGTCTCCTAAAAAGCGCGCCCTCCCCCTTACAGAGAATTTCACGGCGCAAGTTAAATTCAAAAAATCGTTCAATGCTAAATTTAAGTAGAATTTTGCTTTAAATTTTTCTGGATTGCTTCGGCGTTATCACGCCTCGCAATGACACGCTTGTAAATGTTTTGGTTATTTTAGCTCGTAGATTGCCACGAATTTTGCTAACGCAAAATTCTCGCAATGACAAATTAAACAAATTTCAGCTATTCCAACCCATAAAAAAACCCGAGATTGCTCTCGGGTTTGGGTCAAATTTAAGGATTAAATTTAAAGATTAAATTCAGAGGTTAAATTTTAGAAATTTGGCAAAATTTTAAATTTTGCCAAATTTAACTAAAACGCAATGCTAAGCGCCATTTGTGCGCTTACACCTTCTTGTTTGCCAGCGTATCCTTTTACGCCAGCATCGAATTTAAGCGTTTCGGTTTTGTATTGATAGCCGATTTCGCCAATTCCTGTTAGGCCTTTTAGATCTGGGCTTAACATTTCGCCTGTGCTACCATTTGGCACGATAAATCTACCGCCTGCTTCTGAGCTAAACTCATATTCGCCGGCAAGACCAACGAAGAATTTATTATGCTCATCT
>NZ_JAOVTJ010000008.1:0-3752 GCF_027736965.1 Campylobacter sp. JMF_11 EL3
AATGTCTAACATAATTATCCTTACAAACAAAAAAAGCTCGGAAGCCGAAGCTCCGAGCCAGTTATTATTTTTTAACTTAGTAAGAAATTATCTTACAACGCTTAGACCTACTAGTGGAATACCATCTGTAGCTGATGAATCTGGCTCCCATTTACTATCAGTTTTGTTATAAGTTTGTCCTGTGAACTTACTATCTACATATTTTTGAACCGCAGAATCACCTTGAACTTTTTTACAAATAGAACTCGTATCATCAGTAGCCTCAACTTTCATATAAGCAGGGGTCTTTTTAGATGATGTCTCTACCGCAGCAACTAGCGTAAGTGTAAGACATTCTTTACCTGCCGATGCCAAATTTACACTTCCGCTTACTTTAGTCGCATCATTCGCATCAGCTTTTAATGTACCCTCGCCAACAACAGCGACATTTGTCATAGCTGGAATACTAGCAGCAAATTCAGCTTGTGATGTATAGTATGCACCTATATCACTAAGAATAGTGCTAATATTTGTAGCTGCTTTTGCAACTTCTGCATCATCTCTTGTAGCTGCCAATCTTGGGATAGCGATAGCTGCCAAAATACCTAAAATAACGATAACGAAGATCAACTCGATCATAGTGAAACCTTTTCTCATGGCTTCCTCCTTGTAAATAGATTTCATTTTACATACATATATGTAAAACTTGCGTGGATTATAGCAAAAAAAATTAAAAAATTCAATTGTTTTTGCAAAAAATTTGAAAAAATTTTAAAATTTTATAAAAAAGTCCCATTTTTGCGTGGTTTGCGGGTGTGGAATTTGGCGGATTGGTGTGCGTTGCGCGCTCATAATGACAGCAAATTTGGCGTTTGGTTATTTTGACTCGTAGATTGCTTCGTCGCTAACGCTCCTCGCAATGACAGTAAATTTGGCGCAAGGAATTTTAAAGTCGTGGATTGCCACGAAACGGCTTGCGCCGTTTCTCGCAATGACAAATTAGAGGCAAGGGAATTTCTCTGGATTGCTTCGCTCGTTACGCTCGCTCGCAATGACAGGGATTAGAGCGCATGGTAATTTAGGCTCGTAGATTGTCACGGCGACTGCGTCGCCTCGCAATGACAATGATTCGCGTATCGAGGCAGTATCCCCGGCTTGCGGAGCGCAATGACAATGGTAAGCGCGCAATGAATTTCCATGGATTGCAACGCTGGGCTCGCAATGACAGGGATTAGAGCGTTTGGTGGTTTAGGCTCGTAGATTGCCACGGCGACTGCGTCGCCTCGCAATGACAGATTAGAGGCAATGGAATTTCCCTGGATTACTTCGTCGCTTCGCTTATAATAACGACATAGCTAGCCTGTTATGGTAGTATTTTTGCAATACGAAATAAAAATTTCAAACAAATTTCATAAAATTTTACTAAATATTTAAAATACCACATAAAATTCGCCCTCAGCGATTGCGCAAACTGCGCAATTCCGTGAATTCTACGAAAAAGGACACAAATGCAACTTATCAATCACAATGGTAAAATTTATCTTCGCTTCCAAAGTGCAAACAAAATCATCAAGCGCTCATTAAAGCTAGATTTTACTAAACATAACTTAGCCTATGTCAAACAAACATTGCTCCCAATTTTCCAAAAGCTCGCCCTAAACAAAACCACCACATTATTCTCAAATCACGCAATATCTGCAAAAATCCAAAATATCAATTCAAATTTGCCTCAAAACAAAGTCAAATTTAGCCTCCAAACTACTCAAATTCCACCAAAACCGTATCTTTTGAGCCATTTTTGCGCACTTTATTTCGCAGATTTGCGCCACCACGCCAAACTTAGCACCCAAAAAACAGCTTGTGTCTGTATAAATCGAGCTTTTGATTTTTTACCAGATTTGCATGTTCGCTCATACACTCACAGCCAAATTTACGACGCCATAAACGCTATGAAAAACTCTAACCTAAGTCACCAAAGTATAAATTTGATTTTGAATTATCTCAAAAATGCCTTTTCTTTGGCTTTGAAATTTGGCGTTACAAGTCAAAATCCATTTGAATTCATCAAAAAACTGCCTAAATTTAACAAACCCAAATTTTGTTTTACAAAGGCGCAAATTAGGTTATTATTAGCCAACGCAAAAGGAGAATTAAGGACATTTTTGTTTATTGCGTTTTATACTGGGGCGCGAAGTGGCGAAATACTCGCACTTTGTAAGGAAGATTTTGATTTAAACGCCGATAAAATCACAATTTACAAAAATCAAACTAGGTATGAGCTAACCACACCTAAAAACGGTAAATCACGCACAATAAATTTGCTAAAACCACTTAAAAATCATATTTTGGAGCTAAATTTAGGTGCTGGACGAATTTTTAGCGATGATTATTTTGCTATACTTTATAAATTTAAAAAACTTCTAAAATCTCTAAATCTCCCACCGTGTGGGCTTCATGTCACTAGGCATAGCTTTTGTTCTCATCTACTTAGCGCAAATATATCTCCCACTCTCATCGCCCACACACTGGGGCATTCTAACCTCGAAATGATAAATAAAATCTATGGACATTTCATCAAAAATAGATCAGATTTGCGCAATCTAAATCGCGCAATGAAACTTTAAAATAAAATTTTGCGTATTTTTTATGCTTTGCAACTCGAAAATACTGCGTCACAATTGAGTTTGTCATTGCAAGATTTTTTGAAGCGTTCGCTATTGTCATTGCGAGGAGCGAAGCGACGAAGCAATCCAGGGAAATTCCCTTGCCTCTGATTTGTCATTGCGAGAAACGGTGCAAGCCGTTTCGTGGCAATCTACGAGTTTAAAATTTCGGCGCAGTGTTTTTGCTAAATTTCAAAATTTAAATAGAATTTTGCTTTAAATTTTACTGGATTGCTTCGCTACGCTCGCAATGACAAAACAGGCGTAAAATTTGCACTTAAAAAGAGCTTAAAATTTAAAATTCAGCCAAATTTCAGTGCAAATTTTAAAACTCAAATTTAGTTATAAAATTCCTAAATTTAGGCTATTTCAAGCACATAAAATTCTCCGTAAATCAGAGCATTTTACATATATGTATGTAAAATGAAATCTATTTACAAGGAGGAAACCATGAGAAAAGGTTTCACTATGATCGAGTTGATCTTCGTTATCGTTATTTTAGGTATCTTAGCAGCTGTTGCTATCCCAAGACTTGCTGCAACTCGCGATGACGCAGAAGTTGCAAAAGCAGCTACAAATGTTAGCACTATTCTTAGTGATATAGGTGCATACTATACATCACAAGCCGAATTTGCCAAATCTATCAAAGATATGACAAATGTTGCAGTTGATGGCGAGGGTAAATTAGCATTACCTGAAGGAGCAGCAGAAGGTGCAGCGCAAGCTGGAAGTGTATTTTTGACATCAGCAGGTAAAAAATGTCTTGAGCTTACGCTAACTACTGCGGTAGACACAGTAAGTAACAAGGCCCCTGCTTATATGACAGTTGCAGATGGTTCTGATACAACTAGTTCTATTTGTAAAAAGGTTCAAGCAGATACGGCTGTTACGAAATTGAAAGACAGTACCTTTGTTCCGAAAGAATGTGAAACAAAGAGTACCGATCAAAAATCTTGCCTTGCGTGGAAAGACGCTAAGGCTGTAAAAGGTATCCCACTAATTGGTCTAAGTGTTGTAAGATAATTTCTTACTAAGTTAAAAAATAATAACTGGCTCGGAGCTTCGGCTTCCGAGCTTTTTTTGTTTGTAAGGATAATTATGTTAGACATT
>NZ_JAOVTJ010000009.1:0-2945 GCF_027736965.1 Campylobacter sp. JMF_11 EL3
AAAAGGTAAGCTACTAAGAGCAAACGGTGGATGCCTTGGCTAGTAGAGGCGATGAAGGACGTGCCAGGCTGCGATAAGTCTCGGGGAGCCGTCAAGGGGCTTTGATCCGGGAATTTCCGAATGGGGCAACCCAGTTAATAGTAATATTAACTACCTACGGGGGCGAACGAAGGGAACTGAAACATCTAAGTACCTTCAGGAAAAGAAATCAAAAGAGATTACGCTAGTAGCGGCGAGCGAACGCGTAAGAGGGCAAACCACTAGCTTGCTAGTGGGGTTGTAGGACTGCAATAAAGACTAAAAGCAGATAGCAGAATAAACTGGAAAGTTTAATCATAGAGGGTGATAATCCCGTATGCGAAATCTCCTTTTTACTTAGCAGTATCCTGAGTAGGGCGGGACACGTGAAATCCTGTCTGAAGCTGGGTAGACCACTATCCAACCCTAAATACTACTACTAGACCGATAGTGCACAAGTACCGTGAGGGAAAGGTGAAAAGAACTGAGGTGATCAGAGTGAAATAGAACCTGAAACCGTTTGCTTACAATCATTCAGAGCCCTATGATTTATCAGGGTGATGGACTGCCTTTTGCATAATGAGCCTGCGAGTTGTGGTATCTGGCGAGGTTAAGGAAACCCGGAGCCGTAGCGAAAGCGAGTCTTAATAGGGCGATTAGTCAGATGCTGCAGACCCGAAACGATGTGATCTATCCATGGGCAGGTTGAAGCCGGTGTAAGAACCGGTGGAGGACCCAACCGACGGCTGTTGAAAAAGCTCCGGATGACCTGTGGATAGGGGTGAAAGGCCAATCAAACATCGTGATAGCTGGTTCTCTCCGAAATATATTGAGGTATAGCGTTGTGTCGTAATTATAAGGGGTAGAGCACTGAATGGGCTAGGGCATACACCAATGTACCAAACCCTATCAAACTCCGAATACTTATAATGTAATCACAGCAGTCAGGCGGCGAGTGATAAAATCCGTCGTCGAGAGGGGAACAACCCAGACTACCGACTAAGGTCCCTAAATCTTATTTAAGTGGAAAACGATGTGGAGTTACTGAAACAACCAGGAGGTTGGCTTAGAAGCAGCCATCCTTTAAAGATAGCGTAATAGCTCACTGGTCTAGTGATTCTGCGCGGAAAATATAACGGGGCTAAAATAAGTACCGAAGTCGTAGATTTGCACCTAGTGCAAGTGGTAGGAGAGCGTTCTATTCAGCGTCGAAGCCATACCGGCAAGGAGTGGTGGAGCGGATAGAAGTGAGCATGCAGGCATGAGTAGCGATAAAATATGTGAGAATCATATTCGCCGTAAACCCAAGGTTTCCTACGCGATGCTCGTCATCGTAGGGTTAGTCGGGTCCTAAGCAAAGTCCGAAAGGGGTATGCGATGGAAAATCGGTTAATATTCCGATACCAATATTAGTGTGCGATGGAAGGACGCTTAAAGTTAGGGGAGCCAGCTGATGGAAGTGCTGGTCTAAGTGTGTAGGTTGAGTTATAGGCAAATCCGTAACTCTTTATCCGAGACATTAAAGGCTCATGACGCTCTTCGGAGTAGATTGAGAATCCTTGATACTATCGAGCCAAGAAAAGTTTCTAAGTTTAGCTAATATTGCCCGTACCGTAAACCGACACAGGTGGGTGGGATGAGTATTCTAAGGCGCGTGGAAGAACTCTCTTTAAGGAACTCTGCAAAATAGCACCGTATCTTCGGTATAAGGTGTGCCTAACTTTGTGAAGGATTTACTCTGTAAGCAAAGAAGGTTACAACAAAGAGTCCCTCCCGACTGTTTACCATAAACACAGCACTCTGCTAACTCGTAAGAGGATGTATAGGGTGTGACGCCTGCCCGGTGCTCGAAGGTTAATTGATGATGTCAGCTTTTGCGAAGCATCTGATCGAAGCCCGAGTAAACGGCGGCCGTAACTATAACGGTCCTAAGGTAGCGAAATTCCTTGTCGGTTAAATACCGACCTGCATGAATGGCGTAACGAGATGGGAGCTGTCTCAAAGAGGGATCCAGTGAAATTGTAGTGGAGGTGAAAATTCCTCCTACCCGCGGCAAGACGGAAAGACCCCGTGGACCTTTACTATAGCTTGACACTGCTGCTTGGATAAAGATGCGCAGGATAGGTGGGAGGCTTTGATCCATATACTCCGGTGTATGGTGAGCCATTGTTGAGATACCACTCTTCTTTATTTGGGTAGCTAACTAGCCTGAGTATATCCTCAGGTAGGACAATGTCTGGTGGGTAGTTTGACTGGGGCGGTCGCCTCCCAAAATGTAACGGAGGCTTACAAAGGTTGGCTCAAAGCGGTTGGAAATCGCTTGTAGAGTATAAAGGCATAAGCCAGCTTAACTGCGAGACACACAAGTCAAGCAGAGACGAAAGTCGGTCTTAGTGATCCGGTGGTTCTGTGTGGAAGGGCCATCGCTCAAAGGATAAAAGGTACCCCGGGGATAACAGGCTGATCTCCCCCAAGAGCTCACATCGACGGGGAGGTTTGGCACCTCGATGTCGGCTCATCGCATCCTGGGGCTGGAGCAGGTCCCAAGGGTATGGCTGTTCGCCATTTAAAGCGGTACGCGAGCTGGGTTCAGAACGTCGTGAGACAGTTCGGTCCCTATCTGCCGTGGGCGTAAGAAGATTGAGGAGAGTTGACTCTAGTACGAGAGGACCGAGTCGAACTGGCCACTGGTGTATGGGTTGTTCTGCCAAGAGCATCGCCCAGTAGCTAAGCCGGGATGTGATAAGAGCTGAAAGCATCTAAGCTCGAAGCCAACTCCAAGATGAATCTTCTTTTAAGAGCTCAGAAAGACTATCTGTTTGATAGGCCGGATGTGTAAGTGATGAAAGTCATTTAGCTGACCGGTACTAATAGCTCGTTTGCTTATCTTTTTAAGCATTACTTCCTTGTTAAAGGTATTAGAAATC